>JBEKKR010000015.1:0-73674 GCA_050010635.1 Candidatus Limnocylindrales bacterium
GCCACGCTCGCCGTCTCCGGTTCGATGTCCTCGAGAATGGAGGTTCGAACCAGGAAGTCACGGAGCTCCGGTTCGAGATCGCCGACGACTTCCTCCGCCAGATAGTCGTACAGATCGCCCTCGGCACCGGACAGCGAGTTCACGAAACTACGCACCTGGCCCGGAGATCGGCCGTCGACCGCGGTCTTGACGAGCTGGAGAGAGGCAGCCCAGCCGTCGGTCCGCGCCTGCAAGTCGCGCAGCACATCGGGCTCGAGCGGGTGATGGTACGAGTCTCGGAACAGGCGCCCCGTTTCCGCCTCGTCGAATCTGAGCTCTTCGCGACCCAGCTCGGCGATCTCCCCGCGAGCTCGCAGGGCGGCGACCGAGAGGCTCGGAGTCCGCCGGCTGGCCACGATCACCTCAAGACCGGCGGGCGCCCGCGCAAGGAGCCGCTCGACCAGTGCCCCGATGGCCGGCACCGGCTCGGCCATGTGGAAGTCGTCCAGCACCAGGGCCGAGGGGATGTCTCCGAGGCCCCCGACCTCGGCGAGGAGCGTCTCCGTGACGATCTCGACGGGCGCCGGTTCCGGCGTGGACTCGGCAAGGAGCGAGGCGCACCGCGCCAGGAGGTTCGTGTCGACCGCCTGGCAAGCGGCAACGAGGTATCGGATGAAGACCAGGCTGTCGGTGTCGTCCTCGTCGAGCCTGTACCAGAAGGTCCGGAGTTGGGACCTGCGCAGGAAATCCGCCACGAGAGTGGTCTTGCCGAAGCCGGCCTCGGCCACGACGTAGACGAGCCGGCGGCCCGCCCGAGCCTCAAGCAAGGAGAAGAGGCGGTCCCTCGGAAGGGTCTCCTCGGGCAGGAACGGGCGCTGGATCTTGGCGCGGCGCAGCGGGAAACACGGCCGCACGCGCGCCATCTCCTCGGCGAGACGGTCGCCGATCTCCGGCTCGAGGGACACTCGCAGCTCCTCCTCCCCCACCCGCCGATCCGCCATCGGCGGCGCGTAGGATATGAAGTCCAGCCGGCGAGTGTCAATTGGACTGGCGGCGGACGGCTGCATAGGCGCATGGTCGCCGCCCGCGATCAACCGCCGCTTATCTCGGTACGGCGAGCCGCGACGCCTCTCGCCGGGCCGCGACGATGCCGCCCACCCAGTCCCGCATGCCCTGCTCGCACAGCTGGTCGGCGATGAAACGGTGGCCGGCGATGGTGCAGTGGAAGCCGTCTGCGCGGCGAGCGGCTGCCCGACCGCATCGGTCGTTCCGTCGATCAGAGCGAACGGCACGGCCATCGGGTCGCGGCCGTTCGGCGGGGTAGCGCGGATCAGCCTGGCCGTGGCTGCCGGACCCTGTACGGAGGTGAGCTGGAGAATCCGCATTGCGGCAATCTTGCCGCCGCCGTGCGCCGGCCCAAATCACGGTGCAGCGTGCGGACCGCGCCCGTTGCGCCGAGTGGTGCCCCGCCGCCGAGCCGCGCCGGGCTACTCCTCGTATTCGAAGCCGAGCTTGATCTGGACCCGGTACTCGACGATCTCGCCGCCCTCGACGCGGGCGGTGGACTGGAGGACCTCCACCGTGCGGATGTTCCGGACGGTCTTGCTGGCCAGGGCGACGGCCTGGCGGGCCGCGTCGCTCCACGAGTGAGGACTGGTGCCGACCATCTCCCGGACGATGATCACGCCCATCTGACTCCTCCCTATGCCGGCGGCTGCTGCCGCCACAGTGTGCGAAGTGTAGGCCCGGCGCCCCGGAAGGCTCAGACGGCCTCGGCGTAGCGCTCGCCGGCGTAGCTCATGAAGCGGGTCTGGCTCTTCTTGAACCACAGCTTCACTTCGCCGGTGGGGCCGTTGCGGTGCTTGGCGAGGCGCAGGTTGACGACCTCGCCGTCTATCTCGCTCTCGTCGCCGGGCTTGTCCCTCTCGCGCCACAGGAAGAGGACCAGGTCTGCGTCCTGCTCGATGGCGCCCGACTCGCGCAGGTCTGAGAGCCGCGGCTCGCGCGACTCGCGCATCTCCGGCTGGCGGGAGAGCTGAGAGAGGGCCAGGACGGGGACCTTCAACTCGCGGGCGAGGCCCTTGAGCCCGCGGCTGATCTCCGAGACCTCCTGGACGCGGTTGGCGTCGCGGCTCTGCGTGGTGGCCTGCATCAGCTGCAGGTAGTCCACGATGAGCAGGTCCAATCCGTGTTCGGCCTGAAGGCGGCGGGCCCTGGTCCGGAGCTCCATCGTGCTGATGTTGGGAGTGTCGTCTATGTAGACCGGCGCGTCCGAGAGGGCCTGCAGCGCCGGCGCGATCCGGGCGAAGTCCAGCTCTTCCAGGAAGCCGGAGCGGAGTCGCTGCGAATCGATCGCGGCGACGCTGGAAAGCAGGCGCAGGACGAGCTGCTCCTTGCTCATCTCCAGGCTGAAGACGCCGACCGTCTTGCCCTCGCGAACGGCGGCGTGCTCGGCCACGTTGAGGGCGAGGCTGGTCTTGCCGACGCTCGGCCGGGCCGCCAGGACGACCAGGTCGCTCGGCTGGAAGCCGGTGGTCAGCTGGTCCAGGTCCGCGAAGCCGGAGGCGATGCCGACGATCTCGCCGCGGTGGGCGTGGAGGTAGTCCAACCGATCATAGGCGTCGTGGAGGAGCGTCCGGAGAGGGCTGAAGCCGTCGGTCGACCGATGCTGGCTGACCGCGAACAGTTCGGCCTCCGACCGGTCGATCGACTCCTGGATATCCGCGCCGTCCTCGTAGCCGATCGCGGCGATCTTGCCGGCCGCCTGGATGAGCCGCCGCAGGACCGCCTTGCGCTCGACGATCCGGCCGTACTGGGCGACGTGGACGGCCGTGGGCGTGTCGTTGCCGAGGGTGGAGAGGTAACTCGCCCCGCCGACCGCCTCCAGGTCGCCGTCACGCTCCAGGGTCTCCGCGACGGTGACGACGTCTATGGGCTCGCGCTTCTCGAAGAGCTGCAGCATCGCCGCGAAGATGCGCCCGTGCGCCTGCCGGTAGAAATCCTCGGGGTGGAGGAAGTCCGCGATCTCGATGATCGCGTCCCGGTCGATGAGGATGGAGCCGAGCACGGCCTGCTCGGAATCCAGGTTCTGGGGCGGAAGTCTGTCGATCACGGGCGGTGGGTCCCTCGGCCTGGTCTGGTCCGTGTGTTGCGACCCAATGGTGACTTCGCGGCCGCCCCGACGTTCAACGAACCGACGGAAACACGGCTCGACTATCCCCGAAGTGGTGCCCCTTGTGGGCGGAGTGTGGATGAGTTGTGTGGATGGTTCCTCAGATGCGCCCGGGGTCCCGATCGCCGTCCGGCGATCGGCTAGTCGAGGCGGCGGATGACGCCGATCAGCTTCCCCTGGATCCGCACGTCGTTGTAGAACATCGCCGGGTAGTCCGGGTTGGCGGGCTGCAGGCGGATCCGTCCCGCTTCCTTGAAGAACTGCTTGAGGGTCACGGAGTTCTCTTCGACCTGGGCGACCACGATGTCCCCGTCGCGGGCCGTCTGCTGCGGCCGGATGAGGACGAAGTCCCCGTCCTGGATGTGGGCGTTGATCATCGAATCGCCGCGGACGCGCAGGACGTAGGCGTCGCCCGAGGGGGCCAGCAGGTCCGGCACCGCCATGCTCTCCGACGCGTCCCGGTAGGCCTCGATGGGCCCGCCGGCCGCGATCTCGCCGATGATCGGCAGAACATGCGCCTCCGGTGCGGCGGACTGAGGCATCAACTCGCCCGACAGCCCGAGCCGCAGCGCGGCTGTTGGCGTAAGGCGAATGGCGCGCGACTGGGCGACTCCCCGCTCGAGATAGCCCTCGCGCTCGAGCATCTGGAGGTGGTGATGAACTGCCGACGTGGAGGCAAGGTCCACCGCGACCGCGATCTCGCGAACGGACGGCGGATATCCGCGGGTCCGCAGCGTAGCGGCGATGTAGTCCAGGATCTTGCGTTTCCGTTCGGCGTCGTGCTTGGTCACCGGCGCCTCCTTTCCCTGGG
Organism: Candidatus Limnocylindrales bacterium; assembly: GCA_050010635.1. Lineage (GTDB taxonomy): Bacteria > Chloroflexota > Limnocylindria > Limnocylindrales > CSP1-4 > Fen-1039. The sequence goes on from JBEKKR010000015.1 coordinate 3,963, forward strand.
GCGAGGTTACAGAACGCCCGTTCGATTGTCAACCGGCCCTGGTGCGCCACCTGAGCCTCATCGAACAGGTAGTGCGCCACTGAACTATTTGGGCAGTCTGGCGGGCTCGAGCGGAAGCGGCGACTCGACAATGCTCATCGTGGTAGCCGGCATCGTTCTTGCCGCGTTGATCGGCGGCGGCGTCTGGTTCCTGTTCCTGCGGCGGCGGGGCGGGGCGACCGGCTGATCCTGGGCCGCGCGAGCCGCGTCCTTCCTGTTCCTCGGCTCCCGGCCTCGTAGTTGAGAGTCGCGCCTGATAGACTCTCGATTCCCCGGAGAGGACCAGCGCGTTGGGCTGTCCGGCGGTGAGAGCAAAGGGGCCTATCCCAGGATGGCGAGCACGAGTCGGGTGGTCTCGAAGAATCGGCGGCGGCGCAAGGGCAGTGCCCTGCGCGCTCTCCGCTGGCTTGCATTCGTGCCCGTCGCCAGCCGGGTGCCCACCTACACCCGACTCATCTGGGCGCTGGCTGCGGACCCCCGAGTCCCGGCTAGCCGCAAGGCGATACTCGTCGGGGCCGGGGGTTACGTTCTCTTCGGTCGTGACATCATCCCCGACGACATCCCGGTTCTCGGTGGCATAGACGACCTGGCCGTGGTGGTCCTGGCCGTCGAGATCTTCTTCGACGGAATTCCGGAAGAGATCCTGGAAGAGAAGATCGATGAGCTCGAGATAGACCGCGAAGCCTTTCGGCGCGACATGGACCAGGTGCGCCGCCTGACTCCCGCTCCGGTACGGAGGATCATTCGCCGGCTGCCAGAGGCGCTGGACGCCGCAGGCCGGATCGTCAAGCAATCCGGGATCGGGCCGCGGGTCCGGGCCTGGGTCAACAAGGAGGAGTCTTTCGCGTGAAGGTCATCCTGACCGCCGACGTCGACAAGCTCGGCAAGAGCGGTGAGATGAAGGAAGTTGCCGAGGGTTACGCCCGCAACTTCCTGATCCCTCGAAAAGTGGCCGTTCCTGCCGCCGGCGGCGCCTATCGGGCATGGCAGCACGACATTGCCAGCCGGGAGGAGAAGCGCAAGCGCGAGCGCGAGGAGGCCGAGATCGCGGCCACTCGCATCGGCAGCACGACGCTGACCATGGGCGTGAAAGTAGGCGAGGGCGGCAAGCTCTACGGCTCGATCACGGCCAAGGAGATCGCGGAAGCCCTCGGGCGGCGCGGGATCACCGTCGACCGCCACAAGATCGAGCTGCCCGAACCGCTCAGGTCCCTCGGCACCTACAAGGTCGCAGTCAAGGTCTTCGCGGGCATGACCCCCGAAGTGACGGTGGTGGTCGAACCGAAGGGCTGAGAAGCGGGCCCGGCGCAAGCCCTGCTGAGGCGGTTCCGCTAACCGCGAGGCGGGCCGGCGTAGACGCGGCGCGGAGGGGGTCGTCGGCGGGAGCGACGCTCGCGACGAGGATGTCGTACGGCGGCGCGTCGGGGCCCCTGCCCAGCTGGCGCCGTCCAAGCCGGGCTTCGCCTCTCGCCACGGGCCCGCGGCCGCGCCATCATTCGGCCATGACGCGCGGCTATCTCCACATCATCCACGTCGATCTCGACGCGTTCTTCGCGGCCGTCGAACAGCGCGATCACCCGGAGTTGCGCGGCAAGCCCGTGATCGTCGGCGGCGACCCGCGGTCGCGTGGAGTGGTCAGCACGTGCAGCTACGAGGCCCGCAAGTTCGGCGTCCATTCGGCGATGCCGCTGGCGACCGCCCTTCGGCTCTGCCCGAACGGGATCTTCGTGCCGGTGGACGGGGCCAAATACCAGCGCGTCAGTCGCGAGGTCATGGCGGTTCTGCGCCGCTTCACGCCGGCGGTCGAGCAGGTTTCGATCGACGAGGCATTCCTCGACGTCGCCGGTTCGGAGGCGCTCTTCGGGCCGGCGCCCGAGATCGCCCGCCGCATCAAGCGCGAGGTCGTCGAGGCGACGCAGCTGACCGTCTCGGTCGGTGTCGCGACCAACAAGCTGATCGCCAAGGTGGGCTCGGACCTGCACAAGCCCGATGGCCTGGTCATCGTCGAGCCCGGGCAGGAGGCCGCCTTCCTCGCTCCGCTCGAGATCCGGAGGTTGTGGGGCATCGGGCCCAAGACGGCCGAACGTCTGCACGGCCTCGGCGTCGCGACGATCGGCGAGCTGGCTGCGCTGCCGGTTGAGACGCTCTCCCGCGGCCTCGGAGACCACGGCGCCACCCTTCACGATCGAGCTCTCGGGATCGATTCCGACCCGGTCGTCGGCGGCGGCGAGGCGGCCAAATCGGTCAGCCACGAGACGACTTTCGCGGTCGACGTGACGGATCCGGCCGAAATCGATCGGACGCTGCTGGCCCTGACCGAGGGCGTTTCCGCCCGACTTCGATCCGCCGGCATCCGCGCCGGAACGGTTGCGGTCAAGATCCGCGACTCGCACTTCCGGACGATCACGCGGCAGAAGACGCTGCCCGAGCCGAGCGACCTCACGGACACTATCTGGCGGGCAGCGTTGGAGCTGGCCCGGCCCGAGGTCCGAGGCAAGAAGATCCGGCTGCTCGGTGTGGCCGCGACTCAGCTCGGGGCGCCGGAGCAAACCGGCATGTTCGACGTCGTGGACGAGAAGCAGCGGCGCGTCGTGGACGCAACGGACGCGGTCCGCCGGCGCTTCGGCGATCGTGCCGTCACGCGCGCCAGCCTGCTCCACCGGGGATTACCCGCCCCCTTCGAGCGCGACCCGAACTCGGCCATCGAGGGCCGCGTCGGCGTCCCCAAGATCGAGGACGACATCGAGTAGCGCGCGGCGTGGCCAACGAGCTCGGCCGGCGTCGCGCGAGCCGCGTCTACTGCGCCACCGTCCGCCGTGGCTTCACGGCGGAGCGGGGCGGCGCGCCCGCCGCGCTGGGGATTGACGGCAGCGGCCGGAAGCCCATGCTCCACGGCATGATCGATGCCGTGTTCGCGGGCCATCACGACCACTCCGCCATGCTCCGGGAAGGGCCGCCATCGGCGTCGGTCCACTGGGCGCTTCGGTCGATCGACCCGGGCGGCCGAATCCTGTCGGTCGAGCCGCTCGACGGCGGCATCTCGCACGCGAACCACGCAATCCGTATCGAGATCGGAGGCGCGATCCACGAGGTCGTGCTGCGGCGCTGGGTCCGCGACTGCCCGCAGGAAGACGACACGGGGTTCTCGGCCGCGCAGGAAGCCGCGACCTACGGTCTCCTGGCCGCGGGGGCAGTGCCGGCGCTACGGCTCCTTGCCGCCGATCTCGACGCGCGGGAGTGCGACGTCCCAGCACTCCTCCTGACCCGCGCGCCGGGAACGGCCCCGACCGCGCCTTATGACATGGCTGGCTTCTTGGGCCAGCTGGCCGCGGTCCTGCCCGCGATCCATGCCGTCGATCCGGAGCGTGCCGCCCGAACGGTTCCGCCCTACCGGCCCTACTACACCGCCGACTCCCTTCGCGTCCCGGCCTGGACGCGCGCGCCGTCCGCCTGGGAGCGCGCCATCGATCTTTCGGCGGGGCCGCGGCCGACCGGGCCGGCCGCCTTCATCCATCGGGACTATCACCCCGGCAACACGCTCTGGGTCGCGGGCCGGTTGACGGCGATCGTGGATTGGACCTCCGCGTCGTGGGGGCCACCGGCCGTGGACGTCGCCCACATGCGGGCCAACCTGGCCATGTCGTTCGGGGTCGGGGCCGCCGACGAGTTCCTCGAGAACTTCCGCGCAGTCGCCGGCTCCTACACCCACGACCCCTACTGGGACCTCCGAGTCGCGGTCGACTTCCTGCCGGAGCTCACGCCCGAGACCAGGCCCGAATTCGACCGGCTGGACGACTTCGTGATCCGGGCAGCAGCGGCTCTCTAGCGCTCAGCTCCGGCCGCCGCCACCTCGCCCGCCGCTGCCGCCATCGCTTCGGCCGCCACGCTCCCGCCGGACGCCTCGGCGTCCAGTAATTGGCGTTTTCGGGCCAGGCCGTACGCATAGCCGTGGAGCGACCCGTCCGAGCCGATGACCCGATGGCACGGAACCACGACCGGGATCGGGTTCTGGGCGCAGGCCGTGCCCACGGCCCGAGCCGCGCCCGGCGCGCCCACTGCCGCGGCGATCTCCCCGTACGAGCGCGTCTCGCCGAACGGGATGCGGCGCAGCGCCTCCCACACTCGCCGCCGGAAGGCTGTGGCGTGGACGTCGAGCGGTAACGTGTCCGCCTCGGGGCGCCGCCGCCCGACCGCCAGGTCGGCCACGATCGAGGCCACGCCGGAGAGAGCGGTGTCGTCACGGGCCAGCGCCGCGCGCGGAAACTCGGCTCGCAGGTCCGAGGCGAGCATCTCCGTCTCGCGGCCTAATCGGACGCTGCACAGGCCACGGTCCGTGGCCGCGATCAGAGCCACTCCCTCCGGGATCGGGGCGATCGTCCAGCGGATCGACTCGCCCGCGGCGCCGGTTCGATACCGGCCCGGCGCCATGCCCAGCACGCCGTTGGCGGCTTCGTAGGCCGCGCTCGACGAGCCGTAGCCCGAGTCGTACAGCGCCGCGGTCACGCCCTGGCCTTCCGCCAGGCGCGAGCGCAGCATCTCGGCGCGGCGTGCATGGAGCCAGGCTCGCGGCGTCACGCCGAGCGAGCGCCGGAAGAGCTCACGCAGCCGCCGCTCGGGCATCTCCAGCTCGCCGGCCAGCTCTCGCTCGCTCGGGATCTCGTCGCCGGCCGCCAGGGCGGCGGTGAGCCTGGCGACGACCCTCCGGACGGGATCGGCGGCCGGCACGCCGGCGGCGGGCCGCGTGGACGCAGCCCCGTAGAGCCGGTCGGGCCGGCAGCGCAGGCAGGCGCGCGCGCCCGCGGCCAGGCCTGCTTCGAAGCCTGCGACGACTCGAACCCGATCCCGGCCGGGCGTCCTGGCCGGGCAGCCGGGCGTGCAGATGATGCCCGTGCTCGTGACCACGAACAGGAAAGGCCGGGCCGCTCCCCGCCTGCTGAAGATTGCCGCCCACTCGGCGTCGGTGGCCGGCCGTCCGATTGCGCCCAAACGCTTCGACTCGCTCATGCCGTCGAGGATAGTCGCCGGCCGAAGGCCTGACTTCCGGCCTTCGGCTTTGGCGCGGAGTACGCGGGCTGTCCGGCCGGGAGGCCAGATCGCCGCCAAAGCGCAACTCCGGAAGAACGATTCCACGTCGGGCTGTACCTTCCGCTCACGATGTCATCCACCCCGATCCCAAGAACGGGCTCCCCTCGCCTGCCGTGGCAGGTCTCTTTCCTGGTGATGGCCGCGACGTGGGGCTGCTCGTTCTGGTGGATCAAGCTTGGGCTCGAGGTGCTGGCGCCCGTCCAGGTGGCGTTCGTCCGCGTTGCCATCGGGGCCGCTGCACTCCTCGTCGTCCTGACCGTGACCGGCGCGCGGCTACCGCGGGGGCTGTCGACGTGGCGCCACCTCTTCTTTATGGGCATGCTTGTCAACAGCCTTCCATTCACCCTCTTCGCGTACGGCGAGACGCACATCTCATCGGTCCTGGCCGGCATCATCAACGCTACGACGCCTCTCACCACGCTGGCGGTCATCCTGCTCGCGTTTCCCGAGGAGAAGCCAACCGCCGAGCGAGTGCTCGGGCTAATCGTCGGCTTCCTGGGGATCCTCATCGTCGTGGGGGTCTGGGAGGGTCTCGGGTCGGGCGAGTGGACCGGCGTCGCCGCGTGCTTCGGTGCCGTCACGTGCTACGGCATCGGGTTCCCTTACGCTCGCCGCCACCTCGCCGGGCTGCCGGAGAGCGGCGTTGCTCTCGCCGCCGGCTAGGCGATCTGCGGCGCGGCCGTTCTGCTGCCGCTCGGCATCGCCTCCGGGCCGCTGCACGGACCCATCACGGTCGATCCGGTCCTGGGGATGCTGGGCCTCGGCGCGTTCGGGTCCGGGATCGCCTTCGCGCTCAACTACCACGTCATCCGCGCGGCGGGGCCTTCCACCGCCAGCACTGTCACGTACCTGACGCCGCTCGTCGCGATCGCGGTCGGAGTCGCATTCCTCGGCGAGACCGTCGTGTGGCACGAGCCGGCCGGCGCCCTCGTCGTCCTGCTTGGCGTTGCGATCTCGCAGGGCCGGGTGCGCGCGGCGGCCGGTCTCGCCGCCCGCCGGTTTCGGCGGCACGAGCCGGAGGTCGCGGCGGAGTGACCGGTCATTCTTGGCGATTTCGGAACCGCCGGAAGCCGTGACACGCTAGCTGGCACGAGCCGACGGCATTCTCGGAGCACGGCTGGACGAACTCCGAGGCGGTCTTGACATAGAACGCCCGTTCGATTAGCCTGAGTGAAAGCAATAGCACGTCCGTTCTTAGCTCAGTGCCCGAGCGAACGACCGGCCAAGCCAGAGCGAAGAGGAGCGTCCGCGATGGCCATCGTCCGCATGGAACCTGTGAATGTCAGCGTTCGAACCGACTGGTTCGACGGCACTCCTCGTGAGATCACCTGGAACGCGATCCGGCTGCCCGTCACCCGGCTGACCGCCGTCCGCCACGAAGATTCCGCGTACAAGGTCGAAGTCGGCCCGCGAACGATCTTCGAGGTCGAAACGCCCGGCGCCCGGCTGGCCCTGAGCTTCGAGCATCGATCCCGCCGCTGGTCGGTCGACGGCGTCGACGACGAAGTCGGCCTCTCGTAGGGCCGCCGTTCGGGCGGGCGATCTCGTCGTTGCTCCCTGTGCTCCTCGCTCACGGACGTTTGAGTCCGCTCGCTCCGGTGCGCGGCCGCGCCTAGATCTCGCCTCGCCGGAACGGCGGCCTGGTAGTTTTTCGGGCGGGCGATCTCGAGATCGGCTTGGAGGACGATGGGGCCAACGCGCGTTCGAAGCGTTGTTGCATGGTGGGCGGATCGCACGATACTGGCGCGTAGGTGGCGTCGACAACCAGACGGGCGCTGTCTGGGTTCGGGCAAGCTCCGCGGCGGCGCGGATCGCTGGTCAGCGGCGAAGGCCTGCGTCGAGCTGATAAAGGAGCGCGTCCAGCCGACTGCGACCAGGGCCGCGAGCCGGATACCGCCGCACAACCTCGCGAACTGCCGGCGAGGCGTGCTCGATCGCCCATTGGATCTCCTCGTCACCGACGCTGGTGTCGTCGGCCGCCGCGAACTCGCGGGCCCGCGCCCCGTACGCTGCAGGCCCAAGGGCGTGTTTCGCCTGGTCAGGGGTTGCCAATGGGTGCATGTAAGCGGTAGCCGCTGCGAACCCCGCGGCGCGAGCGGCCGCTGTGGCGACCGGATCGCCGACCTCGCGCGCGGCTGCCAGAGCTGCCAAGGCAAGGGAGCGCAGTCGCGCAGTCCGCTTCCCCCCGCGCGCGAAGGCCCGGATGCCCTCGATTGCCTCGCGCGGGCGGGTGTCAGTGGGAGCCTTCGCCTCGAACAGCGGCAGCACCCGCTCGGCGCAATCGGCAGCCCAGAGTCCGACAAGGCGGAGGTCTTCTTCGGTCAGCGTCATCGGGCCGGGTTCGTGATCCATGATTCGCCTCCCTCAAGCGATGGGCAGCCACCCGGAAGCCTCGTGGTGAGGAGACAACCGTCGCCCGTTCTCGTCACCTACGTCAAGGGGCGCTCGGACGGTCGTGAGCAACCCCTGTTACTGCGTGCGCCTCAACGGGGTTGCGCTTGGCCGACCTCCGGCGAGATCGAGCGCAGGCGAGCCTCCTGTCGCGTGCCCTCGATGCCATCGGCCCAGGATGCGACCGGCCTCGGGCGCCGTCTCGCGGCTGCCCACGCGTCGCACCGGCCGAGATGGCTCGGGCGTCAATCACATCGAACGCCATCGCCAAACCGTTCCTACAATCTGCCCATGGACGAACCAACAAGCAACGTCTCGTTCTCCGACCTGACCATCGCTCAATTCGTGGGACGGCTTTCCTCGGCCGAGCCGGTTCCCGGAGGAGGATCGGCCTCGGCGATGGCGGCGGCCCTTGGGGCGTCTCTCATCGCCATGGTCGCGGCTCTATCGAGGGGCAAGCCCAAGTACGCGGCCTACGAGTCGACGCTCGCCAGGTGCGAGGCCGTGGGCCATGAGCTGGGGGCCGAGTTCATGAGGCTGGCCGGCCGAGACGCCGAGGCATACGCCGGCTACTCGGCCGCGCTGAAGATGCCGCGCGAGACCGAAGAGCAGAAGCTCGCCCGGCAGTCGGCGATCCAATCGGCGGCTTGGGCCGCATCGGAAGCGCCGTTCGACTGCGTGAAGGCCTGCGCGCGGCTGGTCACGGCAGCAGAGGCGCTGGCCGGACGCAGCAACGTGAACGCGGCCAGCGACGTCCTCGTGGCTGCTCTCCTGGGGGAGGCCGCGGCACGCGGCGCGGCCGAGAACGTGCTAATCAACCTGCCTTCTACCGGCGACGAGCAGTACGCCGACTCGATGCGCTGGCGCGTCGACCATGCTCTCCACGACATCGCCGGGACGGCGGCGCGGACGAGGGAGATCGTCCTATCCGGGCAATCGCAAGAGCCGGAGCCGGCGTGAGCGACGAGCGAGACGGACCGGAGGCGGCGGTGGCAGGCCCGCGCCTGCTCGCCGGCAGTCCCATCGCGGCGGAGATCCGGACCGGGCTGATCGACGACTTTGCCCGGTTCAAGGAGCGCTGGGGCTACGCGCCCACGCTGGCAGTCGTGCTCGTCGGCGCGGACGCGCCCTCGGCCGTCTATCTCACGCAGATCCTGCGGACGTGCGAGAAGGTCGGGGTGCGAGGTCGCCTCGTTGAGATCGGCTCGAACGTGACCCCGGACGGGCTCTGCGACGAGATCGAGAAGCTCAACGCCGACCCGGATGTGGCCGGGATCATCGTCCAGATGCCGCTGCCGGCGCACATCCCCCTGCGCACCGTCATCGACTCGATCGACCCGGCCAAGGACATCGACGGCATTCACCCCCGCAACGCGGGCCTCCTGTCGCTCGGATACGACGGCTTCCTGCCAGCCACGGCCGAGGCGTCGGTCGAGATCCTCAAGCGTTCGGGCATCGAGATCGCCGGCAAGCGCGTGGTCGTGATCGGGCGGTCGAACGTCGTCGGCAAGCCGGCCGCCCTGCTGCTCATCCGCGAGCACGGCACGGTCACCGTCCTCCACTCGAAGACCCGCGACCTCGCCCACCACACCCGCGACGCGGAGATCCTGATCGTGGCCGCCGGCAGGCCAGGCCTCGTCACCGGCGAGATGCTCTCCCCGGGCGTGGTGGTCGTGGACGTCGGCATCAACGTCGTGCCGGACGGGCAGGACGGCGAGAAGCTCGTCGGCGACGTGGACTTCGAATCCGCGAAGGACGTGGTGGGCGCCATCACGCCGGTGCCGGGCGGAGTGGGGCCACTGACGAACGCGCTGCTGCTCACGCATCTGCTCCGAGCCGCAACGGATCAGGCGGAGCGCTCCGACCGGCCGGCCGCAGCGGGAGCCGCATCGTGACCGCCGCCGCCCCGATGCCGAGCAGCCTCGAGATTGCCAGGTCCGTAACCCCGCGGCCGATCATCGAGCTGGCCCGCGAGCTCGGTCTCCGCGACGACGAGGTGGAGCTGTACGGGCCCTACAAGGCCAAGGTTCGCCTCGAGGGCATCACGCGCCTGGAGGCCGAGGCGGCCGCCTCGGGGCGGCGCGGCAAGTACGTCGTCGTCACGGCAATCACGCCCACTCCGCTCGGCGAGGGCAAGACGACGACCAACATCGGTCTCGTCCAGGGGCTCAACCGGATCGGCCATCGCGCGGCGGTCTGCATCCGCCAGCCGTCGCTCGGGCCCGTCTTCGGGATCAAGGGCGGCGCCGCGGGCGGCGGCTACAGCCAGGTGATCCCGATGGAGGACGTCAACCTCCACCTCACCGGCGACAACCACGCCGTCGGCGCGGCCCACAACCTGCTGGCGGCCTTCGTCGACAATTCGCTGACCCACGGCAATCCGCTCGGCATCGACCCGCTGGGCGTGCTCTGGCCGCGCGTCGTCGACATCTCGGACCGCGCGGTTCGCAAGGCGATCATCGGCCTGGGCGGCCGCGAGAACGGCTACCCGCGCGAGACCGAGTGGCAGATCACGGTCGCATCCGAAGTGATGGCCGTCCTCGCCCTCGCCTCCGATCTTCGAGATCTGCGGCGGCGCCTCGGCCGGATGGTCGTTGCGACGACCTTCGACGGCCGGCGCATCACCGCCGAGGATCTGAAGTGCGCCGGCTCGATGACGGTTCTGCTGCTCGACGCCATCAAGCCGAACCTGCTCCAGACGCTCGAAGGCGGGCCGGCCTTCGTCCACTGCGGCCCGTTCGCGAACATCGCCCACGGCAACAACAGCGTCCTGGCCGACCGCCTGGCGCTCGCCACTTGCGAGATCGCCTGCACCGAGGCCGGCTTCGGGGCGGACATGGGCGCCGAGAAGTTCTTCGACATCAAGTGCCGCCAGAGCGGGTTGCGGCCGGACGCCGCGGTAATGGTCGCCACGGTTCGGGCCCTCAAGATGCACGGCGGCGTCGGCCGGATCGTGGCCGGCAAGCCACTGGACCCGGCCCTCGCCGAAGAGAACGTGGACGCGGTGCGCAAGGGCTCGGACAATCTGGCCGCCCAGATCGAGAACGTGCGGATCTTCAACGTGCCGGTCGTAGTGGCGGTCAATCACTACCCCGGCGACACGGACGCCGAAGTGGCCGCCATTCGCGAGGTGGCGCTGGTCGCCGGCGCGCGCGACGTGGTCGTGAGCCGCCACTTCGCCGAGGGCGGCGCGGGGGCGGAAGACCTGGCCCACGCTGTCTGGGCCGCCGCGGAGGAAGGCGCGCCCGACTTCCGGCTCCTCTACCCGGACGACCTCCCGCTTCGCGAGAAGATCGAGACGGTTGCCGTTCGCATCTACGGCGCCCGCGGCGTGGACGAGCTCCCGGCCGCCACGAAGGCCCTGAAGCTGTACGAGGATCTGGGCTTCGGGGCCCTGCCGGTGTGCATGGCCAAGACCCACCTGTCGCTCAGCCACGACCCGGGGCTCAAGGGTCGCCCGACCGGTTTCCGCGTCCCCATTCGCGAGGTGCGCCTCTCGGCCGGGGCCGGCTTCATCACGCCGCTCCTGGGCGAGATGCGCACCATGCCCGGCCTGCCGTCGCATCCGGCCGGCGAATCGATCGACATCGACGCCGACGGCAACATCGTGGGGCTGTTCTAGGGCCTGTGCTAACGCTGATCCTCACCCGCCACGGCCTGACTTCCGCCGGCAACGTGCTGCTCGGCGGGCAGCTCGACGTGCCGCTGGCCCCGGAAGGCCGAGCCCAGGCCGAGTCGCTGCGGGGCCGGCTCGCCGGCGTTCGAATCGACCGCATCATCGCCAGCCCGATGGCTCGGGCGGTGGAGACCGCCCAGGTGGTCGCGGCCGGGCGGCCGATCGAGGTCGACGAGCGCCTGCGGGAACTCGACTACGGCCGCTGGGAAGGCTTGACCCACGCCGAGGCCGACGCGCGCGATCCGGAGCTGCGGGTCCGCTGGGAGAGCGACCCGGCGACCACTCACTCCCCCGGCGGCGAGTGCGGGGACGACGTCGCGGCACGGGCGCTGAGCTTCCTAGTGGACCTCGTCGCGGCCGAACTGGGCGGCCCTGGCGGCGCGCACGCCCACCATGGATCGCCCGATGCCGGCGGCTCGCGCGCGATCCCGACCGAGACCCAGGCCGAGGCAGAGGGCGAACGCCGCGTCCTTGTGGTCGCCCACGGGACCTACAACCGGATCTTGATGTGCGTGGCGTTGGGCGTGCCCGTTCGCGACTACCGCCGGCGGTTCGTGCAGGATTGGACGAACCTGACCGTCCTCCGCTACGAGCCTGGCGACGCCCCCGACGACGCCCAGCTGACCCTCGCCAACGACGTCGGCCACCTGCGCGCGCCGGGCGTGGCGCCCTGGGGCTGATCCGCGGCCACGCGGTCGGACTGCGCAATCGGGCTTCGGGTGGCAGACTGACCAGACCCGCCGGGCCGCGGCCGCGGTTCCGCCCGGGGCCAATGGGAGTCCTTCTTGCGCCGCGCCGTACTCGCCTACGTCACTCTGTACGTCGCGGTCGCCGCCTACTCCCCGTATCTGCAGCAGTACTACAAGAGCCTCGGGATCTCTCTGGGTACGATCGGCGCCCTGGCGGCGTTCACCTCGGCCGTGGCGCTGATCAGCTCGCCGACATGGGGAGCGATCCACGACCGCTACCCAACCTCTCGCGTCTTCCTGCCGCTGGCCGCCGGGATCGGCGCGCTGGGCGCCGTCGGCCTGGCCACGGTGGGGGCCTCGTTGCTGCTGATCCCGTCCGCCGCGGCCTTCGCCGCGGGGATGGCCGGCCTGGGCCCGATGATGGATGTCCGGGTCCTGGATATGGCCGGGTCGGATCGGACCCTCTATGCGCGAGTGAGGGTCTGGGGCTCGATCAGCTTCATGGTCTGCACGCCGTTCATCGGGCTGGCCATCGGCGACAACTACCGCGGCCTCTTCTTCGTCGCGGTGCCGATGATCCTGATGGGCGGCCTGGCCGCGATGTTGCTGCCGGGGCGGACCGGCGGCGTTCACGGGGCGAGCCTCCGCCGCGCCCCCGGTCGAGTCCTCGGCCACCGGCCGATTGCGCTCTTCCTCATCGGCGCCTTCGTGGGCTGGACGGCCGTCTACTCGCAGTACGCTTTCTTCTCGATCTACCTCCGGCAGATCGGGGCCTCGGCCGACCAGATCGGCCTCGCCTGGTCCATTCAGGCGTCGCTCGAGATCCCGTCGATGTTCTTCTTCCCGCAGCTCTCGCGAAGGTTCGGAACCGAGCGGCTGATCGTAGTCGGGATGGCGATCATGACCTCGCGCCTGATCATCAACGCCGTCTTCGTCTCGCCGACGATCCTGATCGCCGCCTCGGTGATACAGGGCGCAGGCTACGGCCTGGTCCTGATCGGCGGCATCGCCTTCGTCTCACGTCAGGCGCCGAAGGGCACGGCCGCGACCGCCCAGGGGATCCTCAACGGCGTCACGTTCAGCCTGTCGTCCATCGTGGGCTCGGGCGTCGGCGGGCAGATCGCGGGTCTTGTGACGATCCGCGGCCTCTACGCGATCACGGCCGGTCTGGGCGCGCTCGCGATCGTGCTGTTCGCCATGGCCGTCCTGCCGGCAGCGCGATCGGAGGCCGGCAGGAAATCGAGCATCCCGCCCGCTCAGACCTGAGCCGCTCCGCCCACGCGGCCTGCGCAGGCCGCGCGCAGCCTAGTACCCCAGCCGGTGGATCCGGTTGTAGATCGTGTAAGCGACCAGCTGGGCACCAGCGCCGTTGAAGTGGAGGCCATCAACGGCGTACCTGGGCTGGATCAACCCGTTCGACCCCGAGAGCGGCGTGTGGATGTCGATCAGGACGATCTGGTAGACGTTGGCCAGATGCTGGATCGCCGCGTTGAGCGAGTCGATCGGGGCGACCATCGTTGAGCTGCTGTTCGGCGGGACGGTGATCAGGAATACCTTGATTCCCCGGGCCTTGGCCTCGACGACGATCGCCTTGAGATTCGAAATCGTCGTCGTCTGACTGACGCCGGTCCCGAGGTCGTTCGTCCCACCCAGGACGAAGAGCACGTTCGGGGAGTAGGAGAAGACATAGCTGTCGAGCCGGGAGAGCATGCCGGAGGTCAGGTCGCCGGGCTTCCCGGCGTTGTTCACCAGGCGAAGGTTCGCGTCCAGCGTGTCGAGCCGGGCCGGCCACGCCGGTCCGGGGTCGTTGTATCCGGAAGTCAGCGAGTCGCCGAGGGCGACGAACGTGTAGACCCGCGGCGTCTTCGCGGGCGCCTTCGTGGGGGTCGGGGTCGGGGTCGGCGTCGGCGTGGGCGTTGCGGTCGGATCGGGCGTGGGCGTTGCGGTCGGATCGGGCGTGACGGGCTCCGGCGTCGGCGTCGGCGTGTCGGTCGGAGTCGGCTCGGACGTCACGGCCTCGGCCACCGTCGTCGGCGAGGCTGTGGCAGTGCCACCGGCCCAGCCACCGGGCAGGCTGGCGGAAATGGCCGTGGCCGCCAGCAGCAGGGCGAGCACGACCGCGAGTTCCCTGCGGTGGCCGTCCCCGGGCACAAGCCGGCCGAGCAGGCGTGAGGCGCTGCCGTCCGGGCCGGCCGGGCCCGAGCCGGTCGTGAGTGCCGCGAAGGTGCTCTGCAGCCAGCCGAGCGGCCCGCGACGGACCGGATGGGCCATGCGCCGGCCGGCCTGGGCGACCCTCGGGTCCGGGTGCGCCATCGGCCCGTTCGTTGCTCCTCCCGACTCGACCCCGCGCACGGGTCTCGAGCCGTCGCGAAAGGTACTCATCGGCGCCGGGGTGCGAGGAGCAATCCCCGCCCGTCGATATGGTCGATGCTCAGCGCCCGCAACTGGACGCGAGAAGGGTTACTGCGCATCAGGGTTCCCTGTTCAGCGGCCACCGTTGCGTCCCTGTGCCGCGGTCTAAGTCTGCCACCAGATGGGTTGGTCGCGCTTGTCGGAGGCACGAACATGCTGGAATCCACCACAGGTGAAGGCCCGGCACGCCCAGGCTACGCCTCGGCCTCCCCGCGATCCGAGCCCGACCGGACGAGGCGCCAGACCACGAAGAGGACGACGGCGGCCACACAGGCGAGGACGATTGCGGTGTCGAAGGGTTTCAGGTCGTCGCGGATCCGGGTCCAGTTGGCGCCGAGCACGGTGCCGGCATAGACCAGGGCGATCGTCCACGGGATGGCGCCAAGGGTCGAGTAGACCGTGAAGCGTCCGATCGGCATATGCGAGACGCCGGCGACGAAGCTGATGACAGTCCGAATGCCCGGTAGAAGGCGGCTGATGAAGGCGGTCGGCGAGCCCCACCGGGCGAAGAAGCGCTCCGCCAGCTCGACCTCATGGTGTCGCACTAGAAGGTACCGGCCCCAGCGGTCAAGGAAGGGCCGGCCGAGCCTGGCCCCGAGGGCATAGCCGAAGAGCGAGCCCGTCGTGTTTGCGGCGACACCGATGACGACGACGACCCAGAAGTTCCAGGGGCCGTGCGTCAGCGGCTCGACCTTGCTCGAGTCGCTGACCAGGAAGCCGGCGAACGGCAGGATCAGCTCCGACGGGATCGGCACGATCGTCGACTCGGCGACCATGGCGAGGAAGACGCCGAGGTAGCCCACGGCGGCGTAGAGATGGTCGAGAAACGGGATGACGGCTGTGTCGATGAAGCTGAGCACCGGGCCCTCGTCTGTGCGGTGGACGCCGCGGCGCCCAAGGCGCCCGCAAGTCCTGCGCAGGATACCCGAGCCGGAAGGGTGGCGTCTCGATACCAAACCGAGGCGTGCGCTACGCGATGCGCAGCCCGGCGGGCTGCTTGGTCGCGGCTCCCGTCATCGCGTTTCGGATCCGTTCCGTCGTCCCGCATCTGACCCGCGATCGCCTGCAGGGCAGCGACATCGAATCGGCCGTCAGGCTCGTTCGGGAAGGCGCTCTCGTCGATCTCGTCGACTAGCGCCGCGGTCGCCGGCCGGTTCGGCGGATCAGGAGAGAAGGGCCGGCCGGTCGCGCCCCGAGCAGCGGTCGATGGCTCGGCGGAGACGAACCTCATCCGCGACCCCGGCCTGCTGCAGGGCCCAGAGAGCGGGCAACAGCCGCGGGTCGGCCGCGGCAGCGGCGGCGTCGACCTCCAGCCCGCCGACGAGCGGAGACTGCAGCGCCCTGATCAGGTGCGGCACGGCGCGGGGGTCATGGCGCACGGCCAGCCCGAAGAGAGCCTCTGCCCGCGCTTCGTGGTGGGCATCCTCGGCTCGCGCCAGCAGCGCCGCCCGGACATCGGGGCCGTCGGCGTCGGAGAGCGTCCCAAGACCGAAGACGGCCCAGTCGCGGACTTCGGGATTGACGTCGCGAGAGAGGCCGATCAGGGCGGTCCGAGCCTCGGGCGCGACAGGCTGGGGGCTGATCGTGGCGATGGCGAACGCGACCGCCAGCCGGACCTCGGCGCTGGCGCTGTCGGCCAGCGGGAAGACGAGCCCGAGAGTGCCCGGATCGCCGACATGCCCGAGCGCGGCGACGATCGAGGCCAGCGGAGCGGCCGCCCTTTCGAATGCGAGCGCAGCTACGATCGCCTTCTGGACGGCCCCGCGGCTGCTTGGCTCGACGCCGACGAGTCGCCCGAGGATGTCGGCGCCGAGGGTCCGCTCGCGCTCGATCGGGCTCGCCAGTAGGGCCGTGGCCACTTCCAGCACGTCGTCGGAGCACTCCCGAAGAACGCCCCCGATCAGGTCCCACCGACAATCGTCGTCGTAGGTTCCGAGGGCGGCTTCGATGAACACGTCGAGCGGCCGCATGATTACCTCTCCAAAAACGGCGGCCTCCCCCGAGGCCGCGATTGTTCCCATTGGACGGGACCCCGCTCCGGCCATCTGCCCCATCGGCTGTGCGGCGCAAGGTCACGTTAGCGCTTCGGACACCCGGCGGCCGTCGGGTCGCACGTGAGGGAACGGCCCTACTCGAACGGACCACCTCAGGCGTGGTACGCGGTCTTCCGGCGGGTCTAAAAGGGGGCCATCCGGCCCGTCCCTAGGCCCTCGCGCCAGGCCGGACCGTGGCCAGCAGGAGGGCAGTTGCCGCGGCCGCGCATGCCGCCCCGAACCAGAATGGGGCCGGCGGCGCGATCAGGCTCCACAGCAGACCCGCGATCACCGAGGCCGGCAGGATCATCAGGCCCTGCGTGGCGTTGAGGATCCCGAAGGCGGTGGCGCGCAGGTCTTTCGGGGCGAGGTCCGCGACGAGCGCCTTGCCGACACCCTCGCTCAGGGCGTAGTAGGTGCCGTAGGCGATCCAGAGCGGCACGACCCATAAGGTTTCTGTCGCGACCGCGAACCCGGCATAGCAGGCCCCGTACACCAGCCAGGCGCCGGCGATCAGCCCGCGACGACCGACCCGATCCGAAAGAGCTCCGGCGGGCCAGGCGACGATGGCATTGGTGGCGTTGAAGGCGACGATCGTCAGCAGCAGGGCCAGCAGCGTTAGGCCCAGGTTCTGCGAGCGCAGCGCCAGGAAGGCGTCGCTGGAGTTGCCGAGGGTGAAGAGCGCGTTGGCGAGCATGAAGAGCCAGAAGGGGCGGGGGAAGCGCCGCCATTCGGAGACACTGCCGACGGTGCGGCGGACGAGGCCGGCCGGGGCGGCCGAATCGGCTGCGGCCGCAGCCGTGGCCGGCGCCTTGGGCACATCGCGTACTCCCACCACGATGGTGGCGATCGCGAGCAGGCCCGGCACCAGGGCGAGCAGGACCAGGATTCGGAAGGCGTCGCTGGTCAGCCGCGTGGCGTCGCCTTCCGTGATCCAGATGACCGCGGCGGCGACCAGGACCCCGGCGAAGGCGCCGGTCGTGTCCATGGCTCGATGCAGCCCGTAGGCCACCCCGCGATTCTCCGGGGCAGTGGAGTCGGCGATAAGGGCGTCGCGCGGGGAGGTCCGGATCCCCTTGCCGAGACGATCGCCGACGCGACCGAGGAGCACAACCGGCCAGGCCACCGCCCCCAGGTAGAGGACCTTGGCCGCGACGGAGGTGCCGTAGCCGATCCCCACGAGGAGCCGCCGTCGCGACATCCGGTCGGAGAGCGCGCCGCTGATCAGCTTGAGGATCGAGGCGGTGCTCTCGGCGAGGCCCTCGATGCCGCCGATGATCGCGGCCGGAGCGAGGAGGACGTTGGCGAGGTAGAGCGGGATCAGGTAGACGAGCATCTCGCTGGAGATGTCCGTGAAGAGGCTCACGAGACCCAGGGCGACGACGTTGCGGGTGACGCCGCGCGTGAGCGCGCGTCGCCAGCGTGGACCGGACTCGGACGTCTGAGGCGCTGAAGGCGAAGAGGGCATGGCGTCGTTGAGTCTAGCCGGGCCCAGCGCCATACGAGCCGAGCCTGAGCTAGGCTCGAGCCCGGCGCCGCGGGATCGCGCGGGATGACCTCCTGCCGTACAGTTGGCGCCAATGGCACGCGTCGAGATCGTGGACGTCACCGACGAGGCCCGCTTCGGGCTGATCCCGCCCTGTGTGGATCCGTCGTTCGACCATCGAACCTGCGACTACTGGGAAGAAGCCGAACGAGGCTCGAAGGCCAGCCGGCCGAGCTGGCTTCGCGCCGGCCCAACCGATGCCCCGGGCGAGCGATCGGACCCCCGATCCGCAGCCAACCCGTTCGCGCCCCCGCCGAAGACCGACACGAACCCGTTCCTGCCCGCCCCGAAGGCCGCGGCGAACCCGTTTGCGCCGGCGTCGTCCGGGCCGGTCCGCAACCCATTCCTGGAAGACCTGACCGGTTCACCCTCCGACAACCCGTTCGCTTCCGGCCCGCACGTCCGCCCGACGATCGCCGCTGAGGCTCCGCGCAAGCTGCAGCTCCTCGGCCGCGGCCTCGGGGTCTTCGGCAGCTACGCCAAGGTGCTGCTCATCGACGGGGAGGCCGCCGGCTACTGCCAGTTCGGGCCGCTGTCGGCGTACCCGCGGGCGCTGCGCCTCCGCGAGCTGTATACGGAGCTGCCCACGGCTCCGCTGCCGGCCGTGATCACGTGCATCGCGACGACGGCCGAAGCCCGCCGTAGCGGCCGCGCCCTGAGGCTGGTGAAGGAGGTCTGCGACGACCTCGGCGGCCGGGGCTTCGCCGCGATCGAGGTCTATCCGGAGGCGGCGGCGAGGGAGAACTCCACGCCGGCCGCCCGGCCCGGGTTCTGGATCCGGGCCGGATTCGTTCTGGCGGTGGACGACGACCGGTATCCCGTGCTACGCCGAGAGCTCTGAAATGAGGCGCACCTCCGCCACCGGATCCGGCCGCTCCGCAGCCTTCCTGGCCGTTCTGGCGATCGCCGCGACCCTCGCCGCCGCCTGCGGCGCCGCCACGGGCACACCACCCGCCACCGAGGTGCCAATCGGGGCGACGGCCTGGCCGAGCGGCACGACCGGCCAGTACGGCCTCCACATCGACCCGAGCCTCCTCGGGCGGCTGCCCCGGAACGTGGGCGCCTACCCGCTCGCCGAGGACGCCGACAGCGAGCTGGCGGCGCTGAGCGACGCCGACCTCTCGAAGACCTTCGACAACTACGCCGCGGCTTCGATCGGCGTGATCGGCGCCGCCGACTGGCTCCAGCTCGTCATCGGCCATCTCCGGCCGGACATGCAGACCGCGGACGTCTACACGGCCTGGGTCTCCGAATACGCAACCGGAGCCTGCTCCCAGGCAGACGGCGTCTCCGACACCAATCAGACGACGATCAACGACTGGGTCGTCGACGTCTCGACCTGCGCCGGCGGCCCGATCGTCTACACGCTCAAACTGGACAACGGCACGATCCTGTCGATGTTCGACCTGGGTCCGAAGGACCTCGGCCGCATGCTGATCAACCAGCTCAACTAGGGCGGCGGCGCCCCCGCCGTGACGTTCGGGGCCAACGGGCGCAAACTAAGACCGAGCGCTCGGGGCGTCCCGAGCCAGACCCAGGCGCAGCCTGGGTCCCCATTCGGAGGCCTCCGATGGCGATCGAAACCGGCCCAAAGCCCCACGCCGGACCCCGCCCCGTCCGCGCCCCGCGCGGTCCCGAGCGAACCTGCAAGGGCTGGGCCCAGGAAGCCGCGCTGCGGATGCTGATGAACAACCTGGACCCGGAAGTCGCCGAGCGTCCGGATGACCTCGTCGTGTACGGCGGCACCGGCCGCGCCGCGCGCAGCTGGGACGCATTCGACGCCATCGTCCGCGAGCTGCGCCGCCTCGAGAACGATGAAACGCTCCTCGTCCAGTCCGGCAAGCCGGTCGGCGTCTTCCGAACGCACGAGTGGGCGCCGCGGGTCCTTATCGCCAACTCGAACCTGGTCGGCAAGTGGGCCAACTGGGACACGTTCCGCGAGTTGGAGCGGGCCGGCCTGACGATGTATGGCCAGATGACCGCCGGTTCGTGGATCTACATCGGCACACAGGGGATCCTGCAGGGCACCTACGAGACCTTCGCCGAGCTTGCCCGCCAGCATTTCGGCGGGACGCTGCGCGGCCGCGTGACTCTCACCGCCGGCCTCGGCGGAATGGGCGGGGCCCAGCCGCTGGCCGTGACGATGAACGAGGGCGTGGCGCTCGTCGTGGAGGTGGACGAGGCGCGGGCAAAGCGGCGCCGCGACATCGGCTACGTGGATCGGCTGACCTACTCCCTGGATGAGGCGCTGGCATGGGCGCGAGCCGCGGCCGCCGAGGGCCGCGCGGAATCGATCGCTCTCGTCGGCAACGCCGCCGACATCGAGGCCGAGCTGGTCCGGCGGGGCGAGAGCTTCGACGTGGTCACGGACCAGACCTCCGCTCACGACTCGTTGAACGGCTATGTGCCGGTCGGGGTGTCCGTCGAGGAGGCGGCCGGCCTTCGAAGCCGCGACCCCGACGAGTACGTTCGCCGCTCGATGGCCTCCATGGCCGAGCACGTGCGTGCGATGCTGGCCCTCCAGCACGCCGGGGCAGTGACGTTCGACTACGGCAACAACATCCGGGCCCAGGCCCAGACCGCCGGTGTTGCGAACGCCTTCGACTTCCCCGGCTTCGTGCCCGCCTTCATCCGGCCGCTCTTCTGCGAGGGCAAGGGACCGTTCCGGTGGGCGGCGCTCTCGGGCGATCCGGCCGACATCCTGACGACGGACCGCGCCATCCTCGATCTGTTCCCGGAGGACGCTTCGCTCCGCCGCTGGATCGAGATGGCGGAGGCTCGGGTGCCGTTCCAGGGGCTGCCGGCTCGGATCTGCTGGCTGGGCTACGGCGAACGATCGAAGGCCGGACTGGCGTTCAACGAGCTTGTCCGCTCCGGCAAGGTGAGCGCCCCGATCGTGATCGGCCGCGACCACCTGGACTCGGGTTCCGTCGCGTCGCCCAACCGCGAGACGGAATCGATGCGCGACGGCTCGGATGCGATCGCCGACTGGCCGCTCCTCAACGCCCTGGTCAACACGGCCTCGGGCGCCAGCTGGGTCAGCATCCACCACGGCGGAGGCACGGGGATCGGGTACTCGCAACATGCCGGCATGGTCGTCGTCGCCGACGGAACCGACCTCGCGGCCCAGAAGCTCGAGCGCGTCCTGACGACGGATCCGGGGATGGGCGTCATCCGCCACGCCGACGCCGGTTACGAACGGGCGATCGAAGTCGCCCGCGAGCGTGGTGTCCGCATCCCGATGCTCGACGAGAAGGGTTGACCGGGGGCCGAGAATAGGCGAGCGGCGCCAACCGGCCTACCAAAGCCGTGCGCCGGACAGTTTACGAGGGAGAGCGAATGAATCCTCGCAACCTCAACAAGCCCAGCTACGTGCTGGCCCTCCTGCTCGGCGTCATATCCCTGGTCGACGCCACGAACGCACTTACAGCCATGCAAAACACGGGGTCTTTCGGCGGCGGCTCCTCGGGCGGCACCAACGCCGGTTGGATCGTCGATCTGCTGACCTCGGGCGTCTGCGCCGCGCTGGTCGCCCTCCTGCTCATGCGACCTCACCTGTACGTCTTCGTCGCTGTGGTCGGGTGGGCGCTCCTGGCGTTCTTCGCGAACTACATCATGCGCCACACGCCGGGATTCGACGCCCTCGCGACCGCGCGGATGACCCTCTACTTCGTGACTCTGGTAATCGGCGCCGTGCTGGTCGTGTTCGAGGGACGGGACTGGCTGGAGGTCTCAATGGCGAGGCGGCGTGCCGCGCCCCCTCCGCAGCAATAGCGCTCATCGCGACCGGTTTCGCTGCTCCTGTGCCACGATAGGACCGACTTTTCGAACGGGCGGGGGCTGGCGAAGGCGGAGGTAGCGTGGCGAAGCTGGTCGAGTCGGTCCCCAACTTCAGCGAGGGCCGCCGGATCGAGGTCGTGGACAAGCTTGCCGCGGCCGTCGAGAGCGTGCCCGGCGCGTTCCTTCTCGATCGAACGAGCGACGCGAGCCACAACCGCAGCGTCCTCACGCTGGCTGGTGAGCCGGCACCTATCCTCGAGGCCCTCGAGCGGACGGTGGCCGTTGCGGTCGCCGAGATCGACATGGAGCGCCAGTCCGGCGAGCATCCCCGCATCGGCGCAGTGGACGTGGTCCCGTTCGTGCCGCTCGGCGGCGCCAACATGAACGACTGCATCGAGCTCGCCCGGGCCTTCGGGTCGCGAGTGGCTGACCGCTTCGGGATCCCCGTCTATCTCTACGGCGAGGCCGCAACGAGCCCATCGCGAGTGCGGCTTGCGGACGTCCGGCGGGGCCAGTACGAGGGCCTCAAGACTGGGATCGCCGAGCCGGGCCGCGAGCCCGACTTCGGGCCGGCCACACTGCACGCCAGCGCGGGGGCGATGGCAGTCGGCGCGCGGCCGTTCCTGATCGCCTACAACATCAACCTCGACAGCCGCGACCTGGACCTGGCCAAGCGGATCGCGCGCCGGATCCGCGAGTCGAGCGGCGGCCTGCCACGGGTCCAAGCCAACGGCTTCTGGATCGATGAGCTGGACCGGGCCCAGGTGTCGATGAACCTGCTCGACTTCCGGACGACTCCGATCTGGCTCGTCTGGGAGAGCGTGAGAGCGGAAGCGGCCGAGGACGGCGTCCACCTGGCCGAATCCGAGCTGATTGGGCTGGCGCCGCTCGCGGCCCTGCTCGACGTGGCCGATCACGCCGGCGTGTCCGCGCATCTCCCCGAGGCGGAGCGCCTTGCCGGAGCCGCGACCTTCCTGAAGCTGCGCGACTTCTCGCCGTTTCAGGCGCTGGAGCTGAAGCTCGAAGCGGCGAAGGGCCAATGACCGCCGAAGGTGGGGGACCCTTTGCGGGTCTGCTGATCGAGGGAGCCGCCGCGGTCGCCACTCTGGCTGGAGGATTGCGGAGGGGCTCGTCCCAGGCGGAGGTGGCGATCGTCGCCGGCGACACGGCCGTGGCCGCCTGGGGCGACCGGCTGATCGCCGTAGGGTCGGCCGCGGACGTCGAGCGCCTGATCGAGGCCGGCGGTTACCCGCTCGAATCCTTTGCCCGGCTCGACGCGGCCGGCGGTCTGGTCACGCCCGGCCTGATCGATGCTCACACCCACCTCGTCTTCGCCGGGACGCGCGAGGGGGAGTGGCAGATGCGTGCCCGCGGCGCCGGCTACCTGGAGATCCTGGCCGCGGGAGGCGGGATCCTCTCCACGGTCGCGGCGACGCGCGAGGCTTCGGAGAAGGATCTCCTCGCGGGGGCGCGGGCCCGCCTCGACGAGATGCTCGCCAATGGCACGACCACGGCCGAGGCCAAATCCGGCTATGGGCTGGACACCCAGACCGAGCTGCGTCAGCTCGAGGTCATCGGCCGTCTCGATCGCGCGGGTCCGGTCCAGCTGGTGCCCACGTACCTCGGCGCGCACGCCGTCGCCCCCGAGTTCCGGGGCCGCCCCGACGCCGCGGACGCCTACGCGGCGGCCGTCATCGGGGAGCAGCTGCCGGCCGTCGCCCGCCAGGGGATCGCCCGCTTCTGCGACGTCTTCTGCGAGAAGGGCGTCTTCGATCCGGGCCAGACGGCCCGGGTCCTGGAAGCGGCCCGGGCCCTCGGCCTGGCCCTTCGAGTCCATGCCGATGAGCTGGTCCCGTCCGGCGGGGCCGAGCTGGCGGCGGCGCTCGGTTGCCTCTCGGCCGATCATCTCGCGGCGCCGTCGGAGGAGGGAGTGGCGGCCCTGGCCCGCGCCGCCGATGCGGGCAAGCCGGTGGTCGCGACGCTGCTGCCGGCCACGAGCTGGTTCCTCGGGGCGCATCACTTCGCCCCGGCGCGGCGCTTCATCGACGCCGGCATCCCCGTGGCCCTCGCCACGGACCTCAACCCGGGCACGAGCCCCACGATGAGCCTGCCGCTGGTCATGTCCATCGCCTGCCTGGAGATGGGCTTGACGCCGGCGGAGGCGCTGGTCGCCGTGACGATCAACGCCGCGCATTCGATCGGCCTGGGGGCGGAGGTCGGTTCGATCGAACCCGGCAAGCAGGCCGATCTCATCGTCTGGGACGTGCCCTCGGTCGATCAGATCCCGTACTGGCTGGGCGGCCGGCTGGTCAGATCGGTCGTCAAGCGCGGCCGGAGGGTCTTCGGGCGCGACTGAATCGGGAGCCCGATGCCCGACCCACCAGTTCAGACGTCATCCCTGGTGCGCCACCACCGCATATCTTCGGGCTATTGCCGATGGCCCCTGAGAGGTACTGCAATGGATGGTACGAGGCCAAGTCCGGCGCTACTCTGATAGCGCACACGAGTCCTGCTGGTCCCGTCTCTGGTCCCGTGTAGCGTTCCCAGGATGCTGGAGGCTTCGGCGTGAGGTTCTTGACGAGTCATGCGAACGAAGCAAAGGGACTCCGTCTAGAGCGCACGCTCACCGGCCATGGTGGCCAGGTGTGGGCAACTGTCCCTTCGCCCGATAGCGCCCGGGCCGTCTCCGGTAGCGACGACCTCACGGTCCGCATCTGGGACCTCGGGGCCGGCCAGCTGGAGCGCACCATCGACGGCCATGTCGAGGTCCTCAACAAGGTGTCCGCCGTGGCGGTCACGCCCGACGGGACGCGGATCGTCTCCGCGGGTCACAGCCGCAAGGTGCTCGTCTGGTCCCTGGCCACCGGCATCCTCGAGCAGATACTCGAGGGCAACATCGAGTACGTCAACGCTCTGGCGGTTACCCCGGACGGCCGGCGTGTCGTCTCGGCCGGTGACGACGAAACGGTCCGGGTCTGGGATCTGGAGAGCGGCCGCCGCGGCAGCGTTCTGGTCGGTCATGTCGGCCCCGTGACTTCACTGGCAGTCACCTCCGACAGCAAGAAGGTCATCTCGGGCGGCCACGACAAGACGGTCAGGGTCTGGGATCTGGAAAGCGGCCGGATGGAGATCACGCTCAAGGATCACAAGGTCGCCATCCAGGCGGTGGCGGTCACTCCGGACGGCCGCCAGATCGTGTCGGGTGCGCGCGACAACACGGTCCGCATCTGGGACAGCAACAACGGTCGCCTGGTGCGCGCCCTCGAAGGCCACACCGGCTGGGTCAACGCGGTCGCGATCACTCCTGACGGGACCCGGGTCGTTTCCGGGGGCGAGGACTTCACCGTACGGGTCTGGGAGCTCGCGACGGGCCGCCCGGAGGCAACGCTGAAGGGCCATACCAACTACGTCCGGGCCCTGGCGGTGACTCCCGATGGCCGGCGGATCCTCTCGGGGAGCTTCGACCGCACTGTTCGAGTCTGGAGCCCCGTCTAGGGACCCGCCCCGAGTCCGGATGGTCCGAGGGCGCTACAGCTTGCCGCGCTGCTCCAACAGGACGGTCGTGAGTTCGGCCGGGAGCGAAGAGGGCATCAGCGAGAGCTTCGACTGAGGCGCCGGCGGCGTCGAGACGCCCATCTCGTGGAGGAACTTGGCGAGGGCCTCCGCTACGTCCGCGTCGTCGCACACGGGCATCGGCACGACCACCTTGGCGTCCAGCTGGGCGATCAGCTCGGCGGCCTTGTTGGGGGGCAGCACGCCTCCGACGGGGACGCAGGCCACGTCCACCGGGCCGATATCGGTGAGCTTGTCCTCGGTCAGGAGGTGGCCGATGTCGCCGAGGTGGATCACGTGGACACCGTCCAGCTCGACGATGAAGGAGACGTTCCGGCCTCGCTCCCGGCCCCGATGCTCGTCGCGGAAGGTCTTGACCCCCGTGATCAGGACGTCTTTTACCTCGTACTCGCCGGGACCGTCGAGGCAGAAGGCCTCCTCGAGGCTGCTGGGCAGCAGGGTTGAGCCGTCGCGCGAGGCTCGGCCCTTCGCCCTGGGCAGTGGTGCATCGTCGGGATGGCTGAAGGTGACGATGTCACCCGTTAGCCCGCGACCCGTCGGCCCGACAACGGTTTGATAGGCGTCGGCCACGACGACCGCGTCCTTGCCACGCATGCGGACGCAGGTCCGCCCGAACCAGGTGAGCTCCATGGAGAGATTCTTGCACAGGTGCCTCCCCGGCCGCTCATCGGACCGAGCCGCCGGTCATCCGCGAGGCCGCGGCGGCCCTGCCCGAGCGGATAGCCCCTTAAAGGGAGGACCGGAGGCGCCTGCCCAATCGGCACCTCCGGTCGGAGGGAGGGAGGATGGAACTTTCAGGAGGCTCGTCCAGTGTTCCTGCCCCGAAATGTACGCTTTTCACGTGAATGCGGGGGCACCTGGTGCATTAAGAAACCGTTACAAAGTGATCCGATCGGGGACGAAAGCCGCCATGATCCCAGGCTTCGCCCCAGCCGCCGCACCGGCAGCCCCGCCAATCGGACCTGCCGCCTGCGTCTGGCAGAATGGCCGGATGAACTCCTTCCGCCGCCAATCGCTCCTCGCCCTCGGGCTTGGCCTGGCCGTCATCGCGTCGGCCTGCGGATCGGCCGGAAACTCGCCGTCGGCCGCCCCTACGGCCGGACAGACGGACCTCTCGTCGCCGGCTTCCCAATCGGCGTCGGTTTCTCCGGCCGGCTCGCCGAATCAAGCCGATCAGGCCGTCTACGCCGCCATCGAGAGCCAGGTCCAGGCGATCCGCCAGTTGCGACCGACGACGACCGTCACGCCGGTCCTCCTCGATTCGAAGGGCGTGCGCGACTGGCTCACCAAGGCCAACGCCGAGCAGACGAACCATCAGGCCCTGGCGGATGAGAGCCGGCTCTTCATCCATCTGGGCCTCCTACCGGCCGGATCGTCGCTGGAGCAGATGGAGCTGGACCTCGAGGCCGGCCAGGTGATCGGCTTCTACGACCCCGTCTCCAAGGGCCTGTATGTGCTGTCAGAGTCTGGCGGCGTCGGTCCGACCGAGAAGCTGACCTTCTCGCACGAATACACCCATGCCCTCCAGGACCAGAACTTCGGACTCGACAAGCTGGCCGTCGACACGCCCGACCAGGGCGACCGAGACCTGGCAAGGACCGCCCTGCCAGAGGGCGACGCCACTCTGGAGATGACCCTGTGGATGCAGAAGAACCTCTCGGCGGCCGACATGCTCGCGATCGCCGGGGATTCGCTCAGCGGGCCGCAGGCAGACCAGCTCGCGAAGGCGCCGGCGATCCTGCGCCAGACGCTCATGTTCCCGTACAACGACGGCCTGACTTTCGTCCAGGGGGTCTACAGCAAGGGCGGCTGGGCCGCCGTGGACAAGGTGTACGCAAACCCGCCCGCGTCGACTTCCCAGATCCTCCACCCCGATCTGTACACGGCGGGTGTCAAGCCGGTCGCGGTCACCGTTCCGGCGGTGCCCGTCTCACTGGGCGGCTGGAAGCTGACGATGCAGGACACGCTGGGCGAGCTGCAGCTGCGCATCTGGCTGGAAGGTGAGAGCCCGGACTCCGCGGCCACGACCGCGGCTGCCACCGGAACTTCCAGCTGGGGCGGCGACCGGGTCGGGTTGTACGAGGGGCCGAACGGGGCCTGGGCCGTGGTCATCCATACGGCCTGGCGGTCGGAGGCGGGTGCCACCGCCTTCTCGGGCGCGGCCGATCAGCGGTTGACCGCCCTTGGCGGGCAGTTCCGGGTGTGCGCCAGCGACTCCACCCACGTGAACGTGGCCATCGCCTCGAGCGAACCCCTCGTGCCGGAGTTCATCGATTGCAACACGATGGGCTGATGGACGGGCGCGGCCCGGGCGCCGCTCCGCCGCTCGATGCTACATCGTCTCGGGTGAGGAGATCCCCAGCAGGGCGAGGGCGTTGGCGAGCGTCGTTCTGGCGGCGGCGACCAGGGCCAGCCGCGCGGCGGAGCGATCCGGCTCGGCCTCGTCGATTACGCGCGCGTCGCGGTAGAACGCGTGGAATGTGGTGGCCAGCTCCGTCGCGTACGCGGTGATGCCGTGCGTCTCCTCGCTCGCAGCCGCGTCCTCCACGACCTCCGGCAGGCGAACGATCTGGCGGGCCAGCTGGGCCTCGGGGGCGCCCGGCAGGATGGCGGTCAGCAGGCCCGGCAGCCTGGGGTCGTCGCCGGCCGGCGCCGCCATGCCCGCCTCCTCGGCCTTGCGCAGGATCGAGGCGATGCGGGCGTGGGCGTACTGGACGTAGTAGACCGGGTTCTCGCTTGACTGCTTCTTGGCCAGCTCGATGTCGAAATCGATCCCGCTGGACGCGGCGCGTGAGGCGAAGAACCAGCGGGCCGCGTCCACGCCGATCTCGCCAAGCAGCTCGTCCAGGGTGATGAACTCGCCGGAGCGCTTCGACATCGCGATCTCCTTGCCGTCGCGAACGAAGCGAACCCAGGCCGTCAGGATCATCTGGACCTGGTCGCGGTCGAAGCCGAGCGACTGAGCCGCGGCCTTCACGCGCGCCACGTAGCCGTGGTGGTCCTCGCCCCAGATGAAGACGATGCGCTGGTATCCGCGGCTGAACTTCTCGACGAGATAGCCGATGTCGGCCGCGAAATAGGTCGGCGCGGCGTCCTCGGTGGAGCGCAGGATGACCCGGTCCTTGTCGTCGCCGTACTTCGTCGAGCGGAAGACGACCGCGCCGTGCTCCTCGTAGACGTCGCCGGCGGCCCGCAGCCGATCCACTGCCCGCGCTACCCAGCCGTCGTCGTGGAGCGTGCTCTCCGAGCGCCAGACGTCGAAGTGGCAGCCGAGGTGATCGAGGCTGGCCTCGATGCCGGCCCGAACGCGCTCGGAGGCCCACCGGCCGACCGCCCAGGCAGGTTCCTCGCCCGTACGGGCCGCCTCTTCGAGAACCGAGGCGGGCAGCTCGCGGGCCATGTCATATACGTAGTCGCCGCGATAGCCGTCTTCGGGGATATCGCAGTTCTCGCGGATGGCCACGACCGACGCGCCCAGGTTCTTCACCTGGCTTCCGAAGTCGTTGAAGTAATATTCCCGCTCCACCTTGTGCCCGGCGGCGGCGAGGACGCGGCACAGCAGGTCTCCGGTGAATGCGCCGCGGGCGTTGCCGATGTGGAGCGGCCCCGTGGGATTGGCCGAGACGAACTCGACGTTGATGTGCTCGGGATGCTCAGCCGCGACGTGGCCCCACGTGCCGGGCTCGCTCAGGATCCGGGCCGTCATCGCGGCGAGGCGCCCGTCGGCGACGCGGACGTTCAGGAACCCGGGCGGCGCGACCTCGACGCTCACGATCGGCGAGGCGGGATCCGAAGCTGCCGTCACGACATGTGCGGAGATCGCTTTTGCGATGTCCATCGGCGCGCGGCGGTACGGCTTGGCCAGCTTGAGGGCGATGTTGCTGGCGAAGTCGCCGAAGCTCGGGTCCGCCGGCCGCTCTATCGTCACCGGCGCGTCCGCGATGGCGGGCGGTTCGCCAGCCGCAGGCGGAGCCCCGCCACCCGCAGCGGAAGCCTCGCCCGCAGGAGCCAGGTCGGCCCGGGCGAGTCCCCAGGCGGATTCGATGGCCTCGCGGACCTGAGATCGCAGGCTGGCCGTGGCGTCGTGGGTCATTGGGTCATGGTAGCGAGCCGAGCGCAGTCACGTGGAACGAACGCCCGGCCGGGCCGCCGGCGGGCCGGTTGCGGCGTAGAGTTGAGCATCGAGCGCGGGTGGCGTCGGCCGCGAACAACGGCAGGAGGAAGGATCTTGAATCTCGTCGGCAAGCCGTGCACCCTCCATCCCTTCTCGGACGACGGCGTCCGCCTGCCTCGCAAGATCGACATGAGGGTGATCGCTCGAGCCTTTCACACGGCCGTCGAGGAAGAGCTCGAGAGGGCGGGACTGGGCGTCAAGCTGGCCGGCCCCGGCGACCCGGACGAGGGCATCGTCGTGACCGGCCGGTTCCGCAAGGTCACTCCCGGCAGCCGCTGGAAGCGGTACTTCTTCCCATTCCTGCCGGGCGCCGCGGCGATCGTCGAGGTCGAGGGGCTGGTTGCCAACGGTGAGATCCCGCTCGCCAACGTGAGCGGGATGGGCAAGAGGGGCCTCGGTCCCCTGGGCGGGGCGTCGCCGGCAATGCTCGCGAGCGCCGCCGAGATCGCCGGCGTCCAGCTGGGCCGTCAGGCTCTCGAAACCCTGGCCGGGTAGCCGGCGCGGCCTGTCCCCGGGGACGACGATTGGGCGACCGCCGGAGCGGCCGCCCTCTTTCGCGAGCGACCTAGGCAGGCCAGGTCCAGTCGCGGATCTCCGGGGCGTCCTCGCCCTCGGCGCGGGTGTAGGCCCTGGCTTCGGTCCGCTTGTCCTCCATCAGCTGGCGAACGTGCCCGGCCTTGGGGCCCAGGCCCGGGATCCGGTCGATGGCGTCGATGACGAGGTGGAAGCGATCGAGGTCGTTGAGCATGACCATGTCGAACGGGGTGGTGGTCGTGCCCTCTTCCTTGTAGCCGCGGACGTGGATGTTGTCGTGGCCGCTGCGGCGGTAGGTGAGGCGGTGGATCAGCCACGGGTAGCCGTGGTAGGCGAAGACGATCGGCTTGTCCGTGGTGAAGAGCGAGTCGAACTCCTTGTCGGTCATGCCGTGCGGATGCTCCGTTTCGGGCTCCAGGCGCATCAGGTCCACGACGTTGACGACACGGACCTTGACCTCGGGCAGGTACTGGCGCATCAGGTCGACGGCGGCGAGGGTCTCGAGGGTGGGGATGTCGCCGCAGCAGGCCATCACGATGTCGGGCTCGCCGCCCTGGTCATTGCTGGCCCAATCCCAGATGCCGATGCCGCGGGTGCAGTGCAGGATCGCCTGCTCCATCGTTAGCCAGTTCGGGGCCGGCTGCTTGCCGGCCACGATCACGTTGACGTAGTTGCGGCTGCGCAGGCAGTGGTCAGTGACCGACAGCATCGTGTTTGCGTCGGGCGGCAGATAAACGCGGATGATCTCGGCCTTCTTGTTGACCACGTGGTCGATGAAGCCGGGGTCCTGGTGGGTGAAGCCGTTGTGGTCCTGGCGCCAGACGAGCGAGCTCAGCACGTAGTTGAGCGAGGCAATCGGGCGGCGCCACGGGATGTCGCGCGTCACCTTGAGCCACTTGGCGTGCTGGTTGAACATCGAGTCGATGATGTGGATGAAGGCCTCGTAGCAGTTGAACATGCCGTGCCGGCCGGTCAGGAGGTAGCCCTCCAGCCACCCCTCGCACTGGTGCTCGGACAGAACCTCCATCACCCGTCCGTCGACGGAGAGAACGTTGTCCTCGGCGTCGCTCGGGATCACTTCGGCGTCCCAGGCCTTGCCGGTAACCTCGAAGATTGCCTGGAAGCGGTTCGAGGCCGTCTCGTCGGGCCCGAACATCCGGAAGTTGTCGGTGTTCCTGGCCATGACGTCGCGGATGAAGGTGCCGGCCACGTATGTCGCTTCGCTCTGCGAGCCGCCCGGCCTGGGCACGTCCACCGCGTACTCGCGGAAGTCCGGCATGATCAGCTCGCGCAGGAGCAGACCGCCGTTGGCGTGCGGGTTGGCGCCCATCCGGCGATCGCCGTGAGGCGCGAGGGCAGCAAGCTCCGGCCGGAACGCGCCCTTCTCGTCGAACAGCTCCTCCGGCTTGTAGCTCCGCATCCACTCTTCGAGCTGGGCCCGATGTGCGGCGTTGGACCGGGTGTCCGCGAGCGGCACCTGGTGGGAGCGCCACGTGCCCTCGACCTGCTTGCCGTCGACGACCTTGGGGCCGGTCCAGCCCTTGGGTGTTCGAAGGACGATCATGGGCCACTGCGGCCGGCCCTTCTTCTTGCCCGAGCGGGCGGCCGTCTGGATCTCGCGGATTTCGTCGAGGACCGTGTCCAGAGTGGCGGCGAGCTGCTGATGGACCACCGCCGGGACGTCGCCGGTGACGAAGTACGGCTTGTAGCCATAGCCGATCATTAGGTCGCGCAGCTCGTCCTCGGGGATGCGGGCCAGGACGGTGGGGTTGGCGATCTTGTAGCCGTTGAGATGCAGGATCGGCAGGACCGCGCCGTCGCCGATCGGGTCGAGGAACTTGTTCGAATGCCAGCCGGTCGCGAGCGGGCCGGTCTCGGCCTCGCCGTCGCCGACGATGCAGCAGACGAGAAGATCGGGGTTGTCGAAGGCGGCGCCGTAGGCATGCGAGAGCGAGTAGCCGAGCTCGCCGCCTTCATGGATGGAGCCCGGGGTCTCGGGTGCCACGTGGCTGGGGATGCCGCCCGGGAAGGAGAACTGGCGGAAGAGCTTGCGGATGCCGTCTTCGTCCTTCGTGATGCTCGGGTAGAAGTCGGTGTAGCTGCCCTCGAGGTACGTATTGGCCACGAGACCCGGCCCGCCGTGCCCGGGGCCGATGATGTAGATCGTGTTGAGGTCCCGGGCCTTGATCTCGCGGTTCATGTGGGCGTAGATCAGATTCAGGCCCGGCGTCGTTCCCCAGTGGCCAAGCAGCCGCGGCTTGACGTCGCTCGCCTCCAGCGGCCGGCGCAGCAGAGGGTTGTCCAGCAGGTATATCTGGCCGACGCTGAGGTAGTTCGCCGCCCGCCAGTACGCGTCCATCAGCCGGAGATCTTCGGCGCTGAGTGGTCCTGCGGTTGCTGCGCTGTCAGCCATGGCGCTTATCTCCCTTGTTGGCTCGAGTCCCGAGCGGTCTCTGGCACGCCGACAATCTTGAACGAGTCGGGGCTGCGTGTCAGGGCGGGGCGGAGGACGAGCGAGGCCAGACTACGACTCGACTGGTCCTTAGATCTCGAAGCGGTCGCCCTCGGTGATGAGCTGAACCGGACCCGCGAACGCGGCGCCGGCCAGGGCGAGGGCCTCCGCGCGGGAGCGGCCCGACAGGACGTGGGTCAGCAGGAGGCGCGAGGCGCCGCCCGTGGAGGCGACGCGGGCGGCGTCGGCCGTAGTGATGTGCCCCGCGCCCTCCGCGACTGGGCCGGCTCCGAACGAGGCTTCCGAGAGGAGCGTGTCGCCGGGGCGGATGAGCGGGAGGAGGTCCTCGGCGTGGCCGCAGTCGCCCGAGTAGACGAGGCCCGCGGCCGCGCCGCCGGCCCCAGCAGCCTCGCCCGCGGCCAGGACGACCCGGAATGCGTAGCTCTCCTCCTTGTGGGTGACGCGCCGGACTTCGACCTCGAACGGCCCGATCCGGCGCCCGCCTTCCGCGAGAGCCTCGATGTCCAGGGCCTCCGCGGCGAAGCCCGGCTCGCCGTTGAGCCCGTCGAGCCGACCGGCAAGGCCGGCCGGCCCCACTACGCGGACGCGCCGCGGCGGAACGAACTCCCACTTGAGGTAGTGGCGCAACGGAACCAGGTCGACGAAGTGGTCCGGATGAAGGTGGCTCACCAGGATGCCGTGCAGCGTGCTCGGTTCGATGGCCGCGGCCAGGTTGGCGTAGGCGCCTTGCCCGAGGTCGAGCAGCAGCGTCGCGCTACCGGCCCGAAGCAGGTACGACGACGCGGCCGAACCGGCACGGTCGGTATAGGCGGGGGCGGCCCCGAGGACGATCAGCTCCATCGATCAAGAGTAAGGGGCCGCCAATAGCACCGCTGTCGGCTGCGCGTCAGCGGCTTGCCTGGTGGCGCGCCGTGGCAACGGCTGCCCGCCGTCCTGCCCACCACGGCCTTACCGCCGAAACCTCTCGGGCAGAACCAGGTCCCCTCGATCCAGCGCCCGCTCGAGTGTCACCCGGTCGAACCCGGCCGCCGCGACTATCTCGTATGCCTCCTCCAGACCGAACGCAAATGCGTTGGGCAGATGCGCGTCGGAGCCCGTGGTTACCCGCTGCCCGCCCAGCTCGCGGAAGCGGCTCACGACCCAGGCTGCAGGATAGGTCTCGCCGATCGCGTGACGCAGTCCGGACGAGTTGACCTCCAGGGCAGTGTCGCCCGCGACCAGCTCTACCAGCAGCGGTTCGTAGACCTCGGGGATCGCGGCGAAGTCCCGGGCAGTGAACCAGCGAGTCAGCCACTTCTTCACCTGGTCCATGTGGCCCAGAGTGTCGAACAAGCCGCTTCGGATCGCCGCTGAGACCTCGGCGAAATACGGCGCCACGACCTCCGGCAGCGTCTTGCCGCTGACGAACGCTTCGAGGTGTCGGCGGGCGTACGGCCCGTCGTGAGTGTCGTGGACCGAACCCAGGACGTAGTCGTAGCGGTGGTTGCGCAGGTGCTCCCGGATCTGCGCGTCGAAACGCGATTCGTACGTCAGCTCGACACCGAATCGGATTGCGACCTTTCCCGACCAGCGCTCCTGGAGGTCGCGGATCAGGCGCTCGCGGCGAGGGTAGTCGGCGTATTCATAGGCCGGCGCCCCCGGCAGGAAGTCGAGGTGGTCCGTCAGGGCGATTTCCGGGATGTCGCGCTCGAACGCCTGGGCCGCATACAACTCCATCGGCACCCGGCTGTCGGGCGACAGGTCGGTATGGAGGTGGGCGTCGAGCGGGACGTCGAATGCCTGAGCCGGCGCGCGTCCGGCGCCCTCGACAGGGTCTTCCGCCACTAGGCCGTCACCAGGCCCAGCTCGCGGCCGACCTTGACGAAGGATTCCAGGCAGCGGTCGAGCTGGGCGATCGAGTGCTCGGCCGTGACGATCGTTCGAATTCGAGCCTTGTCGAGCGCGACCGTCGGGTAGACGACCGCCTGGGCGAAGACGCCCTCCTCGAACAGCCGCTGGCTGAAGCGGATGGCGGTGGCCGACTCGCCCATCATCACCGGCGTGATCGGGGTCTCCGAAACCCCCGTGTCGAAGCCGAGGCGGCGCAGCTCGCCCTTGAAGTGAATCGTGTTGGCCCAGAGGTGGTCGATCAGCTCGGGCTGCTCCTGGAGGACGTGGATCGCGGCCAGGCATGCCGCCGCGACGGCCGGCGGATGGGAAGTGGAGAAGAGGAACGGGCGAGCCCGCTGGGTCAGCATCTCGCGCAGCGCCCGGCTGCCGGCCACGTAGCCGCCCAACACGCCCATCGCCTTGGACATCGTCCCGACCTGGATGTGGACCCGGCCGTGGAGATCGAAGTGGTCCACCGTCCCGCGGCCGTTGCGGCCCAGGACGCCGGAGGCGTGGGCGTCGTCCACCATCACCGCCGCCCCGAACTCCTCGGCCGCGGCGACGATCTCCGGCAGCGGGGCGATGTCGCCGTCCATGCTGAAGACGCCGTCCGTGACGATGAGGATCAGGCGATAGGGCTCACCGGTGTCGGCCCTGCCTTTCTCGCGGGCCTCGCGCAGCAGCTCGCGCAGGGCCGCGGTGTCCTTGTGTGGGAAGACGACTCGCGGGGCCTTGCTCATCCGCATGCCGTCGATGATCGAGGCGTGGTTGAGCGCGTCCGAGACGATCAGGTCGTTTTCACCGGTCACGACCGGGATGACGCCCGTGTTCGCCGTGAAGCCCGACTGGAAGGTGAGCACCGCCTCGACGCGCTTGAACTCGGCCAGCTCGGCCTCGAGCCTTTCGTGGATCGACATATCGCCGGCGATCGTGCGGACGGCCCCGGATCCGACGCCGAAGTCGCGCGTCGTCGCCAGGGCAGCTTCTACCAGGCGCGGATGCGTGGCCAAACCCAGGTAGTTGTTCGACGAGAGGTTGATCAGCTCCTTGCCGTCGACGACGACCTCGGCGGCCTGCGGCGAGCTGAGGACGCGCATGGGCCGGTACAGGTTCGCCCGCTTGAGCTCCTCGATCTCGTCCGCCAGGAAGCCAAGGGGATCTGTGCTCGCGCTCGATGTTTTCATCGCTCAAGCCTCCTGTGGCAGGAGAACCACCTTGCCGGCGATACCTCCGGCCAGCAGGTCGAAGGCTTCGTCGTATCGCGACAGCGGCAGCCGGTGGGTGATGATCGGGCTTACGTCCAGGCCCTCGCGAAGAAGAGCCGCGGTCTTGTACCAGGTGCCCCACAGCTGGCGGCCGGTGATGCCGTAGACGCGCACGCCCCGGAAGATGATCGCGTCGTTGAGGTCCAGCGTGACGGGGCGCGACGGCAGACCCAGCAGTGAGACGCGGCCGCCGTTGGTCGTCATCTCGAAGGCCTGGTGGATCGCCTGCTCGGCGCCGCTCATCTCCAGCACGACGTCCACGCCGGTGCCCCCGGTTTCCCGGCGAATCTCCGCCGCGACGTCGCCCGCGCCGTCGAGGACCATGTCCGCGCCCATGCGGACGGCCATCTCGCGGCGGTGCGGCATCACGTCGGTGGCGAAGACCCGTGCCGCCCCGGCGAACTTGCAGATCGCCACCGCCATCAGGCCGATCGGCCCACACCCGAGGACCGCCACCGAGGCTGTCGTGATCTCCTCGACGAACGTGGCGAAGACGGCGTTGCCCATCGGTTCCTGGATCGCGGCAATCTCCGGGGTCAGGCTCTCCGACGGCCAGGCGTTGCGTTCGGGCAGGCACATGTACTCGGCGAAAGCGCCGTCGGCGTCGACGCCCAGGATCCGCAGGTTGGCGCAGACGTGCTCGCGGCCGGTCCGGCACTGGTAGCAGGTCCAGTCGACGAGATGGGTCTCGGCGGCGACGCGGGTCCCGAGCGGGACGGCGCCGGTTCCGGGGCCGTGGGCCACTACTCGGCCGGCCATCTCGTGGCCGAAGATGCGGGGCAGGTACTTGCCCAGTCGGCCCTGCGCCCACGGATCCCAGCGGTAGATGTGCAGGTCCGTCCCACACAGGGAGACGGCCTCGAGGCGGATCAGCACCTCACCCGGGCCCGGGCGGGGTACCGGAACCTCGCGCAGCTCGGCGCCGGCCTCCGGCCGGGCCTTCACCAGGGCGCGCATGGTTCGGGGTATGCGCAGGTCAAGCGCCGATGCGGTGGAGATAACGGACGCAGAGCCGCTGCGGGTGGGCTCTACCTGGGCGGCCTCGCCGGCTCGATCATTGAGCACGGTCCGATTGTGCCACTGATGGGGAATGACGTTCGGGCGGCTCGGCCCGGGCGGCGCGCCCTATCGTGCAGGGCCGGCCGCTGCCAGCATGTCGCCGGCGCCGCGGCTCGCCAGCTCCCGTTCCGCCGGCGAGCCCGCCGGCACGCCGCCGCGCTCGTCGGCGATCGGGTTCGTCAAGCTGCCGATGCCCTCGATCTCGACACGCACCACGTCGCCCGGTTCCATGAAGACCGGCGGCTCGCGGAAGACACCGACGCCGCTTGGCGTGCCGGTGACGATCACGTCGCCCGGTTCGAGCGTGACCTCCTGGCTGATGATCGATACCAGCTCGGCGACACTGAAGAGCATGTCCGATGTGTTGCCGTCCTGCATCAGGATCGGCTCGTCCGCCGCCGGGCCCGCCGCCCGCGTGAGCCACGACCTGACGCGCAGGCCACTACCGTCGCCCAGCTCGCCGGCCGGGACGAGGCTCGGACCGAGAGGCAGGAAGGTGTCCGAGCCCTTGGCGCGCAGCCACTGCCCGTCGCCCTTCTCGCCGGGGCGCAGAGCCCGGGCCTGGCCCTGCCAATCTCGGGCCGTGATGTCGTTGGCCGCCGTGTATCCGGCGACGTGGCCCAGGGCCTTCTCCATCCTGACACCGCTCGCGTGCCGGCCGATCACGACCGCCAGCTCGGCCTCGAAGTCAAGGGCATGCGTGCCGGCCGGCCGCCGCACCGGTTCGCCGTCGCCCGTCACCGCGTTGCCGAACATCGAGAAGAGGACCGGCCGCGCCGGCTTCTCCAGGCCCTGCTCGCGGATATGGTCGAGGTAGTTGTAGCCGACGCCAACGATCTTGCCGGGCCGGGGTACCGGGGGGCCGAGACGGACCGTCGCCGGGTCGATGGCGATCTCCTGGAGCGCTTCCGCGCCGATCTCGCCGAGCGCTTCGCGGATCGCGGTCAGCGACGGATCCAGGCCGACCACGGTGGCCAGGCTCAGCCCTTCGATTTCCTCGGCCAGTCTGTCCGGCGTCAGCTTGGCGAGCGTGCCGAGAGTCAGGAGGCGGCCGCTCCCCAGCACCACTGCCACCTGATGGGTGCCGAGATCTGCCCCATGTCCATTCCGGGGAATGATGGTCACGAGTCGCATCGGAGTGTCTCCATCTCGGCGAGCGCCCGCCTGGGTGGCCCATGTCCGCGGTACATGCACATTGTCGGCGTACGGCGCAAGCCCCGAGGCCGCCTTCCGGCCGCGCGGCCCGCTTGGAACGGGTAGCCTACGGGCGATGCGCGTTCTCGTCCTGAACCCCGGCTCCAGCTCGCTCAAGTCGAGCGTTATCGAGACGGCCTCGATTCCATCCGCCGGAGCGGACGGCCTGTATCCGGCGGCCTCGGCCGCGTCGCTGACGCCGCTGGGCCAGCTCGGCGTGGACTGGGGCGTGGACGCTACCGAGGGCGGGGATCCGGCCGATGACATCCGTGCCCTCCTGCTGAAGTATGCGGCCGCGGGCATCTCCCCGGCATCGTTGGCGGCCGTGGGATACCGCGTCGTCCACGGCGGGACCGCGTTGCGGCAGCCCGTGCGCGTGACGCCCGAGGTGATCGCGCAGGTCACGGCCCTGACGGATCTCGCGCCGCTCCACAACGGCATCGCCGCGGCGACGATGACCGCGGGCCTGGCCGCAATTCCGCACCTCCCCCACGTAGCCGTCTTCGATACTGCCTTCCACGCGACACTGCCCGAGGAGGCCTACCGGTACCCCGTCCCGGACCGGTGGTACACGGAGTGGGGCGTCCGCCGCTACGGCTTCCACGGCATCTCGGTTGCGTGGTCGACTGAGCGCGCCGCCGCGCTGCTGGCCCGGCCGGTCGGCGAGCTGCGAACGGTCGTCGCGCACCTGGGCAGCGGCTGCTCCGTGACCGCCGTCGACGGCGGGCGCTCCGTGGCGACCTCGATGGGCCTGACCCCGCTCGAAGGCCTGATGATGGGCACGCGGGCCGGCTCGATCGACCCGGGGATCCTCTTCTACCTTCTCCGGACTGAGCGCCTGACCGCCGACGAGCTGGCCGAGGAGCTGGACCACGGTTCCGGCCTGGTGGGAGTCTCCGGCCGAACCTCCGACGTGCGCGAGCTGCTCCGGATGAAGGCGAACGGCGACGAGCGAGCCACTCTCGCCCTGGACCTCTTCGTCCGGCGCGCCGCCGAGTGTATCGCTTCCGCAGCCACGGCCCTGCTTGCCATCGACGCGATCGTCTTCACCGGCGGGATCGGCGAGAACGCGGCCGGGTTGAGGGCCCAGATCGTGGCCCGGCTCGGCTCCATCGGCGTGGCGCCCATCGCGGAGGAATCGGTATCGGAGGACGCCGTCCTGGCGCGCCTCTCGCCGATGCCGACCCCGGGCAGTTTCCCGGCGGTGCTCCGCATCGTGGCCCGCGAGGACCTGGTCGTCGCCCGCGAGGCGGCTCGAATCGTGGTGGCCGCCGGCCTTGGCGATCGGCCCGGCTAGCCCCGTTCGGGCTCGGCTTCATCGTGGCCGGCCGCTCGGTCGGCCAGGGCGTGGGCAACCGTGTCGAGAGAGAGCAGGGCGCACTTGAGGCGCGCGGGGCTGATCTCGATTCCGATCAAGTCCAGCAGGTCGTCGGGGGTCAGGTTCTCGACCTCCTCGACGGTCTTGCCCTTGATCTCGTCGGTCAGCAGCGACGCGCTGGCCTGGCTGATCGCGCAGCCGCGGCCGGTGAAGGCCACGTCGCTCACGACCCCGTCCTTGATGCCGAGCATCATCGTGATGCGGTCGCCGCACAGCGGATTGGAGCCCTCGTAGCTCGCCGTCGGGTCGTCCAGGACCCCGAAGTTGTGGGGCCGCCGGTAGTGTTCCAGGATGTAGTCGCGGTAGAGGTCGTCCATCGAAGTCGAGGATACCGTCAACGCTCGAAGATGCGGACGACTTCCCGCAGACCGACCACCAGGGCGTCTATCTCCTCGGGGATCGTGTAGACGTTGAAGCTGGCCCGGGCGGTTGCCGCCAGATCGAAGCGCTCGTGCAGCGGCATCGTGCAGTGATGGCCGGCTCGGACGCAGATGCCGGAGCGATCCAGGATCTGGGCCACGTCGTGGGGGTGGATGCCCGGCAGGTTGAAGGACACCACGCCGCCTCGCGTTTCGGCCTCCGGGCCGTAAAGCTCGATCGTCGGGATCTCGCGCCGGAGCGTCTCCATGGCGTAGCGGGTCAGGTCTCGCTCGTGGGCCTGGACCGAGTCCATTCCCAGGTTCATCAGGTATTCGGTGGCCGCGCCCATGCCGATCGCGGCCGAGATGTCCGGTGTGCCGGCCTCGAACTTGTATGGGACGTCGTTCCAGTCGGAACGGCGGAG
Source organism: Candidatus Limnocylindrales bacterium (assembly GCA_050010635.1). Lineage (GTDB taxonomy): Bacteria > Chloroflexota > Limnocylindria > Limnocylindrales > CSP1-4 > Fen-1039. The sequence continues at coordinate 43,917 of JBEKKR010000015.1, forward strand.
GTGGACCTCGCGGATCATGTCGCCGCCGGCCAGGAACGGAGGCATCGCCTCGAGCAGCTCGCGCCGGGCCCACAGCGCGCCCGAACCGGTGGGGGCGAGCATCTTGTGACCGGAGAAGACGTAGAAGTCGGCCCCGATCGCCCGGACATCGACGGGCATGTGCGGCACGGCCTGGGCGCCGTCGATCAGGACGAGAGCGCCGGCGGCATGGGCCATCTCGGTCAGCCGGCGGACGGGGTTGATCGTGCCGAGCATGTTGGAGACGTGGGTGAAGGCGACGAGCTTCGGCCGGAGGTGGAGCAGTGCCTCGTAGACCTCGAGGCGCAGGATGCCGTCGTCCGTGATCGGGATGAACTCGAGGTCGCCGTCCTTTTCCTGGACCAGGATCTGCCACGGCACCAGGTTGGCGTGGTGCTCCATCTCGGTCAGGACGATGGTGTCGCCCCGGCCGATGTTGCGGCGGCCCCACGAATACGCCACGAGGTTGATCGCCTCTGTGGCGTTGCGCACGAACACGATCTCGGCGGCCTCGGGCGCATTGATCAGCCTGGCCGTGGAGGCGCGGGCCGCCTCGTACGCTGCGGTGGCCCGCTCGGCGATCTCGTAGATGCCGCGGTGGATGTTCGCGGAGTATTGGGTGTTGTAGCCGTCCACGGCATCGATGACGACACGCGGCTTGAGGCTGCTCGCGGCGCTGTCGAGGTAGATCAGCGGCTTGCCGAAGCGGTTGACGGTGCTCAGGACCGGGAAGTCGGCGCGGAGACGCAGCGGGTCGATCGGCGCGTGGGCCACGGCCTGGGCGGGCGCGGCGACTGCCGTCGCGGCATGGCGGGTTGCGGAATCTGTGGTCGCGGTCTGGGCCATCGTCGGTCCGCCCTAGTGGGCGGCCTCCATCGCCGGCACCGCCTCGGCCGGAGCCTCGCCCGCAGGAGCTTCGTCAGTGACTTCGCCCTCGAGTCCCGCCTCGGCGAGGATCGGCGCGTAGCCCTCCTCCTCCAGGCGCAGGGCCAGGTCCTTGCCGCCGCTGGCGACGATCCGGCCGGCCGCCAGGACGTGGACGCGGTCCGGCGTGATGTAGTTGAGGAGGCGCTGGTAGTGGGTGATCACCAGCACGCCCATGTTCGGGTTGAGCATGGCGTTCACGCCTTCGGCCACGATCCGGAGGGCATCGATGTCCAGGCCGGAGTCCGTCTCGTCCAGGATCGCCATCTCGGGCGCCAGGACGGCCATCTGGAGCATCTCGAGCCGCTTCTTCTCGCCGCCGGAGAACCCCTCGTTGACGTAACGAGCGGCGATCGACTCGTCCATCTGGAGCAGGGCCATCTTCTCGCGGACGAGCTTGCGGAACTCGCCCATCGGGATGCCGCCCTTGTAGGCGTCCGTCGGGTCGACGGCCGGGTCCGGGTTCAGGCCGGACCGTCGGGCGTTGATGGCCGACCGCAGGAAGCTCGCCACGGAGAGACCCGGGATGGCCATCGGGTACTGGAAGGCCAGGAACATGCCGAGCCGGGCCCGCTTGTCGGCGGAGAGCTTGAGGAGGTCGTGGCCGTGCCATAGGACCTCGCCGGACTTGACCTTGTACGCCGGGTGGCCCATCAAGGCGTAGGCCAGCGTCGTCTTGCCGGACCCATTGGGACCCATGATGGCGTGGACTTCGCCCTTGCTCACGGCCAGGTCGATGCCCTTGAGGATCTCGTGATCGGGGTTCGCGGCCGGGGCCACGTGCAGGTCGCGTATGACGAGGTCTTGGTCGCTCACGTTGGCTCGATGGCTCCTTGGGGGCGGCCGGCTGATTGTGTCAGTCGGCGAGGTTGAGGGGATTGGCGATTCCGGCGGTGCGACCCGCCTGGGCCCCGAGCGCCGGCAGGCCGGCTCGGCCGATGCGGGCGGTCGTCGGGACGAGGTCGGCCAGGGTCATCGAGTCGAGGGCGCCCGCAATAGCGTCCCGCACCCGAACCCACATGAAGTTGACGGTGCAGTGGCCGGCGCGCTCGCAGACCAGGTGGTTGGGATCGTCGGTCACGCAGATCATCGGCGCGATCGGTCCTTCGAGGGCCCGCAGGACCTCGCCCATCACGATCTCCTCCGGCGGGCGGGTCAGCTCGTAGCCGCCGTGGGCGCCGCGGGTGCTCTGAACGAGTTCGGCATCTCGCAGGCTGATTACCAGCTGCTCGAGGTAGGCCCGGGGCAGGTCCTCCTCCTCGGCGATGTCGGTCAGGCTGGCCGGCCCGGTCCCGTACCGGCGCGCCAGCTGGGCCATGAGGCGCACGCCGTATTCGCCCTTCGTCGAGAAGGAGACGGCGCCGGTGCTGTGGTACGTCCTGGTGGCCAGTTTGGTGCTCCGTTTCGGCGGTGCGTCCGCCAGAGGCGGTCTATCCCTCGTCCGGCCGATGCGGGTCGCCGCGCCGGCTGGATGGTGGGGCGCTCGGGGGACGCCAGGACCACCTTGCGGTGGCTAGCGAGCGCCTCGACCTTGGCGACGGCGGCCCTCCTGGAGCGGTGCACGCGTTCCCGCCGCGGCCGCCACCAATTCCGACCAAAACCGTCGGATATGAGTATAGACACCCGAATTCGAGTGTCAAACGATCCGGCGTCGCCGGCAGGCCAACCGGCCGATGTCAGATAGTCCGCGTGCAACCGAACCGGGAGCCCTCGGGCGCGGTCATACGGTTGGTGAGAACGCCATTGCGCAACGTCCAGCTTCGTCGTTCGGCGCCGAACTTCGGCCGTCCGCGGGTCGTCGAACGATTACCATGGGCGGAGACCTATCCCCAGCGTTCGGAGAGCTAGCGTGTCGTACGACGTTATCGGCAAGATGGGGCGCGTAACGGCGGACATCACCCCGGGACACCTCGGCGAGGTGCTGATCGAGGTCCGGCAGGGGACGGAACGATTCCTCGCCGCTGCGTCGGATCCCGAGGCAACGATCAAGAAGCACACCCAGGTTCTGGTGGTCGGCAGCCTGGGGGGGAGGACGGTTGAGGTGGCGCCGACCGACAGCGTGAGGCTTCCTCGATGAGTTCCGGCGACATGTTCCTGGTAGGCCTGGGGATCGGCATCCTCGTATTCATCATCCTGGTGATCATCCTGTTCAAGTCGACGTGGCGGATCGCCGAACCGGACGAGGCCCTGGTCATCTCCGGCATCTCGCGCGGCCATTCGGCCGGGGGGGTTGCCGGCGAGAGCATGCGCTTCAAGATCGTGACCGGCGGCGGCGCCATGGTCCTGCCGGGCCTCTCCAAGGTCCGCGCCCTCTCTCTGATGGCTCACGAGAGTGAGATCACCGTCCCGTGCGTGAGCCAGCAGAAGATCCGCCTGGATCTCCGCGGCGTCATCGTCTATAAGGTCGGTGACGACTACCGGTCGATCGCCAACGCCGCGCGCCGCTTCTTGGACCGCCCGGCCCAGGAGCTCGAGTCGAAGGTGCAGAACGTCTTCGTCGGCCACCTGCGGGCGATCGCCGGCTCGATGACCGTCGAGGAGATGATCAGCGACCAGGACAAGTTCGCCCAGCAGGTCCGCGAGCGCTGCACGGTCGAGATGGAGTCCTTCGGCCTCGTCATCGACTCCTTCCAGATCCAGTCGATCACCAGCCCGTCGAACTACATCGAGAACCTGGCCGTTCCGCACCAGGCCGAGGTCGAGCAGAACGCCCGCATCGCGCGCGCCCAGGCCGACCAGAACGCGGTCGCCCAGGAGCAGACGGCCCAGGCCCTTATCGCCGAGTCGATTCGGGGCACCGAGATCAAGAAGGCCGGCTACCAGGCCGAGATCGACCGAGCTCAGAAGCAGGCCGGCCAGCAGGGTCCTCTAGCCGAGGCCCAGGCTCGCCAGGCCGTCGTCGAGCAGGAAACCCTCGTCGCCCAGCTGCAGGCTCAGCGGACCGAGCAGCAGCTCCAGGTAGACGTCCGCAAGCCGGCCGACGCCGAGGCTTATCGCCAGACCACTCTCGCCGCGGCCGGCCGTGACGTCCGGATCCGCCAGGCAGAAGCCGCCGCGCAGGAAGTCCGCCTGGCAGCCGAGGCCCAGGCTGCTGCCGTCAAGATCCAGGCCGAGGCCCAGGCCAACGCCACTCGCATCAACGGCCAGGCCGACGGCGATGCGATCAAAGCTCGCGGTCTCGCCGAAGCCGACGCGATCAAGGCCAGGGCGATGGCCGAGGCCACCGGCATCGAGAGCCGCGCCGCGGCCCTCAGCCAGAACCAGGAAGCGGTCATCGCCCAGCAGATCGCTCAGTTGATGCCGGAGATCGTTCGCGCGGCGGCTTCGCCGTTCGAGCATGTCGGCCAGTTCACGGTCCTCAACGGAGCCCAGGGCGTCACGAGCGCCCTCTCCGAGGTCATCCAGCAGGCCGGAGCCCTGGCCATGGTCGCCCGCAGGACGATCACGCCGCTGCTGACGGGACCTGTCCCCGAGCCGACCGACGGCAACGGATCGGCGACACCCAAGCCGGCGGCAGCCGCGCCTGCCCCCGCCCGGCGCCCCGCCCCGGTGAGGCCTGCGGAGGCGCCGAAGCCCGCGGCGGCTCCGAAGGCGCCGGACGCGCCGAAGGGGTAGCCGCGCCGTTGGCTCAATGAGCGACTCCGACAAGTCGAAGAACCCGGCGGAGCCCGAACAGGCCCCGCCGGGCTTCGTTTCTGATGCCCTCGTCCGGCCCGAACCCGGGGCCGAGCCGGCCACGGCTCAGGACGAGGCCATCGAGCGCCTCGCGCTCGAGCAGGTGGACGAGCTGCTGGCGTCGGAGCCCGGGAGCCCGGACCTGGGCCGGATGATCGCCTCGCTGGAGCGGCTGGGCGACCGCGAGTTCGTCGCCACGGCGGCCATGAGCGGGCGGCTGCTGGATCGGCGGTTCCGGGCCATCGACTCCGCCCTGCTGGGCTCCAAGGCGCCGATGGCCCGCCAGCTCGCCGACCTGCGCAAGGTCGCGGCCGGGATCGACCCGGCCCGCCTGAAGCTCGGCGGCAAGCGCTCGCCCGCCGACGAGATCCGCGAGCTGGATCGCTACTTCGAGCGTTTCGTCGACGCCCAGCCGCGCCTCCAGGAAATACTCGATCGCCTCAACGAAGGCAGGTTCCTGCTGGAGCAGGACAACGCCGCGATCGCCGGCGAGGAGTCCTCGCTCGCGTCGGAAGTGGAGGCTCTCCGGCGCTACGCATTGCTGGCCGAGCGCATCGACGACCCTCTCGCGGCCCGCATAGGCGAACTGGCGGCGACCGACCCGGCCCGCGCCGATGCCCTCCGAATCGACCTGCTGGCGGTCGTCAGGCGGCGGCACCAGGAGATCCTGACGCAGCAGGCCATCGCAACCCAGGGGCTGGCCGCGCTGCGCATCGTGCAGGAGAACAACGCCGACGTGATACGGGCGGTGGCATCGGCCGTGACCACCACGACGGCGGCGATGCGGACGGCCGTGATGACCGCCCAGGCGGCGGCCAGCCAGCGCATCGCCCTGGAGCATCTTGTGGCGGCGCAGCGGGCCACCACCACGATGGCGAACCACGCCGCCGCCCTGGAAGCCGGCACGGCGGGCCCCGGCGGGGGAGTCACCCAGCTCAGGGAGGCCTGGGGCCAGGTCTACGCGGCCCTGGATCGCGTCGACGCGCAGAAGGCGCGGGCCCTACGAACCATCGCCGAAGCGGACCGCGAGCTCACCCGGCCAAAGCCCGGGATCTCGCCCCGCCCCTGAGGTTCAGCGCTGCTGGCCCCGTGCCGTCGGCCTACTGGGCCAGCCGCGGGTAGAGACGTGCGGCGATCACGATCAGGATCGCCGTGGTGAAGGCCAGGACGCCGAAGTCGAGGGCGAGCGGGAAGCTCTCGGTCGAGCCTTCGATCATCAGGCCCCGGAGTGCGTCGACCTGGTACGTGAGCGGGTTGACGTGGGCGACCACCTGGAGCCATTGCGGCATTATCGCGATCGGGTAGATAGCGCTGCTGGCGAAGAAGAGCGGCATCGTCAGGACCTGGCCGATGCCCATGAACCGCTCGCGCGTCCGGACCAGGCAGGCGATCACGAGCGAGAACGTCGCGAAGGCTGCCGATCCCAACACGACAACCAGGCAGACGCCGATCAACGACAGCGGGTCCAGCCGGAGATGCACGCCGATAACCAGGGCGAGGACGTAGACCATTGCCGCCTGGACGAGCGATCGAAGGCCGCCGGCGAGCGCCTTTCCGCTGACCAAGGCGCTTCGGGCGGCCGGGCTGACGAGGTACTTGTGCAGGACGCCGAGATCCCGTTCCCAGATCACGGCAATGCCAAAGAAGATGGCCGAGAAGAGGGCACTCTGGGCCAGGATGCCGGGCGCGAGGAAGTCGAGGTAGCCGAGGCTGCCGGTGGGTATCGCCCGCGTGTTGGCGATCACCTGGCCGAAGACGAGCAGCCACAGCAACGGCTGGACCGCCCGAGTCAGCAGCTCGGTCGGGTCGTGGCGGAGTTTGCGCAGCTCGCCTTCGGCGATCGTCCAGGCGTCCAGCAGAAAGCGGATGGGCGCCGCGGGCTCAGCCCAGGCGGCGGGCCGTTCGACGCGTTCGAGCGACGTCACGGTACTGACCTCCTTGTTCGCCGGTCTCGCTAAGCTCCGAGCCGGTGAAATGCGTGAATGCGTCGTCGAGCGTCTTACCCTTGCCCGCCTGGGCGGACAGCTCCGCGGGCGTGCCGAGGGCGACGAGCTTGCCGAGATGCATGAAGCCGACCCGACCGCACAGTTCGGCCGCCTCGTCCATGTAATGCGTGGTCAGCAGGATCGTCGTTCCGGCGGCCTGGCGAAGCTCGCGGATGTGGCCCCACACCGCGCGCCGCGCATTCGGGTCCAGCCCAACGGTCGGCTCGTCGAGGAAGAGGACTTTGGGCTGGTGGAGCATCGCCTGGGCGATCTCGAGCCGGCGGACCATGCCGCCGGAGAAGGTTCTGACGAGCCGGTCGGCGGCCGTCTCGAGGGCCATGAACTCGAGCGCCTCGTCGATCCGGGCACGGCGCTGGGCCGTGGGAAGGTGGTACAGCCGAGCGCTCGTCATCAGGTTCTCTCGTGCCGTCAGCGCTCCGTCGGAGGAGAGCAGCTGCGGTACGTAGCCGATCGAGCGGCGGACTAGCCGTGGGTCGCGGAGGATGTCGTGGCCGGCGACACTCGCGCTCCCGCCGGTGGGCGGCAGAAGCGTGATCAGCATCTTGATCGTCGTCGTCTTGCCGGCGCCGTTCGGGCCCAGCAGACCGAAGACCTCGCCGGCCTGTACGTCCAGGCTCAAGGCGTCGACGGCGGTGAGACGGTCGAAACGCTTCGTGAGTTCGTGTGTGGCAATTGCCGGAGGCATCGATCCTCCTGGGGGAGCGGAAGGCGCACGCTACCGGTCCGCGTATGCGGATAGTTATCTCTATTAACTAATGTACCATCATCCCATGACAACCACGCCGGACGAGGTGGCGGCCGGGATCCTCGAGACGATCCCGCCGTCCATGCGCGCCATCCGCGCGCAGATGCGATCCGGCCGCGCCGCCGGCATGTCCGTGGCGCAATTCCGGCTCCTGGTGTTCGTCCGGCGCAATCCCGGCACGAGTCTATCGACGCTGGCGGATCATCTGGCGACCAGCCGGCCCGCGGCTTCGCAACTGGTCGAGCGTCTGGTGCAGGCGGGCTTGGTGACCAGGGAGCAGCACGCGGAGGAGCGCCGCCGCGTTGAGTTGCGACTTACCGATGCCGGCGCCGCCGCCCTGGCCGAATGCGACGCTCGAACGCGGGCCTGGCTGCGCGAGCGTCTGGCCGGGCTGGGCGAGGTCGAGCTCGAACGCATCGCCGCGACGCTGCGGGAGCTGCACGATCTGCTTGCCGACGTGCCGGCGTGCCCGCCTTGTGGCGCGGCGCGGGCGTAGCCGCGCTCATGCTTTCGCCTGATCCGGGCGAAGGACTCAGTCCTGGGCGACGAGATGCTTATCGCGGTCGCCGACCGGCTCCGGGAGACCGTCCGGAAGACCGACGACATCGCCCGCATCGGCGGCGACGAGTTCGCGGTCGTGCTGTCGAACAGCATCGAGAGCGAAGCCCGAATGGTCGGCGAACGCGTCCTGGCGGCGTTGTCCGATCGTGACGCCTTCAGGCGGCAGGTTGGGGTAAGCGTGGGTGTCGGCTGGCAGCGAAACAGCGCGGGAGATGGACGGTCGTTGTGCGCCGAGCGGACCAGGCGATGTAGCGTGCGAAAGCCGTCGGCGGCAGCCAGTCGATCATGTAGCGGCACGCGGAAGTACGCCGGGATTCGCACTGGTTCACTAGACAAAAGCGCTCTGATACGTGGTAACCTCCGCCCGACGGGCCAATAGGCCCCGGAACCAGCGGCTCACACGATCGCTCCTCTCAACGGTTCTCGGCGAGACAGACGTGTCGCTGAGGCCGCATGAGCAAGGAGCGTTCTTTGTACGCATCGGACAAGACCCTGGTTTGCCAGGACTGCAACCAGGAATTCGTCTTCAGCGCGAGTGAGCAGCAGTTCTACGCGGATCGCCAGTTCAGCGAACCGCGCCGCTGCCCCTCCTGCCGAGCCGCCCGCAAGGCGCAGCGCGGCGACTTCGGCGGTGGATCGCACACGGGCGGCGGAAGCCGCGGTGGCTACTCCTCGGGCCCGCGCGAGATGTTCTCGGCGACGTGCTCCAGCTGCGGCCGCGAAGCCCAGGTCCCGTTCCGCCCCAGCGGCACCAAGCCGGTCTACTGCAGCGACTGCTTCACCTCTCGTCGCGCATAACACCGGGCCGCGAGGCGGCAAGTAGAACCGACAGAGCCCGGCGAGAAATCGCCGGGCTCTTGATTCGCGACCGCTAGGAGATGGCGATCTTGGCCAGGGTCGAGACCGCGGTCACCGGGTCGGCCCACTGGGCGTTCACAAGGACCACGATGGTGACGTGCTGGGCCGGTAGGTACTCCATGGCCGACCAGAATCCGTCGAGATTGCCGCGGTGGCCCCACGCCAGCTGCCCGGCCACCGACGCTTGCTCGAAGCCGAGCCCGTACGGGTACTTCGGCTTGGTCTTGAGGCCCGCCGTCTGCGAGATGTCGACCATCGACGCCAGCGTGGCGTCGTCGAGGATGGATCCGCCGTACAAGGCGTTCGCCCAAATCGCCAGGTCCGAGGCCGTGGAGACGTAGGCGCCGGCGAAGCCGACTGCCGTGGCCTCGGAGGTGAACGGCAGCATCGTCCCGGCGAAGTTGTCCCACGCCGTCGATGCCGCCGTAGCGATGCCGCCGCAGGTGGGGCCCGCGCCGGTGCAGTAGCCGTGAGCCTTCGGCCCTTGCGCCGTCTCCTCCGTCTGAAGGTAAGTGTGGGTCAGGCCGAGCGGCGTCAGGAACTCCGACCGGACCAGGGCCGCGACGGTCTGCCCCGTGGCCTTCTCGATCACCAGACCGAGCAGGATGTAGTTGGTGTTGGAGTAGTAGTAGTTGGCGCCGGGCTTGAACCTGGGCCCGAGGAGCCTGGCGAAGACCTGGCTCGGAGTCCAGGTGGCCGTCGGGCGGGCGAGGATGGCCGGGCCCAGGGTCCCGTTGTAGTCGAAGAGATCGTCGATGCCGCTGGTGTGGTTGAGAAGCTCGCGCAGGGTGATGTTCGCGGCGTTCGGAAAGTCCGGGACGTACTTCGAGAGCGGATCGTCCAGCCCGATCGTGCCGGCCATGGCCAGCCGGCCGACCAGCGCGGCCACGAATGTCTTGGAGATGCTGCCGGCCGAGAAGAGCGTGTCGCTCGTGAGCGAGGTCTTGGAGAGGACGGCGGAGCCCGAGACGCCGGTCCAGATTGAGCCGTCCGGGAAGAGGACCGCGGCCGACGTGCCCGGATACTTGCCGCTGCTGCGTATGCCGTTGAGCGCGGTCTGGAGAGCTTTGGTCTTGGCCGCGTCGAGATGAGCCGAAGGGGTGCTCGGAGCCGCCAGCCGTGACGTTGGAACGGCGACCATCGAGGCTAGAGGTGTGGCCGTGGGCGTGGGCGTGGGCGTAGGCGTCGGGGTCGGGATGGGCGTCGGGGTCGGGCTCGGCGTCGCCGTGGAGGACGCGGTCTGGCTCGGTGTCGGCGTTGGGCTGCCGCACGCGGCGACGGCCGCCATTACCAGGATGGCGTCCGCCAGGGGCGCGAAGAGGCGCCGGCGCTGAGAGCGACTGGTAGGAATCACGACGCGAATGATGCACCCAGAAGGGGATCTCGCGCCGCGACCCCTTGTCTAGCGGCGACCGCCGCCGCCGAACAGCCGGAGCAGGAAAAGGAAGATGTTGACGAACTCGAGGTAAAGCAGCAGCGCGCCGATGACGGTCGCCTTCTCCATCGACCCGGTCATTGCCGCGAACTGACCCTGCGAGATGCGCTGAACGGTGGATGCGGTCAGGGCCGTGAAGATGATCACGCCGACGATCGAGATGATGATGTCCAGCGTGCTGTTGCCGAGTAGCAGGTTCAGCAGGATGGCGACGAAGAGACCCCAGGTCGCCATGGCCAGGTACCCGAACATCGACGTCAGGTTCCGCTTGGTGACGGCCCCGTACAGGGCAGCCCCGCCGAACATCGCCGCCGAGCTGACGAAGGCTTCGACGACCGTTGCGGCCGAGCCCGTCTGATACGTATACGCCAGTATGATCACGCCGAACGTCAGCCCGTTGATGGCAGCGTAGATGAGGAACAGTCCCAAGGCCAACGTGGCGTTGATCCGGCGGATTGCGACCTGCAGGCCGATGCCGATGACCATCTCCGCGATGATCAGGGGCAGGAACAGGTTGAGAACCGTTTGGGTGAGGCCGAGGTTGTTCTCGACCAGGTATGCGACGAAGGCGCTCAGGAGAAGGCCGAAGAACATCCACATGAAGGCCTGGGTCAGGAACGACACGGAGAGGGCCGCAACCGGCCGCACGCCGAGCTGTTCGGGGGTGTACGTCCCGCCTGGGCCGTAGCGATAGTCGTTGCTCACTTGGATCCTCCGACTTGGGTCGGTCCGGCCGGGAGCCGGAGCATCAAGGCTTTCCGGTTGATCGTACGCCGGTCGCGGCCGGTTAGGCGCCCGGTCCGCCGCTCTCGGGCGCTGCCCTCGATGGAGTCGCCGCCCGCGCTTCAGCCTGCTCGGCGGCGCGGGCGAGAATCCACAGCAGGTCCGCGAGGCGGTTCAGGTATGGCACGAGCCGGTCTTCCGGAATCGGCTCGATGCGGCGAAGCGCGACCGCGCGGCGTTCGGCCCTGCGGACGATCGTCCGGGCCAGCTCCAGGGTCGCGGAAAGGCGAGTCTCGCCGGGGACGACGAACTCGCGCGGAAGCTCGACGGCCGCCTCGGTAGCGGCGAGGACGGCGTCGAGGCCTTCGACCATCTCGGCGGTCACTCTCGTCACGCCGGGTTTCTGGCGGCCGACGGCGCCCGGGGCGGTGGCAAGCTCGGCGCCGACTACGAACAGCTCCCGCTGCAGGCGCAGGATCAACCCGGGCATGCCGTCGAGGGCTCGCGGGACGGTTCCGTGCTGGGCCTTCGCGTCGAGCTCCGCACGGGCGAGTCCGAGAGCCGCGATGGCTTCGTCCACGGCGCCGAAGGCTTCGGTCCTAGGATCGTCCTTGAAGACGCGATCACCGCCGAACAGCAGACCCGTCGTGCCGTCGTCACCGCGCCGGGTTGCGACCGCTGACTTGCGTTTCGGCTCCTCGGGCATCGTCCCCCTCGATTCCTCTAGCGCGTCACCACGTAAGGCCTGCATCGCGCGGATCCCAGCGTTCGGCCAGCAGCGTCACCTTGACGGGGTGCTCGAGGACCGACTCGGCCTGGTCCTTGATCTGCTGGACCATCGAACCGGCGTATGGGCAGAACGGCGTAGTCAGGATCATCTTGATCTCCGACGACTCGCTGCCGATGATGATTTGCCTGATGAGGGCCAGCTCGACGACGTCCATCCCCAGCTCGGGGTCGACGACGGAGCGCAGGGCGTCGAGGATGGCCAGCTCCGTCGCCCGGCGCGTGGGGTCGAAGGCCGGCGTCGCCTCGGCCGCGGGAGCGTCAGGCGTGGAGGTGGAGTCGGTGGCGGCGGCGAGGGCCGCGATAGGATCGCTCATAGCGGTCGATATCCTACCAGTTTCCTCGGAATAGTCGAATCTCGGACGGCGAAGGGTCAGCCTTTGGCTCGGACGGCTTTCGGCGCGGCAACGACCACCCCGGGAATTCGGAGGTCCTCGGGCAGGACGGCCGCTTCCTCGGCGGTCAGTCCGGGTCCGGCCAGGGCCCCATCCCGGCCGAAGAACTCGGCGTAAACGTCACGGTGCTCGGCGGCGTATCGATAGGCGTGGGCGATCCCTACGACACGTAGCTCCGGGTGCTCGCGGAGGAGCTGGGCGACGTCGTGGCCGTCGCGCCGCAGCTCGAGCAGCTGCCGAACGGTCAGGCGGGTGTTGTAGCAGAACGGCTCGCCGCGCATGACGAGCGGATCGACCTTCACCCACTTGATCGTCATGTAAGCCTCCGGTTCTGGGTTCACGCGGCGCGCGCCGCCGGGTAGAGCGGAGCGGCGCGATCAGACGCCGCGGTACATCCACTTCCAGAGCGCGTTCCGCTTGTGGCGGTCGCCGGCGATCCGGCCGTTGCGCTTGAAGATGGCCGTGGCGGCCTCGAGCGCACGCGTCGCGACCTCGTGCTCGGCGGGGCTCAGCATCGGCTCGACCGTCTCGCGGATGCCGGCGCAGAGCGCGCTGAGGTCGCCCAGGGGCACACCCCGGCGGCGGTAGATCGGGCCGATCCACTCGGCGTACTCGGACAGCCAGCGAACGGTGTCGCTGCCCAGGCACATCGAAAGGCGCTCGACCAGCAGCTCGCCGTCGCGGAGCAGCCGTCGCAGCGCCGCCTCGTCATAGCGGGCGCGAATCGTCGGGTCCGCCTTCACGGCGGCCTCGAGCGCGCCGGCCGAGATCTTCAGCATGTTGCTGCGGATCTTCTCGGCGGCAGCGGGATAGCCGGCGGTCGCATCGATCGGGGCCAGGCCCAGGTTCGGGTGGCGGGGCGTGAGCGCGGACGGCGGCTTCGAAACCGGGGCCAGGGCTTTCGGGCCGGCGGCCTTCGGGCCGGCGGCCTTCGGGCCGGCGGCTCCGGCCGCCGCCGCGCGCTTCGAGGGGCTGGCGGGCTTGGCGGCTCTGGCAGACGCCTTTGGGTTGGACGGGCGGCTCTCTGTCACGCGGCAAAGTCTAGCCGCAGGCGTCCCGGGCCGCAGCGCGGCACCGGTCCGATCGCCTCGGGTCTCGCGGCGCGCCGGGAGTGACCTGCTCGCACATGAAGCGCCCGAACCGGTGCGCCGCGACGCGAGCGTGTCCGGGCCGGTCAGCGGCGATCCGGCCGCTCGTCGCCGACGCTCGGTGCGAGGGCACGGGTCCTGGCAATCTTGAGTGAATGGGCATCGATCCAGTTCTCGCGGGCCACCCGAAGAGCCATCGTAAGCGGCCCGGGCAGGCCGGTTCCGATCGGCCGGCCGTCCACGGCCACGACGGGGACGACTCCGGCGATGCTCGAGCAGATCGCCGCCTCGTCGGCCGAAAAGGCGTCCTCGAGCCGGAGATCCTGCTCAACCGTGCGCAGGCCGGCCGAGCCGCCGTGCTCCACCAGCCAGGCCCGGGCGGTCCCTGCCAGCAGCGCCGTCCCGAGGCGGGGAGTGGCGCAGACGCCGCCGCTGATCAGCAGGATGTTGGAGGTCGTGGCCTCGGTCAGGCGACCGTCCGTCGTCAGGAAGATGGCGTCGTCCGCGCCGGCCCGATCGGCCTCGATTCGCGCGTACACCAGCTCCGCGCGAGAAGTCGTCTTGATGCCGGACATGGGCGAGCTGGGGTCGCGCCGGATCACGCTGGTGACGACCCGGAGCCCCTTCTCCAACGTCGCGGCGGTGGGCGGGTTGAACGGCCAGGCCTGGATGACGACCGAGGCAGTCCCGCGCGCATGGGGTACCACACCGCGGGTCGCATCGAAGCCGCGGCTGACCATGAGGCGAATCGCCGCGTCGCCGGGCGGCTCGATTCCGTCCCAGCCCATCGACGCCAGCAATTCGGAGATCCCGGCGGAAATCGCGTCGTCTTCGAACGGCATCTCGATCGCCATCGCGGCGAGGCTGCGGTGGAGTCTGTCCAGGTGCCCGTCCAGCTCGATGGCCACACCCCGCCTGGCCCTGAAGGCCTCGAAGACGGCATCGCCTAGCTGGAAGCCGCGATCGTACGCCGAAATGTGCGGACCGTCAGAGGGCAGCAGCCGGCCGTTCAGCCAGATGTGGGATGCGGCGGGTTTGGTCACGCGGCCTCGCTGATAGAGAGAGTGGGGCGCCCAGCCGAGGGGGAAGCAGGGCGCCCCATGGCGACGGAAGAGCGCGGAGGAGCCGTGGCAACCGTGTGGTTTCCGCGGACTCCACATCTCGGACCGATCTCCCGGCCGTAGATGCCCTGCTCCGTCCGCCCGAATGATACGGGGGAAGGCAATCGGAGCGCTCGCCCGGTTCTTCAGTTCGTGGCGTGAGCCACAAGAATCGTTCGCGGCGGCGCCGAGGAGGGCAGCGCCGCCGCGAGTTCTGTGCTCGCCGCCACCCGGCGACGCCGCATCTACTTCGTAGTCAGGCCACGGCCTCGGTGGCCCCGACCTGTGCCGCCGTGCGGAGGCCGAGGTCGCGGATGCGGCCGTCGCGCATCTTGATGACGCGGTCGCAGGCGTCGCCCACTTCGGAGTCGTGGGTCACGAGCACGATCGTTTGACCCTGCTCGCGGTTGAACTGGCGGAAGAGGGCGAGGACCTCTGCGCTGCGGTCGGAGTCCAGGTTGCCTGTCGGCTCGTCGGCCAGGATGATCTCCGGCTTGTTGACGAGGGCCCGGGCGATCGCGACGCGCTGCTGCTCGCCGCCGGAGAGCTCGGCCGGCTTGTGGTCGGCTCGCTCGGCCAGGCCCACGAGGGCGAGGGCTTCGATCGTGGCCGCCTTGGCCTGCTTGCCCTTGATGCCGGCGTAGTCGCAGGCGAGCATCACGTTCTCGGCGGCGGTCAGCGTCGGGACCAGGTTGAAGTCCTGGAAGACGAAGCCCATCCGGCGAGCCCGCCGCTTGGTCCGGGCGTTGTCGGAGAGAGTGGCGACGTTCTCGCCACCGAGGTAGAGCTCCGGGGCGGGGCCGTGGTTCGGGTCCGGGGCGTGGAGGAGGCCGAGGATGTGCATCAGCGTGCTCTTGCCGGAGCCGGAGGGGCCCATGATCGCCACCATCTCGCCCTGCTCGATCGAGACCTCGACGCCCTTGAGGGCTTCGACGGTGTTCCTGCGGCTCAGGCGGTAGGTCTTGCGGAGGTTGCGGCCTTCGAGGATTGCCATTGTCTTGTCTCCTTGGCGGGCCGCTTTCGCGGCCCGCAATGCGTTCGGATGGGTGTTCTGCCGGTGCCGTTACTCGTACCGGAGGGCGGTCACCGGGTCGAGCCGGGAGGCGCCCCAGGCCGGGACGAAGCCTGCGACTGCCCCGAGGCCGGTCGAGAAGCCGAGTGCCGTAAGAGCCGTGCCGAGGGTCAGGTCGAACAGGACGTTGCCCGACGCGCGGCCCAGGTCGTTGAAGAACATCGTCATCGCGGCCCCGATCGTGAGCCCGATCAGTCCGGCGATCAGTCCGATCGCCGCCGACTCGAGGACGATCTCCCTGCGGATGCGCCAGCGGGAGGCGCCGATCGCTCGCTTGATACCGATCTCACGAGTCCGCTCGGCCACCGACATGGCCATCGTGTTGATCGTCGAGAGGCCGCCGACGAGGAGGCTCAGCATCGCGATGCCTGTCAGGACCATCGAGAAGATGGCGCTGAAGCTGCCGAGCATCGCGTCGAAGTCCTTGCCGGTCATGATCGTGTAGTCCTTGCCGAGCAGGGCCTCGAGCCGGGTCTTGAGGACTTCCGGATCGACGCCGGCCTTCGGGTAGACGACGATGCCGGTCGCGATCACGGAGGGGTTGACGTTGGTCTGGATGAGCGGCGGCAGGCTCTTGACGAAGAGCTCCTGGGCGGCCGCGAGCGGAACGTATGCGTCCTTGTCCGGGGCCGTGAGGGTTGGGGCGTAGATGCCGACGACGGTGAACTTCTCGTCCCGGAGCGTGACCGTGTCGCCCACGTTGGCGTTGAGCTTGCGGGCCAGGTCCGAACCGAGGACCGTGACCTTCTTGTCGGCGTCCGCCAGGGTGAGGGTGCGGCCCTGGGCGAGGTCGATCTTGAAGGTTTCGTAGCCTTTGTCGCCGCCCGGGATGTCCGCGGCGATCATCTCCGGGGTGCCCATCGTGGCGCCGCCGGTATCGGAGAGCATCATGTCCAGGGTCGGCATCGCGGCGCCGACTCCCTCGACTCCCTCTACCCGCTTCACGTCGGCGAGCGAGAGGGGCTGGATGTTGCCCGAGTACATGGAGCCGACTGAAACGACGGCCTTGTTCGCGTAGTATTTGCTACCGCCGCCGATGAGGGCGTTCATCTTGTTGGCCATCGAGCCGAAGACCACCAGGGCCATGATGCCCACGGCGATGCCGGTGATGGTCAAGCCCGATCGGAGCTTTCGGCGTCCGAGGTCTCGCACCAGTCGCATTTGGATCTCCCTTCGCTTTCGCGCTCTTTCGAATGTCCATTTCGAGGACGCTGCTTGCGTCTGTCTCGTCGTATCGAAAGCTACGGGGCGGGGAGGGCTGCGCCGTCGTCCGATACGGCTAAACCGCGGTCGTCCAGCGGAGTGAACTCGGCGTCATCCGAGCGGATGACGGGCGGCCCCGAGAGGCGACGGGAGGATGACGGCGCCCTGGCTCACGGGCGCTAGCGACTCAGACGTGCGTGAGCAGGGAGCCGGGTGACGCGCCGCCCCGGCTGGCCGGCCCGGGGATTGCCGCCGCCCGAGGATCTAGACCAGGCCGGTCTCGTAGGCGAGGATGACGGCCTGAACCCGGTCGCGGAGATCCAGCTTGGCCAGGACGCGCGAGACGTGCGTCTTCACCGTCGTCTCGGAGACGACCAGCTTCTCGGCGATCTCGGCGTTGGAGAGCCCGCGGGCCAGGAGCTTGAGGACCTCCATCTCCCGTTCGGTCAACTCGGCGAGGGCGGGGATGGTGTCGTCGGTGGCCCGCGGCAGCCGGCTCGCGACGCGGTCGAGGAGGCGGCGTGTAACCGACGGGGCCAGGAGCGCCTCACCGGCGGCCACGATCCGGATCGCCTCGACGAGATCCTCGGCCGGCGCGTCCTTGAGCAGGAAGCCGCTGGCGCCGGCCCGGAGCGACTCGACCACGTACTCATCGAGGCCGAAGGTCGTCAGCATCAGGACTTTGATCGGGTCCTCCACGCCCGGGCCCGCCAGCGCGCGCGTGGCCTGGATCCCGTCCATGCCCGGCATGCGGATGTCCATCAGGACCACGTCGGGCCTGAGGCGGCGGGCAAGCTCGACGGCCGAGGCTCCGTCGCCGGCCTCGCCGACGACCGTCAGATCGGACTCGGCCGAGAGGATCATCCGGAACCCGGTTCGGAGCAGCGGCTGGTCGTCCACTAGCAGCACCCGCGTCGTCATAGTTCGCCCTCGTTCTCTCGGCGGCCGCGTGGCCGGCTCTCTTCGGTGGGATGCGGCGGCACCACCCGAACCATCATCGGGGGTACGGCCCGGGCCTTGATCGGCGCCGGAAGCCGGGTGGCCGCACGGCGGGCATGCTGGGCGTGCTCGCGGCGTTCACGCGCCGCGGCTTCCTCGACTGCGGCCAGGGCGGCCTCTCTCTCGGAGCGGGCCCGGGCAATGTCGTCCGGCTCGATCGGCATGCGGGCGTAGACGCGGTAGCCGCCGGTCAGCACGGGCCCGGTGTGGAGTTCGCCCCCGAACAGGCCGACCCGTTCCCTCATCCCGATGAGGCCGTGCCCGCCGCCCTCGGCGATCGTCAGGAGAGGCGCGGCGGCGCCCCGGCCGTCGTCGAGGACCTCGATCTCCAGCGTGTCCTCGGTGTAGCGGACGGTGACTCGGGCCGTTGCCTTGCCACCGTGCTTGACCGTGTTGGTGAGCGCCTCCTGCACGATTCGATATGCGGCCAGGTCCATTCCGGCCGGCAGGCAGCAGGCCTCGCCTTCGACCGCGTATTCGACGGGCAGCCCGGCGTCGCGGACGTTCTGGATCAGCCGGTCGATCTCGCCGAGGCCGGGCTGCGGCCCCATGCCCTGATCGTCGGCGCGGAGGACCTCGAGCATTCGTCGCATCTCGGCCAGGGCGGTTCTGCCCGCCGCCTCCACGGCCTCCAACGCTCCCTTGGCCGCGACCGGGTCCTTGTCGGCGATTCGGCGCGCTCCCGCGGCCTGGACGACCATGACGCTGACGTAGTGAGCTACGACGTCGTGCAGCTCCCGGGCGATGCGGGCTCGCTCCTCCGTGACGGCCTGGATCGCCTTCTCCTCGCGCTCGATCTCCAGCTCGGCGGCGCGGGTTTCGAGCTCCCTCGTGTAAGCGCGGCGAACGCGCAGGTTGTCGCCGATCAGCCAGGCGAGCCCGAAGGAGAGGTACGTGACGCTCAAGTTCGTCGTCCAGCCGGCGATCGAATCGAATGCGGCATAGGCGGCGAAGCTGACCAGGACGCAGGCAGCCGTCAATGCGGCCGCGACCATCGCCCGACGCCGAGGCTCGTTCGCGGCCACGGTGTAGAAGGCCACGACTACGCCGTAAGCCCCATTCGAGTCCCCTACGCCATTCGCGCCGAGGTAGCCCAACAGGCTGTACAGGGTGATCGCCGACCCCGTGATGACGAGGATCCTCATCGGGTTGCGGCGCCGCAGGGCGATCGGGAGTGTTTGGAGGATCAGGAGCGAAATGCTCACCGCATCGAGACGGTAGTGATCGCGGACGGCCGTTGAGAGCGCGAGGACGGTCAGGACCAGGGCCAGGCCGATGTCGGCGTAGTCCTGGTTCCAGTGGAGATGCCCGAGGCCTCTCCGACCGGTCGCTTCGACTCGTTGCATGGTCGCAAGGTACGCCGCGGCGCCCGTCCGCGCATCGGCCGCGCGCAGGATGGCGGCTGCGCCCCTGGGATGAATCCAGCCGGTTCCCTATTGGGTACGGATCACGCCTCAGCAGCCTTCGGCCAGCTCGCGTCGGCCGGCGAGGCTCCTGAGGCCGCGCCATTGCCGGGTCGCCGCGCCGCGTAGGTGACCGGGGCGCTGCGCGAGAGGCCGCGTGCGACTACCCGGCGCGGTGGACGTACGTAACGGTCAGCGTCCCGAGCGGCCGCGAGGCGAGGATCTGGATCCACACGAGGGCGCCCACGATGAGTGGGATCGTCAAAGTGGCCAGCACTCCCAGCCCGAAGCCCCACTTGCCTTCGACGTAGTGCTGGCATGCGGGCTCATAGCCCTGCTGGAGAAGCAGAACCGCATCGTCGTGGAAGGCCGCGATCATTGCCTCATAGGTACGACCGTGATATCCACGAACGAAGATCGGACTGCTTCCATCGGGCGGCCAGGTGTCGATAGTCACGATCGCCCCTCCCTCAGCTGCTCGCCGGACGGACGCATCGATGGTACGTGGCCGGAAGTCTTGCGCCTAGGGCCGCAAACGCTCCGGCTAGAGCAGCTCGCCGTGCGACCAGCCGGTGGCTTCGCCCTCGCGCGGACGGGGCTCCTCGCCGGGCGGGTACTCCCGTGGCGCCGGTTCCTCCTGGCCCGACTCCAGCGCGGGCCGCGGCTGCCCGGCCGTGCCCTCGATCGGCCCGACGCCGTACGGGACCCACTTCGACGGATCCTGGAGCCGGTGTGGCGCCGTGCGGCCGCGCAGGTGGGCCTGTTCGAAGCCGGAGGGCTGGATCCACATCTGCTGTCCGTCGAGGAGCCCTTCGACGCCGCCCTGGCCCGGCTCCGAGCGCGGGTGCAGGCAGTACTGGCAGTTGGCCTTGTCGTGGGGCAGGTACTGCGTCGGTTCCTCGTAGGTGGTGATGTAGCCTTCGAAGTTGCGCAGCACGACCTTGTGGTCCGAGTAGCTGATGAGGTAGTTGGGCATGACCGGGATCTTGCCGCCGCCGCCGGGGGCGTCCACGACATAGGTCGGCACGGCGTAGCCGGAGGTGTGGCCGCGCAGGCCCTCCATGATCTCGATGCCCTTGCCGACCGGCGTCCGGAAATGGCCCGAGCCCTCGACCAGGTCGCACTGGTAGATGTAGTACGGCCGGATCCGGAACTCGACCAGCTTGTGGACGAGCGCCCGCATGATGTGGACGCAGTCGTTGATGCCGGCGAGCAGGACCGACTGGTTGCCGAGCGGGATGCCGGCCCGGGTGATCCTGTCGGCCGCCCGAGCGACTTCGGGCGTGAGCTCGTTCGGATGGTTGAAGTGCAGGTTCATCCAGACCGGGTGGTACTTCGCGAGCATCTGGCACAGCTCGTCGTCGATCCGCTGCGGCAGGAAGACCGGCACGCGTGACCCGATGCGGATGATCTCGATGTGGGGGATTTCGCGGAGGGTCCGCATGATCGATTCGAGCAGCTTGGGATTGAGAGTCAGCGCGTCGCCGCCCGACAGGAGCACGTCGCGGATCTGGGGCGTACGGCGGATGTAGTCGTACTGCGCCTCGAGGTCGTGGCGGCTGAAGTTCTGCGTTGCGTCGCCGACGATGCGCGACCGCGTGCAGTAGCGGCAGTAGCTCGCGCACTGGGTCGTGACCAGCATCAGGATGCGGTCCGGGTAGCGATGAACGAGCCCCGGCACGGGGGAGTGGCGGTCCTCGGCCAGCGAGTCCTCCATCATCGCCGTGAAGGCTTCGTGTTCGCAGTCGGTGGGGATGACCTGGCGGCGGATGGGGTCGTTGGGATCGTCCGGATCGATAAGGCTCAGGAAGTAGGGCGTGATGTCGACCCGAAACTTGTCCGGAGACGAGAGGCCGGCGCGCTCGTCATCGGTGAGATTGAGGACGCGGCCGATCTCCTCGACCGTGTTGACGCGGTTCGACAGCTGCCAGCGCCAGTCGTTCCAGCGTTCGTCGGGGACGTCCTGCCAGATCGGCGCGCGGCGACTGACGGCGGGGCGTCCGTCCGGCCCGACGGCCCGAGCGGGGTCGCGGAGGTTGACGAACGGGGTTTCGACGGCCGCCACGGCGTGGGCGGCCGGGGCGCGGGCGGGCGCCGGCGTCGCGGAACCGTGACCAGCTTTGGGCTCCACTTTTGATCGCCTCCGGATCGTCCAACGCGCCTGCCGAAGGGGTCGGCAGGAACGGGCCTACGCATAATCCCTATGCACTGTGCATGCTAGCGGATCATACATCCGGCGCGACGGAGCGGCGACGCGTGCCGCGTGGCGGGCCGGGTTCTGGGCGTAGGCGGCGGACGATTGGGCTCGGCGCCTCAGCCCTTCCCGCCGGCCCGCTCCAACGCCAGCTGCTGCAGGCCCAGGATCGTCATCGCGTCGGAGATTTCGCCGCGGCGGACCATGGCCATGGCTTCGTCGAAGGGGACCCAGCGCATCTGGATCTGCTCGGTGCCTTCGGGCGACGCCACGCCCGCCTCGAGGTCCGTGGCGACGAACATGATCGTCACCTCGTCCGTGACGGAGTTGGAGAGCTCCGCGCGGCATAGCTCGCGCCACTTCCCGCCGCGGTAGCCGGTCTCCTCGACGAGCTCGCGCCGCGCCGCCGCCTCCGGATCCTCGTCGAAACGGCCGCCGCCCTCGGGAACCTCCCACGAGTAGTGGTCCAGCGTGTACCGGTATTGCCCAACGAGCAGCACGGTGTCGCGGTCGGTGTCGAGAGGCACGACGCCGATCGCCAGGTGCCGGAAATGGACGACGCCGTAGATGCCGGGGTTGCCGTCCGGCCGGATCACGTCGTCGTGGAGGATCTCGATCCAGGGGTTCTCGTAGGCAACGCGCCGCGAGACCCGGCGCCAGGGGTTCGATTCGGTCGTGCTCACACCGCAATCGTAGCGGCCCGGGCTCCGGGGCTGCGGGAACCGCACCCCTCGATCGAGCGTCCGGGAGCCTAGACCATCGAGGGGCATAGGGAGACGACCATGAACGACAAGGCGCCGAACGCCAAGCACGATCAAGACTCGCCGGCGAGCAGCCCTCCCACCAGCCAGGGGCCCGGCCCGCGGCGGGCAGCCGGCCCGATCACATTCGGCCGGGCGATCGCCGTCACCGCGGCTGCGGCCCTGCTCCTCGGCGTCATCATCGGCCCCATCGTGAGCGACCGTTCCACGATCGCCGCCGACGCCTCCCCGACCCCGGAGCACACCGTCGACGTCACGGGTGCGGGAGATGTCAGCGTGGCTCCGGACGTTGCCGACGTCGTCCTGGGCGTCTCGCTCCAGAGGCCGACCGTGGCAGGGGCCCAGTCCGCCGCTGCGACCGCGATGGCCGCCGTAGTCGCGTCCGTCAAGAAGGACGGCGTGGACGACAAGGACATCGTGACGATCAACCTGAGTCTCAGCCCGGTCTACGACTACAGCAACGGCTCCGCGCCCAAGCTCGTCGCCCAGCAGTTCACCAACACCGTCAGGGTCACGGTCCGGAACCTGAAGTCCGTGCCGACGGTCATCGACGACGCCATCGCGGCCGGTGCCACGACGGTCGGCGGCATCAGCTTCCGCCTGAGCGACCCGAAGATGGCCCAGTCCCAGGCGCGCGCGCTGGCGATGGCCGACGCCAGGGCCAAGGCGAATGCGCTAACGGCCGCGGCCGGCGTCTCGATCAAGGGAGTCGCGTCCATCACCGAGACGACGGTCCAGACCACGCCGGTTCCGTACAACTACTCGCTGGACGCGGCCAAGGCGGCCTCGGTCTCGACGCCAATTCAGACCGGTACGACGGACATAGTCGTTCAGGTCTCGGTGAGCTACCTCATCGGCTGACCGGCCGAGCGATATCGCGGACGCGGCTCGGGTTCTCGGGCCGCGCCTTATGCCCGCTTTCGGCCAAATCATCACCCAAACCAGTGTGATATCTGCCAGCCGTCACATCACGGAGGGAAGAACGGCAGGGGGTCACTTATTCGCATCGGCGCGATACTCTTTGACTATGCGACTAGATCTCACCAAGCGCAGCGACTACGCGATCCGGGCGATGCTCGCCCTGACGATGGCCCCGGAGGGTCTCCTGAGCAGCCGCAAGATCGCGGAGGAGATGAAGATCCCGCCGCGCTTCCTGCCCCAGATCATGGGCGACCTGACGCGAGGGGGCCTCGTCGAGGCTCATCCGGGTCGAGCTGGCGGCTACAGGCTGGCCCAGAAAGCCGATTCGGTGACCATCCTGACCGTGATCGAAGCCGTCGAGGGTGACCCGCACCGCCAGATCTGCGTCATGCGCGGGACCGCGTGCGGCCAGGACGGCGAGTGCGGCGTTCACGACGTCTTCTACGCCGCCGAGCACGCGATCCTCGAGCAGCTCAGCTCCGCGACGCTCCAGGGGATCATCGACTCCTACAAGGCCAAGCAGGCCGCGCTCGCCGCTGCCGCCGGCGCCTGAGTCGATCCGGCCGGCTCCGCCTTCCTACCTCGGTCGGTTCCGTGCCTCCCACTCGTCGAGCAGCACGCTCATGTGGAGCTCGTCCCAAAACCTGCCTTCTCGGAATATCGCCTGACGCGCCCGACCCTCCACCACGAAGCCGCACTTCTCGTATGCGCGTATCGCCCTCGTGTTGAACTCGAAGACCGTCAGGGCGACTCGATGCAGGGCCAGCCGCGTGAAGGCGTGGGCCAGCATCAGCTCCGTGGCCTCGGTGCCGTAGCCCTTGCCCCAGGCGTCGCGTTCGCCGATGGTGATGTGGTAGAGCGTCGAGCCGTTGTCGCCGTCGAGCTGGCTGAAAGCGCACGTGCCGATCAGCCGGTCCGCATCGCGAACGTGGATGGCCATCGCCAGGAAGTCTGAGCCCATGATCCGCGCATAGAAGAAGCGCTGGACCTCATCGTTGGACAGGGGCGACTGCTGGTAGCGCGTCAGACGGGCGACTTCCGGGTCCGAATACCAGCGCGTGAA
Organism: Candidatus Limnocylindrales bacterium; assembly: GCA_050010635.1. GTDB lineage: Bacteria > Chloroflexota > Limnocylindria > Limnocylindrales > CSP1-4 > Fen-1039. Next base: position 67,847 of record JBEKKR010000015.1, read on the forward strand.
CGCTCGCAGGTTCTCCTGCCGGTGACGGCGCAGCACGATCAGCCGGCCGGGGATCACCTCCGGCCGCCACGATTCGTGCTCAGGTGCGGCGGCCATGGCAGCGTCCTGTTCGCCGGAGCGGATCGCCCAAAGGGCGTCGGGCGGGTTTCACGGACCGAAGGTATACCATCGCCGCCATGCGTGGCTGGAGCGAGCTGGCCGACCGCGTCGGCAGCACTACTCGAACCTCGGAGAAGACCTCGCTGCTCGCGCGATATCTGGCGACCTTGCCGGCTTCGGAATTGCGCGCTGCCGCCACTTTCCTGGCCGGGCGGCCCTTCGCGGAGGCGGATCAGCGGGCAGTCGGTTTGGGCTGGGCGACGATCGCCGCGGTCGTGAGCCGTCTCGCAGAGGCGCCGGCAGGGGCGCTGGGCGAGGCCTACGACAACTCCTCGGACCTGGGCCAGGCCGTGGCCGACGTGCTCGCACTTCGCTCGGATCCGCCGGATCCGAGCCTCTCCCCGAGCCTGCAGGAAGTGGCCGCGACCTATGCAGCGGTGGAGGCCGCTCCGTCCGCTGCCGCCAGGAGCGCCCTCTTCGCGCGGTTGCTGGAGCGCTGCGACGCCCTGACCGCCAAGTACGTGGTCAAGGTCCTGACCGGCGAGCTGCGCATCGGCCTGCGCGAAGGGTTGCTCGAGGCGGCCATCGCCGAAGCGTTCGAACGGCCCCAGGCGGCCGTGAGCATGGCCCTGATGCTGACCGGCGACACGGGCGAGACGGCGGTCCTCGCCAAAGAGGGTCGCCTGGACGAGGCCCGCCTGCGGCTGCTCCACCCCATCAAGTTCATGCTGGCGTCGCCGGCCGAAGACGCCGCCGACATCCTGGCGCGCCTCGGGCCCACGGTGTGGGTGGAGGACAAGTACGACGGGATCCGCGCCCAGCTCCACCGCCGCGGCTCCGAGGTTCGCTTGTACAGCCGCGACCTGCACGATATAAGCGGCCAGTTCCCGGAGATCGTCGAAGCGGCCCGGCCGCTCGAATGGGACGGCATCCTGGACGGCGAGATCCTGGCCTATGCCGACGGCCACGTCCTGCCCTTCCTCACGCTGCAGGGGCGTTTGGGCCGAAAGGACCCGGATGCCGGCGTTCAGGCCGAGGTGCCGGTCGCCTACGTCGCCTTCGACCTGCTCGCCGTCGGGCCACGGTCGATCTTCGTGAACGGCTCGCTCGACGGCCACTCCACCGGCGCGGCCCCCGGCGCGGCCGCAAGTCTCTCCGCCGGCGCGCTTTCGAGCGCCAACGGCAACGTGGTATCCGCCGTCATTCCGCTGCTTGCCACTCCCCTGGCCGAGCGGCGTGGCCGCCTGGAGGCGCTGGGTCTGCCGACGGTCGCGGAGGGCGGACGATTCGCCCTCTCCCACCTGGTCACGGCCGGTTCGGCCGCGGAGCTGGACCGCATCTTCGGCGAGGCTCGGGCCCGGCGCAACGAAGGGCTGATGGTGAAGGACCCTCACAGCGGCTACTCCCCGGGTCGCAGGGGCCAGGGCTGGCTGAAGATGAAGCGCGCCCTGGCGACGCTCGACTGCGTCGTCGTCGGCGTCGAGGCCGGCCACGGCAAGCGCCACGGCGTCCTGTCGGACTACACGTTCGCCGTCCGCGACGACTCGAGCGAGAAGCTGGTCACGATCGGCAAGGCCTATACCGGTCTGACCGATGCCGAGATCGCCGAGATGACCCGCTGGTTCGAGGCGCACACCGTCCGCCAGTTCGGCCGGTACCGGCAGGTCGAGCCGACCGTCGTGGTCGAGGTCGCCTTCGACGTCATTCAACGCTCGAACCGGCACCAGTCGGGCTTCGCGCTGCGGTTCCCGCGCATCGTCGGCCTGCGGATGGACAAGAGCCCGTCCGAGATCGACACGCTGGCCACGGTCGAGCGCCTGCACCGCGAGCTCCAACACGGCGCCGAATACCTGGTCACGGCCGAGGCGAAGCAGAAACATCGGCGGCCGATCGGCACCGCCTGAGCCCGACGTAGCACCCGGACCACTCCGGCCGCTCGTGGGCGAGTTATCCTGCGGCCATGTTCGGAGCCTTCAGTCCCCTCCAGTCGCTACCCATCACGGTCGTGACTGCCCAGCTCGTGATCCAGGGCACGATCCGGACCAGGCTGCAGCGTCTGACGGACGTGGTCAACGAGCCCGACGCCATCCACCTGATCGTCTACGACGCCACATTCATGGAGGCGGGGTCGCGGCGCGCCGTGGCGAGCGCCTCCGTTTCGCAGATCCAGCTTGCCGACGTGCTCTTCATGCATACGAGCGGACCGACCGAATCCGGGACGGAGGCGCGGACGGCCAAGCAGGCGATCAAGGCGACTCTGCTCGCCCCGCCGTACACGATCGAAGGCCAGATCCACCTGCCAAACGAGTCCGAGCTACGCCAGGCCCTCGATGCCTTCAGCGACCGGTTCGTACCCGTGACCGCCGCTCGCTACTGGGCCTACAGCGTCGCGGAATCGCCCAACTCCGTGGACCTGCTCGTCGTGAACCGGGTCCGCGCCCATGTCGCGATCGCGGCCGGCACGGAATGGCGCGGCGAGGCCCCGGACCTGGGCGGGGATACGAACCCCTGGTAGAAGGCGGCGCCGCGGCCCTGCGCCTCCGTCCCGCCGGCGGCTCTCAGCGGTCCGCGGGAAGGTCCAGCCGGTCGCCCCACTCGGCCCAGCCGCCGTCGTATACCGCCACGTCGTCGCAGCCGATGAGCGTCAGCGCGAATGCCAGCTTGCAGGCGCCCAAGCCGGCCGAGTCGTAGCAGATCAGGCGTTTTCGCGGGCTGACTCCCGAGCGACGCAGCAGAGCCCGCAGGGCCTCGGCGCTGTAGAAGCGACCGGACCGCGGATCGTTCATGGCAGCGGCGGGGAGGTTCAGGGCGCCCGGGATATGGCCCAGCCGGCGCGTTGCCCCCGCGTGGCCGGCGTACTCAGAGGGTGGGCGAGCGTCCAGGAGCTGGACCTTGGGTGAGTCGAGGAGCTGCTTGACGTCGCTCGCCGCCATGCGCAATCGGGATTGCAGGTGCGGTGTGAAGGTGGTCGGCGGCCGAAGCTCGGCGGCGGTCGAGACGGGCTGGCCGAGCGCCCGCCATCCGTCCAGCCCGCCCATCAGCAACCGGGCCGATTCGAGGCCGTAGACGCGGAGGGTCCACCAGGCCCGGGCCGAGTAGGAGATGCCCACGTCGTCGTAGAGGATGGCAGCCATGCCATTCCCGATGCCGGCCCGTTTCAGGGTCTCGATCACCCGCTGGGGGCCGGCCATCAGCAGGACGTCGCTGTCTTCCTCCTGCTCGACCAGATCGGTCCGCCAGTCGAGGTACGTGGCGCCGGGGATGTGCCCGGAGGCGTAGAGCCGCCGACCGGAGCCGTCGGGCCGCCAGCGGACGTCCAGGACGCCGAACCCGGGCCGGCCGATGTTCTCGGCGAGCCACTGGGGCGTGGCCAGCAGCTCGGGCCTGGCGTAGCCGCTCATCCAGAAACCTTCCATTGCCCACCCCCAGTTGCCGCGCCGGGCACCCTCTGTAACGGGTTTGGGCGGCGGCGAGACGGAGCCCCGGGCGGGGCACACGCGACTGCCGCCTATGATACGGAGCATGGTGACGCCTTTTCTCCCCGACGACGAGAAGATCCCCGCGCTGCGGGAAGCGCTGCCGTCCACCGCGGCCGGCATCTACCTGAACACCGGTAGCGCCGGGCCGCTGCCCCGGGAGACCGCGCGGGCCATGGCCGAGGCCGAGGCATGGGAGCTGAGGACCGGCCGGGCGGACGTCAACTTCTGGAAGGATTCTCTGGAGCGCAGGGCGGAGGCGCGGGCGGCGATCGCCAGCGTCATCGGCACGGATCCGGGCCATATCGCCCTGACGCACGCGACCACGGACGGGATGAACGTGGCGGCATGGGCGGTCGACTGGAAGCCCGGCGACCGGGTCGTCACCACGAACCTCGAGCACGCCGGCGGCCTCGGGCCGCTGTGGGCGGTCCGCGAGCGCCACGGCGTGGAACTGGCAATCGCGGACATCGGCACCGGCGCCGATCCGGCGGCAATCCTGGCGACGCTGGATCGGGTCATCGTCCCCGGCACGCGGTTGGTGGCGCTTTCCCACGTCACGTGGGCCACCGGCGCACGCCTCCCCATTCGCGAGATCGCCGAACTGGCGCATTCGCGCGGCGCGCTGATCGCCGTGGACGGGGCGCAATCGGTCGGGGCGATCCCCGTCTCGGTCGAGGAGCTGGGCGTGGACATCTACGCCGTCCCGGGCCAGAAGTGGCTGCTCGGCCCCGAAGGCACCGGCGCCGTCTACTGCGCCGATTCGGTCCTCGATCGACCGCGGATGGCCTGGGCCGGCTACTGGAGCTTCGAATCGATGGACCTGGCGGCGGATGGCGTGCCCTGGCCGGACGCCCGGCGGTTCGAGAATGGCGGCTTCCACGGTCCATCCGTACTCGGTTTCGCGCGGAGCACGGCCTGGCTTTCGATGTATGTCAGCTTCCAGTGGATCCACGACCGGATCGCCCGAATGGCCCGCGAGGCGGCATCAATGCTGGCAGAAGTGCCCGGGGTGGAAGTGCTGACGCCGCGCGAGAACATGGCCGGCCTGGTCACGTTCCGGATCGCCGGCTGGCGGGCGACGCCTGCGCTCAAGGAGCTCTCGCAGCGGACGCTGTGCATCGCCCGCACCATCCCGCCGCTCGACGCGATCCGAATCAGCGTCGGCTTCTTCAACACCGAAGGCGAGTTGCGCCGGTTCCGCGACGGCGTGGCGCTCGTGGCCGAGAACACGCCCGAGACGATCCCGCACCGCCCGGTGATCGAGGTCCTGCGCGGCGGCGTGGACTAGAGGCGATCGCTGGCCCTTGGCGGCAGGGGCCGGCCCGGGCTCCTCGGCCGCCTCGGGCCTCCACGGAATTGCCCTCCACTCCCCGGGGGAGTGCAATGGACAAAACCCCCGCTCGGCGCCGCGTCCGGGCGGCTGAGGGCTCAGTTCGGCCTGAAACCTGGTCGCAGGCCATGGCGGATCTCCTTCGGGGCCGCTTTCCGCGCCAGAGTGGGCGAACGCAGCCCAATTCGGTGCCGCCGGCCGCCCATCGCTCAACAGCACTCTCCAGGGGGATACAAAGGAATTCCAGCGTCCGAGCGCAGCGACGCCGACAGCCCGACCAGGTCCGGCCGCACCCCCCGACCCGTGACCGCCCAATCAGCCACGAGGGCTTCGGCAATGCCGGCCTCGTGGTGTACGATCGTGCCCCGGCGGGGGAGTAGCTCAACGGTTAGAGCATGGCTCTTATACAGCCCCGGTTGGAGGTTCGAATCCTCCCTCCCCTACCAGCCCCGCCGTCCTCATCTCAACTCGGGCCGGCGGCAGGCTTCGGGTCCGGCGTGATGCTGTCGACGAACGCGCCGACCTGGGCCTGCATGGGTGCCAGGTTTGGGCCGCGGAAGATCGCGCTGATGTCGTAGATCGTCTCGCCGGGACCCGGGCGCCCGATCATCCAGTAGGTGTGCACGTCCACGAAATCGGACGGCTGGGTCGAGATGGTCTCCTTGACGACCAGTCAGTCGCCGACACTCCTGACATCGCCGAAGATGGTGAGCGGATCCACGCCGGTACTGTGGAGGCCGAGCTTAGTGACTCGAGCCTGCCGCAGCCTCCCCGACGAGATGGACCTCCAGACCGGAGACGGCGTCTAGCAGGCGGTCGGCCAGCGAGGCCCGGCCGACGTGAAGGCCGTGATGGGGCCGGTGCACCAGGACCAGGTGGGTGACGCGACGGTCCCGAACGACCTCCTCCAGGCCGCGGGC
>JBEKKR010000016.1:0-69138 GCA_050010635.1 Candidatus Limnocylindrales bacterium
GTCCTTCCAGGTCGCGAATTCGCCGGGCGGGCCCGGCATCTGGTAGTGCAGAGCGGCCGCCCAGAACTCGGCCTGCTTGAGCGGGTCTGCACAATCGAAGACGACCTGGATGCTCGTGGCCATCTCAACCTCTCACTCTCTTGTGGCGATAGTGTCGCAGAGGCTCCTGACAGCGCGGGTCAGGATCAGCCGGCCTCTGTGCGGCGGCCGTGTCACGCTCGGCGCGCCCCCTGGCGGCGGCTTCGAAAGCGTTGTCCCAGTAGGGCCGGCGACCCCTCAGCCAGGCGAGCGCAGACGCTCCGAAGTAGAGCGGCAGGTAGAACGGTCCGAACCTGCCCCACTGGCGGATGTGCTCGCATTCGTGGGCCAGGACATCCTCCGGAACAGTGTCCCGCGCCAGCACGAAATGGCCCAGCGTCTGCGCCTGGACGGGGATCAGGTGAGCCCGGAACCAGCGCCCGACTCTCGGATCCTCGACTAGAACGGCGGTTACGTCGCCGGTGGCGACCTGGCGCGTCGGGGCATCGATTCCGCAGCCGCGCATGACGACCCTGCCGAGCAGATCACCGGGAAGCGCCCGCCAGGCACGGCGCACCTGCTCGCCGTGGCCCAGGAGGTACTTGAGGCTGCGTGCCAACGCCAGCCATGCATCGATTACCATCGCCGCCCACTGGAAGATCACGGGTTATGCCCCGCGGCGGTCCGCCACGATCCGGCCGGCCTGCATGACGAAGACGATCCGGGCGGGATCGCGCCACAGCTCGGGCTCGGCCAGCGGGTCGCCCGAAACGGCGATGACATCCGCCGCCTTGCCGGGCTCGAGCGTACCGACCTGGTCGGCCAGGCCGAGGAGAGCAGCCGCCTCGATGGTTGCCGCCTTGATGGCCCGGAATGGACCGAGGCCGAACTCGGCCAGGTAAGCGAGCTCTGCCGGCGGATACATCCCGTTGAAGCAGTCCGTACCCATGACAACGCGGACCCCACGCTCGATGGCGTGCCGGAAGTTGGCCTGCTGGCGGTCGAAGAGGTAGCGCATCTTCTCGACCGCCCACGGCGGGACGTCGCCACGGGCAACCCGGTCCTCGTCCATGAGGGCGAAGTTGATGTTGAACGTCGGCACGAGCGGAACGTTGCGCTCGAGCATCAGGTCGATCCCCTCGTCGTCGATCAGGTCGCCGTGCTCGATGCTGCTGATGCCGGCTCGCAGCGCGTTCTTGATCCCCGTCGTGCCCTCGGCGTGGGCGAAAGTGCCCTTGATACCGGCCGCCTTCGCCTCCTCGACGATGGCGCGGATCTCTTCGACGGTGAACTGGCTGGCGTCCGGCGTGTCGGCCGCCGAGAGCACACCGCCGGTGGCCATGACCTTGATCCAGTCGGCGCCGGCGCGGATCTGGAGTCGCGTGGCCCGGCGCACCGCGTCCGGGCCGTCGGCGATGCCGGGCGGGAGATCGCTGACGTCCGTATCCAGGACCGAGCCCGACGGAGTCCAGCCGTCGCCGTGACCGCCCGTTTGGGAGAGCGGCCTGCAGCTGACCTGAGTCCGCGGTCCGGGGAAGGCCCCATTGGCGAAAGCACGTTTGATGCCCGCCGGGGTGTAGCCCGCGTCACGGACGGTGGTCACGCCGGCTTCCAGGAAGTCCCGACCGGTCTGCAGGGCGCGAACCACGAGGTCCGTCGCGGAGCGCTGGACCTGGTCGGCGACCGGCTCGAGCCGCAGGCTCAGGTGGACGTGGCAGTCGATGATGCCGGGCAGGATAGTCAGGCCGCTGACATCGATGCGCTCGGCGTCCTTCGGAGCGGTTACGGCCGTGGACGGACCCGCGCCGACGATCCGTCCTCTGTCATCCGTGACGAGCACGCCATCGGCGACCGTGTCCGGCGACCGGCCGTCGAGCAGCCGCGCACCGACGAGGACCGCGGGACGGGCAGGCGCGGACATGAGACCTCCGGCGTGTGGTTTGGCAACCGACGTGAGCTAGATCCTACTCACACGGCTGCTGCTGCGCGTTACCGACCGCGTCTAGCCGTCCTGGGGGCGCGGCTCGGCGGCGCGCCGGCTTTCCGGCACCACCGTCTCCGGCTGGGGCTGGAGGCCAAACCGGATCGCATAGCGCGCCCAGTCCGGGTCTCCAATCGCCCAGCGGCGAGTCGTCTCTCCGGCGGCGTCGATCTGGGTGATCGAGCCGTCACCGTGGAGAATGAGCTTGCCGCCTTCGGCCAGATCGAGCTGATGGCGCCTGAAGCGACGGCCTGCAGCCGTCGGCTGCGATCTTGTCTTTCTGAGCGCCACCTACGCGGTCTTGGCCGGTGGCTTGGCCGCCGGCTTCGGCTTCTTCACCTTCGGCGGTCGCTTGGGGGTCTTGTCGCCCATCTTGTGCCTCCGTGTTCGCGGTTCGGAGTGATTCTCCTCATCGAACCGATTGCGCTCGAGCATCGTAGCCCAGCTACCGATCGACGGTCATCCCGCAGTGTTCAGGCGCGAAGGGACGGGGGTCGTCATTTGGCCGCGCGTTGCAGGCGCCGCAGCAGCTCGTCGTGGATCAGGCCGTTCGTGGCAACGGCAGAGGCGCCGTCGATGGCCCTCTCCCCGGTCGCGGTGGTGAAGCGGCCGCCTGCCTCCTCGACGATGACAAGGGGCGCGGCCCAGTCCCAGGGATGCGCGCCAGTCTCCGTCATGGCCTCGGCCGCGCCCTCCGCGACGAGCATGTAGCCCCAGAAATCCCCGAAGCCACGCTCGCGCCACGCTTCGGCGAGGGTCGCGTCCAGGCCGGGCATGAGGCCCGAGCGCATGTCCTCGGTCCGGCTGCCGTAGAGGAGCTGCGAATCCTCGATGGTGCCGACCCGGCTGGTCGCGATCCGCTGATTTCCGCGCCAGGCTCCCCCACCCCGCCATGCCATCCACCGTTCCCGGAGGCCCGGCGCGCTGACGAGGCCCAGCTGGAGCTCGCCTTCGAAGCAGACCGCCAGCAAGGTCGCGAATACTGCGATGCCGCGGACATAGTTGTGGGTGCCGTCTATCGGATCGACGTACCAGCACAGGCCGGCGGCGGCTGCCTCGGTGCCCTCCTCCTCCCCGACGATGCCACAGCCGGGGAACTCGGTTCGCAGGCGGGCCCGAACCATCTCTTCGATGGCCTGGTCGACTTCAGTCACCAGCGTTCGATCGGGCTTGGCCGAGACCTTGACATTGCGTCGAAACCCGGCCAATGACATCGCATCGGCCTCGTCGCAGATGGAGATGGCCGCCTCCCGCCACCGGGTCAACTCGTAGGAAGAGGCCTCGCGCCTGCTCATGTGCGGATCGTAGCCACCCGGGGTCCGATTCGCTCGGCCTTCCATCGCCGTGGTCTGCTCCCAAAACCGAAGAGCGCCCCTCGCGGGGCGGTCTTCGGGTCGTTGCGGAGCGAGTGAGCCCTACAGGGCGGCCTTGACGGCAGCCGGGATGGGCTTGTGGTACTCGACCGGCTTGATGTACTTCTCGACGATGGCGCGGCTCCCGGGGGTGCCGAGCTGCTTGAAGAGGAAGTCCACCTTGGCGGCCTGCGAGGCCAGGATCTCGTCCTTGGTGGCGAGGTCCCATAGCTGGCGCTTGAACGGGCCGATCGCCTTCTTGCGGCCGGTGTATACGAACTGAGTGTCCGTCTGGTCGGGCTTACGCTCGTCCTGGCAGTTGGCGAAGACCCACTCCTCGATCGCCTTGTGCATCTCGGCCGGGAAGGCCGGATGCTCGAAGAGGGCGTTCTGGAAGCCGGTGGCCAGGTGGATCTCGGCGCAGCCGGTGGCCGGGAACTTGTGGAACATGTCGTCCGGCAGGGTGCTGGCGCCGTGCTGGACCGCGCCCGAAAGACCGTACTGCCGCGCGACCGCGGACAGCTCGGTCAGGACGTTGAAGTCCAGCGCGACCTTGGCAACTCCGCCGCCTGGGAGCGGCGTGCCGCCGTGGCTCGTACCGGTCTGGACCGAGACCTTCGAGAGGCCGATCGCGCCCTTGGCACGGCCGTCCAGCTCGCGGCCATAACCGTCGAGATAGGCCTTGAGCTCGGCCGGAGTGGAGTTCTTCTTGCCGACCTCGCCGATCTCGCCGCCGACGCTGACGGTCACGCCGTCCACCTCGAGGGAGCGGATCAGGGCGGTCAGCTCAGCCGCGCGGACGTAGTTCTCGTGCTGCTGCGCGTCGAGAGTCTCGGGACCGAGGTCCACGAGGGTGGAGCTGTCGATGTCGATGTTCCGGTAGCCGGCGGCGATGGCGTCGCGGCAGGCCTTGCGGATCTCGTCGGTCACCTTCTCGGGATCGGTCGCGTACTTCTTGGCGTTGAACTGGTAGTGGTCGCCCTGAATGAAGACGGGGCCCTTCCAGCCAGCGGCGATGGCACCGGCCAGCACACTGGTGGCGTACTCGAAGACGCGCTGGAAGGTGTAGGTCTGCTCCGACCGCGCGAGCTCGAAGATGATGGCCGCGCTGTCGTTCTTCTTGGCCGTCTCGAGGATGACACGGGCCATGTCGAAGGTCTGCGCCCGGAGGTTGACGGCCGGTACGGTCATGCCTTCGTACTCGCCGCGAGAGCGGGCCTTGTACAGATCCTGGATGCTCGCGGAGCGAGCGCCGACGGCCTGGCTGGCTTCCCAGACGATCCAGCGAGCGGCCTCTACAGCGGCTTCGTCCTCGCTGAAAGTCGCGGTCCAGGCGAGGTCGTAGATGGCGCGCGTCCGAAGGCCGGCCTCGTCCACGACGACGAGGCGGTCACCCTCGATCCGCGCGATGCCGTCGAGGGCAGCGAGGAGCTCCTTGACGGAGCCGGCAACCTTTGGCATGCGTTTCTTCTCCTGAGGAGCCCGGTGCCGAGCACGCCTATCGGGCGCGCCGGACGGCCGGGGACTTGATCCATGGATGGCCCGTGAATGGTACACGGACCGAACCGGGGTCTACCCTGCCGCTTGTACCTTCCGCCGCCGCCGAGCGGACGGACGTGGTGGGTCGGTTGGACCACGCGCCGGGTGCCCCGGCCGTGTGGCGACACTCTGCCCTACGTCAGGGCGGTGACCGCCGGTTGATGGCCTCTCGCACGCGGCGCAGCAGCTGCTCGGGTGCGTATGGCTTCTCGATCGGGTCCACCTCGAGCGAGAGCTCGAGGCGCCGGGCGAAGGAGTCCGCGGAATAGCCCTGAGCAGTAACGTTCGGCGGCGCCCGCAGTGGGTCCGGCGGCTCGAGAAAGCCGGCCGGCGCGCCTCCCAGGTGGCGCGCCGGCCGGGCTAGGACTGTGCTCCGGACTGCGCAGCCTCGAGGCGAAGGCGCTTGAGTCTCTTCACGGCCGGATCGCCGCCGCGCCCGAATAGATCGTGGAGACGGACATACTCGCCGTACAGAAGGTCGTAAGCCTCGCGGTTGGCATCGTTGGGTTCGTAGACCTCGTCGCGAAGGTGCGCCATGCGCCGGGCCGCCTCCTCGATCGAGGCGTATCCGCCGGCCTGCGCGCCGGCCGCGACGGCGGCGAACATGGCCGAACCCAGGGCCGGCGTCTGGGCAGAGGCGGCCAGCCGGAATGCCCGACCGGTCGCGTCGGCGTATATCTGCATCAGGAGGCGGTTGCGCTCCGGAAGTCCGCCGCATGCGACGACCCGTTCGATCCGGATCCCGCCCTTCTCGAAGGCGTCGATGATCACCCGGGTGCCGAAGGCCGTGGCCTCGATCAGGGCCCTGTAGATCTCGGGCGCGGTGGTCGCGAGCGTCATCCCGAGGAGGATCCCCGAGAGATCGGCGTCGACCAGCACGGAGCGGTTGCCATTCCACCAATCGAGCGCCAGCAGGCCCGATTGGCCCGGCGCAAGCCGCGCCGCATCTTCCTCGAGGATCTCGTGGACGCTCACGCCGCGCTCCCGCGCGCGCTCGTGGTAGACGGGCGGCACGCACTGCTCGACGAACCAGCCGAAGATGTCCCCGACCGCCGATTGGCCCGCTTCGTACCCGAAGAGGCCGGGGATAACCCCGTCGCGGACGACGCCGCAGGCTCCCGGGATCACGGGGGCTCCTTCGGCCAGGACGATGTGGCACGTGCTCGTGCCCATGATCGCGACGAGAGTCCCGCACTCCGTGACGGTGGCAGCGGGCGCCGAGACGTGGGCGTCGACGTTCGCGACGGCGACGGCGATTCCGGCGGGCAGGCCCGTCCATGCGGCCGCTCGCTCACTCAATCGTCCCGCGACCTCGCCCAGGCGGGCGATCGACCGGGACATCTTCGAGTCGACGACGTCGGCGAACTCGGGATCCAGCGCCGCGAAGAACTCCCGCCGGGGGAAACCTTCCTCGGCCGACCAGATCGCCTTGTATCCGGCCGTGCAGTTGTTGCGTGTCTCGACCCCGGTGAGCTGCCAGACGACCCAGTCGGCGGCTTCGATCAGGCGGTCGGCGGCGCGGTAGATCTCGGGGGCCTCGCGCAGGATCTGCAGAGCCTTGGGGAAGAACCACTCGGACGAGATCTTGCCGCCGTAGCGCGCCGGCCACGTCTCGCCCATCTCGGCCGCGACGCGATTGACGTCGTCCGCTTCAGGCTGGGCGGCATGGTGCTTCCACAGCTTGACCCAGGCGTGCGGCTCACGGCGGTACCGTTCCAGGAAGCAGAGTGGCGTGCCATCGGCCGTAGTCGGTAGCATCGTGCAGGCCGTGAAGTCGATGCCGATGCCGATCACGGAGGACGGATCGATGCCGGCCTTCGCGACCACGCCGGGCACTGCCCGTTTGTAGGTCTCCAGGTAGTCGTTGGGATCCTGGAGGGCCCAGTCGGGGCCGAGGATGACGTCGCCGTCGGGGTCCGGCAGGCGCTCGTCGATCACGCCGTTCCGGTACTTGTAGACCTCCACGCCCAGCTCCCGCCCGTCCGCGACGTCGACCAGCACGGCACGCGCCGATTCCGTCCCGAAATCGACTCCAATCGTGTAGCGAGGCTCAGACACCAGGTCTCCTCCAGGTCATGGTGGTCGCTCCCCCGCGGGGGTTGGGGCGCTCATCGGCGTCGCTGGCCGTAGTAGGCGCCCGGGCCGTGCTTGCGCCGGAAGTGGCGCTCCAGCAGGTAGTCGGCCATCGGCTCGGCCTCCGGGTCGAGGGCAAGCGTCTGGAACGCCATCGCGGCGACGGCCTCGAGGGCAGTGGCGTTTTCCGCGGCCTCGCCGGCGTCGTGACCCCAGGTGAAGGGGCCGTGGGAGGCAACTAGAACGGCCGGCATTTCAGCGGGATCGAGCCCGAGTCGCTCCAGCGTCTCGACGATCACGGCGCCGGTCTCGGCTTCGTAGTCGCCCGCGACCTCGCCGGCCGTCAACTGCCGCGTCACCGGCACGGGGCCGTGGAAGTGGTCGGCATGCGTGGTCCCGAAGGCCGGAATCGGCCGCCCGGCCTGGGCCCACGCGGTGGCCGCTCTCGAGTGCGTGTGCACAACGCCGCCGATCTCCGCGAACTGCTGGTAGAGGCGCAGGTGGGTGGGTGTGTCTGACGACGGCCGCAGGTCGCCCTCGACGACACGCCCGTCGTCGAGCGAGACGACCACCAGGTGCTCGGGCCTGAGTTCCTCGTAGGGCAGGCCGCTGGGCTTGATGACGAACACTCCGGCCGCGCGGTCCACCCCGCTGGCGTTGCCGAAGGAGAGCGTGACCAGGCCGTCACGCACCAGGGCCAGGTTGGCCCGGCAGACTCCTTCCCTCAGCTCGGGCAGCATCAGCGGCAAGTCGCGTTCCTCCAATACGGTGTCACGAATGACCCTGCCAGTTTGGCCGTGTGACTACCTCAAGCCCCGGGCCAGGTGGTAGTAGGCCTCGTTCCAGCGGAGCTCCTTCTTGAAGCTCCCGACCGTGGTCGAGCCGTCGATCAGGAGGAACTCGCAGCCGGCCATCTCGGCGAAGTCCGCGAGTACCTCAGCGCCGACCGCCCGGGTCAGGACCGTATGGTGGGAGCCGCCTGCCATGAGCCAGCTCTCCGTTGCCGTCGCGAAGTCCGGGCGCGGCTTCCAGACGGCTCGCCCAACCGGCAACCTGGCCATCGGTTTCTCCGGCGGAACCAAATCGATCTCGTTGGCGATGATCCTGAACCGGTCGCCCATGTCCGTCAGCGCGACGACGACGGCCGGTCCCGTCCCAGCATCGAAGACCAGCCGGACCGGATCGCTCCTGCCGCCGATCGACAGGGGATGGATCTCGCACGAGACCTTCCGGTCTGAGATGGAAGGGCAAACCTCGAGCATGTGGGCACCCAGCACGCGCGGCCCGGCCGGGTCGAGATGGTAGGTATAGTCCTCCATGAATGAGGTTCCCCCCGGAAGGCCGCGGGCCATGACCTTGACGACCCGGACCATCACCGCGGTCTTCCAGTCGCCTTCGGCCCCGAACCCGTAGCCGTCGGCCATCAAGCGCTGCACCGCGATCCCGGGCAGCTGCTTGAGCCCGTCCAGGTTCTCGAACGTATCCGTGATGGCGCCGAAGCCACCATCGGTCATGAACTCACGCAGCGCGATCTCGATCCGCGCCGCCTCACGCAAGGCTTCGCGGTCGGCACCGCCGGACCGGAGGGTCGGCGCGATGTCGTACGTAGCCTCGTAGACGCGCACGAGGTCGTCGACCTTCGAGTCGGCCACCGCCCGCACGGCATCGCTCAGCTCGCCCACGCTGAAGCCGTTGACAGTGACCCCGAACTGCATCTGGGCGGAGACCTTGTCACCGTCGGTCACCGCCACGTTGCGCATGTTGTCGCCGAAGCGAGCCAGCTTGAGGTGCCTGGCCTCGTACAGCCCGCAGGCGGCCCGAGCCCATGTCCCGACCCGATCCTGGACCGCCTTCTCGTGCCAGTGACCGGCAACCGTCTTGCGCCGCAACCCCAGCCTGGCCTCGATGTGGGCGAACTCGCGATCGCCGTGGGCGGCCTGATTGAGGTTCATGAAGTCCATATCGATCTCGCCCCACGGGAGATCGCGGTTGAACTGGGTGTGGAGGTGCAGGAGCGGCTTGGTGAGGGCCTGCAGCCCGGCAATCCACATCTTGGCCGGCGAGAACGTATGCATCCAGGCGATGACACCAACGCACTTGTCGGTGGCGCCGGCCTCGATCAAGGTCGCCAGAATCGCCTGGGCGTTCTTCACGACGGGTTTCCAGACAACTCGAACGGGCATCGAGTCCGCTGCGTCGAGCGCGGCCGCGATCTTGCCCGAGTTCTCCGCAACCTGTCTGAGGGTCTCCTCGCCGTAGAGATCCTGGCTCCCCGTCACGAACCAGACCTCGAACTCCGCCAGCGCCTTCAACTTCGATACTCCCCAGCTATCTCCCGAATAGGGGTGCTGTGGACGAAGCGCCCCAACGGATACGACCCAAGGTCCATTGCCCAGCAATTCACCGACGCGACGTCATTTGTCGGTGATGTCGACAACGTGGTCGACGAAGTACTTCTGCTGCTTTGTCTCCACCGGGAGCATGATGTAGAACCCCGTCACGCCTGCCGGCACCGTGGCGGTCGTCGTCCAGTCTCCCTTGCCACCAACGGGCGTGATAGGAGCGTCCGAGAGGTGCGGGCTCAGATAGAACCCGTACAAGATCCCGTCAGAGCCGATCACCGGCGGTTGGCCTATGTGGACGTACGCCGGGTTCGTGCCGGGATTCATGCTCTCCCAGCTGAACTCGAACCCGGTGTCAGTCCTCTTGACACCAGTCAGCTGAACGGTGCAATCGTTGATGGCAGGGATCGTTGCGCCGGCCTTGTCTATCTTCAAGCTCGCGACAGCCTCAGCCAATGGGTACTTCGCATCGGAAACGACCTTGTCGAGATCGAGCTTAAGCGTGTCGTGGTACCGCTGTGAAGGCGTGTAGTAATTGAAGGGACCGGTGATGTACGAGTAGTCGATGGCCAGCTTCTCTCCAGCCGACTTTGTCACACCTGCGCACTCAACGTAGAGCAACTGTGTGGACGGCTTGGCGACGCTTCCGGTCGTATACCCCTTCATCTGGAATCCAGGCGCCAGGAACCAACCGCCGTCATTGACGAACACGGACGTACCGACAAAGACCGTGGCGCAGTTGCTGGTCTTGCCGGCCGCATCTGTCACCTTCGCAGCGCTGGAGCCGACGTCCATCGCACTCCAGTCGTTCGTGTTATTCTTGATGGCGAGATCGACGTGTAGGGTGCCGTTTGCGTCCGCAACGTTCGTGGCGATGGCCGACCAGCCCTGGCTTGCGATGGCTGGCGTGGGTGTGCTGATGTCAATCGGCGGAACTATGTAGTCACAACCAGTGACCGCAAGCCCAAGAACGATGACTGCGGCCAGCGTCTTTCGAGCACTCATCCTGCAATCGCCTTTCATCACTGGCCGCCGCCATACAAGATGGGCGCTAGATAGCCGGTCATCGGCCAGTAGTTGGATGGAGCGTCCGTGCCACCGTCGACGGCGTCAACCGTCTTCGTTTGACCCTGGTACGTGACCGTCGTCGAGTACTGGTAACAGGCCCCGCAAGGAGTGTGATGGGTCGTGTAGAAGTCGGGCGTGAAGAAGCCGAGATCGTTGATCTGCGACACAAGCGAGTTCACCTGTGCTGTGGTGATCTGCTTCTGCTTGACGTTGCTGCCGCCCGTATCGATCGTGATATGGCCGTCCCCGTAGATGGCATAGAGCTCATCGACGCAGGACGTCCCGCCGTTCCGCTCGTAGACGATCACGGCGCCTGCCTGAGCCAGGGTCTTGTCCTGGTCCGGCCTCATGGGCTTGAGGGTGCAGGTCACGATTGCCTGCTTGGGGAACACGAACGGAACCACGACGTTGATGCTCACGGCGAACACTGCGACTACGGCGACCGCAACCATTCCGCCACGGATTAACTTTCGCTTGTACCAGACGACAGGGGGCTTGCGGACGGCGTGGCCGCCGACACGGGCGCGCGCGAGCGCCTCGGCATTCCAGGCGGCCACGATACCCTGGACGCCGATGAAGATGAGCATCAGAGCCCCGATGAAGATGTAGACCCAATAGCTGCTGAGCTCTCCGTTGTACTGGATGATGCTCTGGATCAGCGAGGTGATCAGGACGCCTACGAGGGCGCCTATCAGATAGCCCTCGCCGCCGGTGAGCGCGATTCCTCCGATGACGACGGCCGCGATAGCCGTCAGCTCGAATCCTGTCCCGGCGTTGCCACGTCCCGACATGACGTAGATGCTGTACAGGATCCCGGCCAGGGCCGAGCAGAAGCCGCTGAGGACGTAGACGAGGACCTTGGTCCGGTTCACCGGCAGGCCCATGAGACGCGCGGACTGCTCGTTCGCCCCGTTGCCGCCGCCAATCGCGTAGACGGTCCGGCCGAAGCGGGTCAAATGGGCAAGGAAGAGCCCGATTGCGAGCACGACCAGGGCCACGACTACGAGGTAGGTGATGTAGTCGCCGCGCTTGGTGGCAGGATCGGCCAGCCCCGGGATCAGGATCTTCGTCTGGCCCAGCGTGGTGTACGTTGCGTCATGAATGCGGACTTCGGCGTCGCTGATGACGTAGGACAGACCACGAGCCAGCCACATGCCCGCGAGCGTTGCGATGAAGGGTTGCACCTTCAGGTAGGTGATGAGCAAACCCATCACCAACCCGAACAGCATCCCCATCAGCAGGACGACTGGGAAGATCATCCACGCGCTCCAGCCCATTTGGAGCAGCGACGCCGCGACCACGGTAGTCAGGGCGAGGATGCCACTGACCGAGAGGTCGATGCCGCCGGAGATGATCACGAAGGACTCACCCACGACCGTGACGATCAAGAACGGAGCCGCATCCATCAGGTTGAAGAATGCCTGCCCGTCGCGCATAGCCGGATAGGCTAGGAAGCCCAGGAGATAGACAACCACGAAGAGCCCGATTGTGGAGGCCAGCGGCAGGAACTTACGGTTTCCTGCCAGTGCCGCGGCCAAAGCCGTCTTCATTGTGCTGTCTCCCTACGCAAGGACGAGCCGCCCAACCTACGAACGAATCCCTTGACCTGCTCGGCATAGAGGAGGACCACCGCAATCACGACCAAAGCTTTGACAGCAATGACCGCGCTCGCCGGAACGCCGAACGACAGCATCGATGTGATCGTCGTCTGCAGAACCAGGGCCCCGATGGCGCTGCCCATCAACGAGAAGCGACCACCGGTTCCGAGGAGAGTCCCGCCGATTACGACGGCCAGGATCGCGTCCAACTCCGTGTACATCCCGATCTGATTCGCATCCGACGTGCGAATGTTGGACGTCACGATGAGCCCAGCGATGCCCGCGCAGAAGCCACAGAACCCATACGCGAAGAGCTTGATCTTCTTCTCATTGATGCCGCTGTAGAAACTCGATCGGTAGTTGATCCCGACCGATTCGATGAAGAGGCCGATCGAAGTTCGACGCGTTAAGAGCCAGGCTCCTATGAACACCGCGACTGCCACATACAACGAGAACGGCAGGATGACGTAGCCGTTCCCGATGAAGGCGTACGTGTCGTTGAAGATGATGATCTGGATGGCGTTCGTGATCAGCTGGGCGATCCCTCGGCCGGCGATCATCAGAACGAGCGTTGCGACCATCGGCTGGATCCGCCCGTAGGAGACGAGCATGCCGTTCCACAGCCCACAAAGCGTGGCGATGACCATCGGCACGACGACCACCGCCCACAGCGGGGCCCAGGTGTACTGGGGATCGTTGATGAACTTCTGCGGGTCGGTGAGGTTCATTCCCACGATGGTCGGGTTGATCATTACGCAGGCCACCGATGATGTGATGGCCATGATGGCGCCGACGGAGAGATCGACTCCGCCCGTGGCGATCACGAGCGTCATTCCCATTGCCAGGATCATCGTAGGCGAGCCATGGACCAGGATGTCGATTACGTTGCCGTAGAGATGGCCGCTCTTCACCTGGAGGGAGAAGAAGCCGGGGATCAGGAAGAAGTCGGCGATCAAGATTAGCAACAGGGCGGCCGTAGGCAAGAAGAGCATGCTCTCCGTGAGCTTGCCCCAGGTCCTGGAGAACGAGCCGTTCATGACGCACTTCCCGCGATCGCTTGCATGATGTCCTTCTCATCGACCTGGCCGGAGAATTCGGTCACTTTCGACCGGTCTCGCATGATGACGATGCGATGGCTGGTTCGCAGCACTTCATCCAACTCGGACGAGATGAAGATGCACGACTTGCCTTCATCGGCCAGCGAGAGGACGAGCTTCTGGATATCCGCCTTCGTCCCGACGTCGATGCCCCGCGTCGGTTCATCGAGGATGAGCAGGCGAGGGTTGGCGGCGAGCCAGCGGGCGAGGATCACCTTCTGCTGGTTCCCGCCGCTCAGGTTCCTTATCTGCTGGTCGGCCGTGGGGGTGCTGATATTCAGCAGCTTGATGTACTTGTCGGCGATCTCGTATTGCTCCTTCGTGCCCACTCGCCGGAACCAGCCCAGACCGGCTTGCATGGCCAGGACGATGTTCTCTCGCACGGTCAGATCGGCGATTATCCCTTCGACCTTGCGGTCTTCCGGGCAGAGCGCGATCCCGCGCGCGATGGACTCGGCCGGCGAGAAGGCCGAGACGGACTTGCCGTCCATGACCATCGTCCCGTTGTCCGGTCTGTCGATGCCGAAGAGCAGGTTTGCCAGCTCCGTTCGGCCGGATCCAAGCAATCCGGCGATGCCTACGACCTCGCCCGCGTGCAACACAAGATCGAACGGATCGATCGAGTTGGAGAGGCCCAGTTGTTCGGCCTGAAGCAACGGCTCGGCCGAGATCTTCTGGCTGCTCTCAATCTTGTGGGCCTTCATGTCGTCGAGGTCTGTGATGCTCCGACCAAGCATCAACCTGATCAACAAGAAGTTGTCGAGTTTCTCCGTTGGGTACGTGCCGACCAGCGCGCCGTTCCTCAAGACCGTGACCCGGTCGGAGACCTCGAAGACCTGGTTGAGGAAGTGGGTGATGAAGACGATCGCGATGCCTTCACTCTTCAGCTTCCGCATTACCCGGAACAGCTGCGCCGTCTCGTGGGCGGTAAGGCTCGACGTCGGCTCGTCGAGGATCAAGACCTTGGCGTTGGTGACGACGAGCGCCCTCGCGATCGCCGCCATCTGCTGGATCGCGACCGAGTAGGAGCCCAACGGCCGGGTCACGTCGATCTCGACATCAAGCTCCTTCAGGAACTCCGCCGCGCGGGCATTCATGGCCTTCCAGTTCACCGTGAGCCCGAGATGTGTGGGCTGCCGGCCGATGAGGATGTTCTCGGCGACGGTGAGGTTCGGGCACAGGTTGACTTCCTGATACACCGTGCTGATGCCGAGCTCCTGCGCCTGCAGCGGCGATCGGACCGACGCGAGGCGGCCATCCAGCGCAATGGTTCCCCTGTCCGCGCGATCGACGCCCGTGAGGATCTTGATGAGGGTCGACTTCCCGGCTCCATTCTCGCCGACGAGAGCGTGGATCTCGCCCTTGGCCAGGGAGAAGTCCACGTTCTGGAGCGCATGCACGCCAGGGAAGGACTTGTCGATGCCCGTCATTGCGATGATTTCCCGGTCGGAGTCTGGCATTGAGTCACCTACTGGTCATGCGGCTCGAGACGACCGTATAGAAACCGCCTGGGGAGAACCGCCGTTCTCCCGGCGAAATGGTGGCTGACGGTTCCCGCGATAGGCGCGCCCTCGCGGGCCTGGGACAGATTGCAGTCGGTGTCGGCGGGTTCCGTGCAGCCAGGGCCAATCGTGGCCACTGCTGCCCGTTCAGGCAAGGGGAGAAGCGGCGTTGCCGCTTCTCCCCTTCGCGACTTACTCGCTACGTCGACTCCGACAAGTCAACGCGCCTGGCACATGGTTAGTACTTGCGGGTTGCGAGGATGGCCTTGAGGGCATCCGCGCCCTGGGAGGCGAAGAACTGGCCCTCCTGCGAGGCGACCCAGGCAGCCTGACCGGTGACGCCGTTGAGGGCGTCAAGAGCGGCCTTGTAGACCTGGGGGGCGAGAAGCGGGTTGCACTCGATGTCAGCGAACATCTCACCCGAGATGAGGTACTTGAAGCCGTCGGCGGTGGCATCGAAGCCAATGACCTTGACGTCGGTGCCGGCCTTGAGACCGGCTGCGTCGATGGCCTGAATGGCGGCGATGGCCAGCTCGTCGTTGTGCGCGTAGACGCCCTGGATCTGGCCCGGGTACTTCTTGAGGTAGGCCTCCATGATGGCCTTGCCCTGGACCGGGTCCCATGCGGGGGCGGACTGGGTGTCGAGGATCTTGATGGTCTCGTCCGTGCAGTTGGCGATGCCTTCGCGGAAGCCCTTGGCGCGGTCGATGGCGGCCGAAGCGGCCTGATCGCCACCGATCTCGACGACGTTGGCGCCGCTCATGCCCTTGAGGGCGGTGCACATGGCAGCAGCGCCATTGTTGCCTTCCTTGTCGAAGTCGGAGCCGATGTACGTGTAGTACAGACTCGCGTCGGCCTCGATGCGGCGGTCTTCGATAACGACCACCTTGCCGGCAGCCTTGGCGGCCTTGAGGACCTCGTCATAGCCGGTCGTGCCGACGGCGGCCAGGATGATCACGTTGACAGCCGGGTCCTGGATGTACTGGTTGAACGCGGTGATCTGGTTCTCGATCTTGTTCTGGGAGTCGTAGAACTTGAGGTTGATGCCGTCAGCGGTCGCCGTTTCCTTGAAGGAAGAGGTATTCGCGGCGCGCCACCCGGACTCGGATCCGGTCTGGATGAACCCGACCGTCATGTCCTTGTAGGTGTAGGTCTTCTGGGTCGGGGTGGCGGCAGCGCTGGAGCACCCGCCGACAACCGCCGACATCGCAAGAATCGCCAATGCAATCCGGAGAGATCGGGACTTCGTCATTTGTTGATCTCCGTGTCTGCTACGGGCAGTAGTGGAGTTCTCCTGCACTTGTCCGGAAGGGGCAGTCTCTCTACTGCCTCCTTGGATTCTTGAGCCTCCGACTCGTGCCAGGTCCTCGCCACCATAGTCAAGTGGCCTGTGATGCCATCCACACCTCCTCCAGGACAGCCGACGGATTGGTACCGCTTCAGCCCGGCCCGGCCGGTCTCGATGAAAGCGGCCTCTTCCTCTTGGTCATCGCGCCCCCGCAGGAGCGGCAACTGCGACCCGACGTTTGGTTACGAATCAGGAGGCCGCTGCGCGACCGCGCAGGGCCGTTGAGCGTGTGACGGACCTGTCTCCTCGCGTGACCGTGCAGCCGTCCATTGCAGCGGCGCGTCCATAGCAGCCTCGTGTCTCTGTTGGCGCGTTCCTCGACCCGCAGCCCATGCGGCAGGCCCTCCACAACACGCTCACGACCTGGCTGCGCTCCCTGGTGCTTCCACAGCCCCGACGCGGGTAACCCCGCGGGGTCCTCCCTGGAACCCTGAACTGTTCGTTGCCAACTTTCCCTGCTGATGTTATCGTTCCCGGTAACGGTAACGGGAGCGGTAACAATCTAGCATGGCCGTCAAACGTGAGTCAATAGGCGAAGTCCGACGGCCGGCCTGATACTGGAGGGGCAGGCTCTCGAGAGCGGGGAGGAGCCGTTTGGTGGCTCAACCGAAACGCTTGACCATCAGAGAAGTGGCGGCGGCGGCCGGCGTATCGACGCAGACCGTTTCACGCGTGCTCAACAACCGACCCGACGTCGCCCCGGAAACCCTCGAACGCGTCCAGCAGGTCATCCGCGAAACCGGCTACGCCCCGAACATGCTCGCCCGGGGCCTGACCCAGGGCCGGAGCCACGTCCTCGGGGTCGTCGCGTACGGCCTCGACTACTTCGGGCCCTCGCGCGTCCTGACGGCGATCGAGCGCCAGGCTGCCGAGATCGGCTACGCGATCATGCTGAACCTGATCCTCGAGCCGGAGACTCACGACGTAGCCGAACTTCTCTATCGCCTCTCGGCCCGCCAGGTGGACGGCATCATCTGGGCCATCCCCGAGATGGGCGGCAACCGAGCGTGGCTGCGGACCCAGGTCACCGAGCTCCTCGTGCCGGTGATCCTGGTAGGCGGCATGGCCGGCCGGCCCTCCCTGCCATCGATCGCCATCGACAATGCCGCCATCGGCAGCCTGGCGACCGAGCACCTGCTCGCCGGCGGGGCCCGCCATATAGGAATCATCACCGGGCCGCCGAGCTGGTGGGAGGCGCAGGAGCGCCTGGCCGGCTGGCGCCGGACCCTCCAGGCTCACGGTCGAGAAGTGGATGAGCGCCTCATCGTCGAGGGTGACTGGACGGTCTCGAGCGGCGAGCAGGCCCTCTACCGGATGCTCGAAGTCTGCCCGGCTATCGACACCATCTTTGCCAGCAACGACCAGATGGCCCTCGGCGTCCTGCATGCGGCCCATCGCCTCGGCAAGCGAGTGCCCGACGAGCTGTCGGTTGTCGGCGTGGACAACATCGCCGAAGCCTCGCACTTCTGGCCGCCCTTGACGACCGTCCATCAGCCCCTTGGGGACGCCGGCGAGCTGGCGGTCAAGGAGATCGACGAGCTGATCGGGTGGTCCAGGCAGACCCGCCGCACGTCGGAGGGCATCCCCGAGATGACACTTCTCGAGCCCACGCTGATCGTGCGCGAGAGCAGCCGCCGCGTTCCGGCTCCCGCGGAGACGGCCGCCGACCTCCACCCGGCTGCCCGGCCATCCGGGGCGACCGTCCCCGTTTCATAAAGAGGCCGCCGGCAGTCGTCGGTGGGCTACGTCGTTGACAGTATTCGAGGCCGTCGCGTATTCTCCCCGGGTCTGCCAAACCAGCAGCCGCATTACGAGGTGAGTCGTGCGCAATCTCTCTAAGGCACCGGCGAGGACCGCTCAGGCGAGCGGCAGCTTCGCCCTGTGCGGGAGATCTGCGCCCACCGAGAGGTAGAGCCAGGCGGTAGAGCCGCCGGTACGAACCTCTGAGCCGTGGGCCAGATCGGGCCCTCGGCTTTTTTCATGCCCTCTTGAGACGCGAACGTCTCGAGGGCGAGCCGCGAGCCCATCCCGTTCCCACCCAGCTCGCGGTTCCAAGCTCCGCGAGCGCCACCCCTGCAGGGAGGTGACATGAGCATCGCGGTACTGAAGCCAGTTCAACCGGCCCCGAGCCGGCCGGCCCTGAGGCCACTGCCGGCGGGCCCGGCCGCACTGCTCGTGGAGCATGCGACCAAGCGGTTCAAGGTGGACCGCCGCAAGCCCCCGGTCGTCGCCGTGGACGACGTGTCGATCCGGCTGGATCGAGGCGAGATCTACGGCCTGCTGGGAGCCAACGGCAGCGGCAAGTCGACGTTCATCCGTCTCGTGAGCGGGTTGCTCACCCTGGACGAGGGCCGGGTCGAAGTCTTCGGACACGACCTCGTCCGCGAGGAGATGGCCGTCAAGAGGCTGATCAACCGGGTCAGCGTCGACGCGGCCTTCTTCAAGAAGCTCTCGCCGGCCGAGAACCTCTCGTTTGCGGCCCGTCTCTACGGCCTCGACCCGAGACTCGCTCGGCGCGAGGCGGTCCAGATCCTGGCCCGTCTCGGCATCGGCGAGAAGCGGATGAACAGGCCGCTCGAGCAGATGAGCCGGGGCATGCAGCAGAAGGTCGCCATCGCCAGGGCGCTCCTGACGAGCCCGACGCTGCTGCTGCTGGACGAGCCGACGACGGGGCTGGATCCCCGTTCGAAGCTCGACGTGCAGACCTTCATCGAGGAGCTCCAGGCCGATCACGACGCCACGATCGTGCTCACGACGCACGACCTGGCCGAGGCCGATCGGCTCTGCGGGCGAATCGGGATCCTTGCCGGTGGCCGGCTCACAGCCGAAGGCACGCCCGAACAACTCAAGACTCACATCGCTATCGAGACAGGCGCCGAGCCGACCCTCGAAAGCGTGTTCATGAAGTACACCGGCCGCTCCCTCGACGACGACATCGAAGAGGGAGAGGCGGACCCGGCCGACTAGGAGGCGTCCGATGGCAACCACCAGACGGCGCCGGCCCGGCCGGTCCAATCACTTGCCAATCACCTCCGAAAGGGACACTCCGTTGTTTGCGAATCAGATCGCCAGAGACATCCACAACGAACGTCAACGCGAGATCGAGCGAAGGCTCCAGCTCCGGCTCCACGAGCGGGCGCCGGCGCCACACCGCTCGATCCGCAGGCGCGTCGGCCACGGCTTGATCCAGGTCCGATCGATGCTCGCGGCCGATGGCCCCCTCCAGCTAGCCGCCCGTCGCTGAGCTCCGCGCCGCCGATCGCACGGTCGGTGGTTCGGGGCCGGCGCCGGGCGGCAGCGCCCAAGACGAACCGGCCCAGGCAGGTTCGCCACAGGAGACACAACCGTGATCGCAGTACATCGCGAAGCGCGTGCCAGTTACGCCTTCGTCGAGCGCAACTTCAACCTCACCAAGCGCTACCTCGGCTGGGAAGTCGCCTTCCTGGTCTACGCCGTCGCGGGCGCGCTGTCCGTGTCGCTGATCGGCCAGTCGGTCGGCAGCACCCGGCTCCTGATGCTCCTCGTGGTCGGAGCCGTCTTCTGGAACTACCTGTCGGTGGTCTTCCAGTCGATCGGCGACACGATCACCTGGGAGCGCTGGGAAGGCACGCTCGAGTACACGATGATGGCGCCAGTCCGCCGTTCCGTGCAGCTGCTCGGATCGGCCCTGTACGCGGTCATCTACGGCCTGATCCACACGACGATCCTGCTGATCGTCCTGGCGCTCTTCTTCTCGCTGGACCTTGGGCGGGCGAACGTGCCGGCCGCGGCGCTCTTCATGGTCGTCGGCTCGGCCAGCTTCATCGGCATCGGCATGCTCGCCGCGATCCTGCCGATGATGTCCGTCGAGCGCGGGTCGCAGATGGTCTTCGTCCTGCAGTCGTGCCTGCTGCTCGTCAGCGGCGTCTACTACCCGACCACCATCCTGCCCGGCTGGATGCAGCTGATCTCCCGCATCTCACCGGCAACCTACGTCCTCGACGCGGTCCGGCGGGCCCTGATCGACGGCGCGTCCGTCTACCAGCTGCTGCCCGACCTGTGGCCGCTGGTGGTCATGGCCTTCGTCTTCATCCCGCTGGGCCTGTGGGGCTTCGGCCGTGCCGAGCGCTATGCCAAGCGGACCGGCAAGCTCAAGAGGGTTGGATAGATGGATTCGACCGTTCCAGGGAGCGGCGAGCCCGAGTTCGTCCCGGCTCCGCTCCCCCACTCTCTGGCGGCATGGGGCTGGGACGACCGATGGGCGGCCGCCTTCGCGCCTTTCGCCGATTCCGGCATGTGGCCGGCCCGAGTTACGGCCCAGCACCGTGGCCTGTGGATCGTAATCGGCGAGAAGGGGGAGACCGCGGCATCTCCAACCGGCAAGCTGCGCCGCGCCACCGACCATGCCGAATACCCGACCGTCGGCGACTGGGTCGTCTGCCTGGAGTCGCCCCACGGCGGGATCTCCGCGATTCACTCAACCCTGCCGCGACATTCGGCCTTCCGCCGCAAGGCGGCCGGGTCAAGGCCCGGGGCGCAGACGATCGCGGCGAACGTAGACACGCTCTTCATCGCGACCTCGCTGAACCACGACCTCAACCCACGCCGCCTCGAGCGGTACGTGGCGATGGCACGAGAGTCGGGCGCGGAGCCGGTCCTGCTGCTGACCAAGGCGGACCTGGTCGACGACGCCGCCGAACAGGCCGCTCAGGTCGAGTCGGAGCTACACGTTTCGGCGGTCGCGATCAGCGCGCGAACCGGGCAGTGGCTCGACTCGGTGGCTCGCTGGTTCGTGCCGGGTCAGACTCTCGCCCTGGTCGGCTCCTCCGGCGTCGGCAAGTCCACGCTCCTCAACCGGCTTGCCGGCGAGGAGCTGATGGTCACGCGCGAGATCCGCGAGGACGACGCTCGAGGCCGTCACACCACCACTCACCGTGAGCTCTTCCTCCTGGGGAGCGGCGCGCTCGTGCTGGACACGCCGGGCATGCGCGAGTTCGGTGTCTGGGACGCGGACGAAGGGCTCGATGAGACCTTCGGCGAGATCGTCGAACTTGCCCTGAGATGCCGATTCGCCGACTGCTCCCACCGGCTGGAGCCCGGTTGCGCCGTCCGCGCCGCCGTCCAGGCCGGCGGGCTCGATGAGCGTCGCCTGAAGAGCTACCGCCGCCTGGCCCATGAACTGGCGGAGCAGCCGTCGCCGGCCGCCCAGCGCGATCGAGCCCGCCGTTTCAACAAAGCGGTCCGCAACGCCTCGGCCGAGAGCATGGAAAGGAAGGTTTATCGGGGCGGCTGATCGACTGGAACCTGATACCGGCTGCACGCGTCTTCAAGAGGGAGGGTCGAGTGCGAGCAAGACTGATCGCCGCGGGCGCGTTCTGCATCGTGGCGTCGGCCTGCGGTCTGGGCCCGGTGCCGCCCGCGAGCGCGGGGCCGACGACCTCGGTCCCCGCCCGAGCCGAAGACAGCCAGGGATCCTTTCGATTGGTGCTCGAGTTGCCCAAGACCGAGTGGCACACTAACGAGGCCATCACCGGCGAGGCAACGCTTTCCGTCATCGGGTCTGAGGCCGTCTACTACGGTTCCTCCGGCAGCGGCCCCATCCTGTTCTCGTTCGACCAACTCGATGGCAACCGGCACATGAGCGGCCCCGAAACAGCCGACTGCAGGTGGCGCCGGCTCGAACCCGGCATTCCGGTCTCATCGCCGATCAGGAAGTCCGGCCCCGGCTTTGGGCCTGACGCGAAGCCCTCCGACTTCGACCGCTGGTGGGCTACAGACCCGGAGATCCACTTGCCGCCCGGGGAATGGAGGATCACGGCGATTGCCGAGGCCTGGCACGCAATCTGCCCTGGTCCGGGCGATTTGGCGCTGCGTGCGGCCATCGTACTCCACGTGAGCGCATGACACGATCGACGCCGGCAATCGAAGACGGGGCGCCTTGACCGCAGGGTCGCGCCATCTCATCCTGCGCCCGATGGGCATCGTCGGAAGGCCGGGCCCGACGCAAGCGATGGCGCTGGTTCTGGCCCTTTCATTTGCGTCATGCTCTGCGGGAGCGGAGTCGCCCACGGCTCCCGCGGTCGATTCCTCGATGGAGACAGCGATGGCCGGTTTCGTACTCGTGAGTCCGAGCTTCGCCGAAGGCGGCGCCATCCCCGCGCGCCACTCATGCGACGGCGCTGACGTCTCGCCGGCGCTGGCCTGGGAGGGCGCGCCGCGCGGCACCGTCGCGTTCGCGTTGATAGTCGACGACCCCGACGCTCGCGGCTTCATCCACTGGGTCATCTACGACATCCCGGGCGGTTCGGGCGGTTCGTTGCCGGAGGGTCTGGCGCCCACCGCCGTGGCGCCGCAGGGCCGCAACGACTTTGGCCGGGCCGGCTACGGCGGGCCCTGCCCTCCCAGCGGCACGCACCACTACCGCTTCACGCTATGGGCACTCTCCTCGCGGCTGAGCCTGAGCGGAACGCCGTCCGCGGCCGAAGTCCGCACCGCACTGACGACGAAGATCCTGGCGCAGACGTACCTCACCGGAACGTACACGCGCCTGAAGTAGCCCCGCGACGGCCGGGCATTCGGACCGCTACGACCCGGCGGCGGCTTCCTCGGCCTCGAGGCGGGCCTTTAGCGAGGCGAATCCTTCGTCGGCGGCGTTCTGGACGGGACCCTGGACCATCGAGTCGAAGCCGCCCAGCAGGCCGCCCAGCGTGGCGTCTGCGACCCACGTTACACGTGTCAGCTTGGGACCCAGCTCCGCCAGCTCGATCGAGCCGGTGCCGTTGATCGGGCCGCCCATGATCGCCCCTTCGATCGTGGCCGCGATCCGCGACGGCTCCTCGACGTCGGTAAGCGTCAGGTCCAGGACGACGGTGATCGGCATCATCGATGACGGGGCCGTGACACTGACCTTGTAGTGGCTGTCGTCGATCTTCTGGATCTGGGCCAGGCCCGACGAGTTCGACGCGGCGGCGCGGTTCGGGTTGCTGATGGTCTCCCAGACGCGCCCACGGCCGGCCGCAATCTCGGTTTCTCCGGAGAGGTTCATCCGTTCCTCCTGGGGCGGGGCCGGGCGAGAGCGGACGTGGTCGCCCTCGGCGAGCACGCGCGATCGCATCGCACGGTCGCGCCATCGTACCGGGTCGGACGCGGAGCCGGGTAGCGAGCGGAAGGAGTCGGCCGCGCGGTCCGGGCGCCGGTCCGTCTTACCTGGGGCTTACACAACGGCGGCGAGCGGCCCACTCTCGGACGTATGCTCCGCGCATGAAGACCATCCTCGTCGTCGACGACGAGCGCAACATCGTGGAGCTGGTGCGGCTGTACCTCGAGAAGGAGGGCTTCAACGTCGTCGCCGCGAGCGACGGCGAGCAGGCTCTCGTGCAGTTCGAGCGCAGCGACCCGGACCTCGTCGTCCTCGACGTGATGTTGCCCAAGCTGGACGGCTTCGAGGTGTGCCGCGAGCTGCGTCGACGAGACGACGTGCCGATCCTCATGCTGACCGCCCGGTCGGAAGACATAGACGCGATCGTCGGGCTGGAGCTGGGTGCCGACGACTACGTGACCAAGCCGTTCAACCCGCGAGCGCTGGTGGCACGGGTCAAGGCGATCCTGCGCCGCACGGACGTCACGGCAAAGGGCGGGCGGCCGATCCAGGTGGGCGACCTGCGTATCGATCCGCGCCGGCGCGAGGCCTCGGTCGGCGACAGGCGGCTCGACCTGCGCGCCCGCGAGTTCGACCTGCTGGCGGCGCTGGCGCGCGATCCCGGGGTCGTTCTGAGCCGCGACGCATTGCTGGAAGATGTCTGGGGCACGGACTTCCCCGGCGAGACTCGGACCGTCGACGTCCACGTGGCCGAGGTCCGCAAGAAGCTCGGCGACGACGGTCCGCAGGTGGAGACGATCCGCGGCATCGGCTACCGGCTCGTACCGCCGCCGCGGGGCACCGCCGTGACCTTCCCGCCGCCAGCGTCCGCCGACTAGGGCCCAGCGATGCTTCCCCGCAGCCTGACGAAGCGCATCTTCCTTGCCTTTGCCGCGCTCGGCATTGCCATGCTGGTGACGGTGAGCGCCTCGCTCTTCGTCGTGCTGCGCGACGCCCACCAGGACGACATCAAGAAATCGCTCGGCTACGAGGTGGTCGTCGTCGAAGCGAGCCTGCTGGCCAACCCGGTCTCGGACCAGACGGGGTTCGAAGGTCGCATCAGAAATCTGACGGGGTCCATCGTCGACGAGGGCGGTTTCGTGCTCGTCCAGGGTCCACGCGGGGCCGTTCGAGTTGTCGCCGGAAATCCCTCCTCCGCCACGATGCCGCCGCCTCCGCCCGCCGGAGTGAAGAATGCGATCGGGACGCTGAAGACCTCCGACGGCAGCCGGTACGTATACATCGAGCCGAACGCCAACGCGACGGGCGGCTTCAAGTTCGTCTTCGCCATGCCGGACAACTCCATCGAGCAGGCGCTGAGCGACCTCCTCAGGACGCTGCTCATCGTCGTCATCGTCCTGCTTCTGGTAGGGCTGCCGATCGCCTGGCTCCTGGCCCGATCCGTGACCGGACCGATGCGCCGCCTTGCAGGCGCGGCCCGCGACCTGCCGACCGCGGCCGGTGAGATCGAGCCGCTGCCGCTCGAAGGGCCCAACGAGGTCACCGCCCTGACGGAGCGCTTCAACGCGATGGCCCACGAGCTTGCCTCCACCCGCCACGAGGAAACCCAGCTCCTGGCCAACCTCCGCCACGACCTGCGCACGCCGCTGACGAGCATCGGCGGGTTCGCGGAGGCCATCGCCGACGGAACGGCCACCGGCGAGCGAGCGGCCGCGGCTGCGCGGACCATCGCCGAAGAAGCCCAGCGCCTGGAGCGCCTCGTCGGCGAGCTCGGCGTGGTGGAGCGGCTGCGGGACGGACCCGCCGCTCTTCGGCCCGAGGCCCTCGATGCGAACGCTCTCCTGACCGGCGCCGCGGCCCGATTCGAGAGCAGGGCGGCGGCCCAGGGCATTTCGGTCGATGTCGCCGGCGCCGCTCCCGGCGAGCCGGAGCTCATCTTTACGGGCGACCGGCTGGCGGCCGAGCGCATCCTCCAGAACCTCGTCGACAACGCGCTCTCGGTCCTGCCCAAAGGCGGCCACGTCTGGTTGCGGGCGTCGGCCCTGACGCTGCCCGGCCGGCCGGCCGGCGTCTCGTTCTGCGTCACCGACGACGGACCCGGCTTCCCGCCCGGGACGACCGAGAAGGTCTTCGAGCGCTTCTTCCGGGCCGATCCATCGCGCAGCGGCGGCGGCTCCGGCCTGGGCCTCGCGATCGTTCGCGAGCTGGCCCGTGCCCACGGCGGCGAGGCCTGGGCCGAGAACGTAGCCCCTCACGGCGGCCGCGTCACCGTCCTGATGCCGATCTCGCCGGTGATGCCGGCCGTCAGAGCCCGGGAGCCCGAAGACCAGTAGCGCCGCGTCCGGCCGCAGCCGCCGGCCGCAGCCGCGTCGCCGCTATCCTTGAAACCGTGACCGACCCGACTTCCCCCGCCGGACCGCCGGCCGAGATAACGCACCTCGTCCGTGAGCGGACAGAGGCTCGCCTCCGCCGCGACTGGCCGCGCGCCGACGCGCTGAAGGCGCAGATAGAGGCGGCCGGCTGGAGAGTGACCGACCACGGCAGCAGAACGAGCGTGGGTCCGGCAGCTCCCGTCAGCATCAACGTCCACGGCGATCCGCGGTATGGATCTGCGGCCGCGGTGCCGTCGCTGCTCGACGCCCCGGCCACAGCCGCGTGGACGGTTGTGGTCCCGGCATCGGAGGAGCCCGAACGCCTGTCGCGGCTTCTTTCGGCGCTTCGGAGCCACGCACCGGCCGGGACCCAGATCGTGCTCGTCGCCAACGATCCGAGCGAGGCCCAGGCCGCCGCTCTCTGGGTCGAAGCCTTCGACCGGTCGCCGATCGGCGGAGCAGTCCCGGAAGTGCTCCGCACCTCCGAGCGCCTGGGGTACGCGGCGGCCTTGAACATAGGTCTGCGCCGCACCGCCGGGGAGTTCGTGCTCCTGGCCAACGCCACGGCATGGCCGTCGGGCGACGCGCTGAGCCCGCTTGCCGCCGCGTTGCGGGATCCAGCCATTGCCGTCGCGGGCGGCTTCGGGCTGGCCGCGGCCGGGCCGGGCCCGCTGCGCCCGAACGCGCTCAGCCGCATCGAGGCCGGTCCACCGCCCGGTGCGACGCCGTCGGAAGCTGCCGACGCCACCGCTCTCGAGGGAGCCTGGCTCGCCTTCCGCCGCTCCGACTACGTGGAGCTGGGCCCGCTCGACGAGCGCTTCGTCACGCCGGCCTGGCTGGACGTGTGGTGGACGCTGCGCCTGCGAGCCGGGGCCGAGCCGGAAGGAGCCGAGTACGTGGAGCCTGACGGCGAGGGCGGAGGCGAGGGCCAGCCCGGCGCCACTCCCAGTGCGGACCGCGCCGCCGCGCCCGGAGCCGAGATGCCCGAGCCTGCCGAGCTCGAATTCGACCTGCCGGCGCCTCGCCGGGCGGTTCGCCTGGAGCTGCCACTCGAGCGCGAGGAGGTTTCCTGGCCGCCCGATCGATCGCGTCTGAACCGCCGGAACATGTACCGCGTTTTAGACCGATTCGGCTGGCGCGATGACCTGGCCTGAGGAAGCTCAGCGAACGATCGCGAGCCCGATAGCCGAATTCGCGGGCGAGGCCGCGGCGATGACGTGCGCCGGAGGAGTCGCGCCCGTCGGGAATTCGAGCTTGTAGCTTGGGTCGCCCTGCCACCTGGCGGTTCCGTAGACGACAACGCCCGCCACCACCGCGGCAAACGCCGCCACCCCCACGAGACGCACCGCGAGCGTCCGGGTCCGCGACCCGGCGCCGCGCGGAGCCTGCCACACGGATGCAAGCGTCTGGACCTGGATGGGCGGCAGGACGAGGCCGAGCCACATCCCGGCCACCAATCCGCCGACGTGGGCGTAGTTGTCGACGTTGAAGAAGCCGGAGAACCCGATCGCCAGGTTCAGCACGATCAGGACGCCGATCTGCGAGGCGATGACCCGCGACTGGGCGTCGAGGATCGCATGATGGATGCGCGTACCGACGAGGATGACGCCGAAGAGCCCGAATATGGCCCCGGATGCGCCCACGCTCCAGCCGCCCGGGCCGAAGGCGTAGCTCGCCGCGCTGGCGGCGATCCCGCAGACGGCATAGAGCAGGAACATCACCCACGAGCCGTACATCCGCTCGACTAGTTGCCCGGCATACCACAGGGCGTACATGTTGAAGAGCAGATGAAGGATGTCGCTCGGATCGTGGACGAGTGTCACCGACAGGAGCCGGTAGTACTCGCCGTGGGCCACCAGGAGCGAATGCATAGCGAGCTGGCCTTCCAGCGATGCGGGGTCGATGAAGCCCATTCGGGTCAGGGCGCCGGACATCGCCGAAAGGGACGTGACCGCAGTGACAGCGATGATCAGGTAGGTCATGAAGGGCGGCAGGCTGTCGCCGCGACTGCGGGCGAAGTACTTGTTGGCGGCACCGGCGTTGCCGGTCTCCTTGTTCAGCCAGCCCAGTCGCGACGCGATCTCCGCGCGGTCCTGCTGCGGCGCGCGCTTCTCGCACTGGCGGTAGGCCTCGAGGGCACCGGGCAGGTCGCTCGCGCGGACGCGGGCGGCGGCCACCTGGCGCCAGGCCCGATACGCCACCGGCGTGTCGCCCAGGGCAGTGGCATGCTCCCAGGCCTCGAGCGCCTCGCTCTCGTGGTCCAGCCGGTAGAGGGCGTTGCCCCGGCCGTAGTAGCCGGCCGCCGAAACGTCATGGTCGACGGCGCTCGTGGCCCGAGAGTAGAAGGCGAGGGCGTACTCCGGCTCGCTCTGCTCCATCAGGTCGTCCGCCTGCGAAATGGCGGCGATCGCGGTCGTCCGATCCAGCGGCGTTCCGGCGTCGAGGTTGAAACCGGGCGGCAGGCTGGTGCTTCCTTCGGGTCGGAGTCCGTTCACGGCGCGGTCCATAGACCGGCACTCTACAGGAAGAGAGGCTCTCCTCGTCGCTTCCTGGCTTTGCGCCCAGGTCGCCCGGCCGGCTACTCGGCGGCGGGCTCCCAGCCGGCAGAGGCGACGGCTTCAGCGAAGGCCACCCCCGGTTCGACACCCGCGTCGAGGGCGCCGGCGAAGACGCCGACGAGCCGGCCGAAGGAGCCGTCGTCGTCGAGCGGCGACTCCAGGACCGTCGCTTCGGCCGGGACCGCCGGCGGCGCCGCACCGGCGGGCGTCAGGACGATCAACCGGGCCGCGGCGAAGGCCGCTCCTTCGACTCCGGCAACGGTCGTGGCTTCGGAGAGCGCATCGGCTATCACCACCACGCCCGCCGCAGGCAGGAAGCGCAGGGCCAGCTCCACGTCGGCTGCCTCGAGAGCGGGCCGCGCATCGGGTTCCTCGGGAAGTAGCCGCGCCTCGAGCCCGTCCGACTCCAGCTCCGTGGCTTCGTCTGCGGCCGGAGCGGCCAGTACCGGCGTCGGCCGGATCGGGTCGCGCAGCAAGGCCGCGTGGCCGATGCCGAGACGCCCGAGAGCGACCACGACCGCGTCCCCGGCACCGTCGTTGCCCACCTTCCCGACCAGCTCGACGGAACTGCCCCGCCGTCTCGCGGCCGCGGCCACGTCTACCGCCAGCCCGCCGGCGCACTGCTCGCCGTCGGGCGAGTCGGCGTAGGCCGGCAGCCCGATCACGACGATCATTCGACCTCCTCCTCCGGACCCTCGATCAGCTCCATCTCTTCGGGCTCGGTCTCGGTCGGAACTTCTTCGGTGATCACCTCGAGCTGGCCGAACCCGGCCGACTCGAGTTCGGCTCCGACGGCATCGACGTCGCCGACCGCGACGATGGCGATACGCTCGGGATGGATGTGGTCCTGCGCCGCCTTCTGGATCGCCTCTATCGTGACCGCGTCGACTTCACGCCGGTAGCGGGCAAGCTCGTCGTCGGGAAGCTCGTGGACGAAGAGGCCGCCGAGAGCACCGACGACCGCGCCGGGCGTCTCGAAGCGCAGCGGGAAGACCCCCACCAGGTAGTCGCGGGCCGCATCCAGCTCGGCTCGGGTGACCTGCGTGTCACGGATCCGGCGCAGCTCCGAGAGCGACTCCGAGATCGAGGGGATGGTGGCGGGGGTCTGGACGGCTGTTCGAACGGCGAATGGCCCCGCCCCGCGGCGCATGTCGAAGCCGGCGCCAATGCCGTAGGTGTAGCCCTTCTCCTCCCGCAGGTTCATCTGCAGGCGCGAATTGAAGAGGCCGCCCAGGATCGCCCCCATGACCTGGACGGCATGGAAGTCCGGAGCCCGTCGAGAAAGGCCCACGTGCCCGATGCGCAGCTCAGTCTGGACGGAACCGGGCCGGTGGTAGAAGCGGACGATAGGGCGATCCACCGCCGACTCGGCCCGCGTCTCCGGTTCGCGGCCGCCGGCCGTCCCGCCCATCGACGGCCCGCCGAACGACCCGAGCACGGCCTCGACCATCCGCGGAACATGCAACCCGGCCAGGTCGCCGCCGACGACGAGGGCCGTCCGGCGAGGATCCAGCAGGGATCGATGCACGCTTCGCAGGACATCGGGCGTCAGACGCGGCACCGTGACCTCGTCGCCGCCGGCAGGCCGGGCGTACGGCGAGTCGGATGTATAGATGATCGAGGTGAAGGCGTGGTCCACGCGCCGGCGCGGATCAGCCTTGACCTGCAGCAAGTCGTTCAGCCGCTCGTCGCGAAGACGGGCGACGTCTTCCTCGGGAAACGTCGGCCTCAGAGCCAGCTCGGCCAGCAGCTCCAGCGCCGCTTCGAGGCGGCTGCCCACGACATCGACCGAAACGGTGAAGGCGTCCCAGCTGGCGTCCACGTGGAGTGTGGCGCCCAACCTCTCGCCGGCCTCGATCAGCTCGACGCCCGGGTACCGCTCGGTGCCCTCCGTCATTGCCCGCGCCGCTAGGACCGTGGCTCCGGCCATCTCCGCGGGCTCCTCGGCCGCTCCCCGCCGAACGACGAGGTTCGCCGAAACCAGGGGCCGCCCGGGCACGTCGACGGCCAGGACCTGCAGGCCCGAAGGAAGGACCGTCCGCTCGAACGCGGGGAACTCATACCGTCTCGGCTGTCCGGGCGACGGCCTGGACGACAGGACCTCTTCGAGCGTCATGCCGCGGACTCCTTGTCGGTCGTGGTGCCGGCGGGCTGAGAGGCGGGAACGTACGTCAGCACGACCCGGTTCTCAGGCCGGAGCACCTCCGCGGCGACGGCCTGTATCTCGGCCGCCCCCACCGCCAGGTAACGGTCGAGCTGCCGGTTGATCATGCCCGGGTCGTCGAGCAGCGTGGCGTAGCTCGACAGCCGGTCGGCCCGCTCGTCCACCCGCTGCAGCGCCTCCAGTTCGTATGTCTCGATCAGGGCACGGGCCCGGGCCAGCTCGTCGTCGGTGACCGGCTCGCGGCCGATGCGCTCCAGCTCCTCCTCGAATGCGGCCTCGACTACGGCTGGTTCTACGCCCGGGCGAACCGTCGCCTGCCCGGCCACGATCGACGCCCCGCCCACGAGCCCGAGCGCGAAGAACGAGACGTCCTGGGCTATGCGGTCCTCGCGAAGGAGGCGCCGGTACAGCCGGCTCCCCTTGCCACCGGCGAGGATCTGCGAGGCCACCTCGAGCGCGTCGAAGCGCGCATCGCCCAGGACAGGCGCCCTGAACGCGAAGAAGTGGCGCGGCAGAGGAACGCGGTCCTCGACGACCTCGCGCGTCTCGGCTCCTAGGATCGGCGGCAGGCTCACGTCGCCGAGCGCCGGGATCGCTCTGTTCGCTGGAATCTCGCCGAAGTACTTCTCCACCAAGCGGCGGACCTGCGCCGGCTCCACGTCGCCGACGATCGACAGGACCGCGTTGTTCGGTGCGTAGTAGGTCCGGAAGAAGGTCGCCACGTCCTCCAGGGAGGCCGCGTCGAGATCCTCCATGGAGCCGATCGTGGGATGGTGATACGGATGGCCCTGCGGAAAGACGTGCTCCTGCAGCTTGTGGAACCACGACCCGTAAGGCCGGTTGTCGTACGAGGACCGTTTCTCGTTCTTGACCACGTCTCGCTGGTTGTCCAGGTTCTCCTGGTTGAGCGCGCCCAGCAGCGTGGCCATCCGATCCGCCTCGAGCCAGAGGGCCAGCTCGAGCTGGTGGCTCGGCACGGTCTCGAAGTAGTTGGTCCGGTCCAGGAAGGTGGTGCCGTTCATCGTGCCGCCGGCGGCCTGGACGAGGGCCATGTGCTCGGTCTTGGCGACGTGGCCGGAGCCCTGGAACATGACGTGCTCGAAGAGGTGGGCGAAGCCGGTCTTGCCAGCGACCTCGTGCTTTGAGCCGACGTTGTACCAGATGTTGACCGCCACGACGGGCGCCAGGTGGTCCTCGGAGACGATCAGGCGCAGGCCGTTCGACAGGCGCTCGTCGGTGAACGTGACGCTCGGGACGGTCATGCGGTCCTAATCCTCCAGGGACGCGGCGCGGCATCCGGGGCGGTCACCGCGGGTCTCCGCATTGTAAGGGCCACTTGTTCGAGCGAGGATCCGCGTGCTCAGGATGAGCGCAGGCCGGGCCGCGATCTTGACAATCGGCCCTTCTGTGTTAGTGTTTCATCTAACAGCAGTTAGAGGAAACGGTACAGTGGCAGGCATTCAGAACCCGGCTCGCCAATCGGTTCGGCCCGGCGGTCTCGTCCGCCCGGGGCTGACCTCTGCCCAGCTGCCGACCGTGGAGTTCGACGCCCGTTCCGCCTACGACTTCCTCACCTGCACCTGCGACGAGTGCACCAGCATGGCGGAGCTTCTGCCGGAAGATCGCGCCTGGCTCGACGAATCTCGGGCGGCCGTTTCCGCCGAAATTGGCTCGAGCGACTTCGCCAACACCTGCTCGGGCTTCCTCATGGAACTCGGCCGGGCGCTGGTCAGGCACCCCGAGGTTCGCACTGCCCGCGAGACCATGGAGCTCGTGGACGGGCTGCCTGATCACGAGCTTGTCGAGACGATGCTGGGCGAGCTCCTCGACGACGCCGATCTCGGAACGATGGCCCACCGCGCCGTGGACGGCAACGAGGCCGCGTATCGCGAGCTTCAGGCCGCTCTCGAGGTTCACAAGGGTGAGCCGGTGCTGACGATACCGCTGACCCTGCTTGCGCCCGCCGCCAGGGCCGTTCTCAAGGCCTGGTTGCCGCATTACGAGCAGGTCGAGGCGAGGATCGGGCGGATGCTCGATCGCGACGTCGCCGCCTACCGGCAGGAGGACCTGACCCGGGATCCGATCGGATTCGTCGAGCGAGTGACCAACGGCATCCGTCTCGTGCCCGAGCAGCGGATCCGGCGCATCGTCCTGGCCCCGAGCTACTTCGAGCGCCCGTACAACTCGCTGACGAAGGTGGGCGAGGTCCAGATTATCCTGTATCCGATCTCGGACGGGGCCCTCGGCGCTGCCGACAGGCTCACTCCCCCGGCAGCTACGGTGCGCCTCTATCGAGCCCTCGGCGACGAGACGCGCCTCCAGATCCTCCGCTTTCTCGCCCAGAGGGACCGGTACCTGACCGAGATCGCCAACGAGCTCGAATTGAGCAAGCCGACGGTCAAGCACCACCTCGCGCAGCTCCGCAGCGCCGGCCTCGTGACCGTCACGGAGCAGGGCAACTTTACCTACTACGCCCTTCGGCGCGACCGGGCCGAAGAGGCCGGCGTGGAACTCCGCGCCTACCTGGCGCACTGATCGAACGTGAACAAGATGTCGAGTCCAAGTGTCAACA
The DNA here is from genome assembly GCA_050010635.1 of Candidatus Limnocylindrales bacterium. Classification (GTDB taxonomy): domain Bacteria; phylum Chloroflexota; class Limnocylindria; order Limnocylindrales; family CSP1-4; genus Fen-1039. The sequence goes on from JBEKKR010000016.1 coordinate 32,663, forward strand.
AGTTAGATGAACGGCTAACGCCCGGGACAACTTCAGCTAACGGCGGGGTACTGAACAATGTGGCGTTTTGAAGATCCAGAACAACTCCTTACGATGGCCCAGCAGCGGGGGGGCGGAGCTCCGAGCCGAGGCCGCGGCCAACCGAACCGCGCGCCGGGCACCGGACCCCGATCGATTCAGCGGCCTCAAGATCCGCCTGGGCAGCGTGCTGATAATGGTCGGACGGACCCTCGCCGAGGAGAACTGTCCGCCGGACCCGGTCCGCTCCTGAGGCCTATCAGAAGCCCCGTTGCGATCGACCTGAACACGTAGCACCGAGCCGTCATGCGCAACCGATTGGACCCGGCGTCGTCGCCGGCGATATGGTGGATCTCCGCCAATTCGCCCAGACGCGCATGCGGTAGAGGATCACCGTGGACTTCGACATCAGCAGCGACGCACGCATGTTGCTCGCCCGACAACGGCAGCTCGACATCGCTCGTCACGCGGAGTTCGCTCGGCTCATGCGGATCGAGAAGGTCCGCCTCTCCGAAACATGCCCGGACCTGGACTACGGCGTACGCAGCCGCATCGGCGGCCTGCTCGTATCCGCCGGTCGTGCCCTCGATCCGGCACGAGTGCCCTGCGACGACCCGTGCGCTGACGGCGCGTAGCGCCGACATCGTCCCACGGGGCGCCGCATGACCGGCGCCCTCGCCCGGTACATCCGGAGCTTCACGGGATTCGGCAGGAACGCCCGCCTCTTCCTGCTGACCACTGTCGTCTTCGGCGCCGCGATGAGCCTCTACTGGATCGACTTCAACCTCTACCTCGAGGCCATCGGTCAGGGCGCCGCGATCGGATGGATGCTCTCGACGTCGATGCTGGCCGGCGTCCTGGTGGCGCTTCCAGCCAGCGCGGCATCGGACAGGTTCGGGCGTCGCACGGTGATGGCGACCGGGATGATCCTCGTAGCCGTGGCGCTCCTGGCATTCCTGCCCGGGCAGCTGGGGCTGCTGTTTGTCGGCGCGGCGGCATTTGGCGCAGGCTCCGCGGTCGTCGGGGTCGTGCAGATACCCTACATCGCCGAGCACACCCTGCCGGAGCAGCGCAACGAGTACTTCTCCGTCTGGTCCGCCCTGGGATTCATCACCTCGCTCGTCTCGGCCATTGCCGGCGCCGAGGTCGCGACCGCCCTGGCGACGCACCTGGGTCTCGTGTCCGCGCAAGCCCCGTATCAGATCCTCCTGACGCTCGTGGCGATCCTGGGCATCGTCTCGCTCGGGACGGTCTTCCTGCTGGCAAGCGATCGCCCCGACAGGGACCGCGAACAACCTGATAAGGGAGGCCGTTTTGGGATGGTGATCCTGAACCGCCGGCTTTTCTTCCGGCTCCTGCTGCCGGGCTTCCTGACCTCCCTGGGTGCGGGCCAGCTGATCCCGTTCCTCAATGTCTTCATCCAGAAGAAGTTCGGACTTGATCTCCCGGCGGTGAACGCCGTCTTCGCCGTCGCGAGCCTGGGCACCGCTATCGCCATCATGGCCCAGCCGGCGCTGGCGCGCCGGTTCGGGCGGATCGGGTCGATCGTGCTCGTTCAGGGGGCCAGCATTCCGTTCCTCGTGGTGCTCGGCTTCTCGCCGGTCTTGTGGACCGTGGTCGTGGCCCTGACCGTGCGCAACTCGTTGATGAACGCCGGCAGCCCCATCTTCGACGCCTTCGCCATGGAGCACGTCTCGCCGGCCGAGCGCGCGACGCTGGCAGCCGGGATGTCGATGCTGTGGTCGCTGGGGTGGACGGTGGCGCCGCTCTACTACAGCACCTTGCAGGCCACGCTGGGCTTCACCGCCGGCTATGCCGTGGACTTCGTGACGATCATCGTCCTGTACACGATCGCCACGTCGCTGCTGTGGACCTGGTTCCGAGGGACCGACAGGGTCCCGATCGGTGACGCCGCGGCTATGCCAATCCCCGTCGAGACGCCGATCCTCGTCGAGCAGGCCTGATTCGGCTCGCCGGCTCAGGACGAAGAGCCGCCCGAGATTGCGGGCCGATCAGGGAGCGGGGATGTTCAGGATCGTGCCGACCGAGAGAATCCCGGCGGGGTCGATCTTCGGGTTGGCCGCCTCCAGGCTTGCAAGCGAGACGTTGAACCTGTTGGCGATCGCACTCAGCGTGTCGCCGGGGCGGACCACGTAGACGACGACAGTCGCGCTGGGCTGCGGTGTTGGAATGACCGGGGTGGGTTGCAGGGGCGGGATCCATCCGGACGACATGGGGCTCGGAACCAGGTCCGACACCGGCGTCGGCGGCAGGATTGGAGTTGGAGTGGCCTGAGGGCCGGTAGGGGCAACCCAGCCGGGCGGCGCCACGGACGCGAAGGCGACTTCGGTCAGCGGGACGGGAAGAGGGGCATTGCCTTCTTCGAACAGCCAGGCCAGCAGCATGACCTGCCGGAGAGGGACCGTGGTCATCTGAAGAGTCCCGTATCGGCCCTGGCCGGCCATGACGGTCGTGCCGGCGACAACGCCGTCCAGCGTCAGGGCCAGGTAGTGGCCCGTGTTCGCCTGCGAGTAGTCCGCCATCGTCCTGGCGCCGGCGTCGGTGAAATCGAATCTCAGCGTGATGACGTCCGGGTTGACGAAGTCGGAGCTGATGCCATACCCCATGGTGAGGTCGGAGCGACTCAGGAGCGCCGGCAGGGTCGGGTCGATCGCGGCCCCGATTTGAGGCACATCTCTGGGTCCGGGCGTGCCGCTCGTACCGTAGACGGCCGCCGGCAGATCGACCAATTCAATGCGTCCCGTCATGCCAAGCGACGCCCGGATCGTGTCGGCATCCCAGACGAACGAACCTTCGTCCATTCGGTAGTCGGATTCATATCGCACCACTATCTCGTCGGGAACCTGGGCTGTCACCGAATAGCCTTCAGCCTGGCTTAGGTCCGGCATCAGCGGTCCGGACGCGGCCGGGGACGAGGCCGGGAGCACGGCCACTGGGAAGATGGAGGCGAGACGCAGGGCGAGCATCCTGACGGTCTGCTCGAGGTCGGCAGTCGAGGGCAGGCCGCCATTCGGAGGAACCAGGCGGTAGGTGATGACGTACGCGGGGCCCGAGGGAGTCTTCCCAATGCTCAGGGCCGCCGGGCTCGACGATCGCGAGCTCAGCCCATAGCCGACAGCGACGACCACGAGCGCGGCAACGACCACCAGCGGCGCAAGGCCCGCGAAGCCGATCCCCGGCCGGACTACGGTCCGCACCGGCCGGCCGGCCGGAGTCATCGCAGCGTCCCAAGGACCTTGCCTGGGCACCAGGGTCTCGACGCTGGATAGCCGCCGGCGAACGCCGGACAGGATCTCCTCGTCGGAAGGATCGAGCTTGTTCATGGCGTTCTCGTTCATCGCCAGATCTCCGGATTGCGACGTAGCGTGGCGCAGGCCCGAGCGACGAGGGATCTGACCCCGGAGGTTGAAAGCCCCAGGATCTCGCCGATCTCCTCGTCATCGAGGTCGCGCTGATAGCGCAGGATCAGCACCTCGCGCTGCCGCACGGGCAGCTCGCGGGCGAAGCGGTCGAACCAGAGCCAGAACTCCGTCCGGCCGGTGTCGGCACCGTCCGACGGCTCGTCGGACGGGCCGAGGATGCCGAGCGGCAGCCACGAGATCAGTCGGCGGCGGCGCATCCGATCGATCACAAGGCGTCGGGCGATCAGCAGCAACCAGGGAAGCGGGGCGCCGGTTGGACCGCGGCCGGATCCCCAGGCGGCATACGCGCGCTGGAATGCTTCGCCCGTCAAGTCCTCCGCATCATCCGAGGAACGAAGCATCAGCAGGACGTAGCGGTAGACGTCGCGATACCGCTGGCGATACAGCGCTTCGAATGTCTCGTCGGAGACTTCGACCGCCCGGGTGTCCCCGACCCTCTCGAGCACGTATCCAGCCCCTCCCTCGACTACCTCAAACGCCACCATACTCGGATTGACGAAGCAGGAGGCGGTCCTGTCCCGCGGCGCTGGCGCGGCTCGGGCCGCGTGAGCAGGACTAACCGAAGGGGATGGCCTGCCTGGGCAGCCCCGGCTCCGGCACCCACTCCCCAAGAGGCCGGACCTCCGCCAGGCGAGAGCGCAGGTCCGGATCCAGCGCCTCGGCCGCGGCAACGGCCGTCTCGATCGCGGTCAGGCAAAGGATGCCTTCGGCCGTGGCGGCGAGCCGGATCTCCGCCGCGTCGCGGACCGGGCCGGACTTCGGCGCGGGCGTGTTGACGACGAGCCGGACAGTGCCGCCGGCGATGAGATCCAGGATCGGCACCTGGCCGTTCACGGGCTTCTCGCCGACCTTGGCCACGACCTGGGCCTCGTGGCCGAGCTTGCGCAACTCCGCAGCGGTGCCGGACGTGGCCGCGAACCGGTAGCCGGCGCGCGCCAGCGCAGTGGCCACTCGAGGCAGAGAGCCGTGATCGCGTTCCGCGACGGAGATCAACGCCAGCGCGCCGTCCGCGCCGGGCCGCGGCGGGATCAGAGCCGCTCCCTGCATCGCCTTTGCCAGCGCCACCCGCGGATCGGTATGGATGCCGATGACCTCGCCGGTCGACTGCATGCCGGGGCCAACGGACGGGTCCACGCCACGGAGCTTGGCCGTGGAGAAGGCCGGCGCCTTCACGGCGACCAGCGGAGGTGGCGCCAGGAGCCCGTTCCCCCACCCCATCTCGCGCAGGGTCTCGCCGAGGGCGATCCGGACGGCCAGCTTGACCATCGGCACGCCGGTCACCTTGCTCATGAACGGCACCGTCCGGCTTGCCCGCGGGTTGACCTCGATGAGATACACGCCGTCGTCGCGGACGATGAACTGGGCATTCACCAGGCCGTGGACGTCGAGCGCCCGCACGATCCGGTCCATGGCCTCGACGATCAGCTCCTGGTCGGCGGGCGAGATGTTCTGCGGCGGGAACATGCCGACCGAGTCGCCCGAGTGAACACCGGCCCGCTCGATGTGCTCGAGCAAGCCCGGGATCAGCACGGTCTCGCCGTCGGCCACGGCGTCGATGTCGACTTCGACGCCTTCGAGATAGCGGTCGATCCGGACCGGCCGGTCGGGGTCGACCACAGTCGCGCGGGCCAGCTGGTTCACCAGGTCCGACGGCGAGTAACTGAAGTCGATGGCCAGGCCGCCGATGACGAACGACGGTCGAACGATGACCGGGTAGCCGATCTGGTCGGCGAGCGCCAGCGCCTCCTCGATCGACCGGGCCATGCCGCCTTCGGGTTGCGGGATGCCGAGCGACTCGACGAGATTGGCGAAGCGGATGCGATCCTCAGCCTGGTCGATGGTTTCGAGGTTGGCGCCGAGGAGCGGGATCCCGGCGGCCGCGAGGGACTCGGCCAGGTTGAGGGGCGTCTGGCCGCCGAACTGGACGAAGGCCCCGAGCATCGGGAGGCCGTCCGGCGATTCGGCCTCGACAACTGACCGGACCGACTCCGGGTCGAGCGGCTCGAAGTACAGGCGTGACGACGCGTCGAAGTCGGTCGAGACCGTCTCGGGGTTCGAGTTGATCATGACCGCCCGCCAGCCCTGGGCGCGCAGCTCGGCGGCGGCCTGGACGGCGCAGTAGTCGAACTCGATCCCCTGCCCGATCCGCACCGGCCCCGACCCGATGACCAGGGCCGCGGGCCGCTCCACCGGCGGCAGCTCAGGATCCGAGCCGGCGGCGGCGTAAGTGGCGTAGAAGTAGGGCGTCTCGGCGGCGAACTCGGCCGCACACGTGTCCACCATCGCGTAGCCCGGCACGAGGCCCAGCTCCACCCGCGCCAGCCGTATCGACTCGGCCGGGACGCCGGCCATCTGCGCGAGCTCGCGATCCCCGAAGCCGGCGCGCTTCACGGTCGCCAGGAGAGTGGCCGTCTCCTCGTCGTTGGGATCCGTCATGCGGGCGCCCATCCGGCGGACCTCGCGCTCCAACGCGATCGCCCGCTCGAACTCCTGCAGGAACCAGGCCGAGATGCCGGTCACGCCCCGGATCCGCTCCGCCGGCATGCCGCGCCGCAGCAGTGCCAGGATCCGCCAGAGCCGCGAGTCGGACGGGGCGAGGAAGCGCTTGAGGACGATCGGATAGGCAGCGCGTTCGGCATGGGCGCGCGCCTCGCACAGCAGCCCGCCGCCGTCGACGGTCACCATCGGCTGCGCGACCGCGGGCTCCATCAGGTAGTCGAGCGTCGCCTTCCAGGCCGCGTTCTCCGCCAGGAAGCCGGCGCCCGCCTGTTCGAGCGCGCGCAGCGCCTTGTTCAGCGCCGACCCAAACGTTCGGTCGATCGCCATAACCTCGCCGGTCGCCTTCATCTGGCTACCCAGCGATCGGTCGGCCGTGGGGAACTTGTCGAACGGGAAGCGCGGCAGCTTGACGACGACGTAGTCCAGGGCCGGCTCGAATGCCGCGACCGTCGTCCCGGTGACGACGTTCGGGATCTCCGCCAGCCGCCGTCCCGCGGCGATCTGGGCCGCGACGCGCGCGATCGGATATCCCGTCGCCTTCGACGCCAGCGCGGAGGAGCGGCTGACGCGCGGGTTGACCTCGATGACCGCGTATTCGGTGTAGTCCGGCGAGAGCGCGAACTGGACGTTGCAGCCGCCCTCGACGCCGAGCGCCCGGATTATCGAGAGCGCGGCGCTCCGCAGCCGCTGGTGGACGGGGTCGGGCAGCGTCTGGACCGGCGCGACCACGATCGAGTCGCCGGTGTGGACGCCGAGCGGGTCGACGTTCTCCATCGAGCAGACGGCGATGCAGGTGTCGTCCGCGTCGCGCATGACCTCGTATTCGATCTCCTGCCAGCCCACGAGGCAGCGCTCGATCATCACCTGGTGGATGGGGCTCAGGCGAAGGCCGGTCCGGGCGCGCTCCCAGTAGGCCGCCTCGGTCTCGACGATGCCGCCGCCGGTGCCGCCCAGCGTGAAGGCCGGCCGGATGATCGCGGGCAGGCCGATCTCGGCCAGGGCCTCGCGGGCCGCCTTCTCGCGCTCCTCGTCCGTCGCGCCTTCGACGATGCAGCTCGGCGCGTACGGCTGGCCGATCCGGTCGAGCAGGTCGCGGAAGAGCTCGCGGTCCTCGGCCATCTCGATCGCCTCGAGCGGCGTGCCGATGAGCCGGACGTTGTATTTCTCGAGGACGCCGGCCTTGGCCAGGGCCACGGCCAGGTTTAGCCCGGTCTGGCCGCCGAGGCCGGCGAGGAGCCCCTCGGGACGCTCTTTGGCGATGACCTGCTCGATGGCCTCGACGGTCAGCGGCTCGAGGTAGACGGCGTCGGCCACCTCGGCGTCGGTCATGATCGTGGCCGGGTTCGAGTTCACGAGGATCGTCCGGACGCCCTCAGCCCGAAGCGCACGGCAGGCCTGCGTGCCGGCGTAGTCGAACTCGGCCGCCTGCCCGATCACGACCGGGCCGGAGCCGATGATGAGCGCACTCTTCGGCTTGGGCGGGCGCTCTGCCCGCGCGGCTGAATGCGGCAAGGTCAGGTTCACGCGGCGTGGCAGCGTTCTGGGCCGACAAAAAAGCCACCGGCCGAGTGGGCGCGGTGGTTCTCATTGCAGGCGACCATAGACCTCCTCCCCGGCCTCTCTGGACCGGTACGCCGGCCTCACAGGACCGGCCGAAAGGTTGAGCGAAGGATAGCAGGAAGGGACTCTCGCCTGCGGCTTTCGGGTCTGAGCCTTGCGTCAGGCCTCCAGCAGGTGTGCGACCAGGTACAGCGCCACCGACGTCCCGATGTAGCCGTATCGTTCAAAACGTAGCACGCCGGCGACCACCGACGCACACCCAATCACCCGTCGTTCGCCGCCGGTGCCTCTGTCGGCCGGCCGGCGCGCTCAGTCGCCTTGTACCCCATCCAGTACGGCTGGCACGTCGAGCCCCAGCTGATGCGCCAGCGCGGCGCGCACTGCCGATCGAACCGCGCGATCCGTGACGTACTGGACACGGCCGCCGAGTTCGTAGGCGGTCACGCGGGCCAGGTCGAGAGTTCGAACCTGATGGCAGAGGATCAGGCCGTCGCGCGTGTGCCCGGCATGGCCGTCCGGTATCGGCACCTCGCCCGGATACTTCGGCGGCCTGGTCGTGATCGGGCAGACGGTCGCCATCCCCGAGCGATGGAAAGCTTCGTACGAAACGACCAGGGCGCGGCGGGTTCCGGCCTGCTCGTGCCCCCGGGTTGGATCCAGATCCACCAGGACGATGGCCCAGCGGAGTGGGCCGTCCGTCAGCGTGGCCACGCTTCCATGTCGCGCAGATCGGCAGCCAGCCCGGACATCTCCGCCCGAAACTCAGGATCCTGAGCCGCGGACGCCCATTGGGCAGCCTCCTGCTGCTCGAGCATCTGAGCGTAGAGCCGATCGACGGCCAGCTCGACCACGGCATCCTGGCTTCTCGCGGCCCCGTAGTCGCCGGCGAGTTCGCGCACTCGCCGCACGGTCGCTTCGCTCAGGTTGTAGGTGCGTTTGACCCGGTCGCTCATGCCGGGATTGTCTTACGTCCAGATGTGGGTGTCAATTCTGCGTGTATGACCACACTGCTGGCCGGGTCAGGCCGGTCGCACCTGAAGAGCGCGGCGGATGAACGCCCAGAAGCGCTCGATCCACGAGCAGTCGATCTGGGGAGCGGCGAGTCTGGGGCGGCGACCGGCGGCTTCCGCGCGGCAGGGGGATTCTGCGTCAGCCTTGCGAGATTGAGCCGCGAGACGGTTCGCGGCCGCTTCGGCCTGGCGCTCGGAGATTCGAGTCTTGGCCAGCGTGTAGGCGGTGATCGGGTCCATGAGTTCTTCCTCCGTCGCCGCTCTCGGTCTCGAGCTCTATCCGGCGACACCCACAACCTACGGCCGCGATGCCGCTCGCCGTATCCGGGCCGAGACCGTTCTGTCGTCGCCCTCGCGACGCGCCGGTTGCGAGGGACGCAACGGCGACCCCACCGCGCAGGGGTCCGGCTACTCGCTCGAGTGGGAAGGCGCGACCTGCCTCAGCTCATCCCCTGCAGCCGGCGGGCCAGCTCGGCCGTGTCCAGGTGGAGCGGCTCGACCGCACCGACCGTCGGTTCCGGCTCCCCTCCCCCGTGGCGGGCGCGGGCTGCCTTCACGAAGCGGTCGAAGACGGCGAGCGCGTCGAGCGGACCCGGGCCGCCCTCGGGGTGGTATTGCACAGTCTCGATCGGCAGCGTGCGGTGGCGGAGCCCCTCCACGGATCCGTCGTTGAGATCGATCTGGCTGACCACGAAGCCGCTCGCCTCCGGCAGCGTCTCGGCGATGACCGTGACCTCGTGGTTCTGGGCCGTGACCTGCACCAGGCCCGTCTCCAGGTCCTTGACCGGGTGGTTGGCGGCGTGGTGGCCGAACGGCAGCCGCCGCGTGTTCGCTCCCGCCGCGCGGCCCACGATCTGGTGACCGAGGCAGATGCCCAGCAGCGGCCGCCCATCGGCAATCACCTCGCGGGCGAGGGCAACCGGTCCGTCGAGCCGGGCCGGGTCTCCGGGCCCGGGCGAGAAGACGACGCCGTCGATGTCGGGGGCCAGAGCCTCGGCCGCCGTAGCGGTGTGGGGAAGGATTCGGACCCGGGCGCCACGACGCCGCAGGCTGCGCACGATGTTCGTCTTCAGGCCGAAGTCGAGGATCGCAACCAGCGGCCCGCCCTCGGATGGATCGCCTTCGTCGCGAGCGGCTACCGGCGACACGGCGGCCACGAAATCCTGATCCTCCCATCGGGGCACGGCCCGGGCTCTCGCGCGCGCCTCCTCCGGGTCGGTCTCGCCTGGCGCGGTCACGATGGCTCGCAGGCTGCCGTTGGCGCGGAGATGCCGGGCCAGGGCTCGCGTGTCCACCCCGGCGATGGCCGGAATGCTCGCCTCGCGCAGCATCGTCGCCAGCTGGCGAGCGTCGTCGAGAACGGCCGCGGTGGCATTGGCCACTACCAGGCCGCGCAGCCATGGCCGCTCGGACTGGTCGTCGTAGTGGACGCGGCCGTAGTTGCCGATGAGCGGGTAGGTCATGACGACGAGCTGGCCGGCGTACGAGGGATCGGTGGCGATTTCCTGGTAGCCGGTCTGGCTGGTGTTCACGACGAGATCGCCGTGGCCGGAGCGCTGCGAGCCGAAGGCGACGCCCGGGAAGACGCGGCCGTCCTCGAGGGCCAGCAACGCCGGGCCGTAGTCGCCGACCCGTGGGTCCACGACGGAGCTCGGGCGCGGGAATGGCGGCTGCTTCAAGGCGGGCGGCACGGGCAACGTCACCTGGCGCCGGGGCCGCCGACGCCGCCGGCGCCGACAAAAAAGCCACCGGCCGAGCTGGCGCGGTGGTTCAACTGGCAGACGACCATACACTCCTCCGCGGTCTCTCCGGACCGGCATGCCGGCCTCACAGAGCCGGCTACAAAGGCTGGCCGTAGGTTAGCACGCGCGAGTCGGCCGGAGCGCGCCGCTGAACCCGATCAACTGCCGAGGGCCTTGACTACCTCTCCGTCGAACCGCTCGATGGCGGCGGCGAGGTTCGCCGGGTCGGTCTCCGGGAACACGAGCGCCAGGTGCTCCACGCCCAATTCCTCGAAGGCTCGGACGTCCTGAAGCATCGCCGCAAGATCGCTCGAGACCGGAACCCGCACCGAGAGCGCAGGCGCGGGCCGGCCGGCGGCTTCGGCTGCCGCGCGCACTACCGGGATCCGGCGGGCCATCTCGTCGGGCGTGGCGCGGGTGGCGTGATACCCATCGGCCAGAGAGCCCGCCCGCCGCAACGCGGCCGGCGAAGAGCCGCCGACGATGATCGGGATGCGATCGCCCTGTATCGGCAGCGGCCCGAACACGAAATCGCTGAATTCATGGAACACGCCGTGGAAAGGCTCGGTCGAACCCGACCACAGGTGACGCCACAGCCGGATCGTCTCGTCGAGATAGGCGCCCCGGCGGTGAAAACGATCGGCCGCGCCGAGGTTCGCAAACTCGGTCTCGTTCCAGCCGACGCCGACGCCGGCGATCAGGCGGCCCCCGCTCAGCAAGTCGAGCGTGGCCAGCTCCTTGGCCAGCACCACGGCGTTGCGCTGCGGGACGACGATGACGCTGGTGCCGAGCTTGAGGCGCGGGTGCCTGGCTCCGGCCCATGCCAGCGTCTCGATGGCCTCGAACGTCCGACCGTACTCGCCGGCGGCCGACTCGGGAACGAGGACGTGGTCGGTCGTCCAGATGGCTTTCCAGCCCAGGCGCTCGGCCGTTTCCGCGCCTGTTTCGATCGCCTCGGCGCTCGCTCCCGGGCCGGTGTTTCTCAGCGAAAGTCCGAAGTTCATAACCATCAAAGGCTAAAGCAGATATGCGGCGGGTGGGTCGGTCGTCCCAGTGGGTTGCGGCCCGGGCGACCCGCGCCGGGCGCAACCACATGATCAGTAGCCGGTGAATTCCTCTGTTCGGATGTCGTCTTCGTCAACGCCCGATGTAACGAGCATAGATCGAACGTCCTGGACCATGGCTGCGGGCCCGGCAATGTAGAAGACGGGCTCGGTCACGCCGCCCAGATGCCGTTCGAGCATGGCCGCGTCGATGTGCCCTCGCTCGCCGTCCCACGACCGCGCCGAGTCGGCCACCGCCGGCATCGTCGGCACGAAACTGAGTTTGGGATCCCTCAATGCCAGCGCGCGGAACTCGCCGGCGAAGGCCGCGTCCTCGGGTCGTCGATTGGCATGGAACAGGACGACGCGGTACGGCAACGAGCTGCCACCGATCGTCTCGACCAGGATGCTCCGGAACGGCGTGATGCCGATCCCGCCGGCGAGCAGGACCGCCGGTCGGGCCGCATGGTGCAGCCGGAAGTCACCGAACGGGCCCTCGATCTTGACCTGAGTCCCGAGCGCGACCTGTTGCAGGACCCTCTTGAAGGCCGTGTCGCGCAGGCGCGTCGTGATGGTGATCGAGTTCTCACGCGGCGCACTGGAAACGGTGAAGCCACGGAGGTTGCCCTCGGCTTCGGTTTCGGGCGGATCGATCAGGGTCATGTCGATGGATTGACCGGCGCGGTAGGTCCAGCCGGCCGGCTTCGCGAACCGGAAGGACATCGTCCGCTCGGCCGCCAGCTCGCGGCTCACCAGCGCCACCTGGATGAATGGCTCTGCCGTCGTGCTCATGGTCGAAACATGGGCCTTCCGGCGTCAGGATTCAATCGGGTGCGTCGTCATGGCCGCCCAGATAAGCCGCAGATAAGCGGGTCTCGCTATGGTCTTGCTGTCGGACGTTGCGCGATCGGACGCCACAGATACCGGGCGAATGCGCTGGCTCGATCTGGCGGCGTGCGGTCGCGCAACTCCGCGCTCCGTGTGGTCGCGAGGGGCGAGGCGGCGCAAGCGACCAGGCTCTTCGCGGTCGCGAGCCGAAGCGCTCGCGCGTAGGCGGCTCTCTATCGCCTTCCGGGCCAGCCGCGGCCCGAAGCCGGGTGTCCGGCCGGTCGAGACCCGCGTCGACCGGCCAGGAGGACGTCGATCTCGGCTCGCAGCCGCCGCCCGAAAGTCGCCCGCTGGAGCCATTCCAGGTAGTCGAGGTCGTGGCGGGCGATCTCGCCGAGAGACCAGCCGGCATATCGGCCGAAGTCCAGGACGGTTCCGGAGGGACGGCCGGGCGGCGGACCGGCGTGCGGCACCTCCGACGTGGGGGTCGAGCGCGAAGCTTCCGGCTGGGCGGCAGTCGAGGCTGTCTCGGGCCGGCGCTGGACGCCTTGCTCCGAGGGCCGGGCCGCGCCTCCGGCGGGGGCGCCGGCGGCCCTTGCCCTCATGGCGTCGTACTCCGCTCGCCGGACGGCATCGCCGAGCACGTCCCAGGCGTCGTTCAACGCGATCATCCGGCTCGGATCGCCGCCGAGATCTGGATGATACTTGCGCGCCAGGGTGCGGTAGGCGGCCCGGATCACCTCCGATTCGGCACGGGGGTGGACCTGGAGAACCTCGTAGTAGTCGGGCATCGGCAGAGCCTACAACGGCACGCGCCGGACCGGAACGCCACGGCTGCACACAGATGCGCGCCCGTCAGACCTCGATCTCCGCCGGCTTGGGCCGGAGGGCGGGCGTTCTGCTGCCGAGTTCCCCAACCGCGCTCTCTAGCAGGTGAAGCTGCCGTGTACCGCGGTCCCGGGCACGAGCGTCGTGCCGGTGAAGGTGCCGCTCAGCTTGCCGGCGCCGTAGACGACGGACCCATTGAGCAACCAGTGCTTGTGGGCAACAACCCCGCTGATCGAGCCGCTCCCCGACGTGGGATCGGCCAGGATGATCAGCAGATCCGGTTCTATGGATGGATCCGGCGACCCGAAGAGCTGCGTCCCGATCGCAACCGCGTAGCCCGCGGCGTTGGTGGTGCACGAGCCGCTCGCGATCTGCACCGTCGTGCCGCCCAGGGTGACGGACGCGGTCGCCGGGCCGCACATGTGCCAGGTTTCGAACCCGCTGAACGTGTACTTCTGGTGTCCGCTCGTCAGTCCCGCCGGGCAGTCGCTGCCGCCGCTCACCGGCGCGACGCTCGGGACAGTCGTGGCAACGGCCACGCTCTGGGCCGGCGCAGCCGAAACGGCGGCGGAGGCGGGAGCCGACACGTCGGGGCCACCGGCGGCAGGTTGGGCCGTTGCGGCATTCGAACTGCAGGCGGTCAGTGCAAGGCTGAGCGCCACCAGAGAGGCGGCCAAGAGGCGGGATCGAAGGGGCGCATCGGAACCTCTGCTGAGCCCGGCCCTCATCGCTCGGTGAGCGCATTTGTCCCGGGAAAGCAATCATCTCCGGGTCCCGCCTCCGGATCGAAACCCGGCCGGCTCAGTTGCGCGGGCCGAGGCACCGATCCCGATCCGTCTCACCATGCAGGCCGCCGACACCGCCGGGGAAAAGACAAGCGGCCCGGGGAGGGAGGACCCGGACCGCTTGATCTGGAGAAGACGCCCCGTCACCGGCGTCTTCGAGGTGAACTGAGAACGAGGAATTGGCGACACGATAGGCGCGCGAGCTTGAAAACGTCCTGAATCGGCGGCAACCTGCTTCGATCGCGGCCGAACTGCTCCGCCTGCCGTCTCGAGCCCGGGGTGTCGCCCGACCTGCGTCAGCCGTTCGGGGCGGGGCCGGGCCGCGGCTTCGTCTGTCCGCGGGCGAGGGCGAAGAGAGCCCTGGATTCCTCCGCCGCGGCAACCGCGTCTTCTGTGGACTGCACCCGAGCGCGTCCTTCGCGCTTGTTGGCGGCCTCGCGCAGCAGCGCGTGGAACTCCTCGTTGAGCAGATCCTCGCCGGCCGTGTCGCGACTGGAGCGCCTGTCGATTGCCTGAGTCATGGATGCCTCCCCGCTGCCGGCCTGACGCAGTCTCGGGACCGAGGCATCGGCACGGGGGTCGGACAGAGCTTCAGCTTGCGCCTCGAACGCCCGGAACGCAATCGAGGACCCGGGTGTCGCTCCCCGCGAGCCGATCGCGCCCGATCGGCTGGAGCATTCAGCCGGCGAAACGGTTGGGCGGCAGGCCGCGGACGCCGGGCCTGAGCCGAAAGAGCCCTCCGGCGATCGGCTCCCGCGCGCCATCCGCTTCGGTGAAATCCTCCCGGGCGGAAGTCACGTACAGGTCCGAGAGATCCGGCCCGCCGAACGCGGCCGAGGATACCTGCGTCACTGGGAGATCGAAGCGAGCCGCGATCGCACCTGCCGGCGAGACTCGGATGACGCAGCCGCCATTCCACACCGCAACCCAGACGTGGCCCTCGGCGTCGACGGTCAGCCCGTCGGTTACGGCGGCATCGGGTAGCCCCATTCCGGGGCCCACGCGCAGGAAAGACCTGCCGGCGGAGATCTCGCCGGTCTCGGCGTCGAAGTCGTAGGCCGTGACCTCGCGACTGATCGAGTCGGTGAAGTACATCGTCTTGCCGTCGGGGCTCCAGGCCAGGCCGTTGGGGATGGTCAGCTCGGTCAGCACGGGCTCGAGCCGGAGATCCCGGCCGAGCCTTCGCAGCGACCCCATTCCCGGGGCGTGGTCGAAGGTCATCCGGCCGAGCCACAGCCGTCCGGCCGGATCGGGCTTGCCATCGTTGGTCCGGCGCGCCGGGTTCTCCCGGGCGAAGGCAATCACGAGCCGCAAGCTGCGGGTCTGGGGGTCGAGGGCGAGGATGGCGTCCTGGCCGAGAACGAGGAGGTCGCCGCCTTGCCGCAGCGCGACCGCGCCGACGGCCTGCCCGATCTCGATCGCTTCGTCGTGTCCGGTCGCCGGGTCGAAGGCATGAACCAGGCCGGCCAGGATGTCGACCCACCAGAGCAGGCCGCGATCGGAATCCCACAGGGGTCCCTCGCCGAGCGTCGCTCGGGCATCCACCACGAGCTCCGGCGGCTCCGCCGGGGCGAATTCCGTCACGCCGGCACGAGCTCCCTCAGCAGCGCCTCGGCCCCGGCCACGTCCAGATTCCTTGCTTCCCGTATCTCCCAGCGCTCGTCGTGGGTTACCGAATCCCCGGGCTTGAGGGTCGCCAGAGGGCCGAGAGACTCGAGCTCGATCGTGCGGTCGTCGCTGTAGACCTCGAGGTTGCAGCCGAGATCGGAGTGGACGGAGCCGCGCGCGGGATCGAACCGGAGCACGACGAGGAGGCCGTCTCGCAGGTATCCGGCCGTGCCCGTCGAGCTGAGGCACCCGACCTTCATGGGCCGATCGGGGCGGGCGGAGACGGTCAGCCGGTGGTCGCCGATCCGAAGCCTCTCGTCCGTGCCGGAGGCGTACGGCCACAGCACGACCAGTTGGTTCGGCCGCATCGAGGGCTTCTCGTCTCCGGGCGGGAGCGGCACGACAGCGACGCCCCCCAGGCGCAGCTGCGTGATCGGCCACGGCGCGATCTCGAGCGTGCGCGAGCCCTGGTTGGTGAGGACGTGGCGGAGTGACATCGCTGCCGAATCCGGATCGAGCCGCACCTCCACGGTCTTGCGCAGGCCGGTCGGGGCCTCGACCGCGCCGACGAGCCGGACGCCGGTCGCGTCGGGTATCGCCGACAGGGTCAATCCGGTCGCGTCGGGGAAGCTGCAATCGTCGCTCTCGGGCGCGAACCACAAGCGATGGCCGCCCAGCAGCTCGTACGTCCCGTGGCCGCCGTCCCAGCTGGCCGTAGGCGTCTCGGCAAAGAGGTTCTCCCCGCCGTGCAGACCGAACCGGACTACGCGCGGGCCACCCTGCGCCAGGACCTCTACCCAGCAGTGGGCGGTTGCCAGGCGTCGGGTCGGCCGACCGTAGTAATCGGCCGGCACGCCTGGCAACCCGTCCACCGACACCGACGGTTCGCTCATGTCAGAACCACCTCCACTCTGACCGCCGGCGTACCGGGCGCGGGCAGCGGCACGACATCGCCGGAGATGCGCGCTCCATCGACGGACAGCGCCGCTACGTTGCCGGGACCCTCGCGCCGGACAACGATCTCGTAGGCCGTGCCCCGGAACTCGCGATGGGCCTTGAAGCCCGACCAGCCGGCCGGCATCGCGGGCGCCACCCGGAGACCCTCGTACGTGGGCCGGATGCCCAGGATCCACTGGGTCGCGGCGACGAATGTCCACGACGCCGTCCCGGTGAGCCAGGCGTTGCGGGCCATCCCGAACGAGGGATGAGCCGGCCCGCAAATGTTCTGCGGGTACGTGTACGGCTCCACCTTGTAGAGGTCCGAGTCCGTGCGGGCGAGCGGCAGGATCTGGCGGTAGTACTTGTACGCCTGGTCGCCTTGGCCGAGCATCGCCGCCGCGACGATCGACCACGTGTTGGCGTGGCAGAAGATGCCGCCGTTCTCCTTTGCCCCGGGCACGTACGTGGCCATGCCAGCGACGCGCGGATCGGCGCCGTCGTATGGCGGCCACATCAGGGCGATGCCGTATTTCGTGTTGAGCTTCTCGTCGGCCGAGGCCATGGCCTGCTCCGCCCGCTCCGGCGAAGCAACCTCGCCGAGGACGCTCCAGCTCTGCGGGATCAGGTCGATGGCGTGGTGGGCGGCACCGTGGATGCCGATGGGCAGCCCATCGTCGTCGAACGACCGCATGTACCAGGCGCCGTCCCAGGCATGCTCGTTGACCGCGGCGGCCATCGTCGCGTGGAGCGCCGCAAGGTGACGGGCGTCGGCCGGGCGATCGATCTTCTCGCACAGCTCCGCCAGGTCGAGGATCGCCTTGCAGAACTGCATCGCGGTCCAGACGCTCTCGGCCTTGCCCGAGCCGTGATCGACGTCGAGGGTGTCGTTCCAGTCCGAGAAGCCGGAGCGCGGCAAGCCGTGAGGACCGAGGTGGTTCAAGGTGAAGTCGAGCGCCCGACGCATGTGCTCCCAGACCGTCTCCTCGGCATGGTCGACGTACGGGACCTTCTGCTCCAGGTAGTCGAAGTCGCCGGTCTCGCGAAGGTAGGCGCAGACGGCGATGATCAGCCAGAGGTGGTCGTCGCTGAACCACTGAGGCCACTCAGGGTACTCCCCGGCCAGGCCCGGGCCGCCTTCGAGGGTCAGCGGGTAGAACTGGTGCCAAGTGTGCCCGTCGGCGAACTGCATAGTCCAGATGGTGGTCAGCATCCGGCGGGCGTGGTCCGGGACCGTGTGCATCGTGCCGAGCGTGTCCTGGCCGCTGTCGCGCGTGCCCATTCCCCGCCCCAGGCCGGTCTCGTAGCCGGAGACGAATCGAGACCAGTACAGCGTCGTCCGGCACTGGACCTGGTTCCAGAAGTTGATCATCGCGTTCGTGTCCGCGTCCGGCGTCTCTACGGTGAAGCGCGAGAGGTACCGATCCCAGTCGTCGCGGAGAGCCTGGAAGGCCGCGATCACCTCACCCGGCTGGGAATAGCGAGCCACTACTCGGCCGATCTCGGCGGGTCGCTCCGTTGCGCCCATGACGAAGATGATCTCGCGCTCCTCGCCGGGAGCCAGCTCGATGTCGTGGGTCAGCGAGCCGATGCTGTTGCCGCGCGGCGAGGGGGCGTTGGAGGGAGTGCCCGTCTCGACGACGATCGGGTCGGTCAGGTCGCGGCCGCGGCCGACGAAGTCCTCGCGGTCGCACGTGTAGCCGGCCGGGACGCCGCTGCTGGCGAAGAAGTAGGTCAGCGGGTTGAACTTGGTCCCCACCCGGATGACGCCGTTCTCGCAGCTGCTGAAGACGATGTGCTGGGCCCAGTCCATGTTGTACAGGTCGCTGTTGGCGTCGGGCAGGCTGAACTCGACGTAGCTGAACGAGCGCAGGCGCCGCGGGGTCGAGCCGTCGTTGCGGACCTTCAGGACCCACAACTCGCACGGAACCGGCTCGTCGATGGGGCTCAGCGGCACGAAGTAGAGGATCTCGGCGGCGATGCCCTTGAGCGCGCCGGAGATCCGCGTATAGGCAGTCCCGTGGCGGCATTCGTACGCGTCCAACTCCACGCGGGTCGGACGCGCGGTCGGGCTCCAGTACTCGCCCGTCTCCTGGTCCCGCAGGTAGACGTACCGGCCGGGCTGGTCCACCGGAATGGAGTTGTACCGGTAGCGGCTGACCCGCCGGTTCCGAGGATCGCGGTCGAACGAGAAGCCGCCACCGGTGTTGGAAACGATGCCGCCGTAGCGCCCCTCGCCGATGTAGTTGAGCCACGGCGTCGGCGTGTCCGGCCGGGTGATGACGTATTCGCGCGCGGCTTCGTCGAAGTAGCCGTAGGCGTTCGCACCCGGTCGCGCCTGGACATCGGTCATTGGACGAAGGCCTCGACATCGAACGACTGGCCCGGCCGGGTCGGGAGTGGGATCAGATTGCCGGCTATCTCGCGGCCGTCGACCGTCAGCCGGGCCACGCGGCCGACCGCTCCCTTCGCCTTGTGGACGGTTATCTCGTACCTGGCGCCGCGGAAGCGCCGGGTGACGGAGAAGCCGTCCCAGTCGGCCGGCAGAACGGGATCTATGCGCAGGCCGTCGTGCTCGGCGCGGATGCCCAGGATCCACTGGCTGATCGCCACGAAGTTCCAGGCCGCGGTGCCGGTCAACCACGAGTTCTTCGCCTCGCCGTGCGTGGGAGCGTCCTTGCCGGCGATCATCTGGGCGTAGACGTACGGCTCGCAGCGGTGGATCTCGGAGATCTCCTCGCGGACCGAGGGGTTGATCCGCATGTAGTAGTCGAGCGCCGCCTCCGGATGATCCGCCATCGCCTCGGCGATCATGATCCATGGGTTGGTGTGGCAGAAGATGCCCGCGTTCTCCTTGTAGCCCTGCGGGTACGTGGAGATCTCGCCCAGCTCGAGGTGGTAGTAGGTGAAGGCGGGATTGTTCAGGACGATGCCGTGGGGCGTGGCCAGCCGCTCGGCGACTGAGGCGAGCGCCTTGGCGGCCATGCCGTTGTCCAGGCCGATGCCGGCCACGATGCACATGCCCTGGGGCTCGATGAAGATCTGCCCCTCCGCGCATTCCTTCGAGCCGACGACCCGCCCGAAGTAGTCGTAGGCGCGGCGGAACCAGTCGCCGTCCCAGCCGGCCGTCTCGACCACCCCGGTCATTGCGACGGCAGCGTCCGTCGACCGCTTGACTTCGGTCGCGTCGCCCCGCCGCTCGGCGATGGCCGCCATTTCGTTGGCCGCCAGGACGAAGAGCCCACCGATGAAGACCGATTCGGCGACGCCGCCCTCCTTGTTCTCGGTCGTCTGGAACGACTCGCCGGGAGTCTCGGAGAAGCAGTTGAGATTGAGGCAGTCGTTCCAGTCGGCCCGGCCGATGAGCGGCAGGCCGTGCGGCCCGACCCGGTCCAGGGTGTACCGGATGGAGCGATGAAGATGCTCGTAAAGCGACGTCTCGGTGTCCGGCTTGTTGTCGTACGGGACCGGCTCGTCGAGGATCGAGGAGTCGCCGGTTTCCTTGAGGTAAGCGGCCACGCCCAGCACCAGCCAGGCCGGGTCGTCGTTGAAGCCGCTGCCGACGTCGTTGTTGCCGCGCTTGGTGAGCGGCTGGTACTGGTGATAGGCGCCGCCGCTCGGCAGTTGAGTGGCGGCGATGTCGAGGATTCGCTCGCGGGCGCGCGCGGGAACCATGTGGACGAATCCGAGGAGATCCTGGTTCGAGTCGCGGAAGCCCATGCCCCGGCCGATGCCCGACTCGAAGCCGGACGCGGAGCGGGACATGTTGAACGTCACCATGCACTGGTAGGCGTTCCAGATGTTGACCATCCGGTCCACGTGCTCGCTGCCGGTGCGGACCTGGAGGATGCCCAGCATCTTCGTCCAGTGGTCGCGCAGGTCGGTGAACGCCTTCTCCACGGCGGCGAACTGGAGGTAGCGCGCGATGATCGGCTTGACCCGCTTCTTGTTGATCGTCTGCGAGCCGGGCGGATCGAACTTGTCGTCCTTGGGGTTCTCCTGGTAGCCGAGCAGGACGACGACTTCCTTCGTCTCGCCGGGCGCAAGGTCCAGCTTGACGTGATGGGAGCCCATCGGCTGCCACCCGTGGGCCACCGAATCGGTGGCCTTGCCGGTCTCCACCACGATCGGCCGATCCCAGCTGCGGTAGGGGCCGAGGAAGCTGTCGCGCTGGGTGTCGAAGCCGGCAAGGGGGGCCGAGCAGGCGAAGAACGCGAAGTGGTCGCGCCTCTCCCGGTACTCCGTCTTGTGATAGATGACGCCGTCCTCGACTTCGACCTGGCCAGTGGAGTAGTTGCGCTGGAAGTTCGTGTTGTCTTCCAGGGCTTCCCAGAGGCAGAACTCGACGGAGTCGAAGAGCGAGACCCTCGCGGCGGTCTTGCGCTCGTTGGTGACACGGATCCGCCAGATCTCGAGGTTCTCGCCGAGCGGGACGAAGTAGAGGGTCTCGCCGCGAATGCCCTTGTAGGAGGAGCCGATGATCGAATAGCCGAGGCCGTGCCGGCAGCTGTAGTCGTCGAGCTCGCGCTGGGTCGGCTGCCAGCTCGGGCTGAAGTACTCGCCCGACTCGTCGTCCCGCAGATAGACGTAGCGGCCACCCAGGTCCAGCGGCGCGTTGTTGTAGCGGTAGCGGGTCAGACGGCGCAGGCGCGCGTCCCGATAGAAGGAGTAGCCGCCGGCCGTGTTCGAGATGATCCCGAAATAGGCCTCGCTGCCCAGGTAGTTGATCCACGGCAGCGGGGTATCGGGACGGGTGATGACGTACTCGCGCCCCTCGTCGTCGAAATGACCGTAGCGCACGACTCTCCTCTGGGCTGCCCACTGCTTCCGGGCCGACATGCCTCCCCGCCCGATGCTCGTCTCGGTTACGCGGCGCGCGGCCGGCCGATCGATTGGCCGGCGATTGGCGGCCGGCCCGGCGGCTCGGCGCGCGGTTGGACGATACCATTCCGGCCCGCGCCGCCGCAGAGCGCCCGCCGGTTGCGTCAGGCGGTTGCGCCCACCCCCACCCGGCCGCCGGTCGATGGAGTAGTACATTGACGGCGGCGTCCGATCCCTGCGTGCGTCACGCGCGGCCGCCGGAGCCCATGCCTTGCCCATCAACCAGTTCGACAACGAGTTCCACAAGACCATCGTCGACAACCTCGCCGACGGCGTGTACTTCGTCGATCCCGGTCGCGAGATCACCTACTGGAACCACGGCGCGGAGCGGATCACCGGGTACGCCTCCGAGTCGGTCGTCGGCCACCGCTGCTTCGATAACATCCTCGACCACGTGGACGCCGAAGGAAACTCGCTCTGCCACAGCATCTGCCCCCTGGCGGCCACCATGCGCGACGGCCAGCCGCGTGAGGTCTCGGTCTGGCTGCGGCACGCCGAGGGTTACCGCAAGCCTGTTCGCGTCAGGACCTCTCCGGTCCGCGACGCGGACGGCGCGATCGTCGGCGCGGTCGAGGTCTTCTCGGACGACTCGGCGGTATTACGGGCCGTGGAGGATGCGGATCGGGCCCGTCGCGACGCCCTCACGGACAACCTCACCGGCATGCCGAACCGCCGCCTATTCGATGCCGCCATGGCCGGCCGGATCGAGAACCTGGCCCGGTACGGCTGGCGTTTCGGGCTGCTGATAGTCGACGTAGACCACTTCAAGGCGATCAACGACAAGCACGGCCACCATTTCGGCGATGCCGTACTAGCGGGCGTCGCGGCCACTCTTCACGGAGCGGTGCGAGCCGGCGACGTGGTCGCACGCTGGGGCGGCGAGGAATTCGCGGTCCTCGTCGAATCCTCCGACGAGGCCGGCCTCATCGACACCGCAGAGCGGCTCCGGGTCCTGGTGGCCCAGTCCGAAGTCCGCGAGGACGGGGTCGTGGCGAAGGTGCACGTCTCCGTCGGCGGCGCGCTGGCTCGCCCGGAAGACACGGCCGAATCTCTCTTCGCTCGCGCGGACGCCGCCCTGTACGGCGCGAAGCACGCCGGCCGCAACCGCATCCAGATCGCACAGCCGGTCTGACGCGGGTCGCTCATGCTTCGCGGCCGAGCCGGGCCGGCGCCGCGCGCGCGTGTCCGAATCCGGTGTGTCCAATCGTTTCCGGGTCGCTAGACTCGATGCACGGCAGGCGTGCTGCACGCCCGCGACCCGGCCCCGGCCCGCGCCCATACCGGCTCTGCATCCAGGAGGCGGCTCATGACTGACAACCCGAGCCAGGGCACCATCTTCTGCACCAACTGCGGCGCCAGATCGCCCGCCAGTTCTACCTTCTGCGCGTCGTGCGGCAACGCTCTCACGCCGCCGCCTCCGCCCCCGCCGGCGTACGGCCAGCAGCCCCCGGCGTACGGAGCGCCGCCGCCGGCATATCAGCAGCCGCCGGCGTACGGCCAGCCGCCCGCGTATCAGGGGCCTCAGGCCTATGGTCCGCCACCCGCCTACGGCCAGCCGCCGGCATACCAGGCTCCGACACGCCGCAGCTCCACCCCGATCCTTCTCGGGCTCGGCCTGATCGTGCTCATCGCGGCGATCGGCGGCGGGGCGCTGTACATCAACTCGACCAACAACTCGCCCGCGAGCGGCCAGCCCTCGTCCCGGGCGTCGGGATCGGCCACCGCGGACCATTCGAGCGCGCCGTCCGGAGGTCCTTCCACCGCGCCGTCGAGCGGTCCTTCGAGTGCGCCGAGCCATGTCTACGCCGGCATCTTCGCGTCGACCGGAAAGATGGTCGTGGGCCGCGAGCAGCACCAGGCGACCCTGCTCGCCGACGGCCGGGTCCTGATCACGGGCGGCGAGACGGATACAGGCTCATTCACTTCGGCCGAGCTCTACGACCCCAACACGGGCAAGTTCACCGCGACCGGACCGATGAAGACGGCGCGATCCGGTCATGTCGCGGCTCTGTTGCCGGACGGCCGCGTGCTCGTCGCCGGAGGTTGGGACGGCAAGTCGGACGTGGCCTTGGCCGAGGTGTACGACCCCAAGACGGGCGAGTTCAGCCCGACGGGCTCGATGTCCAAGCCGCGCCTCTATGCAACCGCCTCGCGTCTTTCCGACGGCCGGGTGCTCGTCGTGGACGGCTCCACGCCGGTCGGCGACAGCTGGGACGTTCTGGCCACTGCCGAGCTGTACGACCCGGCTACCGGCAAGTTCAGCCCGACCGGCTCGATGACCGCCGCACGTCGCAATCACACGGCCACGGTGCTCGCCGACGGGCGCGTCCTCGTAGCGGGCGGCAGCTACAAGTCGGGGTATCTCGCCTCCGCCGAGCTGTACGACCCGGCGACCGGCAAGTTCACGGCAACTGGCTTGATGGCCACCTTCCGTGAGCTCCACGCCGCCACTCTCCTGGCCGACGGGCGTGTCCTGATCACCGGCGGCGAGGATTCCTCGGGCTCCTTCGACGCCGCCGACATCTACGACCCCAAGACGGGCTCCTTCACGGCCACCGGATCGATGGGCTCCGAACGGAGCTCCCACACCGCCACTCTGCTCGCCGACGGACGCGTCCTCATCGCCGGGGGCTACGACGGCAGCGCCGAACTCGAGACGGCCGAGCTGTTCGACCCGGCGACGGGCGACTTCACCGACACGGGGTCGATGAGCACGGCTCGCGAGTCCCACTCGGCCACGCTCCTTCTCGACGGGCGCGTCCTCATCGCCGGAGGCTACGACGGCGACACGGACACGACTTCGGCCGAGTTGTTCTAGCCCGCGACGCCCGCAAACAGACGACCCCTCCGGGTTTCCGGAGGGGTCGTTCTTCGTCCGACATCTGGTGAGCCGGGAGGGATTCGAACCCTCAACCTAATGATTAAGAGTCATTTGCTCTACCGTTGAGCTACCGGCCCACGGCCGCGAAGGATACAGCAACAGGCGCCACTCCGGCGAGCCGGTCCCGTTCCGGCGTCGGGCGGTCTCGGTTCGGGGACGGCTCGCCGTGGTCCGCCGGCCACCTCGCGGGTTTATCTCATACGAATGCACTGGCCCAACTGGGCCCAGCGGGTGGTTACTGACGCAAACCGGCGAGGGGCTACCATACACGCCTGCGATTGGACGCCCGACAGGATGCGGGAGGTCGGTCGCGCCCTCAGGGAGAGCGTGGCTCAGAGCCTGGCAATCAAGGATCTCCAGCTTCTCGAGCAGCTGGAAGCGGGCGTCGCGGTCATGGACGCGGCGAGCGTCATCGTGGGCTGGAACGTCCACGCCGAGCGGATTCTCGGCATCCCCCGGGGCGAGGCCCTCCGCAAGCCCTGGGCGAGCCTCATCGCCGTGGTTCGAGGCGCCAGCGTCGCCGGCCGCGAGGTCCGGGCCGCGGCCATGGAGCCCGCCGGGTGGCACGGCCATGGCCGGACAACGCCCGGATGAGCGCGAGCCTGGCCGAGGTGGCCGAACACGAGCGCAGACTGACGGCCGAGTTGCGAGCCCTCCAGGAGCTGACCCTCCTCGGCGCCGCCACCGACGATCTGACGAATCTCGCCCAGGGGACGATCGACGAGGTCGTGCTGGCAACCGGCGCGACCGGCGGCGGCTACATCCTGGTCGATCCGGCATCGGAGAAGGTGGACCCGATCGCCTGGGTCGGCGCACGGAGCGCCGCCTGGCCGCCGACCGGCGAGCCGCCGCGGGCGCCGGCCGACTGGCCGCCTTTCTCGACGCTCCAGATAACCAACGGCATCTGGCTCTCGCCCTCCCAGCCCGGCGACGCCGACGGATCTCGCGTTGCCCAGGCGGTGCTGCCGCTTCGGGTCGACGACCGGCTGGCGGGCGTCATCCACCTCGAGTGGGCCGGATCGCCTCGCCGGGAGCAGTACGACGTCCACTTCCTCGATCCTATCGCCAGGGTCTGCAGCATCTCGCTTGCCAACTTCCGTCTCCGCTCCGAGCTGCTCGTTCGCGCCGCCGAACAGCGGGCGCTGAACCATCGCCTCGGCACGCTGGACGAGCTGACCCGCATCGGCGAGCAGGCGAGCTCATTCGAGGAGCTTGCCCATCGGACGGTGAGCCTGGTCCGCGAGGCCCTCGGCGCGGAAGGGGTCTGTTACCTGTTGATAGGGCCCGGGCGCCATTTCGAGACGCATGCCGTAGCGGGCGAGACCGGGGGGTTCCGGCTGTGGCTCAAGCGCGTCCCGGCCAAGGACGCTCCCGGCGGGAGCCTGCTGCTGTCCGGCGGCAGCAGCGTCCTGGGCGATTTCGTCGCCGGACAGGTCAACGACCGCGTGCTGCCGCTGGCCCGCGCCACCGGCTTCGGCTCTTTCGGGGCGATCGCGATCCGGACGGGCGAGGAGCTGGCCGGAGCTCTCCTGTGCTTCTTCGAGTCGCCATCCGCCATGCTCCCGCTCGACGATTCCGCCCTCGACTCCGTCGCCCGCATCGCCGGCATCGCGCTTGCCAACTACCGCCTCCGCGAGCGGCTGGTCTCCTCCGAGGAGCGGTACCGCACGCTCTTCGAGGAGTCGCCCGACGCTCTACTCGTCTCCGCCGTCGACGGGACCGTCTTCGACGT
This sequence comes from Candidatus Limnocylindrales bacterium, assembly GCA_050010635.1. Lineage (GTDB taxonomy): Bacteria > Chloroflexota > Limnocylindria > Limnocylindrales > CSP1-4 > Fen-1039. Next base: position 58,457 of record JBEKKR010000016.1, read on the forward strand.
CAACGAGGCGGCCGTTCGCATGTACCGGGTCAACCGCGGCGAGATCCTCGGGCGCTATTTCGGCCAGCTCGTCACCGCCGACGAGAGGGAGATGGCGCGTCGCCGGCAGCTCGTGTGGGCCCAGGGTCGTGGCACCTTCAGGGACAGGGGCCACCGGCCGGACGGATCCGAATTCCCGGTGGAGGTCGAGGTTCGGGTCGTCGAGCTGGGCGGCCAGCGCCGCTTCCTGCATCTCGTGCGCGATCTCTCGGAACAGGAGCGTCTCTCACGCGAGCTGCTCCAGGCCCAGAAGATGGAGGCCGTGGGCGTCCTGGTGTCCGGCGTGGCCCACGAACTGAACAACCCGCTGGCCGCCATCATCGCCTTCAGCCAGCTGCTGCGCGGCGACGAGCGACTGCCGGAGGACATGAGGCACGACGCCGGCCTTCTCGTGCAGGAAGCCGACCGGACCCGCCGCATCGTCCAGAACCTGCTCGACTTCGCCCGTGCCAGGCCGCCGGAGCGACGGCCTACCAGCATCGCCGTGCTGGTCGGCAGCGTCCTCGAGCTGCAGTCGTACGCCCTCAACACCAACCAGATCCAGGTCAATGTCGACATACCCGCCGACCTCCCCGAGGTCGACCTGGACCGCGCGCAGCTCCAGCAGGTCCTGCTCAACCTGACCATCAATGCGATCCAGGCCCTTCGCGGCCGGGACCGCAATAAGCCGGGCCACCTGTCGGTGAGTGCCGCCGTAGTCAAGACGCGGACCTCCGGTGCTGCTTCGAGGACGGAGAAGCCACCCGACGATGGAGGCCGAGTCCGGATCACAATCCGCGACGACGGCCCGGGCGTTCCGGAGAAGGATCGGGCCCGCCTCTTCCTCCCGTTCTTCACCACCAAACAACCCGGCGAGGGCACCGGCCTGGGCCTGTCCGTCTCGATCGGCATCGTTGCGGCCCACGGCGGCCTGCTCTGGTACGAGCCCGGGCCCGGCGGGGTCGGCAGCAGCTTCATCCTGGAGTTGCCCGTGTCCGCCCGGGGCCTCGACGGCGGAGTGGGCACCGAGGCAGACGGGCTCTTCGGCGGGCGGGCAGACGCGCCCGACGAGGCGCCTTCGCCGCCGGAACGGGCGCCGGCAAAGACCGGGCGCCGTAAGGCGGCTCGGCACCCGGCCTCCGAAGCCCGCGCCACCGAATCCGGGGCCAAAGCGACGACGGACGGGGCGGCCACCCATGCCCGGCCGCCGGTCTCGGGTCCGCATCAGGCCGTGGCGGGGGCCGTACCCTCGGTCCCGCCTCCCGGCGAGGCGGCACCGACCCCTCGACCGAGGCCGAAGGTGCTCGCTCTCGACGACGAGTCGTCGATCCGCGCCTTCCTCCGTACCGCGCTGATGCGAGCGGGCATGGAATGCACCGTATTCGCGGACGGAGCCCACGCGATCGAGGGCCTTCGCGAGGTCGATTTCGACGTGATGCTGATCGACCATCGCATCGCCGGCATGAGTGGCACCGAGTTCTACGAGGACGCGGTGGCCTTCCGCCCGGAACTCGCGCAGCGGGCCGTCTTCATGAGCGGCGACGTGCTCAACCCGGACCTGCGCGGCTTCGCCGCGCAGCGCGGCATCCGCCTGCTGGCCAAGCCGTTCGATATCGACGCCGTCATCCGGGTGGTAAAGGAGACGCTGGCGGCTACGGAAGCAGACCGGACCTCGAGCAGACCCGGCGCCTAGACTCTCGGCCGGCGCCTAGACTCTCGGCCCGGCGCCCTGGCTCAGTCGCGATCCCCGAGCGATGAGGACGAGTCGCCGCCCCCGGCCATCAATTCGAGGAGCCGATCGGCAGCGGCGTAGGGGTCCAGCTCATGAGAGGCCACGGCGCCCAGCAACGCCGCGGCGATCGGCGCCGCCTCGATGGAGCGGGCCCGCTCGTGGAGCCGGTCCGCCAGGACCGCCCAGATCTGCGCCTCGGCCCTGGCTTCGCGCGTGGCCGTCCCGTCCGACCCGCGGGCGGTGGCGCGGTGGCGGTCTAGCGCCGCCATCAGTTCGGGGACTCCCTCGCCGGTTGCGGCCGTCGTCACGAGCACGTCCGGGTGCTTCGGGGCCGGCCGGCCCGGCGGCCCCTCGCGGGGAGTGTCGGCCAGCATGGCCTGGAGCTGCCCGGCTGTTCGATGCGCCCCCGGCCGATCGCCCTTGTTGACCACGATGAGGTCTGCCACCTCCAGCAGCCCGGCCTTGATGGCCTGGATCTCGTCGCCCATCTCGGGCGCCTCGACGACGACGGTCGTGTCTGCCGTGGCAGCCACCTCCACCTCGCTCTGGCCCGTGCCGACCGTCTCGATCAGGACCGTGTCGAAGCCCGCGGTGTCGAAGACGGCGGCCGCGGCCGAGGTCGCCGACGAGAGCCCGCCGGCGTGGCCGCGCGACGCCATCGACCGGATGAAGACGCCGTCGTCGGAGGCGTAAGCCTGCATCCTGACGCGGTCGCCGAGGACGGCCCCGCCGGTGATCGGGCTGGATGGGTCAACCGCGACTACGGCCACGGGCCGGCCGGCGCGGCGAAGCTCGGCGATCAGCGCCGCCACGAGCGTGCTCTTGCCCGCGCCCGGCGGCCCGGTGATGCCGATCAGCTGGGCTCTCCCGGCCAGCGGGTACAGGCGCCGGAGAGCGACCTCGGCGACCTGCGTCCGGTTCTCGACCTCTGTGAGCAGTCTCGCCAGCGCCCGGCGATCGCCCGCCAGCGCCGCGTCGCAGAGATGCCGGGCACGAGCCTCGATCGCGGGCCGGTGGATGGCGGAAGGGTAGACCCTGGCCACGCCGGTCGCGCTAGTCCCGCGGCCTGGCGTTGGCGCGCAGGAAATCGGCCACCTGGGCGATCGTCGTGCCGGGCCCGAAGACCGCGGCCACGCCGCTCTCCTTGAGGGCGGGCACGTCGTCGTCGGGGATGATGCCGCCGGCCGCGACCAGCACGTCGGTCATTCCGCGGTCGCGCAGCAGGGCGCATATCCGCGGCACCAGCGTCATGTGCGCTCCGGACAGGATCGAAAGCCCGACGACGTCTACGTCCTCCTGGAGCGCGGCCGTGACGATCATCTCGGGCGTCTGGCGCAGCCCCGTGTAGACGACCTCGAAGCCTTCGTCGCGCAGACCGCGGGCGAGCACCTTGGCTCCGCGATCGTGCCCATCCAGCCCGGGCTTGGCGATGAGAACCTTGAGCGGACGATCAGTCATGCCCGAATGATAGCGGCGCGGGTCCGGCGGGCGCTCAGGTAGCTGCCATGTCGGCGGGGCCGCCCGCCCGCGGCTCGTCAGAACATCGTGTCCCTGAACGTAAACTGAGCGGCCGCCACCATCGACCAGTAGACCTCCGGGTCGCTCATGTCCACGCCACCGGCCTCCGCCCGAACGGGTTTGCGGCATTCGGAGCAAACGAAGAACCGCTGACCGTCCGGCGAAATCCCCTCATGCCGATCAGAGAAGAAGATGCTGCCGATGGCGGTCTCTTCACCACACGCTCCGCAAGGTTCCAGGTGCGGACTCGCGTTGCCATCGATGAGCATGTTCGGCCTCCCTGCAGCCCGCCACGGGACGGGCGCCTACACCCTGGGCGTGGCCCGCTCCAGGTGCGACATGAACTCGTCTCGGGTCTTCTTGGTGGTGCGGAAGGTGCCGAGGACGCTGCTCGTGACCATCGTCGCGCCGCCCTTCTGCACGCCCCGCATCGCCAGGCAGAGGTGCTCTGCTTCTATGACCACGCCGACGCCGTACGGGTTCAGGCGCGATTGCAGAAAGTCGGCGATCTGCTGGGTCATCCGCTCCTGGACCTGCAGACGGCGGGCGTACATCTCCACGATCCGCGGGATCTTGGAGAGCCCGATGACACGGCCGCGCGGCAGATACCCGACCGCCGCAGTGCCGAAGAACGGCAGCATGTGGTGCTCGCACAGCGAGTAGAAGGGGATGCCCTTGATGACGACCATCTCGCTGTAGCCGACGTCGAAGACGGCGCCGTTGATGAGCCGGTCCGGGTCGACGCGGTAGCCGCAGGTCAGCTCGAGCCACATCTTGTGCATTCGCTCGGGCGTGCGGAGCAGACCCTCTCGATCCGGGTCCTCGCCGATCTCGAGCAGGATCTCGCGGACGGCCCCCTCCACGCCGCGCGGATCGCCGCCCGGCTCCCCCGCCGCCGGCTTCCCGGCGGCCCCAGCGCCGTCGTCTTCGTCGCCCCGCTCGATCGAATCGACCAGCTGGCGGACGTGAGCCTCAAGGTCGAGCTGGCTCCGGTCGGGCGGTTGATCGGTCGGCATCGTTGGCTCCTTCCGCCGAATCCTACGCCGTGCGGGCGCGCGGGTGGCGAGGCCGATGGCCTCCCGGTCCGGGCCGTAGCATACGGGCATGGCCAAACGACCCAGGGGCAGCTCGCGTCGACGACGCACGATCCGGCCCGCGGCCGACTTCGACGAGCTGGTCCAGCGCGCATTGGACGGGATCCCGGAGCCCTTCGCCCGCGCCCTCGACGAGGTCGCCATCGTGATCGAGGACGAGCCGTCGCCGCAGCAGCGGCGCGAGACCGGGCTGCGCCCGGGCGAGGGGTTGTACGGGCTCTACGAAGGCGTGCCCCGGACCGAATATGCCGCCGACTGGGCCATCCTGCCGAACAAGATCACGCTCTTCCAGACCGCGCTCCTGGAGGACTTCCCCGATCCTGCCGAGCTCGAACACGAGGTCCGGGTGACGGTCATCCACGAGCTTGCCCACCACATGGGCATCGACGACTCGCGGCTCCACGACCTGGGCATGGACTGAGGAAGCGGACGGCGAACCGTGGCGCGGCACGGAGCCCCTACACCGCCGCCGGCACCTCGAGTGGCGCAGCGCCCGCCAGCAACTCGCCCAGCCGCGCCGGATCCACGTTGCCGCCGCTGAAGATCACGCAAACACGCTCGCCGTCGTGGATCGGCACGTGGCCGAATAGGACCGCGGCCAGCGCCGCCGCCCCGGCCGGCTCCACCAGCTGCTTCATCCGCTCCAGCGCGAAGCGCATGCCTGCCAGGATCGTGGCGTCGTCGAGCAGCGCGATTCCATCCACGTAGCGCTTAGTCATGGCAAGCGTCCACTCGCCGGCGAACGGCGCGCCGAGGCCGTCGGCGACGGAGACCGGCTGGATCCGCACTATCTCGCCCCGTTCCACGGCGAGCGACATCGAGTTGGAGGTCGCCGGCTCCACGCCGTAGACGCGCACTCCGGGCCGGGTCTCCTTGATCGCGGCCGCGGTCCCGGAGCAGAGCGCGCCCCCGCCGATCCCCGCTACCACCACGTCGACGTCCGGCAGGTCCTCGAGGATCTCCAGGCCCACGGTCCCCTGACCGGCGATGATCCACGGGTCGTCGAACGGCGGGACGAATGTCAGTCCGCGCTCGGCCTCCACCTCTTCCATGCGCGTCCACGTCTCGCCGACGTCCTGCCCGAAGAGGATCACCTCGGCCCCGTAGCCGAGGCAAGCGTCAACCTTGGAGCGGACCGCGCCGGCCGGCATCATGACCACGGCGTGAACGCCGGCCTCGCGCGCGGCCAGGGCCACTCCCTGGGCGTGGTTGCCGGCGGAAAGCGTGATCACCCCGGCCGCCCGTTCGGCGTCGGTGAGCGCGCCCAGCTTGTTGAGAGCGCCGCGGATCTTGAACGCACCGGTCTTCTGGAGATGCTCTGCCTTGGCGTAGACCCGGCCGTCGCCGATGCGGATTCCCCGCGCCGCGAGCACGCGCCCGGCCGTCGAGGACGACAGAATGGGCGTGCGATGAATGCGCCCGTCGAGGAGGCGCCGGGCGTCGTGGAATCGTTCGAGCGGAACGATGTGGTCGGGCATGGCCGAAGTATGGCGGCTCGCCGATGCCCTGGCGGCGGCGCAGGGCATCGGGTCGGCCGGCGGCGGATCGACCGAAAGTCGATGCAACCTGGAGCGCCCCGCGAGCATCGTTAGTGGAAGAGGCAGAGAGGAAGGCAGATGGAGCGAGAGCTCGTCGAGAGAGCCCGAGTGGGCGACCGCGATGCCTTCGATAGCCTCGTCCGCAACCGGGTCGATGCCGTGTACCGCACCTCGCTCGCGATCCTTGGAGACGCCGCCGACGCAGCCGACGCCGTGCAGGAGACCTTCGTCTCGGCCTGGTGCCATCGAGAGGCGCTCCGCGACCCGGACTCGTTCGACGCCTGGCTCGGCCGCATCAACCTGAACGCCTGCCGGTGGCAGCTCCGCCGGCGCGGTCGAACGAAGGTTCGCGAGATCCGCCTCCTCGACCCCGAAGACGGGCGCGAGCAAGCATCCACCGGCCGAGCCTTCGACGACCGGGCGGCCGACGCCGACGTCTTCGATCGGGCTTTCGCCCGGCTTTCGTTCGACGATCGAGCCGTCCTGGTGATGCACCACCTCCACGAACGCCCCGTGGCCGAGATCGCGGCCGCTCTGGAGGCGCCCGTCGGAACGATCAAGTCCCGACTCCACCGCGCCAGGGCGGCGCTCGAGTCGGCGCTGGCGAAGGAGTCGCGATGAACGGCGAGCTTCCTCCCGTCGACCCCGGTATCCGCGAGCAGCTGGCCCGTCGTTCGGCCGGACGGCTGCCCGAGGGGCTCCTCGCCGACGTCTCGGCCGCGGTCGACGCAGTCTCGGTGGAGCGGCCGGCCCGCTTCAGGCTCGGCCCCGTCGCGATGGGGGCGCCTCGGCTGGCCGCGGCAGGGTCGCTCGCCCTGGTCTTCGTGATTGCGACGGCCCTTGTCGTCGTGCCGCGCTTCATGACATCGCCGGCGGGGAACACGACCTACACGGCCCTCACGACGCCCGAACTCGCGTCACTCCTCGCCAACAAGACGCAGCCGGCAGTCAACGCCACGCTCGTCGCCACCGTGACGGTCGACTCGCGGAACGACGTCTGCCCGATGAACCGCTACCCGACGCTCGGCGTGATCGAGGGCATGGGCTCGCTGGTTTGCGTGATGGGCGTGGACCTGACCGCCTATCTCAGTGCCGATCGCCTGAGCTCGCCGAAGGTCACGGGCACGTTCGCGTTCCGATACCTGGCGCCGGGCTACCTGGGCTTGCTCGGCCAGCTGACGTTGCCGTCGACGGGCCTCATATTCCGAGCCATTGACGACTGGCCCCTCCAGGGCAGGACGTTCCTCGTCGAGGGTTGGCTGGGGGCCGAAGGGCTAACCGAGTCGTGCGTCACGACGCCCACGGCCGGGGACGTGCTGCTCCCCAACGGCGACGACTGCCCGTACGACAACTGGCTCGGTGCCGACGCGACCGCGCCCGGAATCGCGGCCGACCACGTGACCGTCGCGAATTCGCCCGAGCCCAGCTACGACCCGCTCTCGCTACGCGGCAACGCCCGCCACGTCGAGGCCGGCGGCATGCGCATCATCGACTCGATCGGCCACGCCGCACCTGTGCACGGCGTCTACGTCGTCCGTTCCGTGACGGAGGGCTGCCCGAATGCGTCAGCGATCGACAGCCGAGGCTGCGGCTTCTGGCGGGTGCTGGCACGAGTGTCGGACACGTCGCTCCATGCCCCGACCGCCACGGCCACTCCCACGCCGGCGCCGACCGGCGTCTATCCGACCAGTCGCGCCCTCACGACCGACGAACTGGCACGCCTGCTCGCCGGACCCCAGCCGGCCATCAATACCGCCCTCGTCGCGTCCGTGACGATCGACCCGCAACCGGACGCCTGCCCGATGAACAGCCGCCCGACATATGGCGTCATCCACGGCATCGAGCCGCAGATCTGCGTCGTTGGGCCGATCGGGGACACGGGCTCCGTTGCAACCGGCCAGAACGTCTTCGCCTTCCGCTACATGGGCCCGGGCGTACTTGGATTACTCGGGCTGATCCAGCCGGCCTCTGCGTCGAAGCTGGCCTTTGCCGTCGCCGACGACTGGTCGCAAGCCGGCAAGGTCTTCCTGGTCGAAGGCTGGTTGGGCGCCGACCCGTTCGCCTGCCCAACCTATGTACCCACCGATGGAGGCGATCCACTCAATCCAGACGGTTCGGACCAGTGTGAGCTCAACTGGATGTCCGACCAAGACCCGAACGCGACACCATCGCCCGATGCCAGCAATGGTCTGCCTGTACCAAAGCGTCTGGTCGACGCGGGCGGCATGCGCCTCGTCGACGACATCCCGAGCTACCCCGCCGTCCACGGTGTCTACGTGGTCCGCTTCAATGCCCTGGCAGGATGCACCGGCTCGTCGGTAAGCGTCGTGGGCTGCGGTCGCGTCCTGGCGAAGATCGCCGAAGTGACGATCCCAAAGGCGAGCCCCTCCCCTACTCAGCCGCCCGCCACTCCGCTCACGACGGCCGGCTCATACCCCGATGGCCGCCCGCTGACGACGGCCGAGCTCGGACGGGCAATGGCAGCAGGCATCCCGACGGACCAGATCGTGGTCGTGCAGGCCTCACTCGGCACGGGCGCGGGTTGTGCGACGGTCAAAGGCTACGCGCCGATCGGAACGCTGGCGGGCATCAGCCCGGACGTCTGCGTAGTGGGCATTACGGATGGCAAGGCCGTCCACTCGCCCGCGGCGACATCGGGCGTGTTCGCATTCCGCGTGCTCGACAACCACACGCTCGGCTTCATGGCCTCGATCGACCTGGCCGGCGCGGGCGGGTTCACGTATCAGGGCAACGGGTCCTGGCCGACCGGCAAGACCATCCTGGTCTCAGGCTGGCTCGCGGCCGGTCCCGGGGTCTTCAGCTGCGGGATGATGGGAGCGGTGATACCCGAGCCCCTCGATCCGGGAGGCGTGGAGTGCGGCGCTTACTACATCCTGGACCAGCAGGTAGCCAGGACGACACTCGCAACACCGGGTCTGCCGCCGATGGCGGGCTTTCAGCCGGTCTCGCTGCCCGACTACCCGGACGTCGGCGGTGGACTCCTGCCACACGAGGCCCGAGCCACCTACCTGGTGCGCGATGAGGCCCGCTGCGACGCCGGCGCCTCCCCCACGGACCAGGCGGTCAATACCACGTGGGACAAGCTGTGCGGCTGGCAGATCATGGCCCGGGTCGACCCGCTGACCGTACCTACCGGGCCGACACCGACCGCCGCTCCGCCGGCCACGCCGCTCGCCACGCCCACGATCCCGAACGGGGGACCGGCCGTCGGTCTGTTCGGCGATGGCAATCGGCCGCTGACCGAAGCCGAGCTCGCGGCGTTGTGGGCCGCCGATCCGGCGCATCTCGTCGGATGGATCGCGATCATCAAGGGGCCGGTCCCGACCGGGTTGCACTGCTCGGACATAGTCGTTCCGGCCTCGCCCCGCACGTGCGGTGTCCCTGAACCGGGCGCCACGATCGCGCCCGATGGCTATTGGGCCGTCCGCGTGGGCGCCTACGGCATGCTCTCGATCGTCGGCCAGATTTCGACTACGAGCACGAGCTTCGTCTACTCGCTCGACCAGGTGAACGCTTCTACGAGTCTCAACAGCGGTGATCTGGTGATGGTCAGCGGATGGCTGCTCGAACACGTCCCTACGTGCGACTTTGGAGCGAGCCCGTTGCCCGCGGGCTGCGGGCCGTTCTCGGCCATCGACTCAACCGCGTCCGACAACTCACCCGCCGGCATCGGGGTTCAGCTGGGCGCTTACGCACAGTTCACGGGAACCGCCGGCGACTGGAAGGTCGAGGGGCCGCCGGTCCAGGGCACGTTCCTGGTTCAGGTCACCAACGGCAACATCGGAGTACTTCTTGCCCGACTCCAGGTCGCGGTCCCGTAACGCCGGCCGACCGCGCTCCGCTGTGGCTCTTGGCGGTAACATGCGTGGACAACCGTCGCCAGCCGGGCAGCTGGTCCAGCCGCAGACAGCAGGAGCGGGTCGATGCCGGGCTTCACGCCGTTCACGAGCAACTACCAGGATCTCTCGACCAACCAGGGCTACCAGTTCGAGTTCCGCTGCGACATCTGCGGCAGCGGCTACAGAAGCGAGTACCAGAAGAACCTTCTCGGCACGGGTGCCTCGATCCTCGGCGGCGCCAGCAGCATCATCGGCGGGCTGTGGGGAGCGCGAAACGCGGCCGACGCGGCCCAGGAGATCACCGACCGCGACGCCCGCGACAAGGCCCTCCAGAAGGCCTCGAACGAGATCATGCCGTTGTTCCACCGCTGCGTTCGGTGCAACAACTGGGTGGACGAGACCTGCTTCAACAAGCAGCGAGGCCTGTGCGTCAACTGCGCCCCGAATCTCGCCGCCGAGATGGAGGCCGAACGGTCGTCAGTCGAGATCAACCAGATGCGCCAGGCCGTCCAGGGTCAGCAGGTCTTCTCCGGCGACACGAGCGCCCGTGCCACCGAATGCCCGAACTGCGGCAAGCCGGTCGGCAGCGAGAAGTTCTGCGGCAACTGCGGCACGCCCCTCGGCACGTCCAAGTGCAGCAAGTGCGGGGCCGAGCTTGCCCCCGACACTCGTTTCTGCGGGAACTGCGGCAACAAAGTCGCCTAGCGACTGACAACTCGACGGGGCCCGGCGCGCAGGCGCGGGGCCCCGTTCTTGTCTCGGGGCCGGCTGGAGGCAGCGACCAACCTGGTCTCAAGGTCGGAGGTTCTACTCCTCTCGCCCCGACCATAACAACCAATCGAGCCCCATTCCAGGCTACGTCCCACCCTTGAGCCTTCGCTGACGCGCTCGGGTGCAGCCTGACCTTACGAGCCCCGAGGAC
>JBEKKR010000017.1:0-68481 GCA_050010635.1 Candidatus Limnocylindrales bacterium
CGCGAGCTGTTCTACTGGGCCACGGTGATGACCACTTTCGCCCTCGGCACTGCCGCGGGTGACATGACCGCGAGCACCATGGGCTTGGGCTACTTCACCTCGGGCGTGATGTTCGCCTTCTTGTTCGTCCTCCCGGGTTTGGCCTATCGGCTGTTCCGCCTCAACGCGATCGCCGCCTTCTGGGTCGCCTACATCCTCACGCGGCCGTTCGGTGCCTCGTTCGCCGATTGGGCTGGCAAGGCGAAGAATCTGAGCGGACTCGGGCTCGGCACCGGGTATGTCAGCGTGGTCTTGGCCGTGCTGATCATCGTCCTCGTCGGCTACCTGAGCGTCACCCAGACGAACCTCAAAGGCGAACCGTCGGCGACCACGCAGACCCGCGCTGGTTAGCGAGGTTCGGCCCGGCTCCCGAAACGCCAGCACCGGTCGATACGTTGGCGCGCGACTGACCCCCCATCGGCCACGATCAAGCCGTCGTGTCGGGTCACAGGCTGTCAACCTCGCACCGCGATCCGGCATGATTGGTCGGAGGCTTGATTCCTCATGTACATCGGGCCCTTGTCAAGAGGAAACCGTGATGCCAGCCTTGCCGCAAGTCATGAGTGCGAGGCACAGGCTGATGTTGCAGAGACTGATGTCTAGACGATCTGCGGCGGAGGTGGTCGAAGACCCACCGCGCGAGTCGCTCTTGGCCTCCCTGCATGAGAACTGGGCCCACGCCCGACATCAAGAGCAGGTAAGGGAGAGGCACAACTACCTGTACTGGGTTTCGTGGGCCGCTGTCCTCGCTTTCGCCAGTACCCAGAAACTCGCTCTGTCTGACGTCGCGATGGCACCTTTGTACGTGTTCCTGATGCTGTTCTCGGCCGTTGCAGTGTTTGCGACGCTGAAATGGACGGCGGAGTTCACTAACCACATCGCCGCCGCCTACAGGACATCCCTCAAGCTCGGCCTGGTGGAGCCCGTTGCGGCACCCGAGCCATCGTCCCGCTTCCGCTGGTTGGCCTCCGTCAAGCCAGCCTTGCCTTATCCGCCGCGTCTCACGGGATACATGGCGCTCCCGCTCGATATGCCTATCTACCTCAACGTCGGGGCGACTATGGCAATCGTTCAGGCCCTCGGATTCGCGGCGTCAGTCGCACTGTTTGTCTGGAGCGTCTCGGGTAAGGATTACCTGTGGCTCGGGCTCGTGGTCGGTGCCGTTGGCTTCTTGGTTGCAGTCGTCATCTGTTTCCGCGTGATGAAGCTTGCCGGTCAGCGCGTCCGCGAGTGGTCGCCCCTGACCACCGATAGGCTCCCGGTGACAGAGACGGCTCGTGTGCTGGGCGCGCCCGAAGGAACGATCAAATCCCGAGTCCACCACGCTCTGCAGCGGCTCCGCGCCTCCTACGAGGCGGAGGAGCGGCGATGAGCGACAAGTCGAGCAACGGGTTCGGCACTGACGTCGATGCAGGGCCCAAGGACCTCGGCACGGCCGATCCCCTTGTCGTGGAGCGCGTCCAGCAGACAGTAGAGGGCCTGCCCGATCGGAGCCGGCGGCCGGGAATCCGGAGTCTTGTGGCTGCTCAGGCAATGCTCCGGATTGCAGCGGCCATCGCCGTGGTCGCGGTCGTCGCGGTGACTCTTCAGGTGGTCGCCCTTGGGCCGGCAGGTTCCGCGAGTCCGACGATCCGACCCACGGAGTCCGCCCCGCCGGTCGCGACTTCACCGACATTGGCCAATGCATACGCCGCAACGACTGCATCGCCAGGCCCGACATTGGACCTGAGCCCTGGCCGGTTCGCGAGCGACCCCCGCATGCTCGCCTGCGAGAAGGCCGGCGACCGCACGCTCTCAGATGTGCTGTATGCGTTCGCGCTCTCACACGGCAAGGACTACCGGGCCGATCTACAGATTCCCGTGGAGCCCGGCCTGGCCAGCGCAGAACAGCCGGCTCTGGTGGTCGTGTTCAAGACCGGGACCTCGGACGTCGTAAGCGGGCCGGGCCCAATGCCCGGAACCTCTGGCGTGAACCCGGAAATCACCCCGCCGCCGGACGCTCGCACCGTCTGTGTCGGTCTGACCGGGGTCAAGGATCCGGTGCTCATCCGCAACCTCGACAAGTCAAAGATCGTCCTGCCGCCGGCGCGGGCGCCTTCGGGCCCGATCGCGGGCGTCTTCGCGAATACCAACCGCGCGCTAGCGGCGATGACCTGGGACGCGGCCAGGCAGTCACTCTGGATCGTGACCTGGAATACGGGGCCGAACGGCCAACTGACGCGGGCCGGGCTCGACGGGTCGACCAAGAGCTGGCCGCTGCCCAACGGCCCGGACGTCCAAATCCAGCCGGTGATCCAGGCCGGACTGGTCCAGCCCGCGATGCCGGCGGCCTGGTACGGCTGGGACGCGACGGACGTGGTCGTAGATGGCCAGGGCAAGGTCTGGATCGCGGCGGGATACGGGCTCGTCCGCTTCGATCCGGACACGGGCAAGAGTCAGCTCAAGACGTTCCCGGAGTCAGACGCAACCAAGGTATACGGGGACGGAGGTCAGTGGCTCTCGGCGATCGCTGCGGATGGGAACGGGGTGCTGATCGCGCGCAACGGAGAGTCAGCCCTGACCAGGATCGACGAGTCACTAGCAAACGCGGGCACGATTGCCCTACCCGCCACCTGGACCGGCGTGCGCGGGATCGCCGTCCTGGGCGACCGGATCGTCGCGGGCGGGCCGGCCGGACTCGGCGTCTTCGATCGAAACGGTGCCCAGCTCGGTTCCGGGAGCGTTGATGTGCAGTTCGCCTCTCTCAGGCCGATCGACTCTGGGAGGGCAGCCGTCCTGCCGACGAAGATCGGGATCACCACGGCGACCGCAGTCGACTCAAACGGTCGCTCGATTGGCACTTTCACGATCCCGATGGAGCCGATACACGGCAACCTTGGCTACCAACGCCTCGTGGTGGCCACGGACTGGACCGACCATGTCTGGTACGGCGAGTGGGACGATGAACAGCCCGTGTACCTCGTGGAGTCGTCATTCGTCTCGCCGCGGTGATGACGTCGACCCGGTCGTTGCCACACGATGAGCGCGACTGCTTCGGGTTAGCTTGTTATCTCGGCCTCAAATCCTCTGGCGCCTACGACACGGCCGGTCGGTCGCTCCGTCTGCCGGTAGTTCTCCTCGATCCCTGAACCATGGCCCCATCGCGGTCTGACGCGGTCGAGTCCGATAGTCGCCAGAGCGCCCCTGACGATGCCGCGATGGTGTGGCCTGGGTGGGCGGTCGATCCATCGCGCCCGCGAATCTTGCTCACCTATGCCACCCGCTTGCCCGCCACCCCCACTCCGCGCTAATGCTGATCTGCGGTAACTGTCGCTGCCCCGAGCGGGCGTGACTCCCGGCAAGCCCCCGAAGGTCCGGGCGGGCGCCGGCCCCGGGTCCGGCGCCGCCTAGCCGAGCGAGCGGTGGGGCGGTCGGTACGTTGCCGAGAGCTTGGTGGCGGCGTCGAGTTCCTCGGGTGTGAGGAGGACAACTGTCCGCAGGCTGGCGGCGCCCGACGCAGCCACGGCGAGCGAAGCGGCGGCAGCCGCGGCAGGACCCGGCAGATCGACGATGATGTAGACGTCGTCGCTCCCAAAGGCGAAGTAATACCCCTCAACCTTGCCCCCGAGCGAGGCCATGAGGTCCAAGACCGCCCCTCGTCGGCCGGTGCCACCCTCCTTCAGGACGCCGCGGGCACCCTCGGTGGAGTAGTTGCCGATGAACAAGTATTTGGGCATTGGGCCGCTCCTGCCAATTCGTGGGTATGTGACGGGTCGGTTTCGCCAGTGGCTCGGCGCGGTCCCGGCGGCCAGGTTGTGGGCCGCGCGTCGATGCCTCCCGTGCTGTGTGGATTGTCCTACCGGCGTCGATAGCAGCGGGTAGATCGATCTGCACGCTCGAACCAGCCCAATCGCGCAGGGACCGGCCCCAGGTCCGGCCACAATTTGGTCATGGTGTTGCTATCCGACCGCGCCTGAGTGACTGATGTGGGCGACCAACTCGCACCCGAGGCGCCCACGATGACCGCTCAACCCCTCCCCGCCCTGGCCAGCGGAGACCCCTCCGCCTGGGACGAAGCCCTGTACGCCTTCCTCGTCGAAAAGGGCAACCGCTCTGGCTCCCGGCGCACGGTCGAGTCCTACTCGCGGATGTTATGGCCCTTCTTCGCCGAGCGCGGCTTGACGCCCGACCGGGTCAAGCCAGCCGACGTCCTGGCCTTCGTCCACGGCATCGGCAAGTCGGGACGCACGCCCTCGGCCACCACGGTCGGAGCCAGGATCGCCTGTCTGTCGTCCTTCTACCGCTTCCTGATCCGCATGGGTCTGGTCGTGTCGAACCCGTGCGACGCCGTGGAGCGCCCACGGGCCACCCAGTCCGTTGCCCGCGGGTATTCGGCGGACGATGTGAGGCGGTTGCTCGGGGCGATGCCGGACACGGAGGCCGGCCGACGGGACAGGGCGATCATCTTGGTGCTCGTCCTAACCGGGAGACGACGGTCCGAGGTGATAGGTCTCCGAGCAGGTGACCTCAGCCTCGAGGGCGAGACCTGCTTCTACGCCTACCGGGGCAAGGGTGGCAAGCGAGGCCGGCGCGAACTCCCCCACCCCGCCTATGAGGCCATCCTCGCCAGCCTCGCCGACATCGGCAAGGAGTTGACCTCGATGGCTCCGGAGGAGTCGCTCTGGCAGGCCGCTGCTCGCTCGGAGGGAGTCACGAGCGGAACGTTCTACGCCCGGTTCCGCCGGTACCTGCAGGAAGCTGGTCTGGCTCCGACCGGCATCCACGTCCTGCGCCACACCGCCGCGAAGCTGAGACGAGATGCGGGTGAGTCCATCGAGGACGTCAGCGCGTTCCTGGACCACAGCTCGCTCGCGGTGACGACCGTGTACCTGCGAAGGCTGGAGGGGCAAGAGGATCGGGCCTGGCGCGAGGTGGCCGAGGCGATAGGGGTGTAGGAAAGGAGCCCCGCCACCCGAGGGGGCTGGGTGGCGGGGGTTGGGAGGCAAGACCGCTCGTGGAGAATCGAGCGTCCTCACTCGGAGTCTAGGGCCGACAGGATAAGGGCCAGATAAGCGCCGGATAAGCGCCCTTCGCTATGGTCGCATCGGGTCGGGCTCCGCTTTGCGACCAGGCCGATGCCGGACGACGGTGAGCGAGCCGGTGAGGGAGCTGCCGCAGGCGTCCCGACCCTCCGCGGTCAGATCTCCCCGACGCGGGGCAGTCGCACTGGCCGGCTTCGACTTGCCCGCTGGCGCGCGATGGCCCGGGCGCGGTTGCACTCGGGGCCTCCACAGAAGCGCCGCCCCTTGATCGTCGCCTTACCACAGCTGTCGCAGGGAGCCGTCGACACGGCCGCGGCCACGGCATAAGCGGGCCAGCCGAGGAAGACGGTGATGGGGATGGGCTCCTCCCACTGACCGCAGTAGCGCCTGCTGTCGGCGGCGTCTCGCCAGCCCCTTAGTTGCCACCAGTGTTTTGGAGCGGGGCAGATCACGCGGCGCGTACGGGCCGCGGACCACGCCGCCCCGGGCTGGGTCTCAGCGAGGAAGGCGTCCGTACCCTCCCAATCCGTCAGAAGGCCAGCCCATTCCCCGTCTGGCTGAACCGACAGAGCCAGCCACTCTGGAGTGTCCTCTGCGGCTAGTTCGCGCAACGGATCCACCAATGGGCGCTTGGCGAGATTCTCCATCTGTATGACAAGAGAGTCTCCAACCTCGCGCGGCGGCGAGGCGAAGAGCATGTGCGCCCCCCAGGACGGCTCGCACGGCGTACCGAGCCACTCGGATCGGAAGTAGGCCGCCAAGCGCGACCGGGTGAGCCTGCCATGCCAGGTCGCAGGCATCATTGTTGGCGGGGCCCAGCCGTCAGCTAGGACTGGCGTGGCCCGAAACATCGTCTCTGGATCTGAGACGTGAGCCATGACAAGGTCGCCGCCATCGACGCAGCCGAGGACGCCCACGTCCGTAGAGATTCCGTCGACCACTCGAGCGAAGGCGTCGAAGACCTTCGGTAGGTCGTGCGGGCCTTCGGGCCAGTTCAGCAGCGACAGGACTAGAGCGTCGGTGGTCGTGAGGGCTTTCCCCATACGGTAATTCTGCATGGCGACGGCGGGCCGTGTCGGCCGCTGCGTTGTCACAAACTTGGTCACAGCCCCGCATGGGTCGGCGCCCCGAGTACTCTCCCGGCGCCATGCGACAGCGCTCAGCCCCCGAAGCTTCCGCCGACAGGCCGGCGTGCGTATCTCGTGGCCGACTTGCACGACCCCTCGACATAGAGCGTGTATGGACGCCTGACCGGGAAGCGATGCTGGCTGCCCTGCGGGTGGTGCTGGACCTCCCGAGGCAGCTTCCCGACCGCGGTCAGCGAGGTGTCCGATGACGATGGCGGCAACGGTGCCGGCGGTCCGGCGGGTTGCGACCTACGCCCGAGTCAGCTCCGACGACCAAGCCATGAGAGGGACGATCCAGACCCAGATCGATACCCTCGAGCGGCGCCTTGCGTCTGAGCCAGACGCTGAGATCGTGGCTCGCTACATCGACGACGGCGTGTCGGGCACGATCCCGATGGATAGGCGACCCGGCGGTGGCAAGCTCATGGCCGATGCCATCGACCACCAATTCGATGAGCTCTGGGTCCTGGCCACTGACAGGCTCGGCCGCGACGCCCCCGACGTGCTCCGGACCCGCCGCCTAGTGCAAGCACTCGGCATCCGGCTGATGACCCCCGCCGGTGAGTGCAATCCCCTGGTGACCGACATCGAAGCCGTAATCGGCGACTACGTCCGGGTCAAGTTCCTCGCCGATACCGCAAGGGGCATCGACCGGGCAGCCCGGGCAGGGCTCTACCCGGGCGGCATAGTGGCCCTCGGGTACCGGGCCGAAGGCGAGAACAAGAAAGCCCGCCTCGTCCCCGACGACTCCCAGATGTGGGCCGACCTCTCGGCCGCCGATCTCGTGAGACAGATCTACGAGCGGCTCGCCCGTCGTGGCCAGAGTTGCCACGAGATCGCGGCCGAGTTCAACGCCATGGGTGTCCCGACCGCATATACGCGCGACGGGCGAGAGGTTGCCAAGGTGCGTGGCCAGCGCAAGGAGCGGACACAGAACCTCTGGCGATCCGGGCGCATCCGAAACCTGGTCGTCAGCACTACCTACCGGGGAGAGCTTCAGTACGGCCGTCGCGTCGCGAAGGGAAGACCCGCCCGCGAGATCATCTCTGCTCGGATGGAGCCCTTGGTTTCCGAAGAACTCTGGTACGCAGCACAAGCAGCTCTGGCTGCCAACCGGCGGATCCCAAAGAACACGCGCCGGGTCTACTTGTTGCGGGGTGCCATGACATGCGGGACCTGTGGGCTCAACTACGTTGGGTCCTGGTCCAAGGACTTCGGCTGGTATCGATGCGGCGGGCAGCTCAAAGAGAGAGGACCCATCCCGGGCAAGTGCACCGGAGTATCGATCAGGACCGACAAGATCGAGCCGGCCGTCTGGGCCGACATCGAGGCCTGGCTGCGCAACCCCGGCGACCTGCTCGATGAACTCGATGGCGCTGGAGAACGGGAGTCCGCTCAGGCGATCGCGGCAGCCGACGTAGCAACGCTGCGCAGAGCGCTCGAGTCGCTGGCCGACCAGAAGGCCCGGCTCGTCAAGTCCGTGAGGATGGGGGTCCTTTCCAACGAGGACGTTGGCGCGGAACTCAACCAGATTGGCCTCGAGCGCGAAGCTCTAGAAGCCCGCCTCGCCGCCGCACAGGCCCCTGTGGCCGAGGTTGTGCCTCAAGAGGTCCGTAATCTCCTCCTGGAGGTACGCGCCCGTCTGGACGCCGGGTTGACCGACGAAGAGCGCCAGGAGATCGTGCGGCTCCTCGTTCGGATCGTCGTCTACACGACCGTGGGCGAGGACGCGAAAAAGACCGCGCGAGCCGCGGTCACCTACCGCTTCCCCGCCGACGAGCAAAGTGTAGTCCCGGTCTTCACGGGCACGGGTTCATTGCCGCGATCAACTGGAAACGCGACGGGAAGACGGCGGCTCGGCCGACCCTGGAGATGGCGACCTGGCCGTCCTCCAGAGGCTGGCGCAGCGCCTCCAACGTCGCGCGGTCGAATTCGGGCAGCTCGTCGAGGAACAGCACGCCGTTGTTCGCGAGGGTCACTTCCCCCGGGGACATGTGCGGTCCGCCGCCGACCATTGCCGCATACGAGACGGTGTGGTGTGGCGACCGGAACGGTCGAGCCCTGACAAGGTCCGTCAGCGGACCCGACCCCGAGACGGACGCGATCACCGTCGCGACCCTCGCTTCGTCGTCGTCCAGGGGCGGAAGCATCCCGGGCACGGTCCTGGCCAGCAGCGTCTTGCCCGAGCCGGGCGGGCCGATCATCACGATGCAGTGTCCGCCAGCGAGAGCCAGCTCCATGGCTCGACGGGCCTCCATCTGCCCGCGAACCTCGGCCAGATCGGGGCCGGGTTCCGAAGCAGGACCGCCGATCCGCTCCTGGCCGGCCGCGTGTGCTCCCTCGCTCGGAGCGTCCGCGGCCAGCTCCACTCGGGCCGGACGGCTGCGGGCCCTGCCGCGGCGGTTCTCACGGAGCAGCCCGGCCGCCTCTGAGAGAGTGGCGGCGCCCGCGACGTCGACACCGCCGGCCAGCCCCGCCTCCGCCAGGCCCTCCGAGGGCACTACGACGCGGCCCACCCGCCGACGAGCCAGGGCCGTCACCATCGGCAGCAGGCCCGGTATCGCGCGGAGCTCGCCACCGAGCGAAAGCTCGCCGAGGACCGCCCACCGGCCGTCGGCGACGACCTGCTCCGATCCGACGAGAATCCCCAGCGCGATCGCCAGGTCCAGCGAGGCCCCGCTCTTGCGCAGTTCGGCCGGGGCGAGGTTCACTGTGATCCGCCGTGGAGGGTACTCGTAGCCGCTGTTACGGATGGCGCCCCGGACTCGCTCGCGCGCCTCCTGCAGGGCCGTGTCCGCCAGTCCGACGATCGTGAAGCCGGGCAGGCCGGGGGCGACGTCCACCTCGACCCGGATGGGCCAGCCATCGAGGCCGTGGAGTGTTGCCGATAGCAGCGATGCAAGCACGGGCCGACGCTACGCGCCCCGACTCATCTCGCACTTATCACGGGACCGGCGCCCATGGACCCGGCGCGCGACTCTAGCCGGATCGACTACCCCGGGGAGCCTCTTCGCTCTCCTTGTCCACGGATTTCACGAAGTCCATGAGGTTCTTGCCCAGGGTCGAGTCGGCCTTGTCGAACATGAACGGCGACCCGCTGTTGAGAGCGCTGATCGCGGATCGATACTCGTTCAGGATCTGGTAGTCGATGCGGCGCTTGAGGGCGGTCTCGGCATTCTTGACGTTGATGCCGGTGAACGCGTTCGACCGGTTCAGGATGAGCTTGACCTTCTCCTCGGCGTAGCCGAGGTGGCCGATTGTCTCGAGTACCAGGCGCACGTTCTTCAGGCACGGCAGATCGGCCGTCATCACGACGAAGATCGTGTCTGCCGCATCCATGATTCGAAGATTCACCTCGTCGAGACGTTTGTCTATGTCAACGACGATGTAGTCGAACTCGTTGGCCATCTGGTGGATGATGTCGGGCAAGTGGTCGTGCGTCACGAGCTCGGCCTGCTCGGGCGAAGGCGGCGCCAGCAGCAGGTCCACCCCCGATTCGTGCCGGACGAGGATCTGCTTGATCAGGTCGATGTCGATCGAGGGATTGGACGCGAGATCCACGATGCTCAGCCGGTCCAGGCCCAGGTCGAGGAAGACGCGGTGGTCGCCGAACTGCAGGTTCGCGTCGACCAGGCAGACTCGCCGGCCCAGCTCCTTGTGAAGCGCGATCGCGGTGTTGATCGCGAGCGTCGTCGTGCCCGCGCCACCCTTCGCACCGTAGAAGAGCAGGACCCGGGCGGGCTCGCGCTTCTTCGGCGCGGCCGGCGCGGCCGGTATCACGTCCCTGGGCCGCGCGGTCGGTGGGTTGAATTGCTCGTCGGGCTTGTAGCGCGCCAGCAGGCTGCGCATTCGAGCCATGAGCTCGGCCGGGTGGAATGGCTTGATCAGGTAGTCGTCCGCGCCCGATCGGAGCGCCTTGCCGCGGGCATCCGCTTCATTCTCGGCCAGCAGGACGATGACGGGCGTGTGAGTGGACGGGCCGTCCTCGATACGCAGCCTCGAGACGACGCCAAAGCCATCGATACCGGGCAGGTTCGCGGCGACGAGCAGCAGGGCCGGCTTGTCCGACCTGACTATCTTCAGCGCCTCCTCGCCGTCACCGGATGGCAGCACCTCATATCCGGCCTGCGACAGCGCGTGGCCCAATGCACGCTGAACTGTCGGGTCGGCGTCTACAACGAGAATCCTGACGGCCATCGCTCCACCCTGGTCCTGTGGATCCCACCGCTCACGAGAAGTGGGCGGCGCGCGGGCACCCCCACCGGCGGGCACACTAGGGACTGATTGCCGAGATTATAGGCAGCCCGCCCCGCAGGAGGGATCGGCGACCCCGAACCCAACCTCCAGAGTGGAACTCACGTGGCGCGCCCCGGCGCGGCTACACCGGGGCCGTGCGATGGCCGAAGCCCTTCAGACGCTACGAATTACCTTCGGGACCCTTCATGCCACTCTTGACCATCGCGCCGATGGGGCCGATGAGCTGGGTGAACTCCAGCGGGATGACGAACTTCGTGGCCGGCCCGGCGCCCAATGCCTTCAGCGCGTCGAGGTATTGGAGGGCCATCGTCTTCTGATCGATCCCCTGGGCGGCCTCGAAGATCGTCTTGAGGGCATTGCTGAAGCCCTGCGCCCGCAGGATGGCGGCCTGCCGATCGCCCTCGGCGCGGAGGATCGCCGACTGCTTGTCGCCTTCCGCGACGTTGATCGTGGCCTGGCGCGTGCCTTCCGACTCGGTGATGACCGCGCGCCGCGTCCGCTCGGCGGAGAGCTGGCGGTTCATCGCCTCCTGGACCGCCGGCGGCGGCAGGATCTCGCGGATCTCGACGGTCATGACCTTGCCGCCCCACCGCTCCGTGACCTCGTCGAGCTTGATCCGAAGCGCCTCGTTGATCCGTTCGCGCTGGGAGAGGACGTCGTCGAGCGGGATGTCACCGATGACCGACCGCAGAGAGGTAGCCGCCACGCCCTGGAGGGCGCCCGCGAAATTGGCCACGTTCACGATGCTCATGAGTGGGTCGGCGATCTTCCAGTAGATCAGGAAGTCCACGCTGAGGGGGGCATTGTCCTTGGTGATCGCGGTCTGGCGCGGGACCTCGATGAACTGCTCCCGCAGATCCACCTTGATGCCCTCGTCGACGATCGGGATCAGGAATCTGAGGCCCGGGTTTCGCACGAGTCCCGGATTCGTCTGGCCGAATCGCTTTACGACCATGCGCTCCCACTGGGCCACGATCCGCACCGACGTGGCGGCGAAGAACAATAGGAGCACCGCCAGCACGATTACGACGATCAAGGCAATCGTCCCTGTTTCCATCGCTCTTCCTCCAACTCTGCAGAGCTAGTCGACTCTCTCGACGATAAGCGTCAGGCCATCCTGACCGACCACGCGGACCCTCGCGTCGCGCGAGACCGAGCTGCCGTCTCTGGTCTTCGCCGACCACGCCTCCCGGCCTACGAAGACCGTCCCCAACGGCGAGAGATCGGCCTGCACCAGCGCTATCTTCCCCACGACCGTGTCGAGCCCGACAAGGCCGGCACCCACCGGCACGGGTTGCCTTCGCAGGCGCAGCAGCGCGCCGACGACCAGCAGGCCGTACGCCGCCCCTGCCGCCGCGCAGATCACGATGATCGGCGGGGCCACGGCGGAGGCGGGCAGGTATGGGCCGGGCGAACCGTAGAAGGCCACGGCCCCGACGATGAAGACCGCCAGGCCCGCCACTGTGAGCAGGCCGTGGCTCGGTACGTTCGGCTCCAGGATCAGCATTCCAAGGCCCAGGACGACCAGGACGACCCCCAGCACGTTCAGCGGCAGGCTGCCCGATCCGTAGAACGAGAGGGCCAGGCAGAGGGCACCCAGCAGGCCCACCAGAAGCGTGGGATGGAAGAACTCGACGGCGATGCACAGCACGCCCATCACGAGAAGGATGAAAGCGATGTTCGGGTCGTCCAGAGTGTGCAGGAACGACTGGATCAGGTCTTCATTGACCGTGACGAGGGACGCGCCCTTGGTGTGGACGACGATCGGACCGGCCGTCGTGGTTGCCGTCTGGCCGTCGGCCTGGCTCAGGACGTCGTCGATGCTGGTGGCGATGCCGTTGATGCCGTGGGCTGTCAGCGCCTGCTGGGCGGAGTACGACTGGGCCGACTGGACGGTGGTCACGGCCCACGCCACCGCATCCGGGTGTCGCTCCTCGGCGATGCCGCGCATCGTCGCGATTGCGTCCTGCATCACCTTGTCCGCCTCGGTCTGGCCGTACGTTGCGGCGATGTCGCCCCCGCCGGCGGCAACCGGCGAGGCGGCCCCGATGTTGGTGCTCGGCGCCATGTACGCCAGATTGGCCGAGAGGGTGATGAAGGTGCCTGCGCTCGCGGCCTTGGCGCCGGGCGGCCCGACCCAGACGATCGTGGGGATCTTCGCGTGCAGCGACGCGTCGATACGCAGCATGGCGTCCTCGGCGCCGCCGAAGGTGTCCAGCTGGATGATCACGGCCGCGGCCCCGTCCGATTCGGCGCGGCGAACGGCGCCGGCCACGTAGTCCGCCATCACGTCGTCGACGACGCCGCTCGTGGTCACCACAACGACTTCGGGGCCGGCCGGCGCGGCGATCCCCGCCGATGGGAGCGGCGTGGACACCGGTCGGATTAGGTCTGCTCCGGCGGCCCCGCCCGTTCGGACGTGGCCGACCAGAAGCAGGAACGAGCCCGCCACGGCCAGGGTGGCCGCGAGTCGGGCGAAGGCCATTCCGGCACGCCGTATTCCGGCGAATTGCCCGCCGAACCCTCTCAGGAAATCGAGAGGGCTCGTCCTGGGCGCGTCGAGCTGAACGGTCCACGGCAGCTCGGCGACCGCGTCCGGCAGCGCCGGCTCGCGGGCGCTCCGGGCCACGGCGGTCAACCGCCGATCCATCTCGAGGTCCAGCTCGGGATCGCGATCGAAGTCCTTCATAGAGTGCCCCCTTCCACCGGCTGGATCCGGCGGCGTAGCACCTGCAATGCGGCGTGATGCCTGGACTTGACGGTGCCGATCGGGATGCGAAGGCGGTCCGCGATCTCGGCCAGCGACAACTCCCCCCAGTAGCGAAGCACGACGACCATGCGTAGCTCCTGGCTGAGCGAGGAGAGCGCGCGGCCCACGGCATCGCGGGCAAGGGCGGCACGGAACGGGTCGGCGCTCTCGAGATCGACCTCGTCCACGTCGAG
Organism: Candidatus Limnocylindrales bacterium; assembly: GCA_050010635.1. Classification (GTDB taxonomy): domain Bacteria; phylum Chloroflexota; class Limnocylindria; order Limnocylindrales; family CSP1-4; genus Fen-1039. Next base: position 13,388 of record JBEKKR010000017.1, read on the forward strand.
CGTGCGCCGCTTGCTGCGCTGCCGAAGCCGGGTTCGACACACGTTGACGAGGATCTGGCTGAACCAGGCGTGGAAGCGGTCACGCTCGCGAAGGTTCTTCCAACCGCGCCACGCTCGAACCGAGGCCTCCTGGACCGCATCCTGGGCCTCGGCCGAGTCGGCCAGCAGGTAGCCGGCCAGGCGGTAGGCCATCGCGAGCTCGCCTTCGAGGGCCGACACGAAGACAGTGTCGAAGGTGTGATCTCCGACGATCGCGAGCTGGGCGGCTGCCCGAGCCGATTCGGCGCTCAGATAGGCTTCTTTCGCGAACATGCCACCCTCTGTGGACGGCCCGAGTGGGTCGCTCATGCGTTTGACTCGGGACTCCGCCGATCGGTTCATCCGAAATCGACGCGTTCCGGGGGCCGCATTTGCGGCCCCGTCGGCCGATCTTCGAGGATCGCATCGAGCACGAGCTGACTCCACGTCTCCATCCGATCGTAGACGGCGCGAACGGCTCCTATCTCCTCGAACGACCCGCTCAACTTGTCGGTTTCGCGGACCCTCACCGGCCGGCCGGCCGCGTCCGCGAGATACACGATCCCGAGGTGATTAAGCCCGACGTCGACGGTGTCGTCGTTTAGCAACCCGGCGAACACGAATTCGGGCGTGAAGTCGGCGTCCAGCTCCTCACGCCACTCTCGGGCCAGGCCGCCGAGGATCCCGCCGTCACCCGGGTTCAGATGTCCGCCGACGCCGATCGAGTAGAGGTCGTGGAGCCGCGCGTCGCCGCCTGCCCGGGTCCGCTTCATCAGGAAGATGCAATCGCCATCGCGCAGAACAAGATACGGAATGATCTGCTTCAGGGAGGGGTCGATCTCTGCCGCCTGTCGCGGCACGAAGTCGCCGTCTCTGCCGGCTCTCTCGAGAACGGCATCCAGTCCGTCGCGTTTCACCCCGAGCCACGGAACGACCCCGGCGAACAGCACGTCGCGTGGCACCGCGTAGACCAGCTCCCCGCCCCCGTCGCTCACTTCCCGTCGGGCTCCACGAGGCGCTCGCGGGCGGAGGTGAAACGGGTCAGGAGCGCATCCGCGTCGGGGCCGCCGTCGCGCTCGAGCTCCGCCAGCCACGAGTCGATGACCGCTCGCACGTCGCGCAGCCGGCTCGCGATTGCGGCCGAATTGGTGGCTGCGATACCGGCACCCATGCCGGGCTCGCCCCTGGCGAGACGGGTCATGCCCGCCCAGCCCGTCGCGGCAAGGGCCCCGGCGGCCTGCCAATCAGCGTGCTCCGGCTCCCCGTGGCGGCCGGCGACGGCCTCGACCAGCGCGGCCGAGATGACGAGCGGCATGTGGCTTATGGCAGCGACGGCACTGTCGTGGGCGGCCGCACGCATCGGTATCTGGAGCGCGCCGCAGGTTTCGATCAGCTCGCCGATGCGCTCGCCGTCGCACAGCCTGGCGTACTGGCCCAGCACGGTCACCCAGGGCCGGCCCACGAAGAGGTCGGGCAGCGCGGCGCCGTATCCGCTCAGTTCGCGGCCGGCCATCGGATGCCCGCCGATGAAAGGCAGCTCGAACGCATCCGCCCGGGCGACGATCCGAGCCTTTGCGCTGGCCACGTCCGTCACCGTGCAATCCTCGGACAGGGCGCCGCGCAGGGGTCCCCCGAGCTCATCGATGAGTTCCAGGCAGGTGAGCGGCGGGGCAGCGAGGATGACCAGGTCCGCCCCGCGAACGGCTTCCTCGAGCGTGACCGCGACCACCTCGACGACGCCATCCGCAAGAGCCCTCTGAACCGGGGCCGGATTGCGGCTCCAGGCAGTCACGTGCCACTGCCCGGCCTCGCCCCTCTCGTGCAGAGCACGGGCGATGGAACCGCCGATCAGGCCGAAACCGGCAATGGAGACACGCACGACGCCATTATGGGCGTGCCAAACCCTGGCGGTTGCGAGGGTCTCCGCAACCGGCCTCTGCGCGCTCGCGCTCGGCGTCGCCGGCGCGAAGCCGCACGTCACCGGGGCATGGCGGCCGGCTGCACCTAAGGTCCCACTCCGCCGCCGCCGGAAGGTCCGCCCCACTCGGGGCCCACGATACCAGGGGCCCCACGCACGAATGCATTAGTGCGCGCTCGCCGAAAGTCTGGCTAGAATGCGCTGCGGCTCGCTTCCGAGGGTCTCTGCCCAAGCGCCCGACGTTGCTGCCTGAAGGGGGCGACAAAGAGGATGACCGAATCGTACGGTGAGGCCCGGCCCATCCGAGTCCTGCTCGTCGACGACCATCAGCTCCTGACGGGAGCCCTGTCGCAGATGCTCAGCCGCGAGCCCGACATCATCGTCGCCGGCGTCGCCGGCAGCGTCGCCGAGGCGAAGGCGATGGCTCGAGAGCGTCTCGACGTCGTCCTGATGGACTATCGCCTGCCGGACGGCACCGGCGCCGAGGCCACTCGCGCGATCAAGGCCCGCTGGCCGGCCGCTCGCGTCGTGATGCTGACCGCCCTCACGGACGACGAGACCGTCCTGGAATCGATCCAGGCGGGCGCCGACGGCTATCTCACCAAGGACCGGGCCATCGACGAGGTCGTCAACGCCGTGCGGGCTGCCTACGCCGGCGAGACACTGCTGCCGCGCTCCGTCATCGTGGGCATTGCCCAGCATGTGGCCGCGGCGCGAGAGCGAGGGACGGAGCGCCGCCAGATCGAACCGCTCACTCCCCGCGAGCTGGAAGTGCTCAAGGCCCTGACCGAAGGCCTGGCCACGCCAGAGATCTGCGAGCGGCTCTACATCGCCCCGAACACGCTGCGGACACACGTCCAGAACATCATGGGCAAGCTGCGGGTCCACTCCAAGCTGGAGGCCGTGGCCTTCGCGCTGCGGCATCGCCTCGTAGAGCCGCCGAAGTCGGACGACAGCCTGTTCTGATCGGCCGGCGCCGGCGGACCGGGCGCTCCGGCAACTCAGACGGTCTTGCGACGCTGCGCTTCCCGCCGCTCGGCAGCGCGCCTCTCGCCGCCCGTCGGTGGCTCCCCCAGGGCAGCCTGCCGGCGGAAGTCGATCCGACGCTCGCGTAACCGCCGATCATCGGCCAGCGATGCCCCACACCTCGCGCAGCGCCGCTCCTCGGCGAAAAGCTGAGCGGCCGGAACCGTGGCCCACACGGTCCGGCCACATTTGCGGCAAACAAGTCGAGGCATCGATCGATGCTACGACATCCGCGGCAACTGAGCCGCCCTCTCTGCGCGACATTGGTGACTCCGAACGCATCAGGGCAATTACGGTGGATTGCCCATGACCGCATCGTCGAGCCTGCCCAAGATTGCCTCGTTCGCCGGCAACGGCGGTACGCCGACCACTCGGGCAAGTGGTCGTATCGGCGGGTCGCTTCGCTCCCCCCGGGGCGACCCGCTCCGAACCTCCCCTCTACAGCCCATCTCGCCGATCGCTTCCACTCCTCCAGCGGTCGGCGGCTGCCTCCAACTCCCTCTGAATCAGAAGAACCGCGCCGTGGCGCGGCTCTTCTGGTTTGCGAGTGGTGCGTTACGCCTCGACGGCCTCGAGAGCGTGCTTGACCTCCGCGGCCGGATACTCGTAGTCCTCGAGTTCCCCGGCGAGGTATCGCTGGTACGAGCTGAGATCGAAGTAGCCGTGTCCGGACAGGTTGAAAAGGATGACCTTCTTCTCACCGGTCTTCTTGGCCTCGAGCGCCTCGTCGATCGCGGCGCGGATCGCGTGGGTCGACTCCGGCGCCGGAATGAGGCCCTCGATTCGGGCGAATTGGACGCCGGCCTCGAAGCAAGGCCGCTGGTGGACGCTGCGGGCCTCGATGAAGCCCTCGTGCTTGAGCAGGCTGACCTGGGGCGACATGCCGTGGTAGCGGAGACCGCCGGCATGGATCGGCTCCGGGATGAAGTCGTGGCCCAGGGTGTACATCTTGACCATCGGCGCCATCTTGGCGGTGTCGCCGTAGTCGTAGGCATAGCGCCCGCGGGTCATGCTCGGGGCCGCCTCCGGCTCGACGGCGATGACCCGGTACTTGCGACCGCCGCGGAAGGTCAGGCCCAGCCACGGGAAGCTGATACCGGCGAAGTTGGAGCCGCCGCCGGCGCAGGCGATGATGACGTCCGGCTCCTCGCCGGCCATCTCCATCTGCTTGATCGACTCCAGGCCGATGATGGTCTGGTGGAGCATGACGTGGTTCAGAACCGAGCCCAGCGAGTAGTGGGTGTCGTCGCGCTTGACCGTCTCCTCGACGGCTTCGCTGATGGCGATGCCTAGAGAACCGGTGCTGTTCGGATGCTCTGCCAGGATGGCTCGGCCGGCGGCCGTCTCCATGCTCGGGCTGGGCACGACGCTGGCACCGTAGGTCTCCATCATCAGGCGTCGATACGGCTTCTGGTCGTAGCTGGCCCGCACCATGAAGACCTTGACTTCGACGCCGAACATCGCACCGGCGTAGGCGAGGGCGCTGCCCCACTGTCCCGCGCCCGTTTCGGTCGCGATCCGCTTGATGCCCTCTTCCTTGTTGTAGAAGGCCTGCGGGATCGCCGTGTTGGGCTTGTGGCTGCCGGCCGGGCTCACGCTTTCATTCTTGTAGTAGATGTGGGCCGGGGTGTCGAGGGCCTTCTCGAGCCGAAGGGCGCGGACGAGAGGGCTCGGTCGGTACTGCTTGTACAGCTCCCGGACCGGGTCGGGGATCTCGATCTCCCGCTCTGTGGAGACCTCCTGCATGATCAGCGCCATCGGGAAGAGCGGGGCCAGATCGGCCGGGCCGAGCGGCTGGTGGGTGCCCGGGTGAAGGGGCGGGAACTGGGCCACCGGCAGGTCGGCCGAGATGTTGTACCAGGTTTTCGGGATATCTTCTTCGCCCAGCGTGAAACGGGTGCGTGCGACCATCCGACTCCTCCCGCCGGCGTACCGGCGACGGCTCCCCGGAGCCGGCGGTCACCGGCCGGGGAGTTTTGGCTGATAGGTGCCCGAGGTCGCCCCAACACGACTGTGGCCGAGAAAGCCTAGCGGCTATCGAGGTGGGCGCGCAAGGTGGCGGCGCACGGGCCGCCCCGAGGGACGGCGGCCTCGCCTGTCGTCCGCGGGAGACCCGGAGGAGGTGGCCACCGGTTCCCTGCCTCGGGATCCGGTTCCGGACTAGCTCCTCGGCCGCCTCCTGAGGGGCTCCAGATCCGGCGCGGCAGGTCCGATCCCGGCCGAATGCCGCCGCCGCCTCGAGGCCGCAACTTCACCGAGGAGCCCGAGCAGGCTGTACACACCGAAGATGGCAACAACGGTGCCGATGAACAGGAGCGGGACCGACAGCAGGGTGGTCCGAGGAACAACCGAGACGAGGAGCTCGACACCCGCCAGGGCCAGCACGAAGCCCGTCAAGGCCGCAACCATGGGCCTCACGAAGGACAGATCAGCCTTGGGCTCCCACGGTTCGGGCGCAAGCGGCCTGTCGCGGACGATGATGAAGGTCGTCGCGAGCGCGCCCACGGCGATCAGGGCGCTCCCGGCGAGCACGAGCCACATCCCCCACTCCACGATGACCTGGCTAGATTGCGAAGGATCCCACGCATTTGGGGCGACGGCCAGGTATGCCCTTATCGCGAGGATGACCGTCGCGGCCGCACCCAGCACCGGCAGGAGCTGCACACTCCGGGTGCGCGATCCCGCGACGCCCGGCAAGGCACAAGCCAGCGTCGTCACCGACGCGAACAGGAGGACCTGGAGCCCCAACGCATCTGCGTGAGAGGCGCCGTTGATCACCTCCCTGAATCCCATCGGATCCACCATCTCCTGCCAGGGAGCGAAGACCCCGACCGCCACCAGGACGAAACCGACCGCCACCGGCCAGCGCGACGGATGGAGGAGAGGACGCCGGAGCCGGAGCGGCTCATTGTCGTCCCCTGTCACGGTGCTCATAACTCGCCTACTCTTCCCCGGGGAGCGGCGCCTCGGCCACTACCTCATACCGGGCCGGGCCGCGACCCTGGATGCTCTTGTATAGCACGATGCGGTCCACTTGCCAGCCAAGACTGATCCCCTCGGCTAGCTCGGCAAGGCGTAGGGCCCGCTCGTCGGCGCGTGGGACGCCGTCGGTCCTGGCCAGGGTGAGGTGGGGCGCGAAAGGCCGTCCCTCGGGCGGCCAGCCCAAGGGCACGAGTTGCTCGTCGAGCCGTCGGGCAAGACCCGCGAGCTCAGGCGCGCCCTCCCTGATGCCGATCCACAGGACCCGCGGCCAGCGTGGGTCCGGGAAGGCGCCGCCTCCGGAAAGGACGACACGGAACGGCGCCACTCCCTGAGCCGCCGCGGCTATCGCCTCGCCGAGGGCCGGCTGCCGTTCATCCGGGGCCGCGCCCAGGAACCGCAGTGTCAGGTGCAGCCCGTCGACACGGACCCAGCGCGGCTGGCCGTAGGCCCGCTCGTCGATCGAGGCGCCGGCGACCGCCTCCATCAACTCGCGGATCGAGGCGCGAACGCCCTCCGCCACCGGAACCGCGATGAAGAGGCGGCTCGTGCCGGGCGGATCGTCGGCCGGTCGCACGAACTCGCGGCGGCCGCCGCCTTGCCCTCCGTGCGGCCCGCCGCCTCCGAAGGGCTTCCGGTCCCAACTCATCGGCCGCCCCCTCAGTCGTTGTAGAGCCGCTCCTCGATGAGCTTCTCCTGGACGGTGCGGCCGTTCGGGTCGAAGCACGAATACTCGAAGTGCTTCTCGAACTCGAGGTCTATGTTGTCCTGGCCGCCGCGGTTCTTCTCGACCGACACGATCACCCAATCCCGGAACCGCTGGGCCTGGTACGGGTTGAACTCGATGTTGACCTTGGCGACGATGTGGTACTTCTCGTTGATGATCAGGATGATGTCGGCCTCGTAGTTGATGGCCGACGAGCCGCGCAGGTGGTGGCTACGCAGGCGCTGGGCCTTGAGGCCTTCCTTGTCTGCCGCAACGATCGAGATCATCGGGACCTGCTCGGACAGGGCGATGTCCTTCAGACCGTTGACGATGAAGGTGACCTTCTCGGACTCGGTGTTCGGCTCGGGGAACATTGGGACCTTCTGCATGTAGTCCACGATCACGAGCAGGCGCCGGTCGCCCGACATGGCGCGATGCTGCTGGACCAGCTTGCGGATGTTCTCGATGGTGCAGGCGGTCTGGGAGCCCCGCATGAGGAAGAGGTTCTGGCCGTACCGGGCGATCCGGTCGAGGCTGGGACGGAGCTTCTGGTTCGAGGTCAGGCCGGCGCCGCCCCTTCCCTCGCCCGTCCAAGAGGCCATGATCTCCTTGCGGACGTCCTGGATCTTGATCGCGCCGGTCTTCTGCGGCAGATGCGCCAGGGCCGATTCGAGCGCCACCAGGCGATTCAGGAGGTACTGCTCCTCATGCTCGAAGCAGATGTAGAGGACGTTGGCCTGGCCGCTCGAGGCGACGTTGCGGGCCATCTGGAGGGCCATCGTGGTCTTGCCGGTGCCCTGGGCTCCGCCGATCAGCATCAGCTCGCCGGGTCGCATGCCGCCGCCGATGGTCTTGTCGAGCATGCCGAAGCCAAGCGGGACGGGCTGGTACTCGCCGTACTTGCCGCTGGCTAGGTTGTCGCTCAGGTCCACCAGGACATCGAGCGCAGAGCGCGGAACCATGCTGCCGTTGTCCGTGTCGAGCCGCCAGGTCGGCTCAGGCTGACCAGCCTGCGAGCCCGACGGTTTATCGGTTGTCGTCACAAGTGCCTCCCGCCCGATCCATTCGGAGCGCAACTCCCGGCATCGTAACAGTCGAGCACCGCTCGAACACCCATCCAGTTGGGCTAGCGCTCTCTCGCACCGACCCGGTCCGCCGACGCGACGTACAGCTCAGATGGTCTCCAGGGCCGCGAGTTCGTCCCAGTAACGGGCGATCGTCCTGATGCCGGTTTCGTAGTTCGCCATTGACATCCATTCGTTGGGGGCATGGAATTGCCCATCCGGCGGCGCAAAACCGAGCAGCACTGTGGACAACCCCAGGATCGATTCGAAGCTCGCGCAGACCGGCACGGAGCCGCCTTCGCGAATGTAGAGCGGCTCGGCCCCGAACGTGGCCCGGATCGCCCGAGCGGCCGCCTGCGTGGTCGGACCGTCGATCGGGGTCAGGCTCGGCTTGCCGTCACCCAGCCGCTGGATGGCGTACCGGACGGACTTCGGCGCGACCTCGTCGATGTACCGGGCGATCTGGCCGAAGATCTTCTCCGGATCCTGGTCCGCCACTAGGCGAAAGCTAAGCTTGGCATGGGCATGAGCCGGGATGATCGTCTTGGGCCCTTCGCCCTCGAACCCGCCCCAGATCCCGCACACGTCGAACGTGGGCCTGGCGCCGAGCCGCTCGAGCGTGGTGTAGCCGGGCTCGCCGTGGAGGGCCGGAACTCCGATCGACTCGACGTACCGGTGCTCGTGGAAGGGCAGCCTGGCGAGCTCCTCGCGATCCAGCGCCGACAGCTCGACCACGTCGTCGTAGAAGCCCGGGACGCGGATCCGGCCGTCCGGCCCCTTGAGCGCGGCGACGATGGCGCACAGGGCGTTGATGGGGTTGTCGACCGCCCCGCCGAAGCCGCCGGAGTGGAGGTCGATCTTGCTGCCGGTCACGTCCAGCTGGAGGTAGACCAGGCCGCGGAGGCCGACCGTGATGGCCGGCACGTTGCCCTCGAAGAAGCCGGTGTCCGAGATGACGGCAAAGTCCGCCTTGAGGCGGTCTTTGTTAGCCTCCAGCCAGCCGTCGAGATGGATCGAGCTTGACTCCTCCTCACCCTCGATGACGAACTTGAGGTTGACCGGCAGCCCGCCGCGCGTCCGCATCAGGGCCTCGATCGCCCGTGGATGCATGCTGACGTGGCATTTGCAATCCGAGGCGCCGCGAGCCAGCATCCGGCCGCCCTTCACGACGGGCTCGAACGGCGGTGACTCCCACAGGTCCACCGGATCCACCGGCTGGACGTCGTAGTGGCAGTAGACGAGCACTGTCGGCTTGCCGGCCGCGTGCAGCCAGTCGGCGTAGACCACGGGGTGGCCGCCGGTCTCGGAGACTTCCACGTGCTCCATGCCCACGGCGCGCATGTCAGCGGCCACGAACTCCGCGGCGGCCCGGCAGTCCGGGGCGTGGGCTGGGATGCCGGAGATGCTCGGGATTCGAAGCAGGGCCTTGTAGGACTCGAGCCGAGCCTCCCTCGTCTCGTCGAGGAATCGGCCCAGGGCCTCGTCAGCCTGGTTGATTGCTACGTCCGACACGGGATCTCCACCTGCGGCTTCTCGACCTCGATTGTAGCGAGAGGACCGCGCCGTGCCCGCCATGCGAATCCCCGCATAAACGAACCGGGCGGCCGACGGCCGCCCGGTTGGATTCGCGGTTGCTGCGCCCTAGGAGGGGCTTGGTTCAGGGTTTGGAGTTGCGGTGGGCGTCGTGCCGTCGGACGGCGTCGACGAGGCTGGCGTGGCGGAGGTGGGGAAGCCCGGGAAGCCCGGCATCACCAGGACGATACCGTGCAGGTTCTCCTTTGGCGGCAGATCGTCGAAGAGCTTCTCGAAGTCCTCAGACTCGACGGTCTCCTCGGCGATGAGCTTGTCGGCCAGGGCCAGGAGCTTGCTCCGGTAGTCGGTCAGGACCTGGGTGGCGCGGGCGTAGCCCCGCTCCACGAAGTTGCGGACTTCCTCGTCGATCACCTTGGCGACGTCGTCCGAGTAGTTGCGCTGCTCGCCGATCTCGCGGCCCAGGAAGATCATCTCGTCGCGCTTGCCGAACGCGAGCGGGCCGAGCTTGTCGCTCATACCCCACTCGGTGACCATGCGCCGAGCCAGATCCGTGGCCTTCTCGATGTCGTTGGAGGCACCGGTCGTCGTGTCGCCGAAGATCAGCCGCTCCGCGGCGTTGCCGCCGAGCAGGCCCGCGATCTTGTCCTCGAATTCGGTCTTGGACTGCAGATAGCGGTCTTCCATCGGCAGGGCCATGGTGTAGCCGAGAGCCATGCCGCGGCTGATTATCGTGACCTTGCTGACCGGGTCGCACTTCGGCAGGATCCGCTGGACGACGGCGTGGCCGCCCTCGTGGATGGCGATGATTCGCTTCTCCGCGTCCGAGATGATGCGGCTCTTGCGCTCCGGACCGGCGATGATTCGTTCGAGTGCCTCGTTGAACTCGGGCATGCCGATGACCTTGCGGTTGCGCCGCGCGGCCAGGATGGCGGCCTCGTTGACGAGGTTGGCGAGGTCCGCACCCGACATGCCGGCGGACTTGCGCGCGAGATCCTGCGGATCCACGGTCTTGTCGAGCGGCTTGCCCTTGGTGTGGACCTTCAGGATGGCCATGCGCCCGCGCAGGTCCGGCCGGTCCAGGATGACCTGGCGGTCGAAGCGACCCGGCCGCAGTAGGGCCGGGTCGAGGACGTCGGGCCGGTTCGTGGCGGCCACAACGATCACGTTGGTATTCGTGTCGAAGCCGTCCATCTCGACCAGGATCTGGTTCAGGGTCTGCTCGCGCTCGTCGTGGGAGCCACCCAGGCCGGCGCCGCGCTGGCGTCCGACCGCGTCGATCTCGTCTACGAAGACGATGCAGGGCGAGTTCCGCTTGGCCTGGTCGAAGAGGTCGCGGACGCGGCTCGCGCCGACGCCGACGAACATCTCGACGAACTCAGAACCGGAGATCGAGAAGAAGGGGACGCCCGCCTCGCCGGCCACGGCGCGAGCGAGCAGCGTCTTGCCCGTGCCCGGAGGCCCGACGAGCAGCACGCCGCGCGGGATGCGGGCGCCGAGCGAGTTGAACTTCTCGGGGTACTTCAGGAACTCAACGACTTCTTGAAGGTCCGTTTTTGCTTCGTCGACCCCGGCGACGTCGGCAAATGTGACAACCGTCTTGTTACCCAGGAACATGCGGGCGCGACTCTTGCCGAAGCTCATGGCCTGGTTGTTCGTGCCCTGGGCCTGACGCATGAAGAAGAAGATCAAAAGGACCACCAGCGCAACCGGGACGACGGTGCTGACGAGAAGCACGATCCAGCCCGTGTCGGCCGGTTTGTTGACCGTGTAGGTCATCGACGCCGCGAACTGCGGAGCCCACTCCTGGATGACGGCCCACTCACCGCTCTGGGGCGAGTCGGACTGGACGGTGTACTCCGTCCGGTCGCGGTCGGTGATGGTGAGGGTCGTGTCCTGACGGACGATGGTGACGACGTTGCCCGACTTGACGTCCTTCTCGAAGTCCGAGTAGCTCTTGGGTTGGGCCTGCGATGGCTGGATCAGCGCGTACAGAAGCGCGGCGGTGGCGGCAACGAGAACGAGCATGACGATCCCGTTGCGCATGAAACGCGTGTTCAAAGTGAAGCGGAGCCTCCGGGTGTGGCGGTCGGACGAGGCCGATCGGCCGCCGCAGTATACGCCCGAGGACCCTGCGACCTATGTCGCGCCAGTCTCGGGAAAGGACCCGAAGCTTGCCGGTCGCAAGCCGCGGGACGGGTTCACAGGGAGAGATTGCCCGATGCGTCCTTGTGTTCGGCTGAAATCCACCCCGGCCGCGAATGTCCCGCGGGGCGGTCCGGGCTGGATGCCCCGGGCCGGGGGGCGACCGACCTTCGGCGCCGGTTCAAGGTCGTCAGGGAAACGAGACGGCCCGAGCGCCGCCCGGGCCGTTGCGACGATCAATGGTAGCGGAGACAGGATTTGAACCTGTGACCAAGGGCTTATGAGTCCCCTGCTCTACCACTGAGCTACTCCGCCGTAGCGCGGCGTAGTGTAGCCGATGGATCTGGACGGGGCCAAGCCGAGGTGAAACGGGCCCGGCAGGTCGCCTTGGGCGCTCCCGCGCACCGCGACGAATCCCTGTAGTAGCTGCGTCGTGCTGGGCCGCTACTAGTATGAGCGCGCTGCTTAGATATCCAGCATGCCGATCCAGGTCCTCAGCCGCGATCGAGCAACTCCAGGGCCGGCGCGAGAGTCTCGAGCGACTCGATCGTGATCGGGTCGACGACGAGCTGGACCTCCTTCACGCCGGCCCGGGCGTAGGCGCGCAGCTCCTCGGCAATGACCTCCGGCGGACCCTGGATCGGGTTCGGGGTCTTGTCCGTGTAGCCGTCGCCCTGGCGGCGCCCGGCCCCGCCGGGCATGCGCACGAGCGCCACGACCGTGGCATCCACCGTGGCCGGATCGCGCCCGACCTTCGCGCACGCGGCGGCGACCCGGGCGAGGAGAGGCGCGACGCCGGCCGGGCTGTTGCCGGTGTCGGAATGCCAGACGTTCCATGACTGGACATAGGGCAGCGTGATCCGGAGCATCCGCTCGCCCACCGAGCCGATCATGATCGGCGGTCCGCCCGGCCGCGATTGCGGAACCAGCTCGCAGTCGCGGGCGCTGTAGTACTCGCCCTCGAAGTCGATCCTGCCTTCCTGGAGCAGCGTCCGGATGATCGTGAACGCCTCCTCGAAGCGGGCGAAGCGGTGGTCGTACGGCACGCCGTAGCCGCGGAACTCGACCTCGTTCCAGCCGGCCCCGAGCCCCAGGACCAGGCGCCCGCCGGAGATCTCGTCCACGGTGGCCGCCTTCTTGGCCAAGACAGCGGGGTTGTAAAAGCCCACCGGAGTCACGAGCGGGCCCAGCGTGACGCGCGAAGTGATCGGCGCCGCCGCGGCCAGGACGGACCAGGCGTCCCACGGCGCATCGGTCGAGCCGTCGGCCATGCGGTAGAGGAAGTGGTCGCCGGTCCAGATCGAGTCGAAGCCGAGCTCCTCGATCCGGCGGATCATCGCCGCCAGCTCCGGCCAGCGGATCGGCCACTCGATCTCGGGAAGCTGGACGCCGACCTTCAGTGGTCGGCCGGAAGCCGCGGGCACATTCATGGCGGGATCGTAGCGCGAGAGGAGCGGAACCGGGCTAGGGCTGGGACCCGAAGAGCGCCTGCAGCCAGGATTCGAGCGGGCTGACCGTTCGTGCGGGGGCGTCCGGCTTGATACCGATCGATCCCGGCGCGTTGGCGGGCAGGGCTGGCGCGTTCGGATCGACTGAGAACGGGATCTCGCGCGGCGACCCGAGAAGATACCCGCGGGCCATCTGGGAAACGAACGCGGGCTGCTTGATCAGCTTCAGCTCTTGCTCGAGCGAGGCGACGTCCCGCGCCATCGCGGCGTTCCGGGCCCGCATCTGATCGGCCTGGCTGGCCGCCGACGACGCCTCCCCGACCTGGCGGGCAAAGACGCCCACCAGCCAAAGCGCGACGAGCCCGCCGACGAGAAGTGCCAGGCGGCGGCTCGGGATCGAAATCCTGGGACCCGGCAAGGACGACGACGGTGCCGACAGGTTCTCCTTAGGCAATTCCACTTCGCGTCCGTACATTCCAGAATCGTAGCTTTCGGCAGCTGACGTGTCAACTCGCGTAGCCTCTTGCGCCACGCTGCTACACTGGCCGCAGCTTTCGCACGGACGTTCTGTTTGAGGTGCGCGATGCGGTACTACGAACCGGCCGGCGTCCAGGCCGTTCTGGATCGCCTCCTGGCCGAGCCGTCACTGTCGAACGGAATCGTCCACCACGCCCACGTGCCGGCCAGACCGGCCGATTTCGTGCCGATGCCGGAGTGGCTGGACCCGGGCATTTGCGCCGGTCTGGAGAGCCGCGGCGTCACCGCGCTATATCGCCACCAGGCCGAGGCGATCGAGGCGATCCGGGGCGGCGAGGACGTCGTCGTCGTGACGCCCACCGCGTCGGGCAAGTCGCTGTGCTACCTGATACCCACACTCCAGGCCCTGGCCGGAGATCCAACGGCGCGAGCGATGTACCTCTTCCCAACCAAGGCGCTCGGCCAGGACCAGGTCGCAGAGCTGGGCGAGCTGAGCCGCGCCTCGGGCCTACACATCAACGCCTCCACGTACGACGGGGACACTCCCAACCCGATCCGCTCCGCGATCCGGTCCGCCGGGCAGGTGGTGGTCACGAACCCGGACATGCTCCACGCGGCGATCCTGCCGCATCACACCAAGTGGTTCCAGCTCTTCGAGCAGCTCCGGATCATCGTCATAGACGAGCTGCACACGTACCGCGGCCTCTTCGGCAGCCATGTCGCCAACGTGCTGCGGCGGCTGCTCCGCATCTGCGCCCACTACGGCTCGCACCCGGTGATCGTGTGCTGCTCGGCCACGATCGGGAACCCGGGCGAGCTGGCCGAGCTGCTGACGGGGCGCGCGGCGCGGGTCGTGGATAGGAACGGCGCCCCGTCCGGCGAGCGCCACATCCTGATGGTCCAGCCGCCGCTCCTGGATCCCGCCACCGGCGCGCGCGGCTCCGCTCTCACCCTCGCCACCCGCTGGGCGCTGCCGTTCCTGAAGGCCGGCCGCCAGACCCTCGTCTTCGGCCGCTCGCGGGTCGGCGTGGAGATCATGCTCACCAACATGCGCGAGGCGCTGCGTGAGGGATACGGGCCACGAACCCAGGTCCGCGGCTACCGCAGCGGGTACCTCCCCACGGAGCGGCGCGCGGTTGAGCGCGGCCTCCGCGACGGCGATTTGCTGGGCGTCGTCAGCACGAACGCCCTCGAGCTGGGCGTGGACGTCGGCCAGCTGGACGTCTCCATCCTGGCCGGCTATCCCGGCTCGATCGCGGCCACCTGGCAGCAGATGGGCCGCGCCGGGCGGCGCCAGGGCACGGCCGTCTCGGTGCTGATCGCCGGCGGCGGGCCCGTCGATCGCTACGTCGTCGAGCACCCGGAGTTCCTGCTGGACTCGCCGCCCGAAGAAGCCCGTTTGGATCCGGACAACCTCCACGTCCTGCTCGGCCACCTCAAGGCGGCCTGCTTCGAGATGCCATTCGAGCCGGGCGAGCGTTTCGGCCCCACCGAGGCTGAGCCGCTGCTGGCCTTCCTGGCCGAAGAGGGCCTGGTCCGCCGCGCCGCCGACGATCGCTGGTACTGGTCAAACGAGAACTTCCCGGCCTCGTCGGTTTCGCTGCGGGCGGCGGCCGAAGAAAACGTCGTGATCATCGACACGACCCCGGCCCGGCCGCGGGTGATTGGCGAGATAGACATATTCGCGGCCCAGACGCTCGTCCACGAAGACGCGATCTACATGCACGAGTCGACCCAGTTCCACGTGGGCAAGCTGGACTGGGACGAGCGCAAGGCCTACGTCAACCGCGTGGACGTGGACCACTACACCTACGCGGACCGGGCAGTCACGCTCAAGCCGCTGGAGACCTTCGCCACCGCGCCGGCGACCGGCGGCGATCGCGCCCACGGCGAGGTCATGGTCTCGAGCCTGGTCAGCATGTTCAAGAAGCTCAAGTTCGGGACGGACGAGAACCTGGGATGGGGACCGGTCCACCTGCCCGAGCTGGAGCTCCAGACGACCGCCTACTGGCTGATGCTCGGATCCGCCGTCGAGGGCTGGCGCCGCGCCGACCTGGACGTCGCGCTCCTCGGCGTGGGCCGGGCCATCCAGGCCGTGGCCGCCGTCCTGCTCATGGTGGATCCTCGCGACCTGGGCCTCGTCAGCCAGGTTCGATCGCCGCACAACCAGTCGCCGACGGTCTACCTGTACGAATGCGTCCCCGGCGGCGTGGGGCTGTCGGAACGGCTCTTCGACCGCCACGACGAGCTGGTCGCCGGGGCGGCCGATCTGATCGCCGGCTGCGGGTGCCTGAGCGGCTGCCCCGCCTGCACGGGCCCGCGGCTCGAACCGGACATGGACGCCAAGGCGCTGGCTCTGCGATTGCTTCGCTCGCTCGTTGCGGAGTCGGACGCCCCGGCCGGCGCCGCGACGGGAGGATCGGCGGCACCCGGAGCGGCGGCATGACGGTAGACGGCACGCGGCTCCAGCGCCGCCTGGAAGAGCTGCGTCGCGAACGCGCCTCCATCGTCCGGACCGACGCCACCGGCGAAGCGGACCCGGACATCCGGCGCGCGATCTCCGCGGTCGTGGCAGCAGGCGAACCTTTCGGCACGCCTCAACCGGTCTGGCGGGACGCGGGCTCGGTGGAGGCTGAGACACTCGCCCGGCGGATGGCAACCGCCCTGGACGCGGACGCCGTCGAGACCCCGCACGGCTGGTACGTCCGGCGCGAGCTCCGGCCGGTCTACCTGCCGCTCGATCGCGAACGGCTGGCCGCCCTACCCGGGATGCCCGGACCGTCCACTCCCCTCCTCTGCCTGGACACGGAGACGACGGGCCTCGGGTCGGCAGCCGGAACCGTGGCCTTCCTGATCGGGATCGGCTGGTGGCAGGGCGATCGGCTGCGGCTCGTCCAGCTTCTGCTGCCGGACCATTCGGAGGAACGGGCGCTCCTGGACGCCCTCGCCGCCGAAACGCCACCCGGCGCGTGCCTCGTCACCTACAACGGCCGCACCTTCGACTGGCCGCTGCTCGAGACCCGCTTCCGGATGGGACGCCGCGTGCCGCCCGCGCTCGACGGCCACCTGGACCTGCTGCTCATCGTCCGGCGGCTCTTCCGCCACCGCCTTCCGGACGCGCGCCTCCAGACCGTAGAGCGTCACCTCCTCCGCCGCCACCGCGCCCCGGACATCCCGTCTTGGGAGATCCCCGCCGTCTACCACTCGTTCCTACGCGGGGGCCCGGCCGGGCCGATCCGGGTCGTGGCCCGCCACAATGCCGAAGACGTGGTCACTCTCGGCCGTATCCTCGCGCACCTGGAACGCGGTTACGGCGAGGGCGAGATACGGCGTTGGGCGCCGGCCGGGGACCTCGTACGGCTGGCCCGCCTCTTTCGCCACGAAGGCCGTATTGACGAAGCGGTCGCGTGCCTGGAGATCGCCGGCGCCCCGATCGAAAGCGATGACCCGGAAGTGGCGATGGCCACGGTCGAGCTTGCCAGGCTGCTGCGCCGCTGCGGCCGCCTCGCCGAGGCGGGCCTGGCGTGGAGCCGCCTCGTGACGGCCCCCGGGCCACTGGCCGGCCTCGGCTGGATAGAGCTGGCCAAGGAGCGCGAGCATCGCGAACGAAACCTGGCGGCGGCCTGGGCCGCCACGGACCAGGCGTTACTGGCCCTCTTCCGCAGCCGCGGCCACGGCAACGCCATGCAGCGCCGGGTCCTTGAAGCGGACCTGTTGAAGCGCCGCGCGCGACTCGCACGAAGGCTGGAGCGGCAGACCGCGTAGCAGAGCCGGACCGCTCGCATGATGGGTTCATCTGCGCTCTGGGCTTGGATTGCCAGCGCGCGGACCACGAGGATTGAGCGGACATCATGCAAGACGTCATGGGACCACTTCTGGTCATCTTCGCAGTAAGGTGGCTGCTCTGGATCGGCCTGTCGGTGCTGGTCGGCATGCTGGCAGTGCGGTGAGGATCCGGCGGCGCGTTGTGGTTCCCGCTTGCCGTGTTCGCGTCCCCGATCGTGGCGCTGATCCTGGTCCCCGACCGCGGCCCGCGACGCGGCTAGCGCAGCCGGGCCGCGACCTGGGCCCTCTCCGGAACACACGCGACGCCCGCACCCTCTACCGAGCACGAGGCGGCTGCTGCGGCGAAGCGAAGGGTTGCGGCAGTGGCCAGCTGGCCGGTGAGAAGCCAGGCCGCGGCCAGAGCGGCGATGAAGACGTCGCCGGCGCCGGTGGCATCGACGACGTCGTCGGCCGGAATGGCCGCGTAGCGCCGTATCTGGCCATCTGCCAGTGCCACTCCTCCGCCCTCTCCGGCGGTGAGCACGATGGCGGCGCTCGGCGCGAACGCACGGAGATCTTCAATGGCCGTGGCGCCCTCCAGATCGTCGAGGCTCGCCAGGACAAGGCTCGCCGCGCTGAGCAGCCGAGACCGGCTCGGAGGAATGCGCTCCACCCAGCCACTGGCGTCGAATTCGCGCAGGAGCCCCTGCCAGCCGATGCCGACGAACGCGCCCGGGTCAGCTCCGCCCGCGGTCTCCGCCCACTCCTCGCCGACTTCCCCCGCCACCGGAACGATGAGCCACGCCCGTGCGCCGCGCCACTCCTTAGGCAGCGCCGCCACCGGGACACGGTCGCTCTTCGAGAGCCAGCGCTGCCGCCGGTGACCGTCGACTTCGATGTTCTCGAAGACCGGCCCGTCTTCGAGTTCGACCCGCCGCAGGTCGACCCCGACCGCCTCCAGGAGGTCGAGTTCGTCGGCCGTCGACGCCAATCGATCGACGCCCATCAGGCAGCCGACGCGCAACCCCAGCCGCGCCGCCGTGAGGGAGCAGTAGTTCGCGGCCCCGCCCAGCCGCCAGCCCCGCGGATCGTCGGGCGTCAGGTCTCGCGAGGCGGCGCCGATCACGACCAGGTCGGGCGGATCGGGCTGGCCGGCAGGGGGCGAGGCGTATACTCGGCGCGTTTCCAGAGCCATTTCCTCCTGGAGTATTGCCGTGTTCTTCTACGAACTTCGCGAGGGCGACGACGACATCTTCGCCGACGTGCTGCTTGTCCGCGAGGAGGAAATGGACGCCGACTCTTTCTTCGAGCTCGTCCAGGAGATCCGCCGCCGGATCCAGGATTCGTACGAGCAGGAGACGCTGATCGAGGCCATCGCCGAGGAGCTCGAGCGCGACCACGAGTTCATCCCGATCTCCGACGATCGGTTGACCGCTTCGGTCAACGTCTCGAAGGTGGACGACGACAACTACCTGGCCAGCATCGACTCGGACGACGAGGGCGACGAGGACGGGCCCGACTACCGCGGCCTCTTCGTCGACTTCCCGGGCGGCAACCCCCACATCAACTAGGTTGCGCGGCCCGCCGCCACGACCGCAGCGCTACTTGCTGAACAGGATCTCGATGACGTCGCCGTCTTTGACCGTGTAGGTCTTGCCCTCGGAGCGGAGCTTGCCGTGTTTGCGCGACTCCGCCATCGTCTTCAACTCGACCAGATCGTGGTAAGGAACGACCTCCGCCCGAATGAAACCGTGAGCCAGGTCCGTGTGGATCGCGCCCGCGGCATCCACCGAGGAAGAGCCGTCGGGGATCGGCCAGGCTCGTACCTCGTCCGGTCCCGCGGTCAGGAATGAGATCAGGCCGAGGAGCCTGTAGCTCAGCCGGATGACTCGGTCCAGGCTCGACTCCTTCAGACCCAGCTCGTCCATGAATACGGCCGCCTCGTCCGGCTCCAGCTCGCCAAGTTCCATCTCGATCTTGGCCGAGAGGGCGTCGACCAGCGTGTTGGGGTGCTTGTACCGGCCGGCGATCCCGGCCACGATCTCGGCCTCTCGCGGTAGATCCGCCTCGCCGACGTTGAGCAGGACGAGAACCGGCTTCTGGGTCAGGAAGCGGAAGCCGCGGATCGACTTCTCCTCCTCCGGCAGGAGCGACTCCCCGCGCAGCGGCTTGCCGTCGGTCAGGGGCTTGTGCAGCCGCTGCAGCAGCTCCAGCTCGCGGTCGTTGGCGTCCCGCTCGGCCGCCGTCCCATGGTGGCCGGCCGCCTTCAGCCGATCGATGCGCTTCTCGATGACCGACAGGTCGGCCAAGATGAACTCGAGGTCGAGACGCTCGAGGTCGCGCCAGGCGTCTACCGGACCCTCCGGGTGCGGCACGGCCGGGTCTTCGAATGCCCGGACGACGTGAAGGAGCGCGTCGGCCTCGCGCAATCGCGCCAGCTGGTCGGCAGGCAGCTCTTCGGTCCCGACGCGGCCTTCGCTCGAAGCCGGAGGAGCCGGAAGATCGAAATAGGTGACGTCGGCGTGCACGATCTTCTTGGGCTTGAAGATCTCGGCCAGCTTGTCGAGCCGATCGTCGGGGACCTTGACCGTGCCGACGTGCACTTCCATGCCACCGTAGCCGCCGGTCTGGGCATGGCCTCGTGTCAGGGTGTTGAAGACGGTGGTCTTCCCCGAGCCCGCAAGCCCGACGATGGCGATCTGCATGTGCCGGTGGCCTCCTCCGCATGACGCAGTCGCGCCACGCACACTCTAGCGGAGTGAAACCCCGGCGGAGCGCCGCCGCTCAGTAACCCGCGGTCGGATCCACCACATAGCGAAGCGGCTCGCCGGCCCGGTAGCGGCGCAGGTTGTCGCAGAAGACGTCGAAGGTGCGCCCGAGGACGACGCCGCTGGACCAGCTGGTGTGTGGCGTGACGATGCAGTTGGCGAGACGGTAGAAGGGCGAGGTCTCCGGCAGCGGCTCATCTCGGAATGCGTCCAGCACTGCGCCTCCGAGTGGCCCGGATCGGAGCGCCCGAAGCATCGCCACCTCGTCCACGAGACCGCCCCGGGCGACGTTGATGATCCATGCGCCCGGCTTGACGCCGTCCAGGGCATCGTCGTCGATGATCGACTCGGTCTCCACCGTCAGCGGCAGCGCCAGCACCACGAAGTCCGAAACGGCCATGAGCTGGGGCAGCGCCTCGATGCCGCCCAGGACTTCGACGCCTTCGACCGGCGCGGAGTTCGGCCGGCGGCGAATGGCCACGATCCGCGGGCCGAAAGGTCGCGCCAGCTCGGCGACCTCGCAGCCGATCCCGCCGAGACCGGCTAGGCCGATGGTGACCTGGGACATCTCCTCGGCCTCGATCGGCTGCCAGGTCCGCTCTCGCTGCAGCTCGAACAGCTGCGGCAGGCGCCGGCATATCGCCAGGATCATCGTCATCACGTACTCGGCGATGGGCTGGTCGAAGACGCCGCGGCCGTTCGTGACGGTCAGGCCGCGGAGCAGCGTGCACGGCGTGAGGACGGACTCCACGCCTACCGAGACGGAGTGGATCCAACGCAGCTTGGGAGCCCTGCCTACGAGCCGATCGAGCGGGTCCCCGCCCAACGACCAGCCCCGCAGCAGCACCTCCACCTCGTCCACCGGCTCGTCGGCGATGCCGTCGGCGCTGACGGGAATGAGCCTCGTCCCCGGAGCGGCCTTGAGGATCTTCTCGCGCATGGAGCCGAAAGCGTCGCGGCCGGTGAGAACGGGGCTGATCGCGATCGCCAGCGGCGAACCGCCCGGTCCGTGTCCGGGTCCCACGATTTCGGGGCTCCCAGTGCTCATGTGCGTCCCCTGTGCTAGACGGCTCTCATCGGGGCTTGGGCAGAACCCGTGCCAACCAGCTTGACGGCAGATCGATCTCCTCCGGTGACGGCAGACTCTCGGGACCGAGCCATAGCGCTCGCAACGCCTCCGATCCACGAGCCTTCGCGACGGCCGCCACGAACTCCTCTCCCTTGCGATATTGCTCCATCTTGAGGTCCATTCCGGTCAGTCTCATCATGGCCCGCTCGAAGCCGGTCCGCTGGCCCCGCCGCGCATGGAACCTGGCGCTGATGACCTCGACGTCCGGCACCAGATCCTGTCCCACCTCGTCCATGATGTAGTCGCTGAAACCTTCCAGCAGGCTCATGACCGCCTGGATTTCGCGAAACTCGCGTCGCTGGTCGGGGGTCATCAACCCCTCCATCCAGTGCTCGCCGTTGCCCTCCCCGCGCAGCGACCTGCCGAGCCGGCCGAGGGCCTCGCGGCTCATGGTGGAGACGCCGCTCGAGAGCGACCGGAGCTGCCGCTCGAGACGCGCCGCAAGGTAGGGCCGGAGCCACGGGTGGGCCTCGAACTCGAAGGCGTGCGTCGTCTCGTGGAGGGCAATCCATGTCCGGAACGGATTGAGCGGCACGTCCAGGGCCACGGCCGTACGCCGGATGTTCTCATCCACGAAGAGAAGCTGGCCCGGTGCCGATTCCGCGGACAGGAGGGCGAGGTCGTACTGGCCGAGGACGCGCTGACCCAGGAACCCCAACAGGTATCCGAACTGGCGGGTCGTGACCATCCGGTTCGCGATCGCCATGGTTGCCTTGATCAAGCCCGAACCGGGCGGAAGCACCTGCTCCATCAGCTCGGTCTCGACCTTACCCATGAGGGCCGCGAAGGTCGAGACGTTGGCGTGGACCCACGTCTCGCGATCGACCACACCGCTCCGTTCGACGATGCCGGGCAGCTCGGCGTCGAGGGCGCGGCCCAGAGCAGGCACGATCTCCGCCATCGCGGCCGCGTAGACGGGGGCGGCGCGCTGCAGCTCGAAGGGATCGAGCGTGCCGGGGGCGTTTCGCACGCGATCTGCTGCCTGGCGCTCCGCGGCCTTCCAGTCGATCAGGCCGCGCCGGGCGGACCGCTCCGCGCGCCGGCCCAGGACCGTGACCGCGGCACCCAGAACGGCCCCGGCCAGGAAGCCGGCCTGCATGAAGGCATCACGGCGCCAGCCGGCCTTGGCGCGTCGAGGCGGATGCTCCCTGCCGCCCCGCCTACCGGTCGCGGGGTTGCCGCTCACGCTACGCCGGCCTCGAGATCCACGGCATCGATCTCGGGGAACGCCTCGCCGAACATCCTCTCGGCCACGGCTCGAAAGACCGCCACGTCGCCGGTCGTCAGCTGGCGATGGGTTGGGGCCTGGGCGGTCTCGTCAGGTGGCTCGTGGCCGGCCATGCCCGCGTCGGCGGCCGTGCCGCGGGTCGTGCCCGGGGCCTCCAGCGCGTTGACCGACAGCAGCTCCGCCAGCGATGAGGCGGTGGCAGTAGCCGAGTCCACGATGGCCACGCCGTCGCCGACCGAATCGCGCAGCACGGTGGCTAGGAGCGGGTAGTGGGTGCAGCCCAGCAGCAGCGTATCGATCTTCGCGGACGGTGGCAGCGGGAAGATGAAGTCCCCTTCCGAGTTGCGCTCGCCCAGGAGCGGGGCCACGGCCGCGCGAACGGCCGCCTCTACCTCGGGCCCGGACAGCCGGCCGGCCTCCACGAGCGGCACCAGGCTCGGAGTGGCGTGCTCGTAGACCTCGACTGCGGGGTTCTCGTCCTTGATGGCGTTGAAGTAGGCCCGCGACCGAACCGTCGCCGGCGTGGCGATGACTCCGACGCGCCGGTTGCGGGTCGCCAGCGCCGCGGCCGCCGCTCCGGGCCGCACGACGCCCAGCACCGGCAGGTCGTAGCGGCGCCGGAAATCGCCGAGGGCAACCGAGGTGGAGGTGTTGCAGGCGACGACCAGGGCCTTGACGTCCAGCCGTACCAGGGCATCCAGGGCCTGGACGCTGAACCGCCGGACCTCTTCGTCGGTCCGAGTGCCGTACGGGGCGCGGGCGTTGTCGCCGAGATAGACCGTGGACTCGAACGGCAGCCGGCGCAGGATCTCCCGCAGCACGGTGAGGCCGCCTACTCCTGAGTCGAATACGCCGATGGGACGCGGGTCGGACACGGCCTCAGTGTCTCACCGGAGCGCCCGCGGTGCGGCCCATGATCGTCTGGGCCACGCGGCGAACGTCCCGGCTGATCGCGGCGTCCGGGCTCGAGACCACGAACGGCATGCCCTCGTTGTTCGCGCCGACGACCAGCCGCCCGTCCGAGACGACCTCGAAGTCGATCCGGCGGCCAAGGGCTCGCATCAACTCGTCTTTGCCGATCCCGCCGCTCGAGTCGGCTCGGTTGACCAGGAAATGGACCTTCTCTGGCGGATAGCCGATCGACGCGAACACCTCGGCCACGGCGATGGTGTTGTGGATGGTCGTCGAGTCATACGTGACGATCGACAGAACGACGTCCGAACCGTCGAGCAGCGCCAGCGTGGTTTCCGTGAGGGTCGCGGGAGTATCGATGATGATGGCCTCGTAGAGCCGCCGCAGCAGCGAGATCGTCTTCTCGAGGTCGCGAGCGGTGACCATCTCCGCCATCTCTATGCGCGGCGGAGCGAGCAGGATGTCGATGCCGGCCGGATCGCGCCACATCACGTCGCGCAGATCCGACTCCTGCACCCGGTCCGTCGGCAGATCGAGGATCGACGGGACGTCGCTGGGCACTTTCAGCAGGGCTCGCAGATCGCCGTACTGGAGGCTGCCGTCGATCAGGGCGGTGGCGACGCCCAGCTGGCTGAGCGAGACGGCGAGGTTGAACGCGATGGTCGTCTTGCCTACACCGCCCTTGGGCGAGAAGACGGAGATGACACGGCAGGCCCCGGAAACGCGCGCCTGGCGATCGAGCAGGACGTGGTTCAGCGTATTGACCAGCTCGAATCCGCTGAACGGCAGAGTCAGGACCGCATCGATGCCACGAGTTGGGTCTTGGGCCAGGGGGTGCTGGGGCACCGTCAGGACCACTACCGGAATCTCAAGCCCGGAATCGCGGATCTTCTCGATCAGCTGCGGGCCCTTGATCTTGCCCTGCAGCAGGAGATCGACCATCACTACGTCCGGCCGGAGCTGCCGTGCCGCCTCGAGAACCTTCGATCCGTCGCTCAGGACTTCGAGCAGCTGGACCTGCGACTGCACGCTCAGAAGGTTGCGGACGTGCTGACTTACCTGCGGTACGTCTTCCGCGACCAGCAAACGGACGGCTACGGTGTTGGCCACGGAGCGACTATATCAAGGTCGCGGGGCGGGTCCCCCCCGCCTCCGCGCTATGAGGATGGCCCGATCGTCATGGGGTCCGATCGGATCGAGGGCGTAGTTGCCGCCGACGACCTCGATTTCCAGGCCGGCCGACTCGGCCATCGCACTCAGTTCATCCGCGTTCAGCAGCCGCAATCGATCTTCACGGACCCACCGACGCACGGCGCCACCCTGCTCGCCCTCCTCGTAGATGGCCGTCAGAACGACGTGCCCCGTCGCCTGCTCATGCTGGGCGGCGGCGGTCTTCGTCACCAGCAGGCCGCTTTCGGGATCGGTGCGCACGTATTCGAGGCCGATCCGGCCGTCATACCTTGCCAGCTCGTCCGCGCTCGGTAGCCAGGCGTCCACGACGGCGACGCCTCCGGGCAGCAGGTGGCGTTCCATCGTCTCCAGCGCGGCGGCCTGCGCTTCTCTGGTGTCGAGCAGCAGGATCGAATTCAGGGCCAGGATGGCCAGCCGGAACCTCGCTCCGCCGGGCAGCTCGAGCCCGACCAGATCGGCCACGATCCGCTCGAGCCGCGCCCCGGTGCCCGCCTCGGAAGCCGCCTTCTCAGCCCGGGCGAGCATCGCCGGGGAGATGTCGACGGCTGTGACCTCGTAGCCAGCCTCCGCCAGCGGCACGGCCACCCGACCTGACCCGGCCGCGATCTCGAGGATCGGCCCACCGGTTCGGGCCGCCAGGGCGAGATAGAGGTCGAGGTCGCCCGGGTCTTCGAGCAGGTCCAGGTCGTACAGCCGGGCCAGCGCAGTGTCGGTCTTCTGATCGCGTTTGGGCTCGGCCATCACGTACAGCCTAGCCGGAATGAACGGCGTCTACCGAAGCCGTCCGCGGGCAATCTAGCGCTCCATGGAGAGGGTGATCTCGGCCATCAGGACGAGAACGACGACGAAGACGGCGATCGGGAGGCTCAGCACGGACTGGATGCGCAGGGCCACGAAGAGGGCGATCACAGCCGCGACCCAGGCCCCTCTCCGGATCGCCCGGCTCCAATCTCCCAGGAGGGCGATCCGGCGATGGCGGGCGAACGGCACCAGCCAGAAGAGGGGCACCGTCGTCAGGCCGCAGGCCAGTCCGATCATGCCGGCGCCGACCAGGCCCGAGGTGGGATTGTCGCGGGGATATGTCGTGGTCACGATCTGGGCGACGACGATCCAGGCCACGACGGCCGCGGCGATGAAGAACCAGTTGCCGAGCCGATCCTTCGCTGCCACGCCGTCAGTCTACCGAGCCGGCGGCGGGCCGGGCAGACCGAGCGCCACCTCAAGGTCCAGGACGGAGTCGATCGTGATATCGGGCTGCGCAGTTGGGGCGGGCGGCGCGACGGGCAGGGGCGAATCCTCCGGCTTGACCCTGATCCA
This sequence comes from Candidatus Limnocylindrales bacterium, assembly GCA_050010635.1. Lineage (GTDB taxonomy): Bacteria > Chloroflexota > Limnocylindria > Limnocylindrales > CSP1-4 > Fen-1039. Next base: position 39,009 of record JBEKKR010000017.1, read on the forward strand.
GGCCGTTCGCCAGCCGACGTTGTGCGCGCCGGCCACGTCCGCACCGGGGTCGTCGCCGACGTGGAGAATCGTCGGGCCCGAGGCGACGCCCAGCTCCAGGGCAGCGCGTTCGAAGATCGCAGGGTGCGGCTTTATGACGCCCACTCGATGCGACACGACGATTGCCGATAGATGTGCGGCCCAGCCCGACGTCTCCAGGAAGCGATCGATCGAAAGCGAGAGCGGCCAGTTCGAGATGACACCCAGACGGTAGGCACGGGCCAGGCGCTCCAGCATCGGTCCGACCTCGGGCGGAACCGGCGTATACCTGGCGAAGGCGTCGGCGTAGGTGCCCACCACGGCCTCGATCTCGCCCGCCTCCGAGTACGCGCTCAAGGCAGCGTCGTCCCAGCGCTCACCCGCCGGCGGAGCCGGCCGGCCGCGCAGCCTTGCCATGACCCTGATTACTCGGACGTCGATATCCGCTTCGCGACCTTCAGGTACGTCCTGCGCGAACTGACGAAGCCGTTCCTCGGCCCAGGCTGCGATGAAGTCTTCCACCGAACAGTGGACCAGACCCGCGGCCCGCTCGGCCGTCAGACGGAGCTCGACGGCCATCGGACCTCCGGGGAACGGCACCAGTGTGTTGCCAAAGTCGAAGGTGATCGCCTCGAGGTCGTCTATCACCTGGCGACGCTCGCGGGGCAGATGTCGCGGAAGGCGCAGTAGCCGCAGGCGAGGTAGTCCGGCGTGGCTTCGAACCGGCGGGCACGAATGCCGGCGGCCGCACGGCGGATCGAGTCGCGGGCCTTTCCGAGCCGCTTGTCGTCCACCTCGACGCGCCCGACCAGGCCTGACTCGAGGAACCACAGCTGCAGCGCGTCCGGCAACCGCCCGGTCTCGGCCTGGTAGGCCATGGCATAGATCTGGAGCTGCAGCGACTCGCGGGCTCGCTCCCGCGCCCGGACCGGATCGCGGACGTCGCTCGACTTGTAGTCCGTGATCGTCACGCGCTCCGGGTGGAGGCCCGGCAGGGCCGGCGCGATCGTATCGGCATGCTGGATTTCGCCCGCTCCGTCGCGCGCCTCCGGGGCTCCCGCCGGCAGCCGCTCGATATCCACTCGATCCATGCGCCCGCGGACTCGGTCACCGTCCAGGTTGAAGCTGAACTCGCGCTCGACGTATGCCGGCACGACGGTACCCGGCTGGAGCTGCTCCTCGCGGAAACGGCGCAGGGCGGCCCGTCCGGCCGCCAGGCGCGCCTCCTCGTGCTCCCGGGTCAGGAAGCCCTCGTTGGACCACGCTCGATCGAAGGCCGCGAGCAATTCCTCTTCGGTCATGAGGTAGCCGCGGGCCTGGCGGCGGTGGAACTCCTGCACGGCCTGATGCAGCGCGGATCCGTACACGATGGAGTGGTGGGGCGCGATGGGAACGCGCAGCACGTGGACGTACTTGTACTTGAGCGGGCAGGTCAGGTAGTCGTCCACCTGGTAGAAGCTGAGGGAGAGAGGCCCGTCCACGGGCTCGCTGCCCGGCTCCACCGGCTCGGCCGCAGGCTGGAAGGCGGCCAGCCGTTCCAGAGGGGTGTGCGCGGTGGCATCGGCGACCGCGCCCGTCGCCGCCGACGCCGGCAGGTCCAGGGCCTCGAGCACGAACTGCGACACGCGCCGCGCTCTCCTTCCCCCGTAGTCGCCGGCATGGCTGAGGACCAGTTCGTCCCGCGCTCGGGTCATGCCCACGTAGAAGAGCCGCCTCTCCTCCTGGACGTGCGCGTCGCCTTCCGGCAGCATCTCGTGCACGAGCTCCTCCGCAAGAGCCAGCGGATCGCGGCGCGTCCGGGCCGGGAACCGGCCGTCGACGAGCCCGGTCATGAACACGACCGGGAACTCCAGGCCCTTGGCCTTGTGCACGGTGAGGACGGCCACGGCGTCGGCGTCCGGGTCCACTTCCGCCGTGGCGGGATCGTCGCCGGCGTCGATCAGCGTCTGGAGGTGCCGCGCCACGAACACGACCCGATCGTCGGACAGCAGGTCCGACTGGGCCCGGACGATGTCGAAGAAGCGGGCAATGTTCTGGAGCGCCTCCTCGGCGGCAACCGAATCCGTCGAGGCCAGCCGCGACAGCAGGCCGCTCTCGCGAAGGAACTGGTAGAGCACCTCGCCGGCCGGCCGTTCGTGAGCGAGATCCGTGAAGCGCCGAATGTCGGCTACAAGCCGCTCCAGCGTGGCCCGTGTCTCGGTAGACAGCCGCAGCAGCCCGGGCTGACGCGTCAGCTCCTCGAGGACCTCCCACAGGGTTCGGTTGCGACGGCGAGCGCTGTTGACGATGGCGGTGAGATCCGGCCCGCCCATGCCGTACACATCCGACGCGGCCAGGGCATAGACATCCACGCTGGCTGAGAGATCTGCTATAGCCCGCAGAAACGCAAGCAGCAGCCGGATCTCCGGCCGCGCGTACAGCCCGGATGTGCCCGAGAAACGCCACGGCACCGAGACGAGATTGAGACTCCGCAGAACCGGCTCAGCATCCGCATTAGCGCGGACCAGGATGGCGAAGTCCTTCGGCTTCGCCCCATCGGCGATCCGGCCGGCGATCTCCCTCGCAACCTGATCTGCCTCCTCGGATCCGGTTGCGAAGACCCGGTGCCGTACCGGCAGCTCCCCTCCCTCGCGCTCCGCCACCAGCCGCTTGTCTATGCCGTTGCGGAACTCGAGGCGGTCCGGATCGTTGAACCGGATGAGCCGGTAGCTCGCGTCCAGGATTGGTGTGCGGGAGCGGTAGTTGCGCCTCAGCACGATCTGCCGAACGCGCGGATGCCGCCGCTTGAACTCCAGGATGTTGCTGATGGCGGCGCCGCGGAACTTGTAGATCGATTGGTCGTCGTCGCCGACCACCGTGACGTTGCCGTGGGGTGCGGCCAGAAGCTCGACCAGCTCGGATTGGGCCCGGTTCGTGTCCTGGAACTCGTCCACGAGGATGTAGCGGTAGCGGCGCTGGAGCTCCACCCTGGCCGCGGCCGACTCTCTGAGCAGCTTCAGGCCCAGGCTCACCTGGTCGCCGAAGTCGATGTGGCCCGCCTCCCGAAGCAGCGTCTGGTAGCGGTCGTAGGCGCGGGCAAGCTCCGTCTGGCGGCGAGCCTCCTCCTCGAACGCCCCTGCGGCGTCGGCCGCGGCCGCGTCGCCGGGGATCGCGGCCAAACGGCTCTCGGCCGCTCTTGCCGTAAGACCCGCGGCGTATTCGAGGTAGGCCGCCGGGCTCACGTCCTCGTCCTTGCATCGGCTGAACAACGACGCCAGCGCACCCAGAAACCGGGTGGGATCGCCCAGGGGCCGGTACTGGTCCAGCTCGAAGGCGAAGAGCCGCTCCCGCAGGAATATCACGACCTCCGGCCGTGAGAGGACCCGAGAGTCCGTGGGTAGCCCGAGCTCGAGCGCGAACTCCCGAACGAGCCGATCGCCGAACGCGTGGAAGGTGGAGACGGCCGCGTCCGTGTAGCCGTACGGCACGAGCTGATCGACGCGCGTCTGCATCTCGTCGGCGGCCTTGTCCGTGAAAGTCAGGGCCAGAATCTCCGACGGGCGCGCCCTGCGAGTGGCAATCAGCCAGGCGATTCGGCGAGTGATGACCTCGGTCTTGCCCGTCCCCGCGCCGGCGACGACCAGCAACGGACCTTCTCCGTGGCACACCGCCCGCCTCTGTTCCGGGTTGAGCCCGGCGAGGAGAGACTCCACTCCATCCGGCAGACCGGAAGGGGTCTCGTCAACCTCCGGCGGCGACCACCAGACGGGTATCTGCTCGAGCAGGCGTGGTTCGCGGGTGGATGCCCTGCGGCCCCTGCGCGTCATCTCGGGAGACTCGCCCGGAGCCGTGACATCTCACGTGTCACAAGCCTGGTCTGCCCGCCTACCGCTGCCCGGCTCCGGTCACCGACGGACTGCCCGGCTTGCGATCGACCCGCTCGTCCTCGACGTCCCCGTCCGCCTCCGGAACCCGAACGTTGGTTTTCTGCTGGCCCTTGGTCCGGTCGACGGCAGGCCGCTGAGTAATCTCGTGGACTGGGGCGTCCGGCGCGGGGACGGCGACCCGAGCCTTGACAACCGGCCCCGCCCGGCTCGGCTGGGGGGCCGGTGCCGGCTTCTGCGCGGGTGCCGGCTTGGCCACGGCGGGCGCGGCCTTCGCGGCCGGGGCGAGTGCCGGAGCGGTCTCGGCGGCCGAAGCGGCAGGGGCCGACGGCGGCCGGCTCGCGGCCGCGGATCGGGCCGGGGTGGCCGGGCGTACGGCTCGCCTTGACCGGGCCTCGTCGATGGCGTCCTGCTCTTCGGCCGAGAGGCTCGTGTCCGCCTTGCCGCCGGTAACGGCCTTGGCGTAGATGCGGGTGCCGGTTCGCGAATGGAGGCTGCTGACGATGAAGCCGTCGTCGGACTCGTCCAGCAGGGCCAGCGCAAAGCTCTGGTTTCCGCCCGTATCGGGGAAGGGGTTGAACCGAACCATGCCCTGCTTGGCGAAGTGGTGGCGCGACGCACTCTCCACGATCGCCATCCTGGCCGTCAGCTCATCCAGGTCGCGCGCGACCTGGTGAACGGTCTCGAGGTGATGACTCAGGATCTCCTCCAGATCGCCGCCCTCGACGCCGCCCGTGATCTGGTTGATCCGTTGGCTGAGCCTGCTGACCTGGAAAGACTGCACCATGACCATCAGGATTAGGCACAAGCCGGCTACCACCAATACGATGGCAGGCCCGTTGCTGGTCAAGAAGTCGATCACATGAACCTCCGCTCGATCGCCCGGAGTCTACCAGCCCCCGGCGCCCGGCGGCTAGGCGGGGCAGCCGCGGCACCTCCGAGGCGACCGGGTGGGATGTTATCCTCGACGTGAGCGAAAGCTTCTAGCGAAGTGCAAAGCGGCGGCGCCCGCCCCGCGCCAGCCTGCGACTGAATCTACGGAGGCCTCCCCAGATCATGGCCAAGCGCACTCGCGGATCGAACCGGCCCGGCCAGCGGCATCCCGACAGGCACGGTTCGGCCAGACCCCAGAACCGCCCCGCTCCACGTCCGTCCGGGGCGCTCTCGGCCGCCGAGGAGGCTCGCGCCGCCGAGCTGGAGTCACAGATCGTCGCCCAGGAGCGAGACGCCGAAGCGAACCGGACTCGAAATCGCGATCGGGGTCGGGCCAGCGAAGCCACGCGGCCCGGACGCCCCGGCGGTCAGGGTCTGCTCGCCGTCCGCGCTGCCGAGGAATACGGCTACGTGGTTCGCGACGTACGTCGCATCCTCTACGTCGGCGGCGCGGTAGCGGCTGCTCTTGCGGTCCTATACGTGCTTATCGACGTGTTCCACGCCGTCACGATCAGCTAGCTGTCGCCTGGGCGCACGCCGCGGTCGCTCGGCTCGCCGAGGGCCTCGCCAGCACCCGCCTCACGGCGTCGCACAACTCCAGCGGCGTGAAAGGCTTGGGCAGGACCGCTCGTTCGGCGGCTGCTCCTCGAGGGCCCGTTTGCAGAAATCGCGAACGGCGGACTCGTCCTCGACCAGAAGTATCGTCTCGCTGGAGCGGACGGCCGACGCGGGCTCATTCCCTTGGGCGCTCGGCAGCCCCGCGGCCGCCATCCTCGACGGAGTTGGAGTTTGCGGTCGCGCACCGGTTCCCCCGCCGTGCCTGTCAGCCTGTAGCATCGGACCATGGCAACACGCCGCCAAACCACTCGACCGGCCGGCGAGTCCGTCGGCCAGCAGCCGGCGTTCGTGCCGCCTGCGGGCCGCCAGCCGCTGGCGGCGCGGATGCGCCCACGGACCCTCGACGAAGTGGTCGGCCACGAGAAGCTGATCGGCGAGCGCGGAACTCTGCGCCGAGCCCTCGAGGGCGGCCACCTGGGCTCGCTGCTGTTCTGGGGTCCGCCGGGCTCCGGAAAGACGAGTCTGGCCCGCGTCCTTGCCGATGCCGCGGGCGCCAGGTTGGTGACGATCTCGGCCGTCATGAGCGGCGTGGCCGAGGTCCGCGCCATCGTCGCCGAGGCGCGCGACCGGCTCGCCCTCAACGGCCAGCCGACCATCCTGTTCATCGACGAGATCCATCGCTTCAACAAGGCCCAGCAGGACGCGCTGCTACCGCATGTCGAGGACGGCACCGTCACCCTGGCCGGGGCCACCACGGAGAACCCCTACTTCGAGGTCAACTCGGCGCTCCTCTCCCGCCTGCGCGTGTATCGCCTCGAGCCGCTCACCGACGACGAGGTCGGGGTCGTCGTCCGGCGGGCGCTGGCCGATGCCGAGCGCGGCCTTGCCGGCGACCTCGGGCCCGCGGGCGGAGTGGCTCTGGCCGGTGAGCCGTTCGAGCATCTCGTCGGCATCTCCGCCGGAGACGCGCGCCAGGCCCTCAACGTTCTCGAAGGCGCCGTCTCGATCGCCGACTCGGAAGGGACCCGCGACGCCGAAGGGCGCGTGGCCCCGCGGCTTGCGGACGTCGAGGCAGCCGCCCAGCAGCGAGCCCTTGCCTACGACCGGGCCGGCGACGGCCACTACGACACGGTCAGCGCATTCATCAAGAGCATCCGCGGTAACGACGCGGACGCGGCCCTCTACTGGCTGGCCTCGATGATCGCCGCCGGCGAGGACCCGCGATTCATCGCCCGGCGTCTCATCATCCTCGCCTCCGAAGACGTGGGGCTGGCGGATCCCCGAGGCCTGGAAGTCGCCGTCGCGGCCGCCCAGGCCCTGGACTGGGTGGGCCTGCCCGAGGCCCAGTACGCCCTGGCGCAGGCCACGGTGATGCTGGCGGTGACGGCCAAGAGCAACGCCGTCGGGCGGGCCTACTTCGCGGCGATGGCCGACGTCCTGGCAAAGGGATCCCTGGCCGTGCCGGCGCACCTTCGATCCAGCGGCGCCGGCCGCCGCACCTACTTGTACCCACACGACTTCGAGGGCGACGACGTGGATCAGCAGTACCTCCCGGACGCCCTGGCCGGCCGCCGCTACTACTTCCCGGGGGACCAGGGCGCAGAGGTCAGAATCGGCGACCGACTCGAGCGCCAGGCGGCCGCCCGCGGTGAGCCCCGCCGTCGCAAGAAGCCGGTGGCGGGGCAGCCGAGCTCGGATCCGATGGCCACCGGATCGGAGGGAATGCGCCGCCGCGCCCAGAGTCTCAGCGAGATCGCCGAAGAGCAACGCGGCGACTCCGGCGAGTGACGCGCCCGCGTTCCGGACGCGCCGTTCAACCCACCCGATCGACGTCGCAGCCGTACGCCGTGATCCTGGCCATGCTCAGGCAGTCTTTGTCCATGCCGGTCTCCCCGGAAGACAGGCCCGCGTTCGAGCAGGGGCGTCCAGACGCCCCGCGGATCGGGTTACGTATCATTCGGAGCGAGGAAGGCAGCACGATCGAGGTCCGGGATCTGCTACACGCTTGAACCGAGCTTCGGCGGCGGACTCAGGGTTCCAGTTCCAGCGCGCGTACGTGCCTGGGCCGGAATATCGCGATCGGCCGGCGATCGAACGCGGCAACGCGAGTCACGCCGAGTCGTTCCGCCGTGGCCACGAGGACGGCGTCCGTGAGCCGCGGCCGGTACTCGGTCGTCTCGCGCATCAGCTCGGTGGCCCGGACCAGGTCGGCGGTCGTCGGAGCCACGACCTTGATCGCGCCGCTACCGATCGACTTGAGCAGGGCGAAGGTGGCCCGCAGGCCGAGCTCCCGCTGCAGGAGCAGGTCCAGCTCGGCCAAGTTCAGCGCCCCGATCATCAGCGGCTCGCCGACCCTCCCGAACCACGCCAGCGCAGCCCGATGGTTGAGGTCCGACTGATCGGCCGCAGCAAGGATCGCGCTCGAGTCCAGCAGCACGGCCATCCCTCAGTCCTCGTCCGGCCCGGGCCGCATGCCGGCCTCGCGCAGGGCGATCGACCGGCCGTCGAGCGAGAGACGGCCGTGGTCGCTCCGGCCGACCGCCAGGAACGAGAGGTCCGGGGCCGTGTCGTGCGCCTCCAGGTACGACTCCACGGCGGAGGTGAGAACCGACGTCTTGGTAACGCCGCTGCGGGCCGCGAAACGGTCGAGCCGCTCGAGCAGGTCGGAGTCGATCAGGATCGTCGTGCGCTTCTGCATATGCGGTCATATATACCACACTGGCCGGTGCCGTGTTGCCCCGGTACTATGTCGGGGCATTCGTTCCCGCAGTGAGGTGGCACCCCGTGAACCGTTTCGAGCCCAACCTACGAATCCCCGGCCCAACCTCGCTGCCGGACGCCGTCCGCGAAGCCGGCGCGCGCCAGATGGTCAACCACCGCGGTCCGGAGTTCGCGGTCCTCCAGAACAGCATCATCGAGCGCCTGAAGAAGTTCTACAAAACGGAGAACGACGTCCTGATCGTGACCGCCGCGGGCACCGGCGGCCTCGAGTCGGCGATCGTCAGCTTCCTGTCCCCGGGCGACAAGGTCCTGGCCATCTCTATCGGCGCCTTCGGCGACCGCTTCGCCAAGATCGCAACAGTCTACGGCGCCGACGTGACCAAGCTCGCCTTCGACTGGGGCAAGGCCGCCGAGGTAGCCAGGGTCCGCGAAGCGCTCGCGGCGGGCGGCCCGTGGAAGGCCGTCCTGATGACCCAGAACGAGACCTCCACCGCGGTCACGAACCCGATCCAGGCGTTGGCGGCAACGGTCAAGGAACTCGCCCCCGGTGCTCTGGTCATCGTCGACGCCATCAGTGGCCTCGGGGCGGTCCCGTTCGAGACGGATGCCTGGGGCCTGGACGTGGTCGTCAGCGGCTCCCAGAAGGCCTGGATGGTCGCCCCGGGGCTCTCGTTCGTGTCGGTCTCGCCGCGCGCCTGGGAAGCCGCCGGCGTCGCGAAAATGCCCAAGTTCTACTTCGACCTGGCCGCCCACAAGACCAGTGCCGAATCCGGTCAGACGCCCTGGACACCGGCCGTGGCGGTCATGTTCCAGCTCGACGCGGCCCTGACCTTGATGGAGCAGGAGGGCCTCGACGACATCTGGAAGCGCCACGCAGCCGTCGGCGCCGCCGTTCGAGCCGGTCTCACGACTCTCGGCTTCAAGCTCCTCGCCGATCCGGCCTACGCGTCGGATACGGTCACGGGCGCCTGGATACCCGAAGACCTCGACTGGAAGGCGTTCAACGGCAAGCTCCGCAAGCTGGGCCTGATCGTGGCCGGCGGGCAGGGCGCACTCAAGGGCAAGATCTTCCGGATCGGGCACCTCGGCCACGTGACCGTGCCGAACATCCTCAACGCCATGGCCGTCCTCGAGCAGACGCTCATCGAGCTGGGCCGCCCGGTCAGGCCCGGCTCGGCCGTCGCGGCCGCCCAGGTCGCCGCCCTCGAGTCCCTCGGCGTCGCCGTCCCCGAAGGAGCCGCCCGATGAAGATCCTCGTCGCCGAGCCCCTGGCCAAGCAGGGCCTCGAGATCCTCCGCGCCCATCACGACGTCGACGAGAAGATAGGGCTGACACCCGAGCAGCTCGCCGAGGTCATAGGCGACTACGACGCGCTGCTCGTCCGCAGCCAGGTCAAGGTGACGGCCGAGATCCTTGCCCATGCCAGCCGGCTGATCGTCATCGGCCGGGCCGGGGTGGGTGTGGACAACGTCGACCTCGAAGCGGCCACGAGAGCCGGCATAGTCGTCGTCAACGCCCCCACCGGCAACACGGTCTCCGCGGCCGAGCAGACGATCACGCTGATGCTCGCGCTCGCTCACAAGACCGCGGCCGCCGACGCTTCGATGCGCCGGGGCGAGTGGAAGCGCAGCTCGTTCACAGGTGTCGAGCTCCGCGGCCGCACGCTCGGCATCATCGGCCTGGGCAAGATCGGCCAGGCAGTGGCGGACCGGGCCCTCGGTCTCGAGATGAACGTCATCGGCAGCGACCCGTTCGTAACCGCCGAGCAGGCCGCTCTTCACAGCGTGACCCTGGTCGACGTCGACACCATCATCGAGACGGCGGACGTGATCACCGTCCACGTGCCGCTGACAAAGACGACGCGCGGCATCATCAACGCCGAGAACATCGGCAAGCTCAAGCCCGGCGTGATGCTCATCAACGTGGCCCGCGGTGGCGTCTACGACGAAGCGGCCGTGGCTCAGGCTCTCAACGACGGCAAGATCGCGGGCGCCGCAATCGACGTCTACGAGACCGAGCCCCCCGCGGCCGACAATCCGCTCCTCTCCGCCCCCAACACGGTTCTCACTCCGCACCTCGGCGCCCTCACGGCCGAGGCACAGCTCCGTGTCGCGGAGGAAGCCTGCGAGCAGGTCATCGACGTCCTCGCCGGCAGGTCCGCCCGCTACGCGGTCAACGCGCCGCTGCTCACGCCGGAGACGTCGCGGGCGATCGCGCCGTATCTGCCCCTGACCGTGATCCTCGGTCGCATCGCCGCGCAGTACACGCGGGGCGGAGTCAAGACCCTGACCGTAGACATCGCCGGCGACCTTGCCGGCCACGACGCCTCACAACTCACGGCCGCCGCACTGCGCGGCATTCTCGAGAACGCGACGAGCGAGCGGGTCAACCTGATCAACGCCGCGTTCCTCGCCCGGAACCGGGGTATCACGGTCAACGAGCGCAAGACCAACGACGCGGGCACCTTCGCCTCCCTCGTGACCCTTACCGTCGAAGGTGATGGAGGCAAGGCTATCGTGGCCGGCACCGTCGCCAACGGCGAGCCGCGGCTCATCCGGATCGACGACAGCTGGCTGGACATGGCGCCGGCGCCGTTCATGCTCATGACCCGCCACCAGGACAAGCCGGGAACGATGGGCCGCATCGGTCTCATCCTCGGCGAGGCAAATGTCAACATCAGCTCCATGACCCTGGCCCGAACCGCTCCGCACCTCGACGCCCTGATGCTCCTCGCCGTGGACGACGAAGTGCCGGACGCGGTCATGGACCAGATCCGAAAGCACCCGGCGGTCCTCGACGTGTGGTCGATCCGGGCCGCCACAGAAGGTTGAAATCCACTCTGCGGGAAGCGGGGCGGCCCCGAGCCGGGGAAGCCCGGCCCTCCGGGGCCGCTCCGCTAATTCCCGCCGGCCTCGACGCCGTCCTCGTCCTGCTCCGCCACGGCCAGACGCAGTTCATCGTCGAGAAGCGATTCCAGGGCGCCATGGAGGCGCCCCTAACGGCCCTGGGCGAACGACAGGCCAGGCTCGCTGGCCGGCGCCTGGCCGCGCCCGCGGCCGATTCACCGCTGCCGATCCCGGACGCCGCACCCTTCTCGATCGTCCACTCCCCGCTTCGACGGGCGAGCCGCACGGCCGAGATCGCAGCCGCAGAGATCAGGGCCGCCGGCCGAGCCACTCCCCCACTGCGCTCCGACCCGGGCCTCTCGGAGATCGCCCAGGGCGGCTGGGAGGGCCTGACGGACGAGCAGATCACGGCTCGCTTTGGCGATTCACTGGCCGGGTGGCGGCGCTGGCCCACGAAGTTCAACGCGCCCGGCGGAGAGTCGCTCGACCAGGTCCTCGCTCGCGTTGAGACCTCGCTCTCCGCGCTGCTGGCCGAGATGAACGACGGAACCGTGCCGGGCACTCTCGACCGCCACCAGGTCCTTGGCTACGGCGATGGCGGTCCCGATCCGCGCCGGTGGTCGCTCGTAGTCGGCCACGGCGGCGTCTTCAGGGTTGTCGTCTGCGCCCTGCTCGGTCTCCCTCTGGAGCACTTCTGGAACTTCGACTTCGGGCTCGGAGCGATCACCGTGGTCGAGATCCGCGCCGGCCGTGCCGTCCTGCGGGCCCTCAACCTGGACGCCCATCTCGGCGTCGAAGCGGAGCTGCCGCCCGACGAGTCCTCCGAGCGCGACCGGAGCGGCGCTCTATAGCCGGCCCCGCGGGCCCGCCTCGCAGGCCGCGCGATCCTATCGCCGCGGGCCCCTGCCGGATCCACGATTCCTGGCGCGGCCGCGGAGGCCGGGGATCCGGAGGGCCAACCTCAGGAGGGCGCCCCGGACGACCCGCTGCGCCGCCGCCAGGGTCGTCAATCGCTCGGAGCCGAGGCGTCGCCGGCCGTAGGCAACCTCGACCGTCGCCATGGCCACGACGCCGAGCGAGTCGCGGGCATGGGGCACGACCTCGGCCAGCATGCCCGTGTACTCGTAGACCGTCTGGGTTGGGCGGGGCCGGTAGCCGAGCCGGCTGGCCAGCTTGACGACGTTGCGGTAGACGGTGTCGGGCTCGTCGAGGCCCCTGGGCCGGCGCCGCCAGGCGACGAAGACCGCCAGCAGCAGGATCGCCACCAGCGCGGCTGGCAACAGCGCGGCCGGTCCCCCACTGTCGTTCGAGGTCGGGGTGGTGCTCCCGCCGGAAGGCGGCTTGTTTGGGCGCTGCGCGTCATCCGGACCGCCTTGGTCGGCCGAATCGAGCGGCGCCGGGGACGGCGACGCGAGAGCGGTCCCCGGCACGAGGAGCGTAGGCTGGCCGACGCCACCGCCGGTCGGGTCGAACGGGATCCAGCCGTACCCGGGGAAGAAGACCTCGACCCACGAGTGCTTCTGCTGGCTGGTGACCTGCTGGATCAGAGTGTTCTGAGCGATGGCCCCCGGCAGGTAGCCCTGCACGTACCTGGCGGGGTAGCCCTCCATCCGCATGAGCATCGTCATCGTCGTTGCGTACTGCTCGCAGAAGCCTTCCCGGATGAACGCGAAACAGTCGACGGTGGAGAGCCCCGTGCAACGCGAGATCAGGCCCGTGATGTCCGCGTTGTAGCGGAACCTGCTGCTCTGCAGGTAGCTCTGGATCGCCTTGGCGACCAGGTATTCATTGTCGAAGGTGTTGCCGTTGGCCTTGGCCCAGCTCGCGATCTCGGCGAGCAGGGCCTTGCCGTCCGACCCGACCAGGGTTGTGCCCTGCGTGTACCTGGCCAGCAGGCCCTTCGGATAGTTAGTGCCGGCGTGGCTCAGCCGCCACTCGGTCAACCCGGTGCCGTTGGGATCGACGTCGGGTGCCAGCGACGAGACCGTGTAGTCGGTCGCATCCGCCGTGAGCCAGGCCACGTTCGTGCCGGTGGTATCGCTACCGATGAGTGTTCGCTTCACGGCCACGTTCACGGTGTCCGGCTCGTTGACCACGATCAGGTGCTTGAGCGAGGTGTCCTGGACGTGGACCACGACCGAGACCTGCAGCCGGCCGGGCGTCTTCGCACCGACCAGGTCCTGCGTCCCGGCATCCAGCTTGTTACCGGCGGACACCTGATCCTGAAACGAGCCGGAGCCGATCGACCACGACACCGTCTGGAACGTGTCGTACGCGACAAGCCGCCAGTGGATGGCCACCGCTCCGGTGCCGACCCGGACCGTGAAGACATCGTGCGTCGTTTCGTGGAAGGCCGAGCTGATCGGCGCGGTCGTCCCGAAGTCGGCGCTCGGCTGGTACCGGCTGGCGCCGCCGTTGGGCAGGTAGCCGTTGAGCCAGCCGATGGCGTCCTGGAAGTTAGACCCGAGGCCCTTGACCGTGCTCGCCAGCGGCGCCGAGCTGGCAATCGAGGTGAGGAGCAACGATCCGACCACGGCCAGCGACGCAAAGGCCAGGCCGCCCTGCATGTGAGGTGCCTGGAAGTCGCGCCCGCGCCAGATCCGGTGGCGCAGCCAGTTGGACCGCTCGTCGGCGGCGTGAGCCAGCAACAGGAGCATCAGGGCCGCGGCGCTGAAGACCACCAGCCCGAGCAGCTGATCCTGGATCGTCAGCGCCATGTTGGCGATGAAGACGACGGAGAGAAGCAGAACGCCGTTGACCGAACGGTTGTAGCCGAAGATGTCGTACGAGGCCGCCTGCGCCGTGCCCCAGACCAGGATGCCCAGCAGCAACATGAAATGGCCGACCTGCGTCGTCGCCGACTGATGGCGCCAGGTGAGATCGAGGTATGCCTGGACGACCGAGTTGGCGGTCGCGTGGAACCACCCGGCCAAGCCCGGCGTGGCGTCCGGCAGAGAGGCTCCGACTGCCTCGATCAGAACGAACGCCCCGATCACGCAACCGAGCGACTGGGCCAGCCAGGGCGAGAGGTCCAGCCGCGCCGACAGGTATCCCCAGAGCGCGGCCGCGAGGGCGACCCAGATGAGGAAGCCGGTCAGCTCGTTGCGGCCGAGGATCCATCGGGCGTCCGAGATGGACCAGGCCATGATGCCCGTAAGGAGCAGGACCAGGGGCAGGCTCAGCCAGCCTTCGTCCGGGCGCATTCGCTCGACGATGCGGCCGACCAGGCCGGAGTCGTCGTATCCGGACCGTTCGCCCTTGGGCCGATAGACCTCGGGCCGATCTGGGGCGAGCCAGCCAGCGGTCGTCACGGCCGGCACCTCCCGCAGCTCGAGCCCGATGCGAACGGCCGAACGCTCATGCCAGCACCGCCCCCAGGTTGTCGCCGGCGTGGACCTCGTACGTCTTCACGTCGTACTCAGCGAGGGCGAAACGCACTGCCCGCTGCTCCTGGCCAGCCGGGTCGCCCTCGGAGTCGGCCGCCCGGCGCGGCCGGCCCGACAGCTCGTAGCTTTCGGCGTCGAGAGCCACGACCGCCGCCGTGACTCCCCTCGCCCGCAGCGAGGTCAGCGTTCGAACCCAGCGTCTCTCGCGAGAGGCGGTGACGATGACCGCGGTCATACCCCGGCGGAGCTTGGGCAGCCCGGTCAGAAGCACCTCGGCAAGGGGCGTTCGGCCGTCTCCTTCGACCGCGGCGAGGAGCTGCATGATCTTCTGACGCTGCCTCGGACCCCGGTCGGCCGGAATGGAAACGAGCCGGTGACCGCTCGTGGTCAGTCCGACGGCCCGGTTCTCCAGAATCGCGTCGTGGGCGATCGAGGCTGCCACGCGCATGCCTTCCTCGACCGTCGAGATGTCCCCCTCGCCGGCCTGGACCCTCGACTCGAGGTCCACGAAGATCCAGACGTCGGCCGTCTGCTCCAGGTCGAACTCTTTGACCTGGATCTCGCCGAGCCGGGCCGTGCTCCGCCAGTGGATCCGGTTGAAGCTGTCGCCCGGCGCGTACGGGCGGACGGTCGTGGCAAGCGGCGTCGTCTGGAGAGTCCTCTCCGGGGCCGAGTGCGTGCCCTCGAGGTATGCGTTGGGGAGCCGCCAGCGCGGCAGCGCCAGGACGCGCGGGAAGACGGTCACGACCGTGGGGCGCCCGACTGTTGCGGCCGCCTCGAAGAAGCCGAACGGGTCTCCCGTCCTGACCACCATCGGCTCGATGCGGTAGGTCCCGCGGCGGGTCAGCGGAACGATCGCGATCCACGAGCGCTGGGCCCAGGAACGCAGGCTCAGGGCCCGGCCGGGCAGCGGCACGGGCAGGTCGGTCGGGTTGTAGACCTCGAGCCACGGCTTGGGGAGTCCGCTGGCGTTGGAGATGCTGTAGGTCGTCCGCATGTCGTCGCCGACGTGGCCCTGGCGATGGTCGACCCGGTAGCCGGCCTCGAGGTCTGCCAGCCCGAATCGCGTGAGCACATAGCTGCCGCCGATGGCCAGGAGGCCGAGGTAGACGACATAAAACAGGAAGCCGAGCCCAGTCGAGAACGCCGCGATCAGCAATACGACCGCGACGATCAGGAACTGGAGCCGCCGGATCACGAGACGGGGCTTCCTTGACCGCTACCGGGCCGGGCTGCCGGCGGCGCCCCGCTTGGCTACTTCTGCCTGCGACCGGAGCGCCGCTCCCGTGCGTACGCCGCCGGCCGGCGCGGTCGCGTCCACGGGCACGCTGTTGAGCAACTCCGCGATGACCTGGCGGGGATCGATGTCGTGCATCGACGAGCTGGTCTTGATGATCAGGCGATGGGCCAGGGCGGCCTCTGCGAGGGCCTTGATGTCGTCCGGAATGACATAATCGCGCCCTGCCAGGGCCGCGAGCGCCTGGCCGGTCCGATACAGAGCCAACGATCCGCGCGGAGAGGCTCCCAGGTACACGTCCGGATGGACGCGCGTGGCGTTCACCAGCCTGACGATGTAGTCGGCCACGCTCGGATCGACGTAGATCTCGCGCACGGCGGCCTGGAGCTCGAGCAGCTCGGGGACGCCGAGGACCTCCCTGAGGTCGTCGAGGGGATGGCCCAGCTTCTGCTCTTCCAGGATCGTCTGCTCGTCGGCCAGGCTCGGGTAGCCGAGCCGAATTCGAAGCATGAACCGGTCGAGCTGGGCCTCCGGCAGGGCGAAGGTGCCCTCGTATTCGATGGGGTTCTGCGTGGCGATCACGAGGAAAGGCTCCGGCATCCGGTATGTGATGCCGTCGATTGTCGCCTGATGCTCTTCCATGCTTTCGAGCAGAGCGGACTGCGTCTTCGGCGTGGCTCGGTTGATCTCGTCGGCAAGAACGACCTGGGCCATGATCGGCCCCGGCCGGAACTCGAACTCCTGGGTCTTCTGGTTGAAGATGGAGAGGCCGGTCACGTCGGACGGAAGCAAGTCCGGCGTGAACTGGATCCGCCGGAAGGAGCAGCCGAGACTGCGTGCCACCGCCTTGGCGAGCATCGTCTTGCCGGTTCCGGGCACGTCCTCGATGAGCAGGTGGCCGCGGCACAGCAGCGCAACGAGAGTGAGATGGACTTCCTGGGCTTTGCCGATGATGACCCGCTCTACGTTCGCAGCTACCCTCTCGCCGGTTTCATGGATCGTGGTCATGACTCTCTCTTCAGGACGCGAAGGCGGATGTCGGCCCGCGAACCCTTCGCAGAGCCCTGGGTCCGTGACGCCCTCATTGCCGCTCGGGCGGAAGGCCGAAACATACTACGCCGAGACGACTCGGCAGGTTCTCGATTGGCATCGTCCGTTTCGTTGAAGCGAACGTACTCCGGGGCGGGTCCTCCGAGTTGCCCCGAGCCTCCGCAACCAATGACGCGCGACCGGCCCCAGTTGTTCGATTTCCCGCCCGAGGGGACGGCTCATCGCCTCCGACCACCCGGACAACGGGACCATCGGGCCCATCCACGAGTACGAGGGGGCCTCATCTCGCGTCGCCGGAATCGGCGTAGGCTGCCCAAGAGCGTCGTACCGGCGGCGCTCGGACAACGTGTGCAGGTTCACGGAGCAACGATGACTGACCTGACCGACTCGTTCTGCGAAAGGTGCGGCGCACGCTACGCCTTCGTCGCGAACGCGCCAAAAGGTCTCTCGCTCAAAGGCGCCCGAGTCCTGGCCAGGGGTCTGAAGAACTTCGTCTTCACCGACGGCCAGTCGATCAGCGACGCGATGGAACTGGCGCGCAATGAAGACGACCACGAGGCCTCGACCCGGATCGCGGAGGCCTTCCATCGCACCTTCAACTTCTGCATGTCGTGCCGGCAATACGCCTGCGAACGATGCTGGAACGAGACCGCGGGCGCGTGCCTTTCCTGCTCGCCGGCGCCCGAGGCCGAGGTCGTCGCCACCGATCCACGACTGCCGATGTCGCGACCAGCCACTGCCGAAGAACTCCCGATCCTGCGAGGTTCGACCTCGCCGTCCGAAACCGAGTGGTCGCTCTTCGCGGAGACGCCGGCGGCCGACCCGAACCAGGATGCGGCCCCAACCGCGCCCTACGAGCCGATCGTCTTTGGCGAGCGCCGTCCCGAGCAGCCGGCCCGGCGGCGCGATCCCCCGGCCTGGCCGGCGGCCGATCGTGCCGACGATCAGCAAGCCAGCGCCACCGGCTCGAACGGAAAGAACGGCCACGATTCGAGCCGCAAACCGGCCGATCCCGATGCCGCGGCCGCCTGGCCGGTCACCGATGAAATAGCGCCCGAGATGATGCTCACGGCCGACGAGCTGGAGATCGTCCACACACAGCTCAGCCAGGTGCCATCGAAGAGCACCCCGGCCGGAGCCGCCGCGGAGGCGCACGCGGCCTCCCGGGCGCCGCTCCTCGAAGAGCGGCGAACCTGGTGGAACTCGAGGGCTCAGGACGAGGACGAGAACCAGTCCGCCGATTGGTCATTGGAGGACGCTGCCGCAGAGGATCGACCGACTCGCGATTTGGAGCTCGCCGCGGCGGCCTCCAGCGGCGCCGTCTCCGCCGACGCGAGCGAACCTGTCGGGGAGTCGCAGGAGGAGTGGGCAGAGGGGCCGTCCACGCGTGAAACGGATCTCCCGCCCGTCTCGCCGAAACTCCTGCGCAGGACCTCGACGTCCGATGACCTGCCGCCGTTGACTACCTCCGAGCCCGAACCTCAAACGCGCGCACCCGGCGGCCTGGTGGCCAGATTGTTCGGCCGGCGCGCGCCGGAGACCGAGCCTTCACCGGCGGCCGGACCTCAGCGGAGTTCGTCGAGGCGAGGCCAGACCGCCGACGAGGCCTGGCCGCACGCTACGGCCTGGTCGGAGCGATCGCTCGAAGGCCGCCACTGGTGGCTCGACACCGGCGGCGCGACGGCAGGCCCCGCACCGATGACGGCGGACGGCGTCCTCCAGCCGGAGCGTGTCGATGCCCAGCCGATCGTCACTCCCGAACCGGCCGCCGAGCGGTCACCGGCACCGCGGCGGACCGTTCCGTCCAAGCCGAGGCACGAACCGGCCGCCCCGCTCTCCCGGACGGCCCCGGTTGCATCTCAGGCCTCGAACGTCGAGATCGACCCTCGTTCCGCTGCCGCGCTGAGACTCTCGGCCGTGGAAGCTGCCATGGGGCTCCCCGCGTCGAACGAGGCTGAGCCAGAGGCCGAAGTCCGGCGCGACGCCCCGGCCGCGCCGGCGGCCCCGACCTACGAACCGGCCTGGCTCAGAGTCCAGCGGGAAGCGGCCGAGCGCGAGCCCGTCAGATCGATCGACGCTGCGGATGGAGCCCTCGCCGCCGACTCGACGCAGGTGCCGACGGCCGAGGAGCCGGCCGCCGCGGTGCCCGCAGCCGAAGAGGCAGCAGAGCCGGAGCAGGCGCAGGCGCAGGCGCAGGCGCAGGCGCAGCCGGAGCAGGCGCAGGCGCAGGCGGAGCAGCCGACGGAGAGCCAGGCGGCGGAGATGCAGCCGGCCCCGGCGCAGGAGGCTCCGGCGCAGACAGCCTTCGACATGCCGGTCCAGCCGCCCGCCACCCCGTGGCCGCCGCTCGGCGCGAGCTGGCCGGCTCGAGAGAAGCCCGGTACGCCATGGCCCGCCCCGGATTCGACCGCCGTTCCGGCCGTCGTGGCCGCCAGGCAGGTCCCTGCCCCGACGATGGCCGAGATGTGGGCCCAGTCGGCTCAGGAAGTGCTGAACCGGGGCTCCGTGCGCGTCTGCCACCACTGCGCCCTGCCGGTCTCGACGAAGGCCCGGTTCTGCCGGCGCTGCGGCACCCAGCAGGTCTGACGCCGCCCGACCCGGCCAGATCGGCTAGTTCTCTAGATCCTCGAACAGGCCCGGCTGCAGCTCGTCGCCGTGGACCATGCCGTGCGGCCGAAGCAGGGACCGCACCTGCGCCCGGCGGACGAAGCGCCGGTTCCCGAGCTTGATGCTCTGGAGCTGGCCGCCACGGGCCCAGCGGCCGATCGTGCCGGGAGTGAACCTGACATTTGAGGACGCGAGCAGCTCAGCCGCCTCCGAAAGGGAGATCCAGTCGGACGGAGGCTTGGGCATCGGTCAATCAGCGTCCTTGGCGGCCGAGTCGTCTTTCGATTCCGTGGCGGCGGTCGGTTGCGGCTCGGCCCCCGAGATCGAGCTCGACGCCGGTTCGGACGAAGCCCGGCTCGACTTGGCGGATCCGGATCGTTCCTTGCGCGCCCAGCCGCTGCCCTTGAAATGGACCGCCGAGGCCACGATCGCCTTCTTCATCGGTCCGCCGCACGAACTGCAAGCCGAGGGACCGTGGCCGTGGATGGAATGAACGACCTCGACCTCCAGGCCGCAGTTCGCGCAGACGTAGTCGTAGGTCGGCATCCAGTCCTCAAGCCACTCGGCTAACCGCGCAGCATCCGCATGCCGCACTTCGGGCAGTAGAAGGCACGCTCGAGCCCGGAGCTGAAACCGCAGTGAGAGCAGGCCTCGCCACCCGAGCCCAGCGTCGGCCTGTTGAGGGAGACCGTTCCGACGGCGTGGGTGTCGCCCGCGATGTTGTTGAAGAGCCCGGCCAGCACACCGGCCGCATTTCGGTCCGTGTCGCCGCGGACTCCCTTGCCACCCCAGCCGACGACGGCGCGGACGATCATGTCGCCGGTGATTTCATCGAAGTGCGACACCACTCCGCCGACGATCGCGTTGTACTCGGGGTAGCCGGCCGTGTCCGTTTCGCCGGAGAGAAGGCCGCACACGAGGGTCTCGTAGACGGGATCTATCGCGTCGACGGATTCCAGGACGACGAGAGCGTGGCGGGTGACCGGCGATCGCTTGTGGTGGTACTGAAGCCACTGGCCGCTTCCCGGCATGCGGGCGATGTACGGCGTGGCCTGCGCGAAGCTGGCGGGGAGCGGCTCGACCAATTCCGTTTCGCCCTGGACATAGCCGGCAAGCATGCTGTGCAGCCGCTGGGCCAGGCCCGGACCGGCCTTCAGCCGCACACCTTCGGAGCTCTTCGCCGAATACGAGAGCTTAATGGCGAACTCGTGCGAGCCGACCTCCGCCGGCGGCGGAGGCGGCGGCGCCGCGTCTTTCGCGGCACGGTTGAACTTCCCGAAGAGCGGCACCTTTCCTCCACGAGAAGGACTGCGGAACGTATACGTATCCTAGCAGCGCTTTCGACTCGGCGGCCCGCGCAGGCGCGCCTCGGGCCGCCGATTTGCGCCCTGCGCGCACGGCGCCGGAACGTGCCGGCCGCGTCGGCCACGCCGCGCCGCCAGCCCGGCGGTGGGCTACGCCAGTCTCTGCGCGAGCCGGGCGACCAGCTCTTCCAGCTCGACGGCGCGGGCCCGAGCGCCCTCGACGACGGCCGGCGGCGCCTTCGACGTGAACGCCTCGTTGGCGAGACGGGTCTGGGCCGACGCCAGGAGGGCTCGGGCCTCGGCCAGCTCACGCTCGAGGCGGGCGCGGTCGCGCTTCTCCTGCGCCTCGTCCTTCGCCTCCGGCCGCACCACCGCCTCGATCTCGCCGGCGATGACAGAGAGGCCGCCTTCCACTCCCAGTCGAATCGACTCGAGGTCCGGTTCGTGGCGCAGCGGGCGGGCCCGGCTCAGCCGTTCGATGGCGGGACGGAGCGCGTCGAAGGTGGGGCCGAGCCACACGGGCACGAAGACGTCGACCGGCAGCCAGGCCGCGGGCTCGATGCGCGCCTCGGCCCGGGCATTGCGCACAGCCCGGACGAGGTCGATCAGCGCGGAGACCTCGGCCTCGGCGGCGCTGTCGGGCTCCTCGTCGCCGACCGTCGGCCAGTCGGCCACGATCAGCAGAGACGGATCGGCGGCGGCATGGGGCAGCCGCTCCCAGATCGCCTCGGTGATGAAGGGCATGATGGGATGCAGGAGTCGCAGGTACGTGTCGAGCGCCTCGACCAGCGTCCACCACGTCGCCTCGCGCTCCGCCGGGGCGAGGCTCTCGTCGCCCAGCCGGATCTTCGCCAGCTCCACGCTCCAGTCGCAGTACTCGTTCCAGACCGTCTCGTACAGGATCTGGCTGACGTCGCCGAAGGTGTACTGGGCCATGGCCTTGTCCACGGCCGCGACCGTGGCCGCCGCCCGCGACAGCGTCCAGCGATCCGCGGGACCCGCGTGCGACCGATCGGGCAGCTCCCGGGGCGCGCTCGCGGGTATGGAGGCCGGCCGCGCGCCCAGCACGAAACGGGCCACATTCCAGAGTTTGTTCGCGAAGTTGCGCGAGTTCTCGAGCTTCTCGGCGCCGAGACGGGCGTCGTTGCCGGGCGTCGTCCCGTTGACGAGGGCGAAGCGCAGCGCGTCGGCACCGACCTCGTCGATCGTCTCGAGCGGGTCCACCGAGTTGCCCTTGGTCTTGGACATCTTCTGGCCGTACGGATCCCGAATCAGCCCGGACAGGTAGACGGTGTGGAACGGTGCCTCGCCGGTCAGGTGGATGCCCAGCATCATCATCCGGGCGACCCAGAAGAAGATGATGTCGTAGGCCGTCTCCATGACCGAGCCGGGATAGAAGCGCTCGAGATCGCGGGTCTTCTCGGGCCAGCCCAGCGTCGAGAAGGGCCACAGGCCCGAGCTGAACCACGTGTCGAAGATGTCCTCGTCCTGGCGCAGCTCGGCGGCCGGGCGGTCGCAGACCTCGCAGGCGCTCGGGCCCGCCGGATCGGCCGAGACGGTGGTGTGGCCGTCGGGGCAATACCAGGCCGGGATTCGATGGCCCCACCAGAGCTGGCGGCTGACGTTCCAGTCGCGCATCTCGGTCATCCAGTGTTCCCAGACCTTGACGAAGCGCTCCGGCAGGATCTGGGTCCGGCCCGAGCGCGTGGCCTCGAGCGCCGCCGCGGCGAGCGGCCCGGTCCTGATGAACCACTGCGTCTTGAGGCGCGGCTCCACGACGTCGTCGGAGCGCTGGCAGCGGCCGAGCATCATCTCGTGGGCCTTGACCGATTCCAGGTCGCCGCGCGCCTCGAGCGCTTCGACGATCTTGTCGCGGGCGTCGTAGCGATCCAGCCCGGCGAACTCGGCGCCGTTCTCGTTGACCCGGGCGGCGTCGTCCAGCACGGTGATCATCGCCAGGCCGTGGCGCTTGCCGGTGTCGTAGTCGTCCTGGTCGTGGGCGGGCGTGATCTTGACGGCGCCGGTGCCGAAGGCGCGATCCACCACGGGGTCCGCGATGATCGGGACCGCCCGATCCACGAACGGGATCATCGCCTGGCGGCCGATCAGCGCGGTGTATCGGGGATCCTCGGGATCGACGGCAACGGCGGTGTCGCCCAGCAGCGTCTCGGGCCGCGTCGTGGCGACCGCGACCCATGCGTCCGGGTCCGGTGCTCCGGTCGCCTGGTCGATCAGGTGGTAGCGAATGGTCCACAGGCTGCCCGTTGTCGCCTTGGGGATCACCTCCAGGTCCGAGACGCTGGTCCGGCAGCCGGGGCACCAGTGGATCAGGGCCTCGGTCCGATATGCCAGGCCCTCGCGGTAGAGGCGCAGAAAGGCCTCGCGGACGGCCCGTGCGGAGATCTCGTCCATGGTGAACCGGAGCCGCGTCATGTCGAGCGAGGCGCCGACCCGCCGCTGCTGGCTCAGGATCGTCTGGCGGGTGGTTCGGACGAACTCCCACATCGCCTCGAGGTACCTGTCGCGGCCGAGCGATTGGCGGCTTTCGCCCTTTGCGGCCAGTTGCTTGTCCAGGACGTACTGGGCGGCGATCGAGGCGTGATCGAGGCCGGGCAGGAAAAGCGCCGGCCGGCCCTGCATTCGGGCGTGGCGCGTCATCAGGTCTTCGACCGTGGACCGCTGGGCGTGACCCAGGTGCAGCGAGCCGGTGACGTTCGGCGGCGGCTGGATGATGACGAAGGGTTGCCTGGTCCAGTCGGCCCGCGAGCCCGCTCCGTCAGGGTTGAAGACGTCTGCGTCGACCCACCTCTGGTAGATGGCATGCTCGACTTCGCCGGGCCGGTAGGCCTTTGCCAGCCCCGACTCCTCGGCCGTCTTGCCCGGCGTCTTCTTCGCCTCGCTCCCCATCGTTCGCTCCATCGACGGAAGAACCCGCTCGTCCAGCGGACGAACGGGTCGTGGTACCACCTGCTGGTTCGGCGAGCGTCCGGCTCGGCCACACACATCGCGCGTTAGCCGGCGCTGCCCTCTCGGCGCGCTATCGGGCGCCTCCCGCACTGCTCGCGAGCTACGTTCACGCCGGTCCGACACGGGGCTTCCAGCCTGTCCCATGCACTGCACGGGGCGGCCCCGCTCTCTGATACTGATTGCCGCAAGGCAATCAGTCGTCGACTGGCGGCGCTACTCCTCTCGGTCAACGCCGTGAAGGCGGCGATCGTAGCACAGCGCGGTGATCGCTCCGGGTTCGGGCGCGCGGCCGGCTCTCAGCCCGGGATGTGGACCTCCGCGGCACGTGCAGGCGCGGTGGCGGCCGTCCGAACCGGTATCCTCAGTCCGTGGAAGAACAGACACCCACGCCTCGCCCGGGCCCGCGCCGCCGCTCCCCCGCCCTGCTCGCCGCCCGTGACTCGCTGGCGGCCGACCTTCGCGCTCAGGTCAGGGGCGAGGTCCAGTTCGGGTCCGGAGACCGGGCCCTGTACGCCACGGATTCCTCCAACTACCGCCAGCTCCCGATCGGGGTGGTGCGGCCGCTCGACGGCGACGACCTGGCCGAAACGATCCGCGTCTGCCGCGACCACGACGCGCCGGTGACGATCCGCGGCGCCGGCACCAGCCTGGCCGGCCAGGCCGTGAACGTGGCCGTGGTGGTGGATGTCTCGCGCCACATGAACCGCATCCTGGATCTCGATCCGGAACGCCGGATAGCCCGCGTCCAGCCGGGCGTGATCCTGGACGACCTCCGTGCCGCCGCCGAGCGCTACGGCCTCACGTTCGGCCCGGACCCCGCCACCCACGACCGCTGCACGCTCGGCGGGATGCTCGGCAACGACTCGTGCGGCGCCCACTCGATCATGGCCGGACGGACGAGCGACAACGTCGAATCGCTCGAGGTGCTCACGTACCTGGGCACGCGCCTGACGGTTGGCCGCACCGCGGACGACGAGCTGGAACGGATCTGCGCTGAGACGAGCCGGCGCGGCGAGATCTACCGCTCCCTCCGCTCCCTCCGGGACCGGCACGCGGCGGCGATCCGCGAGCGCTTCCCGAAACTGCCACGCCTCGTGTCCGGGTACGCGCTGGGCGCACTGCTGCCCGAGAGCGGCTTCGACGTGGCCCGTTCGCTGATCGGCACCGAGGGCACGTGCGTGACCATTCTGGAGGCAACGGTCCGACTGGTCGCGAGTCCGCCTGGTCGGGCCCTGCTCGTGCTCGGCTTCGACGACGTCTTCGAGGCGGCCGACCGATCGCCCGAGATCATGACGGCCGGCCCGATCGCGCTCGAAGGCTTCGACCACCGGCTCGTCGAGGCCTGCCGGCGCAAGCGCCTCAACCTGGCGGCGATCGCGAGCCTGCCCGAAGGCGGCGGCTGGCTGCTGGTCGAATTCGGAGGCGCGGATGCCCGCGAGGCCGAGGCGAAGGCGTCGGCGGCAGCCGAACGGTTCGGAGCGGGCCGGGCTCGGGTCTTTGTCGACGCCGGCGAGCAGGCGGCGCTGTGGAGCCTTCGAGAATCGGCCGTCGGCGCCACCGCGGTCGTCCCGGGCAAGCCGCCGACCTATCCCGGGTGGGAGGATTCGGCCGTCCCGCCCGAACGCCTCGGCAGGTACATGCGCGAGCTGGACGAGTTGATCGGCCGGTTCGGCTTCGAACGCATCTTCTACGGCCATTTTGGCGACGGCTGCCTGCACCTGCGGACCGGTTTCGACTTCGGGTCGCCGGGTGGGCTGCGCATCTTCCGCGAGTTCATCGAGGAGGCGGCCAACCTGGTCGTCAGCCACGGCGGGTCGCTTTCGGGCGAGCACGGCGACGGCCAGGCCCGGGCGGAGCTGCTGCCGCGCATGTTCGGGCTGGATACCGTTGCCGCCTTCCGCGAGTTCAAGTCGATCTGGGACCCGCGCGGCCGGATGAACCCCGGCAAGGTCGTCGATCCGCTGCCGCTCGACGCCGACTTGCGGCCGGCCCGCGCCCTTGCCGACCCCAGGACGATCTTCGGGTTCCCGGACGATGGCGGTTCTTTGGCCGTGGCCGCGGCCCGGTGCGTCGGCGTGGGCAAGTGCCGGCGCGAGTCGGGCGGGGCGATGTGCCCGACTTTCCAGGCCACGCGCGAGGAACGCCACTCCACCCGGGGCCGGGCGCGGCTGCTGTGGGAGATGCTCGACGGCGAAGCGCTGCCGAATATGTGGCGGAGCGAGGAGGTGCGCGAGGCTCTGGACCTGTGCATCGCCTGCAAGAGTTGCAGGAGTGATTGCCCGGTCGGCGTGGACATCGCCACCTACAAGGCCGAGTTCATGGCCCATCACTACGCCCGGCGGCTCCGGCCGCGGGCCGCTTACTCGATGGGGCTGATCCATTCGTGGGCTCACCTCGCCCGCATCGCGCCGGGGCTGGCCAATTCCGTGGGAACCGTGCCGGGCATCGCGGGGCTGGCCAAGCTCGTCGCCGGCGTGGACTCGCATCGTCGACTGCCGCAGTTCGCGGAGCGGACCTTCCGGCAGGATCTTCCCGGTGACGTGCCGGACCTGGGCGGCGCGCGCGGGGCCGAGCGGCGCGTCGTCCTATTCGCCGACACCTTCACCGACGGGTTCGCGCCGTCGCAAGGGCTGGCTGCGTTGCGCGTTCTCCGCGCCGCCGGCTTCACGGTTGAGGTGCCGCGGACGAACCTCTGCTGCGGCCGGCCGCTCTACGACCGCGGGTTCATCAAGCAGGGCCGCCGGCTGCTCGGCCGCATCCTCGATGCGTTCGAACCGGAGCTCGACTCGCGCGTGCCGGTCGTGGTCCTGGAGCCGTCGTGCGAGGCGGTCTTCCACGACGAGCTGCCGAACCTGATCTCGGGTCCACGGGCCATGCGGCTCGAGCGCATGGCGATGGGCCTGGGCGAGTTCGTCGCCCGAAACCCAGAGGCATTTGGGCCCGCGCTTCGTGGCCGCCTCGCCGCCCCGGCCGTCCTCCACGGCCACTGTCACCAGAAAGCCACGGTCGGCATGGCCGCCGAGGAGGCCGTCCTGCGGTCGATCGGCCTGGCGCCGGCTCAGCCCGAGCCCGGCTGCTGCGGCATGGCCGGCGCCTTCGGTTTCGAGCGCGGCGAGCACTACGACCTCTCGATGAAGATCGGCGAGCGGGCACTCCTGCCGGCCGTCCGAGCGGCCGCGGAGGGGGCGCTGCTGATCGCCGACGGCTTCAGCTGCCGCGAGCAGATCTCCCAGTCCACGGGCTGCCGGGCGCTCCACCTGGCCGAGGTGCTGGAGATGGCCCTGGCAGGGACCGGTACGGGCGCAGACTGATCCTCGCGGCGCCTACGCGCGAGATACGCCGCACCGCGACTCTGGCATTAGCCAGCGTGCGTCAATGTCACCCGACGGATGACTGCAACCGGGGGAATTCGGTCAGGGCGAACCCGGCGGGGGCCTGAATTGCCGGGCTGCCGACGACGACCATCCTTCTATCGGGGCGCCCTTCCGAGCCCAGTCAGCATCGCCCGTGCCAAGGCCACCATCTGGTCGAGGGGGATCCCGTTCTGCCGGGTGTGGCTCATGTGGAAACCGTAGCCGCCCTGGACGACCCACACGTCGTTGTGCCCGGTCGTGCCGGTGGCGAAGGCGACGCCGGCGAGCCCGGGGATATCGGTCGCGTTCGGGAAGTTTCCGGGATCAGTTCGAACCGAGTCCCAGAGCTGGTTCCCCTCAGCCGAGGCGTCGAAGATCAGGATCTCGATGCCCGCCGTCCGACCCGGCACGTCGAGTTCATTGATCGTGTAGACGCATTGCAGGACCATCGTCTTGAACGGGACCGCGTTCGCATCAGGCCCCCCGACCAGGGCCGGTATAGCGGCCTTCGCCTCGGCGAGCGTCGGGCAGTTCCTGTAACTCAGCGGACCACCGGCATCTGGGGCGGCCGTGATGATGACGACGCCCGATGCGCCGAAGTCCCACGATGGCGTGTAGGCGGAGGGTTGGGGCAGGGTCCAGGCGCAGCCGGCCAGAACCAGCGTCACGATTGCGAGGGTCAGGACCTTGGGCACGTTCGAGAACGAACGACGCATGGGAGACCTCCTCAGGTTCCCTGCGGGTCGGTTTCGCCAGTGGCTCGACGCGGTCCCGGCGTCCAGGGTGTGGACCGCGCGTCCCAGCTCCCCGCTGTGCCCGGATTATCCCAGCCTGATCCATGATCAAAAGATGGCCGTCCAGGGCGTTCCCCGCGACGTGCATCTGGCCTTCGCCAGCGTGCGCCAATGTCACCCGATCCTAGGGCACCACGTCCACCAACAGGGGCGGCAGCGAAATCACGTGGTCCGCCTTCGCTCCGATGCAGGTCTCGGCGTCCCAGATCTGCGCGGTTGCAACGATCTGCCATCGGCCAGCCGGGAGATGAAGCTCCGGGTCGGAGGCCCATTGCCTGTAGAAGGCGGCGCTGGGATCGTCGGCACCGTAGGCGACAGACTTGGCGGGGCGGAAGGTCGCGGACGACCCGCGCACCATGGTGGTCGACGGCGAGCAGATGAGTCTCGAGATGGGCCCTCCCATCTCGCGGCTGCCATCAAGCTGCTTGAACGAGAAGAAGACGAAACCCTCGTCGCCGGTGTCGACCGTGATCGATGGTTGCGGCCCTTCGTAGGTCAACGTCGCCACAACGCCCAGTGCGTCCGCGGCGTGATGCGCGCCCGGTGGGACTGACACTGTGACCTCAAAGGTCCCGTCAGTCGCCGTCTGAGTGGTTGGCGGAGTGGATGAACAAGCCGAAACTGCAAGGGCGATCGCCAGGACGACCACCCCGCACTGGGCCTTGATCGAGTCGACCATAGTGCCCCCCCGCATTGGCCCGATTCTACGCGCCGCAGTCTCGGTGCCTCGAGACCGGGCTCCGTCGTTGGCGAGTGTGCGCCAATGTTACCCGGCCGAGACGACCGGGGTCTGGACCGTGACCGGATCCGCGTAGGCGAACTCGAATGTCACCTCGACCGTCTGGCCGGCGGCCAGTGGCTGTGACAGGCCGCTCAGGACCATCTCGCCGGCCCCGGCGCGGAGCTGGATCGTCTCATCGGCCCGTATAAGCCACCATGGGAACGCCGCCAGGCCAGGTATTCCCGTGACGGGATCCATGGGTTCGGGCGTCGCGCACGCGCAAGTGGAGTAGAGGCCGACAGTCGTGGCTACTGGCGACGATCCTCCGAGGAGCTTGTCGTCGTGCCCGGTGCCGTTCCTGATCGTGGCCACCACGATGACGGGGTTGCCGTTGCCCGAGATCGGCATGGCCTGCGCGTCGATGATATTCATGCCGCTCCCGTGCGAGGGCGGAGACGCGCTTGTTTCACTGGCGGCCGCCGGGGCGACGACCGGAAGGTTGTCGCGGTAGCCGGCCATGATGAGATCCGATTGGCCGTCGACCACGGCGGTAACTGCTCGATCGAACGACGGCGGTATGGTCCCAGAGATCGGTGGCGGGGGTCCCTTCGGGATTTGACCGTCGATGTAGCACAGCACTGCTGGGTGGCTATCCGGGAGACCCGGCCATCGCTGCGGTTCGATGTGCAGAGGTTCGAGCCTTCGGATTGCGCCTACTGTCGTGACGAACGAGCCGGCCACGACCCCGTTGTAGGCGGCCGCGGAGGCCGCGCACGGATCCACTGTTGGCGCCGCCGACTGGACGGTGGTGGCGACGCAGCCGGTGGCGGCCAGGGCTGCCGCGACCACGATGAGTCCTCGAAGCCTATTCATGGAACCGGGCCCTCCGATGGTGGGCGACGACCCAGTGACGCGACTACCGCTCGTGAAGTTCCGTCCGCTGCCAGTCTGGAAGGGGGATCACGAGAGGACGCTACGGTTAGCCAGCGTGCGCCAATGTCAGGCTCCTATCGTGTCAAGCTGCCAGTGGGACGGCGAGCGCAGCGCGACGCATGACTCGGAAGACGACTCTGGCGAGGTGGCGCTTGAGAGCGCGGATCGCCTCGCGCCAGGTC
>JBEKKR010000018.1:0-57630 GCA_050010635.1 Candidatus Limnocylindrales bacterium
ACCGGCCCACGGCAGGAAGAGGCTGGCGATCCCGATGGAAACGCCGGCCGCGACGAGTCCGAAGGCGACCAGCTCCTGGACCGACTCCTTGGGGGCCGCCGCGGCGGGTGTTGCTTCGGGCGGTTGCGGTGCCGTTGCGGCAACCGCAGGCGCGGCGAACGGCGCCGGCGCCGGAGGGGATTCGAGCTGGGAGAGGGGTTCGAGCGTGGCGGGGGCGGGGATCGGCGGCGAGACGGCTGGACCTTCTCGCGCGTGCCCGGGTGGCGGTTCGGGCGTGACGGCTGCTTCCCGGCCTGCCAGCGAGATCGGCTTCGCCCCAAGCTGAAGGCTGATGCTCGAGCCGGGCTGGCGCGGCGACGAGCCGGTGCTCGACGGCCGCAAGGCCCAGGCGGAGGGTTCGAGGCCGGGTGACGGCGGAACGAAGCCGCCCGTGAGACGCTCCAGCCGGTTCTCGTCGGGGAGAGGCCCCAGCAGGAGGGCGAGCCTCGGATCCTCATATGGCTCGGAGTCGACCGCGGTGTCGAAGTCCGCCGAGGGCGCCTCCGGCTGCGTGTTCTCCAGGCCTGCCGGCTGGCCGGACAGCGACGCGCCGCACTTGGAGCAGTGGCTCTGGTCCGGCAGGACCGGCGACGCGCATATTGGGCAAGACGACTCGACCACCGGATCCCTCCGCTGAAGAAGGCCGAATTCAGTTGGACCGCGCACCACCGAGATTTGCCGCGGCGGGCCCGCCGAGTCAATCCCCCGATGGGCTGGATGTCTCGCCGGATAGTCCGCACCGGTCCGCAACGGCGTCCCAGTCCACGACAGGCACGGCGGCGATGGTCTCACCGGTCAGCGCTGCGCTGCGCCAGGCCGATGCCACCCCGGAGAGGGCCAGGGCGGCGACCCAGGCACAACACAGGACGGCTGCGGCGAGTATGAACACAACCGGCCGGAAATCGCGAGTGGTGCTGACGATGGTGACTGCGATCGCCTCCTGGTTGCGGGCGGCGACCCGGCACCAATCGAAGGCGGTAGCGGTGGCGGCAATGGCCAGGCCGGTTGCCACGAGGCTCGTGCCGTAGGAAACGACGATCGTCGCCCCGAGCGAGATGGGCCGTCGGATGAGCTGGGCGAGCGCACCGCCGATCGACCGCCGAACGCCGGTGTCGAGGAGGATCAGCCGCCTGACGGCTATCGCGCCGACGACCTCGGATGCCAGCCAGGCCAATCCGACCACCAGGACGGCGTCTGCGGCGCTCTGGACCACGCGCACGGCCAGCGGCGTCACGAGGTTCGACGGCGTCATAAGCTCGTTGTAGGCGGCGGTGTAGATCCGGGAGCCCGCCCATGCCATGGCCGCCGCAATCGGCGCGGCGCAGATGCTGCGGATCGCGGCAAGGTCTAAAAGGATCCCGAGATCGGGGAA
Organism: Candidatus Limnocylindrales bacterium; assembly: GCA_050010635.1. GTDB lineage: Bacteria > Chloroflexota > Limnocylindria > Limnocylindrales > CSP1-4 > Fen-1039. The sequence goes on from JBEKKR010000018.1 coordinate 1,412, forward strand.
CGAGCGCGGGCGCGACGCTCCCCGGCCCTCCGGGTCCAGGGCCGCGCCGACCAGCCAGACGTCGATCAGCGATCCGGCCACGAAGGCAAGGATCAGGTAGAGCGCCGCCGCAGCGCACGCGATCACAACCATCTCGATGAGCCACTGGGTGGGGTGTCCATCGATGCCGAATGCGTCCACGCCCGTGGCCCCGGCGAGGCCGATCACGGACGGCAACACGACGCTCGGCAGAAGCAGCACTACGATTCCGCCACGCAACAGGAAGCCCGCCAGCGCGACCATGGTCGTGTCCGAGCCCGCCAGGCCGAAGGCGAAGGCGCGGCGCATTCGGGCGGCCCAGCCCAGATCGGCCGGGTATTCGGGCCGCCCTTGCGCGAGTTGCTCGGTCGCTTCGACCACGCCGGCTAGGGTCCCGGAGAAGGAGCCGGCGTGCCGACCACGATCTGGAGCTGGGCCAGCAACTGCTGGACCTTGTTCATCTCGATGCCGTAGGTCGCCCAGTCGCCGTTTCGGGCTGCCGCCTGGGCGGCCTGGAAGTGGGCGTTGGCTTGCGCGATCAGATCCTGTGCATTGCCGCCGAGCGAGATGCTTGGCAGCGGCGTCGGCGTCCCGGCGGATGTTGGTGTTGCCGGCGGACCTGTTGAGGCGGACGGTAGTGGCGTCGCGGACGAACCCGGCGCTGACGAACCGCTGGCGCCGATAGCGCCCTGACCGGCGTAGATCTGGTTGAGAGCGTCCTGCAGCGAATCGCCCCACACGACCTGGCTCGGTGTCCCGACGATAACCTTCACGAAGGCGGGTATGGGGTTGCTGGTAGAGACCAGGTAGACGGGTTCGACATAGAGCAGCGAATCCTGCAGGGGGATGACCAGCAGGTTGCCCAGGATGACCTGGCTGCCGCCTTGGGCCCACAGCGTTATCTGCTGGCTGATCTGCGTGTTAGCGGCCACCTTGCCTTCCATCTGCTCGGGGCCGAAAACGTTGGACCCGACCGGGAAGTCCACGACGCTCACCTGTCCGTAGGACGCAGGATCGTTGTGGGCGGCTACCCAGGCGATCATGTTCTTGCGACCGGACGGCGCCATGGGCTGAAGCAGCACGAACTCCGGGTTAGCCTGCCCCGGCATTCGCATCTGGACGTAGTAGGCCTCGAGCTGCAGCTGCTGAGGTGGGTTAGATCCGCTGCCCGACGTGGTGCCCGAGTTCTGCGGGACGCTCCACACGTCGCCATTCTTGAAGAAGACCACCGGATCCGTGACGTGGTACTTCTCGAACATCGAGGTCTGGGCGTTGAACATGTCTTCGGGATAGCGCAGATGGCCGGGGTTGGTGGTGGGGTTCGCGGCGTCGCCGCGGATGTCGGTCGGCATCTCGGCGATGGGCTTGAAGAGGCCGGGGAAGACGCCCTCCCAGGCCTGGATGATCGGATCGTTAGGGTCGGCCACATAGAACGACATCGTTCCGTCGTAGGCGTCCATCACGACCTTCACGCTGTTTCGGATGTAGTTGAAGGGATCGCCCGCCAGCCCACTCAAGCTCGAGTCACTGCCCGGGTTGAGGCTGTTGGCATCGGGGAAGGCGGCGCTGGTGGTGAAGGCGTCCTGAACATAGACCAGCCGGCCGCTCGACGTTATGACCAGGTACGGATCCTTGTCGTAGCGCAGGAAAGGAGCGATGGCCGTCACGCGGTCCTGAATGGAACGGTTGAACAGCAGCTGGCTGCTACCCGTGATCTGGTTGCTGATGAGCAAGTTCAGGTCGCCGAACCGCGCCGCGAACAGCAGCCGCGAAAGCGGCGTATCGAGTTTGATACCGGTCGTGCCGGTCCAGGTGGTGTAGGCGTCGCCACCCACCCCACCAGTGGACGGATAGTCGAACTCCTGGCTGGCCGCATCGACAATGACGTAGTCGGTCTGGTTGGTACCGAAGTAGATGCGCGGCTGGGTGATGGTCGGCGCGCCTTCGGTCGACGCGGGCGGCAGGTTCGAAATGAGGAGGTTCGGCTGGCCGCCCTGGGCGACCTCGTTGACCGGCACCATCGCCAGGCCCACGCCGTGGGTATAGCTGATGTGCAGGTTCACCCAGCTGACCTCGCTGCTGTTCTGCGCGGCGTACTTGACGGGATCGAATTCCCGGCCGGCGATCATGACCTGACGCACGCACGGCGGAGCGGCCGGTGCGCAAGCGGCGGCGGTGTTGAAGACGTAACGGTCGGTGTCGACGTCGCTGAAGTTGTAGTAGGTGCGGATGACCTGGAGCTGGTCCAGGGTCTGCCCGAGCGGCCGGTAGTCCCACAGCCGGACGTTCTGGATGGTCGATGACTCCGCTGCTACCGCCGCTGGTGTAACGGTCGGACCCGGCGAGTCCGGCGTGCTCGACCAGTTGGTCAGGCCGAAGGCCAGCCGTGTCATGTCGATGTTGTTCTTGATGTAAGGCGACTCCTGAGCCTGCTGGTTTGGCTCGACCGACAGGCGCTGGACCAGCTGCGGGTAGCCGACGTCTAGGACGAGGAAGGCCGCTCCCCAGAAGACCAGGGTCAAGACAAGTGGCGTCCGCCATCGGGTGATGGAGAAGCCGAGCACGAAGCAGCCGATGAAGGCCGTCAGGACGGTCATCACGTTGATCGCGATCATCTTCGCGTTGGCGTCGGCGTAGCTGACGCCCTGGAAGATGCCGCTCGTGTTGCTGTAGACGAGCTCATAGCGGTCCAGCTGGTAGCCGACCGCCGAGGACCAGAGATACAGCGCCGCCAGCAGGCCGAGATGGACCCGGGCAGCAGTCGGCATCGGCGCGCCGGAGACGACCGCGATCAGGTAGCGAATGCCGACCAGGGCCAGGGTTACGAACAAGAGAGCGTTCGCGACCGACTGGATCAGCCGGTAGAAGGGCAGCTCGAAGAGGAAGAAGCTGATGTCCTTGCCGAAGGTCGGATCGACCTGGCCGTATGGGGCGCGGTGCAGGAACAGCTGGATCGTGTTCCAGCCTCCAACGGCGGCGCCGCCGACGGCCAGGGCCACCAGGATCGCGATCGCGAGAAGGGTCCAGAAGACGGGCCGGCCGATATCCGGCACCTGGACGGTCTCGCCGCTGCCCGTCCGCTTCGGCGGCGACCCGAACGGGCCGCTCCCGAAAGCCCCGCCGCCCATGTAGCGGTCGATGTTGAAACGGTCGAGGAACTCGTCCATGGAGAAGCGCCGGAGCCCGCCCTTCGGAATGAACCTCCCGGCCAGCCAGAGGTTGAACCAGAGAATCAGGAAGGTGAGGACCGCGCCCGCCACGAAGAAGAGCACCTGCGAGCCCAGGCGCGTCCAGAAGACGTTGCCGTAGCCGACGCTCTGGAACCAGATCGCGTCCGTGGCGAAGCCCACGCTCATCGCAAACACGGCGAGGAGAGCGAGGACGACCATGATGGCGACGCCGAAGACGATCCAGCCCCGCCCGATGTGGATCTCGGGAAGCTCGCCCGACGGCCTGCCGGGGTATCGCCGATAGCCGCCGCCCGTCCCGCCCCGTCCGAAGATCGGGCTCGGGCGTTCCTCGTCCTCGTGCTCGTTGTCGCCAGAATCGGGCCTGTCGGACCTCATCGTTGCGTCCTCCCGTGATCCCTCGTCAGCTGGGCCGCTCTCGGCATCCTGCGGCGCGCCGCCCGACTGCGCGTGCGCCGCATCCCGCTCGGCCTGGCGCCGGCGCAGCTCCTCCATGAAGTCATCGAACATGTTCGGCATGAGTCGAGTCTAGCGACCCACGCGAAATAGAGGTATTGGCATCGCGGCCCGCCGAACAGCCTCGGCCGCGGCACGGTCGTGGCGCCCGATGTCGCTCTCGGCCGAGCCACGCCCGAGGCCGGTCAGTACGACAGTCTCAGCACGGCGTCGCGAAAGGCGCGCAGCACGGTATGGGCCAGCTCGGAGTCGCGCATCGCCAGGGCCCGGGCCGGCTCGAACCTGAATCCGGTCAGGACGGCGAGGGGCGCGTCCCACGGAGCCTCCTCGTCGGCCGGCGGCTGACCGAGGCGAAGCCGCAACTGCTGGCGGCCGTTCTCCTCCAGGATCAGCCCCGACAGCGTGCCGGAGAGGCCGGGACCGAGTCGAAGCAGAGGCGAGCCCGGCGGCGTGCCGTAGCTCGGCGCGAGGTCGTTGAAATTGAGCACCGTGCCGCCCTCCTCGCACCAGAGGAGGGTCACCCACCAGCCGTCGGCGAGGATCTGCGGCTGGGACATGCCGACACGCCGGGCATCGCCGGGTCGGAGTTCGATCTCGCGTAGGAACGAAGGGCCTGGTGATGGCAGGTGCGAAGCGGTATCGGTCATGCGATCACAGGATAAACGGGCTCACCCGGGCACCCAGGGGCGGGCCGCCTTCAGGTTCGCGGCTCGCCGCCGGCCGGTTCGGACGCAGGGTCCTGAGGCGCGACGGGCCCTCCGCCGTCGAGCGGCCGCGGTGTGGCGCCGTCTGCCGCGATATCCAGGTCGAGTCGAGCCATCTCGGCCTTGACCGCGGCGCTCGGCGGCCGCAATGCGTCCGCGTCGCTTGGAGGCGGCGCGTCCACGGCGGTCGGTATCTCGTGATCGCTGAAGATCATGGCCAGCAACCCGGGTCGTTTCTTCGCGGAGTGGGCGTTCTCCGCGTACCGCCAGAGATCCGACGGCACCTCGGTCAGGCCCGGTATCGCGACCCCATCCGCAGCTCGCGTGTCCAGCGTTGCCCCGCAACTCGGGCACGCGGCATCGGACGCCTGGACCACCGCCGAGCACCACGGGCAGACACGGTCTACGGCGACCGTCGTCGCCCGGCTGTCGCGACGGCCGCGCCCCTTGGTCGCGATCGGCGACGCCGACCCGGAAGGAGACGCGACAGGGGAGGAGGGGCCGGGCGACTCGGGGACAGCAGGACCGGTCTGCCCGCTCGCGGCCTCGGATGGGTTCGCGGCCTCGAGTGGGCTGGCGGCGGCGACCGGGTCTGGCTCCGGCGCGGGCCTCGCCGACGGCTCGATCGGCGTTGCCGATTCGCCAGTTGCCGTGGCGCTGGGCCGGGAGAGCCGGCCAAGGAAGGAGGCGATAGGCGCGAAGAACCTCTGCACAGTCGCTCCTGTGGCTCGCTATCTGGACGCGTACGGAGTTCGGCTCGAGCCGGGCTCGTCCGCGTCCGGCTCGGTTCCGTTCGGCGCCGGCCGCCTGGTCGAGGCGTCGGGCAGGCTCGGCCCGGTCGACGCCTCGCCTTCTGCCCCGGCCGGAGCCTCCGCCGCGTCGGCCTCTCGGAGACGCCGGGCCATGTCCAGCGCGGCCTGGCTTGGAGTGCCCAGGTCTTCCACTCGAACCTCCGGCCGGCCGGAGGCGAGGTGGTCCCTAGCCAGCAACACGCCAGTCACGACCATCTGCGCGGAGGTGCCGCCCACGGCCCCGACCAGGTTCACGGACGACAACCCGGATTGCCCGGCGACCACGGAGGTTACGGGCGACGACTGTACGGCCGGGTCGACCTCCGTCACGCCCGGGATCACGAGCCCGCCCAGCTCCTCGCGTTGAGCCATGACGGCCCCGCAGCTGGCGCAGTAGGTCGCGGCCGGAGTCGCCGGCGCATCGCACCAGGGGCATGTCGCCGGCGTGGCGGCGGCCGCCTCAGGCTCGACCACCGATGGGTCCGCCTGGTTCCACCAATCGCTCATCGCCCTGCCTCCTGCCTGGCGGGCCGCTACGGGGCGCCCCGCCTCCGATTCCGCTTCGCCGTCTCTACTCCCATTCGATCGTGGCGGGCGGCTTTGAGCTTATGTCATAGACGACCCGATTCACACCCGGGACTTCGTTCACGATGCGTGAGCTGATCTTGCCAAGGACCTCGTACGGGAGCTTCGCCCAGTCGGCAGTCATGCCGTCCTCGGACGTGACCGCTCGAATCGCCACCACGTTGGCGTACGTCCGGTCGTCGCCCATGACGCCGACGGAGCGGAGGGGCGTGAGGATCGCGAACGACTGCCAGACGTTGCGGTACAGGCCGGCCGCCTTGATCTCGTCGATCACGATCCAGTCGGCCTCGCGGAGCGTGTCCAGTCTCTCGGCGGTCACGTCCCCGATGATGCGGATGGCCAGGCCGGGGCCCGGGAAGGGCTGGCGCTGGACCATCGAGTCCGGCAGGCCGAGCTCGGTGCCGACCGCCCGGACCTCGTCCTTGAAGAGGTATCGCAGCGGCTCGATCAGCTGGAAGGTGATGTCGTCCGGGAGACCGCCGACGTTGTGGTGGGTCTTGATCTTCGCGGCGGCCTTCTCCTTGCTGGATGTCGCCGATTCGATGACGTCCGGGTAGAGAGTGCCCTGGGTCAGGAAGGCGATCTCGCCGAGCTTGGCCGCCTCTTCTTCGAAGACGCGGATGAACTCGTTGCCGATGATGTGGCGCTTCCGCTCCGGGTCCACGACGCCTTCGAGCTTGCGAAGGAACCGCTCCCGCGCGTTGACGACGATGACGCGGACGCCCAGCTGCTCGAAGGCTGTCTTGAGCAGCTCGGTCTCGTTCTTGCGCATCATGCCGTGGTCCACGTGGACGCAGATCAGCCGCTCGCCGACGGCCCGATGGACGAGCGTGGCGGCCACGGCCGAGTCCACTCCACCGGAAAGCGCGCAGAGGACCTTGCCGTCCGTGCCCGTCGCCCGGCTGTGCTCGTCGACGCGGCGGCGGATCTCCTCGACACTGGAGGCGATGAAGTTGGCCGGGGTCCAGTTCTGGTGGGCGCCGGCGATGTCGACGACGAAGTTGCGCAGGATCTCGCGGCCGTGCCGGGTATGGACGACCTCGGGGTGGAACTGGATGCCATGCATCCGGCGCCCGGAGTCGGCGGCGGCGGCGTATGGAGTCGAGTCTGTTCGGGCGGTCGGCGCAAACCCGTCGGGCAGGCGCCGGATCGAATCGCCGTGGCTCATCCAGACCGACTGCTCGGCCTCGAGGCCTGCGAAGAGGCCCTCCTGCGAAGTCAGCGAGACCGTCGCCGGCCCGAACTCCTTGCGCTGGAACGAGACCACTTCGCCGCCGAGGGCCTCGGCCATCAAGTGCATGCCGTAGCAGATGCCCAGGATCGGGATGCCGGCGGTCCACAGAGCCGGATCGGGATGTGGAGCGCCCGCTTCGTAGACGCTCGCCGGGCCGCCGGAGAGGATGACCGCCTTTGGGGCCCGGGCGGCGATCACGCTCCACGCAGTGTCGAACGGCAGCAGCTCTGAGTACACGTGGAGTTCGCGGACGCGGCGGGCAATCAGCTGGCTGTACTGGCTGCCGAAGTCCAGGACGACGACCGAGTCCGCGTCCACGCTGGCGGGCCCGTCGGCCGTGGTCGTAGGATCCGCCGCCTGTCCGTCGCTCAACATCGACCTCCGCTGCTCGGGGTCAAGTCTAGCGGGCAAGAGTTCTCAGGGGTGACCAGACGAGGAGTGGACGGGCACGGACCAGGTTTGGACGTGATTCGGGACGCTGCCGTTAGCCAAGCTCCGTTGGGAATCCCTGCTTGCGCCAGGTTTCGAGCCCGCCGTGCAGCTCCTTGACCTTGAAGCCGAGGGCTTCCAGCCGGTGGGCCGTCTTGGTCGAGGCGTGGCAGCTCTCGTTCCAGCAATAGACGACGTACAGGGCCTCACGCGAGAGGCCGGCCGTCGTCGTCTCGTCCAGCTGTCGCGACGGCAGGTTGATCGCGGTGGGAAGGTGCTCGCGAGCGTAGGCCTCGGGGTATCGGGCGTCCACCACGACCAGGTCCGGCGTGCCGGCCACGATATCGGCGTACAGCTCCGCGGGATGGCGGCGGTCCACCAACGTGCCAACCCAGTGGATTCGGGCGGTCGGCTCCGCCGGCGTGACGGCCTGCGCGACGGGAATCCGAGGCAGGGGCGCCGGCGAGATCAGCAACTCGAGATACGGCGTGTCGGCCTCGATCGAGGGCTCGGTTGCGGTGACCGGCGCGGTCGGCATCGGCGGATCTCCAGTCGGTGAGGCGGCGTGGAGGAATAGTAGCCACTCACGACAATAATCGCGAGAGATTCGGTGCCGTCCGGCGACGCCGCTTGGGTTGCGTTTTGGTTGCGGCGAAGAGGCGGGGGCGCGCCGCGGCCCGAGCGGCAGAGAATCGGTTACTCGTCGTCCAGGTTGGGGGCGAGCCAGCGCGCGGCCTCGTCGAGGGACCAGCCTTTGCGGCGGGCGTAGTCCTCGAGCTGGTCGCGGCCGATGCGGCCGATGCCGAAGTAGTGGGCCTCGGGGCGCCAGAAGTAGAAGCCGGAGACCGACGCCGGCGGGAGCATCGCGAACGACTCGGTCAGGCTGATCCCGGCGCGAGCCTCGGCGTCCAGCAGCGCGAACAGGGTCGCCTTCTCCGTGTGGTCCGGGCACGCCGGGTAACCCGGCGCCGGTCTGATGCCTTGATACCCCTCGCCGATTATCCCGGCCTTATCCAGCGTTTCACCGGGCGCGTAGGCCCACAGCTTCCGGCGGACCTCGGCATGCAGCCACTCGGCCGCTGCCTCGGCCAGGCGGTCGGCCAGGGCCTTGCTCATGATGGCGTGGTAGTCGTCGTTGGCGGCTTCGAAACCGGCGGCCAGCTCGGCTGACCCGATCCCGGCGGTGACGGCGAAGCCGCCGAGGTAGTCGGGCACGCCGAGGGAGCGCGGCGCCACGAAGTCGGCCAGGGCCTCGTTGGGACGGCCGGGCGGCTTCTCCATCTGCTGGCGGAGGGCGTGGACGACGGCCAGCGGCTCCTCCCGACCGGCCCGCGCCGCCGCCTCCGACGCCGCGTCGCCGTAGATCTCGATATCGTCGCCTACCGAAGCCGCCGGCCAGAAGCCGGCGACGGCTCGAGCTCGAAGCAGGTTCTCGGCAACGATCCGGTCCAGCAGCCGCTTGCCATCTTCGTGAAGGGCTCGCGCCTGTGCGCCAAGACGTGGGTCGTCGAGGATCGCCGGGAAGGCGCCCCGCATCTCCCAGGCCGCGAAGAAGGGCGTCCAGTCGATCCAGTCGACCAGCGTCGCGAGGGGCACCGGAATCTCGCGCGCTCCGAGGAACGCCGGCACGGGCGCCGCCACGCCGAAGTCCACGCGAGTCGCGTTCCGCCGCGCCGCCGCGATCGAAACCTTCGTGACTCGCTCCCGCCGGCCGGCCCGTTCGACGCGGGTCCGCTCCTGGTCCTCGCGGACCCCGGCCGCATATGCCGCGGCGCCGTTCCCGAGCAGCTCCGACACGACGCCCACGGCCCGCGAGGCGTCGGCCACGTGAATCACAGGCGCCGAGTAACGCGGCGCGATCTTGACCGCGGTGTGAGCCCGGGACGTGGTCGCGCCGCCGATCAGCAACGGCAGCGAGAAGCCCTCGAGCTCCATCTCCGCGGCGACGTGGGCCATCTCTTCGAGCGACGGAGTGATCAGGCCGGACAGGCCGATGACGTCGGCCTTCTGGGCCCGGGCTTCCTCGAGGATCCGGCCGGCCGGGACCATGACCCCCAGATCCACCACCTCGTAGTTGTTGCACTGCAGCACGACGCCGACGATGTTCTTGCCGATGTCGTGGACGTCGCCCTTGACCGTGGCCATGAGGATCTTGCCGCGCGGCCGGGAGTCGCCGAGCGCGGCCTTCTCGGCCTCGAGATAGGGGACGAGGTGGGCGACGGCCTTCTTCATGACCCGGGCGCTCTTGACGACCTGGGGCAGGAACATCTTGCCGGCGCTGAAGAGGTCGCCGACCGTGTTCATGCCGGCCATCAGCGGGCCCTCGATGACTTCGATCGGGCGCGCCGCGGCCAGCCGGGCGTCCTCGGTGTCCTCGACGACGAAGGCGTCGATTCCCTCGACCAGGGCGTGGGTCAGGCGATCGGCAACGGGTAGTTCGCGCCACGACAGATCCGCCTCCGGCCGGGCCGCGCCGGTTCCGGAGTACTTCGGCGCGATCTCCAGGAGCCGTTCCGTGGCGTCGGGCCGGCGGTTCAGGACGACGTCTTCGACGCGCTCGAGCAGCTCGGCCGGGATCTCCGAGTACACGGCGAGCTGCCCCGGGTTGACGATGCCCATGTCCATGCCGGCGGCGATGGCGTGGTAGAGGAAGACGGCGTGGATCGCCTCACGCACGGTGTCGTTGCCGCGGAAGGCGAACGAGACGTTGCTCACGCCGCCCGAAACGCGCGCCCCCGGCAGTTCGGCCTTGATGCGCTTGACCGCCTCGATGTAGGCGACGGCGTAGCCCGAGTGCTCCTCGATGCCGGTGGCGACGGCGAAGATGTTCGGGTCGAAGATGATGTCGTCGAGCGGCAGGCCGGCATGCTCGGTCAGCAGCCGGTGGGCTCGCCGGCAGATCTCGACCTTCCGTTCGACCGTGTCGGCCTGGCCTTGCTCGTCGAAGGCCATGACGATGACGGCCGCGCCGTAGCGCCGGGCCAGCCGGGCCTGGCGCAGGAGCTGCTCCTCGCCTTCTTTGAGCGAGATCGAGTTCACGATCGGCTTGCCGCCGATGCAGCGCAGCCCGGCCTCGATGACCGACCACTTGGACGAGTCGACGACGATCGGGACGCGAGCGATCGCGGGTTCGGACGCGACCATGTTCAAGAAGCGTGTCATCGCGGCTTCCGAATCCAGGAGCGCCTCGTCCATGTTGACGTCGATCGCCTGGGCGCCGCCGTCCACCTGCGCCCGGGCGATCTCCAGCGCGCCGTCGAAGTCGCCGGCCACGACCCGCTTCGCGAAGGCGCGCGATCCGGCCACGTTCGTCCGCTCGCCGATGTTGAGGAAGAGGCTGCCTTCCCCGACGTTCAGGGCCTCGAGACCGGCCAGCCGCAGCGCCTCCGGCCGCGCCGGCACGACACGTGGCGGGAACTCGCGCGCGGCCTGGGCGATGGCGGTGACGTGGGTCGGCCCCGTCCCGCAGCAGCCTCCGACGACGTTGACGATCCCCGCCTCGGCGAACTGGCGCATCACCGCGGCCATCGCCTCAGGCGACTCGTCGTAGCCGCCGAACTCGTTGGGCAGCCCGGCGTTGGGATGGGCCGCGACGAACGTGTCGGCCAGCCCGGAGAGCTCCTCGACGTGGGCGCGGAGCTGCCGCGCTCCCAGCGCGCAGTTCAGCCCGACTATGAGCGGCCGGGCGTGGCGTATGGCGTTCCAGAAAGCCTCGACGGTGTGACCGGAGAGAGTCCGGCCGCTGGCGTCCGTGATGGTGCCGGAGATCCAGAGCGGCACCTCGACGCCGAGCTCCTCGAACACGCCCTGGATCCCGAAGATCGCCGCCTTGGCGTTGAGGACGTCGAACACCGTTTCCACCATGAGCAGGTCGGCGCCGCCGATGAGCAGCCCCCGGGCGGCCTCGGCGTAGGCATCGGCCAGCTCTTCGAAGGTGACGGAGCGGGCGGCCGGGTCGGCCACGTCCGGGGAGATGGACGCGGTCTTGTTCGTGGGACCCAGCGAACCGGCGACGAAGCGGGGCCGGCCGGGGTCGCGGGCCTCGGCGGCGTCGGCAGCGGCCCGGGCTATCCTGGCCGCCTCGACGTGGATCTCGTAGACGACGTCCGCCAACCCGTAGTCTGCCTGGGCGATGCGGGTGGCGGTGAACGTGTCGGTCGTGATGATGTCGGCGCCGGCCTCGAGGTAGGCGTCGTGGACGGCCCGAACCACGTCCGGCCGGGTCAGGCACAGGACGTCGGAGTCGCCCCGAAGGTCGCGCGGATGGTCCCGGAAGCGCTCGCCGCGGAAGTCGGCCTCGCTCAGGCCGTAGCGCTGGATGAGCGTCCCGATGGCCCCGTCGAGCACGAGGATTCGCTGCTGCAGAAGGGGCCGGAGCAGGCGCAGACGCTCATCGCGCGTCCGAAAGCCACCCGCAGGTGGCTCGACACCCGCAGGTGGCTCGACACCCGCAGGTGGCTCGACACCCGCAGGTGGCTCGTGTCCTGCCGGCGCTGCGTTGGGCGGCGTCGCCGGCGTGATCGGGGCGACCTCTACGGGCGCTGTCGCGTGGACGTGAGTTTCGGTGGGCCTGCCTCCTTCTGTGCGCAGTTTACCGATCGATCGGAAAGGCGCCCGGCGACCTTCCACCCTCGACTGGCGATGGACGCCGTCCCGGCCGCCGGGACCGCTCGCCGCGCGAGGCCGCCGGCTGCGCCGCAGCGAGTATTCCCTGTCGCGTCCCGGGGCCGGTGGCGGCATCATTGCCGCCATGAGCACAGCCCATGGCATCGACCGAACCGACGGTCCGGATGGCGCGGCCGTTCGGGTGTTCGACTGCGCCATCGTCGGCGGTGGCCCGGCGGGACTCTCCGCGGCCGTCAACCTGGCCCGCATGCGCAGGTCCGTCCTGGTCATCGACGACCGCGACGGCCGGTCCCTCTGGAGCCAGATCAACCGCAACTACCTGGGCTTCCCGGACGGGATCCCGGCCGCCGAAATCCGGCTGCAGGGCCGCCGCCAGGCAAACCGATACGGGGCCCGGTTCCTACTCGGCCGCGTCACCGCCGCCGATCGCGACGGAGAACTCTTCCGGCTGCTGGTCGAAGGCGACGTGACCGGCGGCGCCGGGATCGACGCGGCTGGCACGAACGTCAACGTGGCCCGCGACGAGGAGCTGGGACGGTCTCTCGGCGAGGTCCAGGCCCGAGCCTCGGAAGAGGTACGGGCACGATCGGTGGTTCTTGCGACGGGCGTTCGCGACCCGTTCCCCAAGTTCGAGGGTCGCGACGAGTGCGTCGGCCGCAGCCTCTTCTGGTGCATAGCCTGCGACGGCTACGAGTCGGCCGACAAGTCGGTTGCCGTGGTCGGCCACACCGAAGAGGCGGTCGAGATGGCCCTCGACCTGCTCGAGTTCACGAACAGGATCACGATCGCGGCCGGCCGGCCCGGAGGCTTCAGCGTTCCGGAGTCAAGGCTGGCCGACCTGGCCGCGAACGGCATCGCCGCGTACCGCTGGCGCGTCGCGTCGTATCCGAACGAGAACGGCCAGATCCAGGCGCTCATCCTGGACGACCCCAAGAAGACCAGGATCCCGGTCGAGATGGTCTTCACGGTCCATACCCCGACGGCCCGCAACGAGATCGCGAGACAGCTGGGCGTGAATCTGAACCGGCTTGGGCAGATCATCGTGGACACGGAGCAGCACACCAACGTCCACGGCGTCTACGCGGCCGGTGACGCCACCAGCGTTCACGATCACCAGGTCAGCGCCGCGGTTCACGAGGGCAACCAGGCCGCCTGTGCCGCGAACTACTACCTCTACCGGCCGGTGCAAAAGGCGCCGAACCAGGAGGAGTGCTGATCGCCGTCAGCCGGCGGAACGGCGCGCCAGGACGAAGACGGACGGGCCGGGCGTGATCGAGCCGAGCGGCTCCTGAAGAAGGGCTTCAAGCCGGGCGAGGCTGCCCGGCGGCAGCCGGCGGGTCAGGCCGGGTATCCGGAAGAGGGAGGCGGCCCGCACCCGCTCGACCTCGAAGCCGGCTCTCCGCAGCGCACGCCGGACGCTCACCGGCGAGTGGTCGTAGTGGAAGGGCCGGTATTCGACCGCCCCGGGCTCGAACGGCGACCAGGCATGGCGGCCGAGCACCCGCCGCGCGATCGACTTCAGGTTGCGTTTGTTGGCGTACTCGAGAACGAGCACGCCGCCCGGCCGGACGACCCGGCCGAGCTCGGCGATCACCGGCGCCGGATCGCCGAAGTGGTGAAGGACGCGGACGCAGACGGCCGTGTCGAAACGACCATCTGGGAAGGGGAGGGCAGCGGCGTCTCCCAGTTCGATGTCGAATCTCGGGTCGCCGCCCAGCGTCTCGAGGGCGGCCGCCACGTGAACCGGCGACGAATCAAGCAGGACGACCTCGCCGTAGCCGGAATACTCGTCGGCGAGCCTGCCGAACCCGGCCCCGACCTCGATCAGCCTTCCGCCCGAAGGCGGCAGCAGGGCCCGGAGGGCGATGCGGTCGCACTCGTTCTCGTACGCACGGGCAGGCCAGAACACGTCGCGATAGCCGAGGTCCTCGTACGTGGCGAGGGGCCGGCTGGGCGGATCCGGGGCGGTCAAGCGGAGGGCATGTGTCGCGGAAGCCGTGGCTTCGTCGCGTCGGCCAATCAGGACGGGCTGGCGGCGCCCACTGCCCGACGGTGGACGGCGAACTCGTCGGCATTGCCCGACCAGCCGCAGTCGCAGCGGACGACGTTAGTCCGCGCATTGTACTCCTCGATCAGGTGCGACTTGACCGGCCGAAGAGGGTTCGGGGCGACCGTCGTGCGGACTGGCCGAGCCATTGTTCCTCCTCCATCTCCCAACCCTGACGCAGCCGCCGCGACTGGTCGCTTGGCGACGACCGCCAGACGGACCCGCGGGCACTCGGACACGGCCATGCCAATTGGGGAGCGGCCCACATTCTAGCAGACGTGCGGCCCGACCCTGACTCGGCCGGCTGCCGGCTCGCCCCGGGCGGCCGAGTCCCGAGACGCGCCGACGGCACGCTAGATAGCCACAGGGATCGGCTGGCGGGTCAACGGCCGAGGGCCGCGCGCCGTAGAATCGGACCAGCGAGGAAGACGCTTCCGGGAGCGTGCAGTGCCCTTGGAGTTGCTGGTCGGGGTTCTGCTGATGAGCGTGGCGGCGAATGCCGCGCTGATCTTCCGGCTGTCCCGCTCCGCCCGGGTCAGGGTTCGCTGGCCCCGCCTCTTCGCCGGGTTCGATTCGCACCGCGCGCACTCGCCGGCACCGGAGCCGCCGGCTCCGCGGCGGCGGTCGCTCTTCGTGGCCCAGAGCCCGAATCGCCCCGAACCGGGGACCTCCGGGTCCGCCGGAGCCTCGGCGGCTGCGGGCCTGCCGACGGCACGAGCGCAGCTCTCCCAGACCCTCCCACCAGACCTCGCCGACTTCCTCTCGAGGCCGGCCACGATCGCCCCCGGCCCTGAAGGCGCCGGCTTCGCCCGGTACGGGTCTGACGCGGACCGAAGGAGCGGACCGAGTTCTGCTGGACGGGAACAAGACGGGGGCGTGATGGGCCTCCAGCCGAGCGCCGTCTCAACCGGTATGACCCTGGACTCGCTGACCGGGCTGGAGGGTCCGGCCAGCTGGAGCCGCATCATCGAGATCGAGAACGCCAGGCTGCTGCGGTATCGCCGGCCCGTGACGGTGGTCATGGTCGAGGTGGAGGGTCTCCGCCGGCTGGCCGAACGGCTGGGCGACGACCCGGTCGACCGGTTGCTGCCGGTCATCGCCGATACGCTCCGCCGAGAGGCTCGTGCAACGGACTGGGTGGCCCGGATCGGCGACGGCCGGTTCGCCGCATTCCTGCCGGAGACCGACGAGATCCAGGCCATCAACTACGTCGAGCGGATCCGGCTCGTTTGCGAGCCGTGGCTTGCCTCGGCCGCCGTTCCGCTCTGGCTGGCCATCGGCTGGTCCGGCCCCACGGCCTCGTCGGATCTCGAGTTCGCGCTGCTGCGGGCGGAGGAGCGAATGCACGCAGACCGGCGAATGCCAGGCCGATCGATCCAGCTCCCGCGCGTTGTGCCGGGTCGGGTCGTCTCCGTATCGCGAAACGGCTCCTCCATCGCGGACTCAGCGGACGCTGACGAGGCTCCGGTTCCGCCTGCCGAAACGGGCAGGTCGGGCTAGTGGGTCGGCTCGGGAACGCGGCCAGAAAGCCCACTTGCCGAACAATCCGCGGACGTTTCGAGGGGAAATGGGCACCGCAAGGCGCATCAGACCGCCGCCGCTCCCGATCGCCGTACCGAAGTGTGAGTCGCTGAATAGATATTTTCGTGACTCTGCGATACCCATCTGGTCACGGTTCGGACCGCGGTGTAGGCTGCGCGTGTTCTCATCGGCCGCCGGACCCGTCAATTAGGCCGAAAAGGAGCGAAAGCCAGACGTTCCGGGAATGGACGGCTCTGGTCAAACTGCTGAAGGAGGCTCGTCGCTGTGGTCAACGAATTGTGGGCAAAGCTGTCGGCCCGTGAACGCTTCATCGTCTTTGGGATGATCGCCGCGGTCGTCGGCTGGTTGGTCGGCCTCATCCTCGCGTCCAATACCTACGGCGTGGCGGGAATCGCCACCTATTCACTGAACTACTACAACGCAGGCAACTCCGGCCTCCTCAACATCCTCGCGATGGTCGCCGCGGTCGCCACGTTGGTCGTGCTTTATCTGAAGATCGCCCCGAACATGAACATCACTTGGCCGATGCCGATTGTTCAGATCCTCCTTGGCCTTACGGCCGCCGTTGCCGTGTGCGGCGTGCTCTCGCTACTGATCCAGGTCACCAACAACCTGCCGGACGTGCCGGTGATGATGTACGTCGCCGATGTCCTCGTCATCGGTGGAGGCGCTTTCGCCGCGTTCAACGCGTATCAGGACTTCACTGCCGCCAAGGCGTAGCTCTCGCCCCTACACAGCGGCGGTCGCTTTCGGGCGACCGCCGCTTTCTCTTTTGCGAGGCTCTCTTGGGCACCGGACCCGGGCGGGCACTACGCGCCCTGGGCGTGGACCAGGCGGAAGCAGTCGGAGCAGTAGACCGGCCGGTCCATGTGCGGCTTGAACGGCACCTGGGCCTGGTTGCCGCATCGGGTGCAGACCACGGCGAAGTACTCGCGCGGCCCGCCGCTGCCGCCGTTCGAGCGCCCGGCGATCTCACCGGCCTCCCTAATCGAGCGGCGGCTGGCCCGGCAGCTCGGGCAGCGTTTGGGGTCCGAGGCGAACCCTTTTTGCGTGTAGTACTCCTGGTCCTCGGCCGAGTGGACGAACTCGGCGCCGCAGTCGACACAGATCAGGGTTCGATCGACGTAGATCACGATTCTCCTCCCGGAGTCGCGGGTTCCGCGCCGACGGATCCGGGACAGGCGAACCGCAGCTGGACAGGACCGCCCCGGGACGCTGGGAGGTTGGGCGGATCCCTACGAAGATCTTCGGTTCGGACGTGCCTGTCTGGGACGCACCGGCAGGGCGGCAGAATACCAGGGCGACCGGCGCAACCCAAGGGGCGTTCCGGAGTATCGGACAGTTGGCATAGCGCCACCGGCGGGTGCTCCACTTGGGCTATATCCGGCCCTTCCGAAACTGGCACAATCGCCTGGTCGGCTCGTCCCGGCGACACTGGTCGCCGTGTCTCCTGCCGAGCGCCTCGATCCAGCGGTGAGCGGCACGAGCCGCGCAAGAGGAACTACCCGTCCGATGCTGCGGTTGCTACACACGGCCGACGTCCACCTGGGGGCGAGGCACACGGACCTGGGCGAGCGCGCCGCCATCCTGCGCGAGCGCCAGTTCGCCGCCTTCCGCGCCTCCGTGGACCTCGCCATCGCCGAGAAGGTGGACATCTACCTCGTCGCCGGCGATCTTTTCGATTCGAACACGCAGCCGCGCCGCTCCGTGGAGCGCGTCGCCGCCGAGTTCGGGCGACTGGCCCGGGCCGGCATCCGGACGGTCGTCATTCCGGGCACCCACGACGTTTACGACCGCGCGTCCATCTACCGCTCCTACGACCTGGCCGGCATCGCCCAGGCCGCCAGCGATTGGGTAGTGGTGCTGACGCCATACCTACCAGAGATCGTCTTCCCATCCCTCGACACGATCGTCTACGGCCGCGTCTTCGACACGAAGAGGTCGCCTCGAAGCCCGCTGGCCGGCCTCGACGCGCGGGCGGACGCACGGGCAACCTGGAAGATCGGCATGGTCCACGGCGCTCTGGCGATCCCAGGGCGGACGGACTCGGACGCCGTGGTCGTCACCGAAGAAGAAATCGCCGCGACCGGCCTCGACTACCTGGCGCTCGGCCACTGGCACTCGGCCATCGAGGGCCGGGCGGGGACGGTCTCGTACGCCTATTCAGGCGCGCCCGAGCCGGTGGCGGTAGACCAGGACGGGGCCGGGCAGGTCCTGATCGTCCAGCTCGAAGATCAAGGCGGGCGCCACGTCGTCACCACCGAGCCCCGGCGCGTCGGTCAAACGCGGTCGGAGAAGCTCGACCTGGACGTGAGCGGCGTCCACAACCAGCCCGAGCTGATCGACGTTCTGGGTCGCCAGGCCGATTCCAACCTGGTCTTCGATGTCCGGCTGACCGGGCTCTACCCCGACGAGCTGGATCTGGACCTGGACGAGGTCGAGCGGACACTTTCTCCGTCGTTCCTGCGCTTCCGCATCCGAGACGTCTCCATCCCGTCGTCCCCCGAAGGCGCCGCTCCGCCGCCCGACACCGTGATAGGCGCCTTCGTGAGGAAGGTGGAAGGTCGAATAGCCGAACTCGAGCCGGTAGCTTCGTCGGATCCTGCCGAGGCCGAGGAGCTGGCCGACCTGCGCGAGGTGCTGAGGCTGGGCCGGCATCTCCTCGAAGGCCGCCAGGTGACGCTGTGAGCGCGGGAGCGGACCTGTGAGGATCACTCGGCTGCAGCTACGTGATCTCGGCCGCCACCGGGACCTCGACATGGCGCTCGCGCCCGGCTTCACGATCATTCGCGGGCCAAACGAAGCGGGCAAGTCCACCATCCAGCGCGCTCTCGAGCTGGCGCTCTTCCGCAAGCCGACCGCCGCCACCGCCGAGCTCGAGGCCCTCAGATCGTGGGGAGTCCCCGATGACCGTCGCTCGACGGTCCGGATCGAGTTTGCGATGGAGGACGAGAACGTGCCCGGCGCCGCCGCCCAGGGCGTGCTCGAGAAGGAGTTCAGAGGACAGCGGGGACGCGTCTCGCTCGAATTCGACGGCAAGACCTACACGGACCCGGCCAAGGTCGACGAAGTGATAGCCGATCTGACCGGCATCCCCAACGAGGCGTTCTTCCGGTCCACCGCGTCGATCCGCCACGAAGAGCTCGACGACCTCGATCGCGACGAGGGCGCCCTGCGCGACCGGCTGCAGGCCAGCATCGGCGGCGGCGACAAGGGCTCGTCGCGAGCGAGAGCTCGCCTGGAAGATGCCATCCGCGCCCTGAAATCGCGCGGGGACAAGAACCCCGGCCGCCTGAAGATCGCCGAAGAGGCAGTGGGCCGCGCCGAGCTGGCCCTGCGGAACGGCGAGGCCGCGCTCGAGAAGCTCGAGAATGACCGGGACGAGCTGGCCGGGGCTCGCGACGCGCGACTCCGCGCCGAGACCGCCGTGGACGAGAGCCGCAACATGCTGGAGGCCGCTCGCCAGGCCGAGCGGCTTCGTTCGGACAGAGCGGTGGTCGCCGAGCGGTTCGAGCGATACCGCCAGGCCGCCGAGGCGCAGGGGCGGCTGCAGGAGCTCGAGGCCATGCCGGAGAGATCCATCTCCGGTCTGCGCGACCAGCTCGACAAGATGCGGACGCTGCAGAGCCGGGTTCTCGTCCTGCAGGAGACCCTGCGCGAGGAGCTTGGGCCGGAGGTCGAGCCCGACGAGCCGGAGCCGGCCTATCTGGGCACCGCGGCGATGACGCTTGCGGCGCTCGCCGCCGCCTTGGTCACCATCGCGTTCGGGGCAATGGCGCCGATCGTGCCGGTCGTCCTCCTGGGCCTCCTCTTCCTTGCCCTGGCGACCTACCTGGGCCTCCTCACGAACGAGCGCCGATCCGTGGCCATAACTGCCCGCCGCGCGAACCAGTCCCAAGAGCGAGATCGAACCCTGCGACGACAGGGTCGGGTCGGTTCGGAGGAAGGCCTCCGCGTGGCCCAGTCCGGGGTGCAGAACATCCTCAAGGAGTTGGGCGTCCGCGACGTCGGCGAGGCCGAGAAGCTGCTCACGACCGAGCAGGCCCGGCGGCAGGAGATGGCCACGCTCCAGGTCCAGGTCGCGGCCCTGCTGGCCGGCCAGAGCGGCAGAGACGTGACGGACTTGCGCGATCGGGCCGCTCTCGATATGGAACAGAAGGCGGCCGCGCTCAACGCCCTCGGGCCGATTGCCAACGATGCCCGGGCTCGGGAGCGCCTCGAGGCCGAGGTTCGCGAGCGCCACGCGGCGCTGGAGCGGGCTCGCGACGCCGAAGCGGGCGCGATCGCGCGGGTCGACGCGAACCCGGTCGACTCGGAGCAGGTTGCCGGCGAGGCCGAGCGCCTCGTCACCTGGCAGGGCCAGCTGGCCGCGCTTAAGCGACGGATTCGAATCTACGAGAAGACGCTGGCCGAGATCGAAGCGGCCGAGAGCGGCACCATGCGCAAGGCCACTCGCTTCCTCGAGCAGCAGGTCGGCCGGGACCTGGCCCGGCTTACCGGCGGCCGCTACAGCCGGGTAAGCATCGACGACCAGACGCTGGACATCGGGGTGTGGGCGCCGGAGCGCGGCGATTGGGTCGCGGCCTATCAGCTGAGCAAGGGCACGATCGATCAGATCTTTCTGGCGGCGCGCATCGGCCTCGTGAGGCTCGTGACGCAGGGCAAGCGGCCGCCGCTGGTCTTAGACGATCCGTTCGTCACCTTCGACGACATCAGGGCGGCCCGAGCGGCGCAGTTGCTGCGCGAGCTTTCGTCCGACTTCCAGGTCATATACCTGGCCTGCTCGAACCGGTACGACGGCCTGGCCGACGCGGTCGTGGAGCTGCCGGGTCCCATCGAAGAAGTGCCGGTGGCCGGCGATCCCACGGACGGGCCGATCCTGCCCGTCCTGCTCGAAGAGCCTGGGGCGCTCGAGGTTGCGGTCGAACCGGCCGGGGCGAGCGAAGAGGCCGACGAGCCGGCCGGAGAGAACTAGGAGGAGCGATGGCCGGCGAGATGCCCGACGGCCTCGAGATAGAGCAGATCTGGGTCGTGGAGGCCACCCTCGGACGGGATGCCGCCGAGAGGCGGGCGCCGGTCCGAGCGGAGCACCTGGCCCGCATCGCCGCGCTTCGCGACGCGGGAACCGTGATCGAAGCCGGGGCCTTCGCCGACATGTCGGCCTCGCTCCTGCTGATGCGCGTTCCGACCCAGCAAGAGGCCCTTGCCCTGGCCGAGGCCGACGTCTACTTCCGGTCGGGGGTCTGGACCGGCTTCCGGATCCGAGCGCTGGGGCGCGTCGTCCGAAAGGGCAAGCCGCCGGCCGCCTGACGCCGGCCCCGCTACGGGAACGTGACCTGGGCGGTCAGGTCCGGGCGCTGGCTGTCGGCGGAAGTGTTCCGCAGCTCGACCGAGTACGTCTTGCTCGCGTCGACATTGGCACTGAAGGCCGGGTTGATATAGGTGACGCCCTTGTAGGCGCGCTGATCGACCGTCACGGCCGGCGGGGTCGTGTTGTCGAGAAGCTTCATGCTCGCGTCGGTCGTGATGACCGTCCACGTTGCCTGGACGTTGACCGTGCCGCCGGCGCGGGGCTGGAAAGTGGCCGTGAAGCCGTTCAGCGACTCCGATATTCCCGGGCTGGAGCTGCCCTGGAAGCGGCCGTGGCTCATCGTGATCTTGGGGCTCGCAGTAGGCCACGTGAATGCGATGTCGACGGTCGGCTTGGAAGTTCCGTAGCCGACCAAGGTAGCCGTCCAGGTGTTGTGACCCGGGTCGGACTTGCCCTTGGGGAAGCTGGGCAACTTGCCGGCCGTGCCGACCTGGCAGGTGAACGCTCCGGTGTCGACTTTGATGCACAGCTTGGCGGTGCCGCCGGCCGAGATCTTGGTAATGGCGAAGGTGACCGAGCCCGCGCCGTCGCTGACGAACTGGAAAGTCCGAGCGGTGGCGTCCGCGTCGTTCAAGGCGTCGAGGCCGAGGCCGTTGAAGGTGATAGAGGCGGGGCTAATCGGGCCCGGCGTGGGAGTCGGCCCGGGCGGTTGCGTCACGGTCGCCGGAGACGAACCGGAGGCCCCGGCCGTGCCGCTGGGCGCCACGGAGGCGACCTCGCTGGCCGCCGGCGTGTTCGTAGCCGCGGCCGACCCGCCTTTGTGCCCAACGATCATGAGGGCGCCTGCCACCCCGATCAGCAGCGCACACACGACGCCCAGCAAGATTGAAACGTTCTTCCAGATCCTATCGTCCACCCCTGATCCTCCTGTCCGATCCATCGACCGTCGGTGATGGACCTGCGAAAGATACCGCCTGTTGGCCTTCCAGGGAAAATCCGGGCGTCAGCGCAACCGCCGGAGAGGCGGTTTGTGACCGTTGGCGGTGTCATTGAATGTCCCGCAGAGGGCGAAACGGAGGCGATTTCCCGCGCGGGAGCCGGCCCGTGGGGCTCCGCGCGAACGGCAGATCGTCTCGAACGCCTGCCGGCGCTGCTCCAACCGTCCCACTCAGATAGGCTGCTCGCGTGAACCACCGACCCGCGCCGGATTGGCGCCCGCTCCTGGCCATCTACTGGGTAACCTCCTTCGTCGAAGGCCTAGGCGTCAACCAGATCTACGCTTTCATGCCGAACCGGCTCCGCGAGGTCGGCGTGGCGGCGGCGGACATCCCGCATTTCGTCGGGATCCTCGGCGCGATGTTCTTCCTCACCGGTCTGCCGCTGATCCCGCTCTGGGGCGTCTGGGCGGACAAGTACAGCCGCAAGGCGGTGATCATCCGGAGCGCCCTTGTCGAAGCGGTCGTCTTCGGCGTCATCGCGGCCAGCCAGACGCCGTGGCAGCTCGTCGTCGGTATGATGCTCGTCGGGTTCCAGTTGGGCAACAGCGGCGTGATGATGGCCGCGATCCGCGACGTCACGCCGCGCCACCGGCTTGGCCTGGCCATGGGAATCTTTGCCGCCAGCGGCCCGCTCGGCTTTGGGGCCGGGCCTGCCATCGGCGGCTTCATGATCGACCAGCTCCACTACACGAGCGCTGCCGTCTTCGCACTGGCCGCGATCCTGTCGATTGCCATCGCTATCACCCTGGCGGTCGGGTCGAAGGAGGTCAGGCCGGAAGTCGTGCCGGTCGGAAGCACGATCCGCCTGGCATTCGGGGCCGTTCGAGGCGTCATGTCCGACCCGATCGTGCGCTGGCTCTTCGTCATCTACGGCCTGGTTTTCATCGGCCGCCAGATGTCGACGCCGTACATGACCGTGCTGGTCCATGACGTCGAAGGAAAGTCCTTCCTGGTGGCCGGCTCCGTGGGCCTGGTCCTGGGCCTGGCCCAGATCGTCGGGGCCGGTATCTCGCCCATCGGAGGCTGGGTTGCCGACCGCCTTGGCTTCCGGGCGATCCTGGTTGCGGCAATCGGCGGCATGGCAGTGTCGTTCGCGCTGCTGGCGATGGGAACGACGGTGGCCTGGTTGGCCGTCACGTATTGCCTGGCGATCGCCTGCGGGACGGTCGTCGCGGCCATGATCTCGGGGTTGCTGGCCACGGAAGCTCCGGCCGAGCGGCGTTCGGCGACGCTCAACCTGATCTACCTGCCGCTGTATATCGGCGGAATCGCCGGGCCGGCGATCGGCGCGGGCGTGGTTACGGCC
Organism: Candidatus Limnocylindrales bacterium; assembly: GCA_050010635.1. Lineage (GTDB taxonomy): Bacteria > Chloroflexota > Limnocylindria > Limnocylindrales > CSP1-4 > Fen-1039. The sequence continues at coordinate 24,647 of JBEKKR010000018.1, forward strand.
GGGACACCGGCGGTGTTCATGGTCGCGGCAGCCGTTCTGACCGGCGCCACGGCGCTGGCCGTCGTCTTCGCCCGACGCACAGGCGGGCGCGGACACGCTGCCGCGCGCCAGGGATCGGTCGCCGCGTCCGTTGCGGCGATCGAGAGGCCCGACTGAGCGGAGGCTGCGACCGAGGCCGAGCCTCAGCGGCTGTTCAGCGAAGGAACATCGGTCTCGGGCGGGCCGACGTACCGAGCGTCGGGCCGGATCAGTTTGTCGGCGCCGGCCTGCTCGATTGCGTGAGCGCTCCAACCGGCCATCCTGGCCAGGGCGAAGGTCGGCGGGAAGAGGTCCGGCGGAAGGCCGACGCCCTGCAGGACCGCGGCGGCGTAGTACTCGACGTTTGTCTTGATGACGTGATCGGGCTTGAGCTCGCCGAAGATCCGCAGGACGACGTCTTCGACCTTGACGGCGGTGTCGAGCCACTCGGCCATGTCGGACATGCCCTCGGCCACCTTGCGCAGCGCGGCGGCTCGCGGGTCGTAGGCGCGGTAGACGCGGTGGCCGAAGCCCATGATCTTGTCGCCGCGGGCGATGGCCTCGCGGACCCACTTCTCGGCCCGCTCCGGGGAGCCGATCTCGTGCAGCTGGCTCACTACCTCGGCCGGGGCGCCGCCGTGGAGCGGGCCCTTCAATGCCCCGATGGCGCCGCAGACGGCGCTGGCCAGGTCCGATCGGGTCGAGATGATGACGCGGCAGGTGAACGTGGAGGCGTTCAAGCCGTGCTCGGCGCCGACGATGAAGTACGCATCCAGGGCGCGGGCGGCGGCGGGATCCGGGTCCTTGCCGTTGAGCTGCTGCAGGAAGCCGCCCGCCAGAGAGAGCTTGGGATTCGGGGCAACCGGCTCGAGACCCTGGCGCAGGCGATGGAAGGCAGCCAGCGCCGAAGGCGCGAAGGCGGTGATCTCGCGGGCCTGGTCCACGGTGGGCGGCCAGTGAGGCCGGCGCCACGCTCCCCACACGGAGACCGCGGTGCGCAGCGCGTCCATGGGGTGGGCGCTGCTCGGAAGCTCGCGGAGCGCGCACATGACCGGCTCCGGAATGACGGCCGGCACCAGGCGGGCCGTCTTGCGCCACTCGCCCGTCCAGAGCAGTTCCGCCACTCGGCCGTACGTGCCTTTCTCGACGAGCTGTCCGATCGGGTAGCCGCGATACAGCAGCTGGCCCTTTTCGCCATCGACGAAGCCGATTGCGGTCTCGGCGGCGATGACTCCCTGCAGACCGGGCGAATACGGTCGCTCGGCGGGCGCCTTGGGCTCAGCCGGCGGGACCGCCTTGGGCTGAGGGGACGCGGCGTTATCGATGTTGGTGGTCGTCATCGTCGCCCTCCTTCGGGCCTGCGCACGAACGGCTGTTTCCCGGGTCCGGAGTCGCGGCTCGCCCGGTGGCCGCACATCTTGCGCGCGCATCCTACAGCGATCTCGTAAACCTTCGCTGGTCGTGCCGAAATCAGTGCAGCCTGACGAAACGGGTAGGTCGCTCGCCGGGCGAAAAGCGACGTCAGGTCAGTGGTGATCGCCGCGGCGGCGCCGGTCGTCGCCCTCGAGGGCGTTGAGGATCAGGCGGATCACGATCGCGCCGAGGAAGGCCACAAGCAGGGCGCCGAGGAAGCCGTGCGTGCTGTCCATGTGCAGCTCCTCGGTGGCGAACCAGCCGCCCAGGAGACCGCCGAGGATGCCAACGGCGGTGTTGGCCAGGCAGCCGTCCGGGCCCCGGTCGACGACCCCTCCCGAGAGCGCGCCGGCGAGGAAGCCGACGACGATCCAGCCGACTATGTCCATGTGCGGCATTGAGATCTCCTCGGGCTGCGATATCGAAGTCGGACGCCGGTCCCGATCATATCGCCGGGGTGCCGTCGAGCGGGTCGGCCGTGGGCACGATTCGGTGTCAGTCTCCGGGCGGATGGGCGAGCTGCCCGAGGACGACGAGGCGGGCCGCCGGGTCGCCCGACGGCCTTCGTGATGTGCGGAGCCCCTGGCGGCTAGAAGGCGTCCTTCCAGGCCGGCATCGTCTTCATGTAGGCGCGGGCCTTAACCCGCGCCGGATTGTAGTCGAGGCCTTCCTGGCGCATCGTCCACTGGGTGAACCGCTCGAGGCGCTCCTCGGCCGGAGGCAGCGTGCCTTCGGGGGCGCAGTGAACGCAGTAGGGGATGGTCGGGTCCGAGAGTGCGTGGTCCTCGGCTCCGGCAAGGGGCATGCCGCAGGATTCGCAGGAGACGGCGAGTGTCATGTCCGGTTCCTTTCGGAAGGTGGGGCGGCCGCCTGCTCGACGGCCGCGGCTGGGCTCGGACCCCTGCCCTCCGTCAACGAATGCGACCGATCGCTACGACATATCGTCCGAGGCCGGACCTCCGACGGGTCTGCCACGCGACGAGAACAACCGTGCCGCTCCGTAGGACAAGCGCGCCGGATCTGGTCGCGAGGTCCGATTCGGCGCATAGTTACTGCCTGAACGGGTGGGTCGGACGGCCTCCAGGTAATCGTCCCGAAGCCTGGCACGGCTGGAGTCGCATGCATCGCGGTCGCTGGTTCCTTGTCGCCGCCGCCGTCCTCTTCGTGGGCACCGTCGAGGCCCTGAGCGACACAGCCTTCGACGCCTTCCTGCCGTTCCCGTTCCACACCCTGCTCGTACTCGCGATTGTGACCGCGGTGGTGGGAACAGGCGCGCTCTACACCTTCGGCCAAATCGACCGGTTGACCGGCGACCTGCGCGAGCGCAATGCCGTTCTCGAGTCGAGGAACGCGGTCCTGCGAGCCGTCTACGACGTGAGTCTGTCCGTCTCCGGCCAGGCCGATCCCGACCAGACGATCGCCTCGATCGTCGATCATTGCCGCTCACTGCTACGGGTCGACGGAGCGCTGCTGGCACTGGACGGGCCGGCCGGCGAGCTGCGGCTTCGGGCCGCCAGCGCCGGCCCGGGCGTCCTGGTCGGCAACGAGCCGGGCGTCGGGGTGATGGACACGGAGGAGGACGACCTCGGCTGCTACCTTCGGCCGGGCTACCAGATCCGGCTCTCGACGCCGGTGGGGCACGGCGACCAGCGGATCGGGATGCTCGGCCTGGCTTTACCTGCCCGCAGCACTCGCCGGTTCGGCGTCGTGGAGGTCGAGACTCTCTCCGCCCTGGCGACGCAGGTTGGGCTGGCGCTCGAGGCGGCCCGGCTGCGGAGCGAGCTGCAGTTGCTGGCGGTTCAGGGCGAGCGCGAACGCATCGCCCGCGAGATGCACGACGGCCTGGCCCAGGTTCTCGCCTACGTCAACACCAAATCCCAGGCCGTCGAGGAGATGCTTGGCGACGGCCGCGTGGCCGAGGCCCGGCGGCAGCTTGCCGAACTCGCGGAAGCGGCCCGGTCGGTTTACGTTGACGTGCGGGAGGCGATCCTGAGCCTCTCGACGCCCGTTCCAGCGGATCGAGGGATGGCCGCCGCGCTCGAGGAATACGCGGCTCTGTACGCCGAGTCTTCGAAGCTGGCAGTGCGTTTCCATGCCAGCCCGGAAGCGGCCGCCGCGAAGCTCCCGGCGGTGGCCCAGGCCGAGGTCTTCAGCATCGCCCGCGAGGCGCTGACGAACGTCCGCAAACATGCCCGCGCCCATCGCGTCGGCCTGGACCTGGCCCTCGATGGTTCCGACTTGGTTCTGCGCATCGAGGACGACGGCGTCGGCTTCGATGCAAATCTGCTCGCGGCCGGCCCGGAGCGGTGGCCGCACTTCGGTCTGGCCGGGATGCGCGAACGGGCGCAATCCATCGGGGGCCGAATCGTCTGGCACAGCCGGCACGGCGCCGGTACCACAGTCGAACTGCATGTTCCGGTAGGCAGCACACCGTTGAGCCGCCTACCTCTGGGTGTTGCTTCGTCCGTCGAAACGGACCGTCCCGCACCGCAGCATCAGGCGGGCCGATCGCCCGCCGTGACCCTTTCGGAGGCAGACTAGAGCGATGAGAACCCTGCTGGTAGACGACCATGCCCTCTTCCGCGACGGTGTCGCGTCGCTGCTGCTGGCCTGGGGGCATGAGGTGGTCGGACAGGCCTCCGACGGTGCCGAAGCGATCGACATGGCGGACGAGACATCGCCCGAAGTCGTCCTGATGGACGTTCGCATGCCCAACGTCTCGGGCCTGGAGGCGACGGCCCAGATCAAGCAGAAACACCCGGAAATCGCCATCGTCATGCTGACGGTCAGCGAGGAAGAGGCCGACCTCTTCCGGGCCATCAAGGCCGGCGCCCAGGGCTACCTGCTCAAGAATCTCGAGGCCCCGCAGCTCAGATCCATGCTCGAAGGCGTCGCCCGGGGCGAGCCCGCGATAACGCCGGCCACCGCCGCCCGGATCATCGACGAGTTCCTGCGAACACCCGGAGTCAGCCAGCAGGCGAGCCAGCATCTGACCGATCGCGAACTCGAAGTCCTCAAGCTGGTGACCGTCGGACTCCGCAACCGCGAGATCGCGGTCGAGCTCGGCATCAGCGAGAACACCGTCAAGTTCCACCTGAAGAACATCGTGGAGAAGCTCCACGCCCAGAACCGGGCCGAGCTGGCGGCCCGCGCCGTGCGCGAGGGCCTGGTGCCGGATCCGCCGCGCGACCTGGTCACGCACGATCGAGCCCGCCGCGACTTGCCGTACCGGCATCGCTGAGCAGTGGCGCGGCCGGAACGGCCGATAGGCGGGTAGCGTCTCCAGCCCACCCTGCAGGGTAGGGAATTACTTTCCTCCGGCAGATGTAGTCGGCCGTCGCCGGACGCCATCCTCAGGTCGAGCAAACCGCACGGCCGAGGCGTCCTCATGGGCTACCGGATACAGATCGAGAACGGAGGGTGTCTGAACTGCGGCGTCTGCATGGACGTCTGCCCGGTTCAGGCCCTCGACATGAGCCGGCCGCAACGGCCCGGCGTGGAAGGGTCCGGCCTCTTCGGGTCGCCCTTCAACTGGATGATGGAGTACCCCGTACAGGTCGGTGAGTGCATCGGCTGCGGGATCTGCGTCCGCGAGTGCCCCACTCACGTGGTGAACCTGGACAGCGTGCCCGGAGCGACGCCGCTGGCCGCCCGCCAGGGCCCGATCAGCCGGCCCGCCGAGCCGGCCTCGGCCTGGCAGCCGCTCAGCGAGGTCACCCGAGAATCGCTCAAGCCGGTCCGCGTCTCGCCCTGGGGCGATCTCTTCCAGTGGCGGACGAGCGAGCGCCCGAATGACTGGCAGGTCTGGCGGTCGATGGTAACCGACTCCCGCCAGGATCCAATCGCGCCCTGCCAGGAAGCCTGCCCCGCCGGAACGGACGCCGGGCGGTACGTCGGGCTGATCGCAAAGAGCCGCTACGACGAGGCTTATGCCGTCGCCGCGGAAGTCAATCCGTTCCCGTCGGTGTGCGGCTGGATCTGCACGGCCCCGTGCGAGACGGCCTGCCGGCGCGGAACGCTGGACGAGCCGATCGCCATCCGGCGCCTCAAGCGCTTCGCCGCCGAGCAGGGCAAGCTGCCGCCCGTCACCGCGCCGGCCAACAAGCGCACCGAGAGGGTCGCCATCGTCGGCGGCGGACCCGCCGGCATGTCGGCGGCCTACTACCTGGCCAGGCTCGGTTACAACGTGACCGTGCTCGAGGCGATGCCGGTGCCCGGCGGCATGATGGCCATCGGCATCCCGGAGTACCGCCTCCCGCGCCAGGTCCTGCGCGAAGAGATCGACCGGATCGTCGGCCTCGGCGTCGAGCTGAAGCTCGACAGCGCCATGGGCCGCGACTTCACCCTGGACGATCTGGAAGCCAAGTACGACGCCATCTTCCTGGCCACGGGCGCTTCCCGCAGCCGCAAGCTCGGCGTTCCGGGCGACAACCTGCCGGGTGTCGTTCCGGCCACGCTCTTCCTCAAGCAGGTCAACCTCGGCGAGAAGCCCGTCCTCAAGGGCGCGGTCGTCGTCGTGGGCGGCGGCAGCACCGCCATGGACGCGGCCCGGTCCGCGCTCCGGTCCGGCGCATCGTCGGTCACGATCCTCTACCGCCGCGGTCGGGCCGAGATGCCGGCTCAGGCCGAGGAAGCCGAGGCCGCCGAGCACGAAGGCGTCAGGATCCTGTTCGAAGCCGCCGTGACCGAGGTCAAGGGTTCCGCCAGCGGCCTCACCTCCGTGTCCTACATCGGCCAGCGACCGACCGGGAAGTTCGAGGGCGGGCGTGCCGTCTACGAGCCGATCCCCGGCAGCGATCGCGCCATCGATGCGACGACGGTCCTCGTGGCCGTCGGCGAGGAGCCGGATCCGTCGATCCTCCCGGCCGGTGCCGGGATCGAGACGAGCGGTTTCAAGGGCATCGTCGCCGACGCCGGCCAGGCCACCGGCCGCAAGGGCGTCTTCGCCGGCGGCGACGTCGTCTCCGGCGCCAAGACGATCATCCACGCCGTCGGGGCGGGCCGCCGCGCCGCCGGCTCGATCCACGAGTACCTATCGGGTAGCAAGAACGGCGAAGCCGAGATCATGGCCACGGTCCGGGTTCCGAAGGGCCCCGAGCCGGTGCTGACGGTCGACCTGGCAACGCGGGCGAGGGTCGGGATGGAGCTGCCGGCATACAAGCCGGGCTCCTTCGCGGCCACGCAGCCGAGCATCGAGCCGGCCGCGGCCAAGGCCGAGGCCTCGCGCTGCTTCAGGTGCGACGCGGTCTACCGCTGCGCGCAGGTCAACGTCCAGTCCGGGCGCGGGCCGAGTGACGGCCCGGGCGCCCCAGCCGTGGAATCAGTGCCGGCGCGGAGTGGCCGGCTCAGGCCAGCCGAATCGGCAAGCACTCCTCCGTCGATCACAGGAGGTCGAGACTGATGGAATCACCGGCATTCGGCGCGGCCGAACAATTCATCGAAGGGACGATAGCCGCCGCCCTGGTAGCCCTGTGGCTGCTGGCCGTCGCCCTGCACCTGGCCCGGCCGTACATGCTCATGCTGACGCGCAAGTTCACCCTTCGGCTGGGAGCCGACCTGTGGTGGACGATCTACGTCGGGATGCGCGACGTCTTCCTTCTCCAGGTCTTCCTGGGTAGTTTCATCTTCTTCTACCCGGACGTGGTCAAGAACAACGACCTGCCGATCACCGGCGGGCTGGCGGCTGTGTGCGCCTTCGGCGCCCTGCTGCTCAAGCTCATGACGCGCGCCGACGCCGATGCGCGCAGCTTCCAGGCCCAGACGTTCCTGATCGGCGCGGGAGCCGGGCTCTACCTCGTGCCATACTTCCTCGGCTCCCAGGTCACGACCGTCGGCAGCAGCATCTCGAACCAGCTGGCCTCGATCCTGGTGTCCTCGCAGAACCCGACCATCGCCCTGACCCTCTGCTACCTCTCGGCGTTCCTGGTCGGGATCATGGGTTTGATCGCCGTCGCCTACAACCTCCGCCTTGCCTCGCCAGCTTCCAGCAAGGCCGACGCCGGCGCTGCCATCCAGCCCGCGGCGCAGAGCTAGGAGATCACGATGGATCAGCAAGCAGCTCTCGTTCAGGGCACGCAGTACTGGATCATCCTCTCGGTGGCCGCTGTGCTGCCGATACTGTGGGCCTTCACCCTAGCGCTTCACTTCGCCCGGCCGTACATCGTCCGCTACCTCCAGGGCCTGACCCTTCGTTTCGGCGGCGACGTGTGGTGGCTCAGCTACATCCTGATTCGCGATGGTCTGCTGGTCGTGACGTTCGCCCTCAGCGCCGTCTTCCTCTTCCCCAACATCTACATGAGCGCCGACCTGGGCGTGCCGATAACTGCCCCGCTGGCCGCGCTGGTGCTCTTCTGGGCCCTGCTGGCCAAGCTGACCGGCGACTCGGACGACGACCCTCGGACCTTCCGAATCGTCTCGGTCCTGCTCGTCATCGCGTCGATGCTCTACATCATCCCGCAGGTCTACGGCGTCGAGGCCGGCGACCAGGTGGACTCGCTCAACTCGATCTCCACAAGCCTGGGCGGGATTCCGGCAGCCCTCGTGAGCGGTTCGAACCCGGACGTCTCGTACCCGATCCTCAACCTCAGCCTGCTCGGGTTCGCCGTGACCGGCACGATCATCTTCGTGTGGTTCATGCGCAAGACGAAGTTCGAGCCCGCCGAAATCGCATAGCCTCGGCCTTCAGGCCCCGTCACTCGCAAAGGACCGCCGCTCTCCGTTCCGGCGGTCCTTTCGATTCCCCGCCTGGCCGGCTACCCGCGCAACTCTCGCGGGACCCGGGCCGCGGCGGCTTCATCCACGATCCAGACGGCTCCGGTGCGACGGGTTCGCTGAACCGGCCAGCGGCGGTCGTCGCGCACCTCGCCGAAGACGTGGCCCAGGGCCTCCGCCTTCTTGGCGCCCCAGGTCGCAACCAGGACGGGGGCGGCCTCGAGCAGTCGCGGGTTGACCGTCACTCGCGGCAGGTGTGGCCCGATGTGCGACGGTGCGGGCACGCCGATCGTCCACGCCATGCTGTCCAGGGCCGGTGAATCCGGGAAGACCGACAGGACATGGCCGTCGTTGCCGACGCCGGTGAGGATCATGTCGAAGCCGGGCCAGTTGCCGTCGACAAGCGGGAGGTGGCCGGCGAGCTCCTCGGCGTACCGGGCGGCGCACCAGTGAATGTCGTGGAACGCGGCCAGCGCCTTGTCGGTTGGGATCGGGTGGATGTTGGACGACGGCACCGGGGCGCCGCCGGTGGTCGAGCCGCGGCCGAGCAGGATCTCGTCGAAGGATGTCACGCACGATTCCGGAGTGCCGCGCCGGACGAAGCGGTCGTCTCCCCACCAGAAATGAACCTGCGGCCACGGGATCCTGTCCACCAGCGGGCCATGGGCCAGGAGACGGTAGATCGGGATCGGCGTGTTGCCGCCGGTGGTGCAGAAGTCGGCCCGGCCGCGCCTCTCGACGGCGGCGATCAGGGCGGCCGCGATCCGTGCGGCGGCCTCGCCAGCGGCCTCCTCGACGTTCGCCGCAACCACCAGCTCGGGCTCGCCCCTGTTGGGAGCAGGAAGGGCGGCCGAAGCCGTCCCGCACGGGACCTCGGGCGCCGGGGGGAGGTCCGGATCCCTCTCAATCATCGTCGCGGCTCCTGATGCGGGTCCCCCGGGACCAGCCCCTGTCGGATCCCCTGTGCGCCCCCGAATCTGCGCCAAGGAGACGATTCGCCATGGCGAGCGCCTGCACGGCGACCGGGTCGGCCACTCCCTCCTCGACGGCCCGGCCGAGCAGCTCGACGTCGGTCAGGCGAGGCGCGAGGTAGTTGCGCCGGACTCGCTCCCGGCCGTTGTCGAGGATCGAGACTTCGACGGTGCGATCGCCGGCTGTCACGCTGCCGAGGAGCTCGGCACCCCTGAGCCGTGAAGCGATCTCGACTCGGACGGTGGAGCCGGCGCCGAGGTCGGAGGCGGCCGGCCGCAGCAGGATCTCCACCGCGTGGTCCTTCTGGCGGAGAGTGGCGTGTCGCCGGCCGTCGCTCCTCCGGCGGATCGGCTCGACGACGGACATGCCAAGCCGCGAGGCCAGCCATGCCACGTGGTAGAGCGGTCGAACCACGTTCGTGGTCCCGGCCGGATCGCCGGGTTCGGCGGCGGCGTACTCAACCTCTATGCGCCGCACCGCCCCGAGATGGGGCCGCAGGTCCGGCAGGTCGTAGACGGAGGCGACGGCCTCGCGCCAGCGGGCCTGGCGCAGCAGCGCCCAGTCCACGACGACAACGTGGCGCTCCTCCGCGACGGCCGCCATCTGGGCGAGGAAGTCGAGTCCGTTGCCGGACCAGGCCGACCCATCCACGATGAGACGGTCCGCAATCGGCAGCAGCCGCTCCGCCCGGTGCGTGCCGAAGGGCGGATCCTTGGGCCACCACAGGGCCACCGGCAGGTCGTGGACCAGCAGCGGCACGATGATCGAGGCCAGGTGCCGGCCGGTTTCGCCGTGGGCGGTGATGTAGATCGTCTCGGCGCCCACCTCGGCCCGAACCCCGGCCCCGGCCGTCGAAAGCGCATCGATCCGGGCATCCAGGCCGGCCGGCCCGTCCGGGTCCGCGGCGGAGAGGATCAGCGATCTCGACGCGTGGCGGCTGGCCGTCGCGGCGATCGTCGCGACGCACTCCTTCGCGGTCGCCTCGTCGCCTGCCACGACGACCAGGTTCAGGACGCTGGTTCGGGCCGCCACGTGGTGGCCGCCGGCGTCGCTCGTCTCGCGGGCGGCGGCCAGGGCGGCCGCGGCGCGGGCCGCCGCCTCGGCCTGGGCCGCGACGAGGGCCGCCTCCGCCTTCGCCTCCTCGGCCCGTGCCACAGCGGCGTGAGCCCACAGCTTGCCCAGCTGGCCCTCTATCTCGGAGACGGAGTGGGCCACGGGCCGGGCGGGGGTCAAATCCTTCGCCACCGTCTGCCGTCCCGCTCCATCAGCTCGTCGGCCGCCTCGGGTCCCCATGAGCCGGCCGCGTAGTTCGGGAAATGCGGCGCAGTGGCCTCGGCCCAGGCGTTGATGATCGGCGTCACCACGGCCCAGGCCGCCTCCACCTCGTCCGCCCGGGTGAAGAGCGAGGCGTCGCCGAGGAGCGCGTCGAGGATGAGCGTCTCGTAGGCGTCCGGCGAATCCACCACGAACGAAGTGCCGTAGGCGAAGTCCATGTTGACGGCCCGGACATCCAGGCCCAGCCCCGGCACCTTGGCCGCGAACCGCAGCATGATTCCCTCGTCGGGCTGGATGCGCATGGCCAGGACGTTCGGCGCGGGATCGCCGGTGGACTCGCGGAAGAGCCGCAGAGGTACGTCCTTGAACTGGATGGCGATCTCGGTCGCCCGCTTGGGCAGCCGCTTCCCGGCGCGAAGGTAAAAGGGGACGCCGCTCCAGCGCCAGTCGTCGATCGTGAAGCGGCCGGCGACGTAGGTCTCGGTCTCCGACTCGGAATCCACCTCGGGTTCCTGGCGGTAGCCGGACGCTGGCTCGCCGCCGACCCAGCCCGCGCCGTACTGGCCGCGAACCACCTCCCGGCGGACGTCGTCAGGATCCGGCGCCGCGATGGCGCGGAGGACCTGCAGCTTCTGGTCGCGCAGAGCGTCTGCCTGGAACGAAGAGGGCGGCTCCATGGCCACCAGCGTCATCAGCTGGAGCAGGTGGTTCTGGAGGATGTCGCGGCTCGCGCCGGTCTCCTCGTAGAAGGCACCGCGGGCCTCCACGCCGATCGATTCGGCCACGGTGATCTGGACGTGGTCCACGTAGCTCCGATTCCAGACCGGCTCGAAGATGCCGTTGCCGAACCGGAAGACCAGCAGGTTCCGGACCGTCTCCTTGCCGAGGTAGTGGTCGATGCGATAGACCTGCGACTCGCGGAAGACCTTGTGGACCTCGTGGTTGAGCAGACGGGCCGATTCGAGGTCGCGCCCAAACGGCTTCTCCACGATCAAGCGCCGCCAGCCGGCGCCGCGCATCTCCTTGTCGAGGCCGACGCGGCCCAGCTGGCGCACGATCTCGGTGACCTGGGAGGGCTGGGTGGCCAGGTAGAAGAGCCGGTTACCGGCCGTGCCGTTCTGGCCGTCCAGTTCGTCGAGCTTCGCGCCGAGCCGGTCGAAGCCGGCATCGTCAGAGAAGTCGAGCTGTTGGTAGGTGATCCGTTTGGCCAGCTCGTCCCAGGCCGCCTTGTCGATCGGCTGGACCCGCGAGTACTTCTCGACCGAGGCCCGAAGCTCAGCCGCGAAGGCCTCGTTCGTGTATGGACGGCGAGCCACGGCCACCAGGCTGAACTCGGCCGGGAGCAGGTTCGTCCGCCACAGCTGGTAGAGGGCCGGGATCACCTTGCGGTGGGCCAGGTCGCCGGTGGCCCCGAAGAGGACGAAGGCGCACGGATCCGGCACGCGCTCGAGGCGAAGGCCCTGCCGCAGGGGATTCGTGTCTGCGTCGGGCCTGCTCCGGCGCCGGGCGGCCGTCGCCGCCTCGCGCAGCTGGCGGGCAGTTCGAGCCGGCGGGGGCGGAGTGGAGACCCGGCCCGGGCTCATTCGCTCTTCACGGCGTGGCCGCCGAATTCGTTGCGGAGCGCCGCCAGGACCTTGGCCTGGTAGCTGTCGTCCTGGCGGGAGCGGAACCGGTTGAGCAGGCTCAGCGTGATCACCGGCGCCGGAACGTCCTTGTCGATCGCTTCCTGGACCGTCCACCGGCCCTCGCCCGAATCGGCGACCCAGCCCTTGAGATGGGTCAGGTCCTGATCCTGCGAGAAGGCCGAGACGGCCAGCTCGAGCAGCCACGACCGGACCACCGAGCCGTGCATCCACAGGTCGGCGATGGCCGCCAGGTCGAGCTTGTAGTCGGAGGCGTGGAGGATCTCGAAACCTTCGGCGTAGGCCTGCATCAGGCCGTATTCGATGCCGTTGTGGACCATCTTCACGTAGTGGCCGGCGCCCGGGCCGCCGGCGTGTAGGTAGCCGTCCTCGGGCGCGAGCGAGCGGAAGATCGGCTCGAGCCGCTTCACCGGCTCGGGCTCGCCGCCGACCATCAGGCAATAGCCGATCTTGAGCCCCCAGACCCCGCCCGACGTGCCGGCGTCGATGAAGTTGACGCCCTTCTCCGCGACCTTGGCGTGGCGCCGGACGCTGTCGTGGAAGTTGCTGTTGCCGCCGTCGACGATCGTGTCGCCAGGCTCGAGGAGCTTGACCAGCTCGTCGATCATCGATTCGGTGGCATCGCCGGACGGGACCATGACCCAGATCGCGCGCGGCTTGGCCAGCTTTTCGACGAGCTCCTGGAGGGAGAAGGCCCCCTCGGCGCCCTCGGTCATGATCTCCCGCGTCTTCTCCGCGGTCCGGTTGTAGGCGACGATGCGGTGCCTGTCGAGGAGGAGGCGCCGGACCATGTTCGCGCCCATGCGGCCGAGTCCGACGAAGCCGAGGTCCATTGCGTTATGCCTCCTTGAGGGCCGAGCCGAGAGCGCGCGCGAAGGCGGCGAGTCCGGCGTCTGGGTCTTGTCCGAGGTTGATCCGGAGGATCGGCAGGTCGTGGGCGCCGATGGTCTGGGCATCGCCGATGGCCTGGGCGTCGATCAGCTGGCCGAAGGTGTACGCCTTGCCGGGGATGCCGCGGTCTTCGGCATGCTCGGAGACGAGCTGGAGGAACCAGCCGATCGGAGCGCCGCCCTTGTGGAGCTGGCCGGTGGAGTGCAGGAAACGCGGCCCGTAGCCGACTGTCGTGGCTCGCTTGGTCGCGTCTCGCAGCTGGATCCGGATCCCGGCCAGCGCTTCGTCGCGGTCCGGAGTCTGGGCGATGTAGGCCTGGATCGAGGCGTAGCCGTTCGGCTCGAGCTTGCCGAGGTGGGCCTTCAGGGCCGCACCGAGCGAGGCCGCGTCCGTGACGCGGATGGCGGTCTCGTCCTCGCCGGTGGCCGCGCCGCTCTCCATGGCGCTCAGGATGGCGCGGGTGTTGACCTTCGCTTCCTCGACGTTGGGCTGGTCGAACGGGTCGATTCCCAGGACGGCGCCGGCGAGGGCCGTGGCCACTTCCCAGCGAACGAACTCGGCCCCGAGCTCGATCTTCGAGCCGACGCTGATGCGGATGATCGGTTGGCCCGCCGCGGCGAGCTCGGCGAGTCGCGCTTCGACGTTCGAGTCCGTGGTGTGATCGGGACCGACCGAGCCGTCCAGCGTGATCCGGACGAAGACGCGGTCGTTGCCGTAGGCCTCCGTGCCGGCCAGATGCTCGCCGTCGACGGGCACGACGCCGACGCCTCGCCCATCGGCGGAGCCGATCGGCGCTTTCCCGGTGGACTCGGCGATGAGCTGCTCGACCCAGGGCCCGAAGGCGGCCAGCTCGCGGTCGATGACGAAGGTCAGCTTGTCGCGGCCCTCTTTGGCGAAGACGCCCATCGCGAGGCCGAGGGCCAGGCCCGGGTTCTTCGCCGGATCGGATACGCCGCAGGCGATGACCATCGCCCGGGCCTTCTCGAGAAGCGCGTCGAGGTCAATGCCCAGCAGGGCGCCGGGCACCAGGCCCACGTAGGTCAGGGCCGAGTAGCGGCCGCCGACATCCGGCGGGTTGATGAAGACCTCGCGCAGCTGGTCGTGGTGGGGGATCGCGCGGAGGCTCGGATCGGGATCGGTGATTGCGGCCATGAAGTCGCCCGGCTGGGCGGGCCTGCCGATGCCCGCCTCCTCGAGCGCGATGTCGGTTCGCTCCCACTGGTATGCCTGGAACGAGAGTGACTCGGCCGTTGTGCCAGATTTCGTGGAGACGATGAAGAGCGTCGCCGTGGGGTCAAGGTCGTCGAGAGTAGCGGCGACAGCGGCCGGATCCGTCGAGTCCAGAACGCGGACCGCGATGCCGTCCTCGGCCGCCCCGAAGACGTCCGCGAGGAGCGCCGGCGCCAGGCTGCTGCCGCCCATGCCGCCCAGTACCGCCGTGGTGAACCCCTGGTCCCGGACTTCGGCGGCAAAGGCCTTGAGCTCCCCCGTCTCGTCGGCGAAGTGGAACGGCGCCTCGAGCCAGCCCAGCCGCGTGGCGATTGCCCGCTTCACGATCTCCTGGTCGGTCCAGACCGACGGATCGCGCCGGCCGATGGCCCGATCGGCCCAATCCTCCTTGACGGCACGGTCGCACGCGGCGGCCAGGGCGGCTTCGAGCCCGGGGTCGGCGAGGGTGAGGTTCAGGGCGAGGGATCTGGCGGTTGCGGGGTCGGTCATTGGGGTGGCCTCTTGACTGGCGTGAGCTGGTCCGCGAACGGCTGGTCTGGGGTCCTCAACGGCTGTAGCTGCCGGGCTTGGCCGACTCCATGCGGGCGGCCTCCTGTTCGATGGCGCGGATCTTGCCGACGCGCCGGACGTGGCGCGGGGCCCCGCTGAACCTGGCCGCGAGGAAGCTCTCGGCACACGTGACGGCTGTCTCGACGCCGATCACCCGCGCTCCCAGGGCCAGCACGTTCATGTCGTCGTGCTCAACGCCCTGGCCGGCGGAATAGGTGTCGTGGCAGAGCCCGGCGCGAATGCCCGGCAGCTTGGACGCGGCTATAGAGGCGCCGACGCCGCTGCCGCAGACGAGGATGCCGCGGTCGGCCCGACCCTCGAGGATGGCCAGGCCGAGGGCACGGGCAAAGTCCGGGTAGTCGTCCTCGGGGCTGGAGCCGTCACCGCCGAGATCGATCAGCTCGTGGCCCAGCGGAGCCAGGCGGGTTATGAGTTCGTCCTTCAGCTCGTAACCGGCGTGATCGGCGGCAAATGCGATACGCATCTCGATTCCTCTCAGCAGGCTTCCGGGCCGGGCTCGAGGGTCGCGACGCGGCCGCTGAACCCGTCGCGCACGACCTTGCGGCCGATCTCGGCGACTCGATCGACACTGAAGCCGAAGCGGGACATCACCTCGTCCCCGGGCGCCGAGGCGCCGAAATGGTCGATGCCCATGATCGCGCCCTCGTCGCCGGCGTAGGCCTCCCAGCCGAACGAGACGAGCGCCTCTACGGTCACTCTCTTGCGGGCGGCCTTCGGCAGAACCGACTCGCGATACGCGCGATCCTGGGCGTCGAACCTTTCCCAGCACGGCAGGCTCACGACGCGCGTGCGGATGCCTTCCTTTTCGAGGGCGTCGGCGGCGCCGAACGCGAGCTGCAGCTCCGAACCGGTCCCAATGATGATCAGGTCCGGGTAAGCCGCATCGCCCGGGGCATCGCGCAGGACGTAGCCACCGCGGGCCACTCCCTCGCGGGCCTTCTCGGCCGTGCCGGCGAGAATCGGTAGCTTCTGGCGGGAAAGCGCGAGGGCCGTGGGGCCGTCCGACCGTTCTACGCCGCAGCGCCAGGCGGCCGCGGTCTCGTTGGCGTCGCCGGGCCGGATGACGTGCAGATTCGGCATCGCCCGCAGGGCGGCAACGTGCTCGACCGGCTGGTGAGTCGGCCCGTCCTCGCCGAGCGCGACCGAGTCGTGGGTCCAGACGTACACGACCTGGCGGCAGGAGAGTGCGGCGAGCCGCACCGAGCCCCGCATGTAGTCGCTGAATGTGAGGAACGTGCCGACGTACGGGATGAAGCCGCCGTACAGGCTGATGCCGTTGGCGATCCCGCCCATCGCATGCTCGCGCACGCCGAAACGGAGGTTCCGACCAGCCGGGTTGGCGGCCTCGAACATGCCGCCGCCGCTGATGTCCGTAAGGTTGGATTCGGACAGGTCCGCGGCGCCGCCGAACAGTTCGGGCAGCTTCGGCGCCAGGGCGTTGATCGCCTCCTGGCTGGCCTTGCGCGTCGGGACTCCGTCGGCCGGACCGTAGGTCCTGAGGCCGCGATCCCAGCCGTCCGGAAGCTTGCCGGCGAGGCGCCGCTTGAGTTCCGCAGCCTCGGCGGGGAAGGCGGCCGCGTACGCTTCGAACCGCGCTTGCCAGTCCGCCACGAGCTTCTGACCATTGGCGACGGCTTCGCGGAACTTGCTCAGGGCCGCATCCGGGACGAAGAAATGCTTGTCCGGATCCCAGCCGTACGCGACCTTGGCGCCGCGAACCTCGTCCTCGCCGAGCGGCGAGCCGTGGGCCTTCTGGCTGTCGTGCTTGGTGGGCGCACCGAAGCCGATGTGCGTTCGGACGGCGATAAGGCTGGGGCGTTCGTCGGCCTGGGCGGCGGCGATGGCCGCGCCGATCGCCTGGACGTCGTTGCCGTCATCGACCCGCTGCGTATGCCAGCGGTAGGCGTCGAACCGATCGACGACGCTCTCGGAGAACGCCATGCCGGTCGGCCCGTCGAGCTGGATGTCGTTGTCGTCGTACAGGAAGATCAGCTTGCCCAACTGCAGGTGGCCGGCGAGTGAGGCGGCCTCGGCCGCTATGCCCTCCTGGATATCTCCGTCGGAGCAGATCGAATAGATGAAATGGTCGATCAGCTGGTGGCCGGGCCGGTTGAACTCCGAGGCGAGGCGGCGCTCGGCGATGGCCATGCCGACGGCGTTGGTGAAGCCCTGGCCGAGCGGTCCGGTCGTGGCCTCGACGCCGGGAGTCATGCCGTGCTCGGGGTGGCCGGGCATCCGCGACCCCCACTGGCGGAAGGACTGGATCTCCTCCATCGTCAGCCCGTAGCCGGTCAGATACAGCAGCGAGTACAGGAGCATGCTGGCGTGGCCGGCGGAGAGCACGAATCGATCGCGGTTGGGCCATGCCGGATCGGTTGGGGCGTGGCGCAGGAACCGGCTCCAGAGCGTGTAGGCCATCGGGGCCATGCCCATGGGCGCACCGGGGTGACCGGAGTTGGCCTTCTGGACGGCGTCCATCGAAAGAGTGCGAATGGTGTCGATCGCCAGCTGGTCGAGGTTCTCGGCCACGTCCGTCATTCGGTTCCCCAGCTCCTTTGGCCGGCGCCACCGCTCGGTGCGCCGATATCGTGGTCGGGTCCCGTCACCTGGGGTCGCAGGCGCACCTGCCCGAGCTGTCCACTGTCTCGCTCGAAGCCCAAATGCCAGGCAACTCGGCCGGGCCGGGCTCGCGAGGTGGGCGAAAAACAAAGACCCCGGCGGGATCGATACTTCAGGCCCGGTTACGAGGCCATTCTACGGCCCGCGGCGGATCTGCCGGAGCGAGCCGAGCCGAATGACCAGCCTGCGTATCGATGTATCGAGCGTTGCGGGCCGACAATGGGCTGGTACACTCGGCACCAGACGCCGCTCATACGTGAGGGGCTGTGTTGCGCCTGCCGCCCAGGGACATCGGTAGTCTCGTCCAGCAGCCGGCGGAGTACGAGGGAAGCGACATGCGGATCTACGATGGCAGTCCGCGGCAGAACTACGAAGAAGTGCTTCGGTCCATCGGCGCCTTCCTGGATCAGCGCGGCATGCGTGAGGCCCTGGTGGTCGAAGCACCCGACGGTTTCATCGTCCAGGGCCTGGTCGTGGAGACGGCGACGACGGGTGCCTGGTCGGAGCACCTTGGCCAGCAGACCAAGGAGACATTCACCTTCCTCGATGACGACATCGCCCGCTTCATGGAGGAAGGTCACGCCAGGCGCGACGACGAGCACCGCGCGGTGACCTGGGGCCAGGCGGGCTACTATGAGGCTGCGTTCCGTGTCGTCGGCAGACACATAGACGAGCAGAAGCCGCGCGACATCTTCTTCTTCGAGCAAGACGGAGCGTTCGTGCTCCGACTTCTCATGGGGACGCAGACTGGCAGTCGCCACGTCATCGCCGAGTTCACGCGAGACGAGGTCGAGGCGATGATCGCGCAAGCCCCGGACTTCCGGGAACAGAAGTCAAAGCCGGGCGTCTGAGCCCCGGCGGCAGCAGCGGGCGGTAGGGAGGCAGGACGGTGAAACTCTTGAAGATCCTGGCGGCGTTCCTCTTGGTGATGATCGCGGCGCTCGTGGTCATCCCGCTTCTCGTGCTGGCCGGGCTCTTCGTCTGGCTGAAGCTGACTGAGGAGGGCGACGAAGAGTCGCTCGAGCTCGATCAGGAGAACATCTAGCCCGTATATCGATCCCAGGAGGTCGCCCGGGCCGTGAGGTCCGGGCGATTGTGTTTCCGGTCATGAATCGTCAGATCGCCCGATCTCAGGAACCCGGTCCCGAACCTCTCGTTGCCTGCGGAGAGACTGTCTACCCGGCGCGTCTGCCCGTCAGCCGTCTTCGTCGCAAGTGAGGCGGGCCGCAAAACGACGGTCCCGTCACGCAGACCGGCGCGGGTATCCTGTAGGCTATGCCCTCCAACAGCCAGAGAGCGCACCGAGCGGATGCCTCGTCAAGCGCGCCAGTGCCCGGTGCCGCCCGCCCGCCGGTCGCGGTGCCGCCACTCCGGCCGGGCCGGCCGCCGCTCGCGATCCTCGTCGACTACGACGGCACGATCGCCCAGACCGACGTGGCGGACACGATTCTCTACCGCTTCATCGGCGAGCGGTACACGCAGGATGACGAGGCCTACGACGCCGGGCTCGTCGGCTCCCGGACCCTATACGCGGCCCAGGTGGAACTGCTCCCCGGGATCCCCGACGACGTCCTTGCGCTGGCCGAGGCCCAGCCGCACGACCCCACCTTCGCCCCGTTCGTGGCCCGCGCCCTGGAGCTGGAAATCCCGGTGGAGGTTGTGAGCGACGGCCTCGGCTTCTACGTCAAGCCCGCCCTGGCACGCCTGGGCGTTCCGAAGATCCCGGTCATAACCGCGCGGATGACCTTCGACGGACAGCGCGCCTCGATGGAGTTCCCGTTCGGCCATCCGGCATGTCTCGTCTGCGGGACGTGCAAACGGCAGCGCGTGCTGGCTCATCAGGCGGCCGGCCGGACGGTGGTCTTCATCGGCGACGGCGAGAGCGACAGGTATGCGGCCGCCCATTCGGATGTCATCTTCGCCAAGGACGCCCTCGTCACGATGTGCCGTGCAGCGGGCTGGCCCTTCAGCCCGTGGCACGACTTCGACGAGGTGCGCGATTGGCTCGACGCGACCATCGACGCCTGGCGGAGCGACCCGAGCGCCATCCCGCGCCACCGGCCCAAGCCGTTCATCTGCGGTCCCGAAGTGTGGGGACCCGGCCGGACCGACCCGCCCGCCCGGCGCTGACCCGCCACCTCCAGGTCGGGCGGCGCCACGCGCCGCCAACGGCCCGGAAGGCCCCGGAGCGACTCACTAAACGCGACTGGTTTGCGGTTAGTTCGACTCGTCCGTAGAATTGGAAAAACCCCGGAGGAGCCGCGCGCCATGGCGAAGTATGTCTTTGTGACCGGAGGCGTCACCAGCTCGCTCGGAAAGGGGATCACCGCCGCCAGCATCGGCCGCCTTCTGAAGGCCCGCGGCCTCGCGGTATCCGTCCTGAAGCTCGACCCTTACATCAACGTCGACCCCGGGACCATGTCACCCTACCAGCACGGCGAGGTCTTCGTCACCGACGACGGCGCCGAGACGGACCTGGACCTGGGCCACTACGAGCGCTTCATCGACGAGAACCTGAGCCAGCTCTCCAACGTCACGACCGGCCGCATCTACCAGGCCGTCATCGGCAAGGAGCGCAGGGGCGACTATCTCGGCGGGACGGTCCAGGTCATCCCGCACATCACCAACGAGATCAAGGAGCGGATCCAGCAGCTGGCCCGCGACGGCCGGCCGGACGTGGTCATTGTCGAAGTCGGCGGCACCGTCGGCGACATCGAGTCGCTGCCGTTCCTGGAAGCCATCCGGCAGATGCGCAAGGACGTCGGCCGCCACAACGTCATGTACGTCCACGTGACGCTGCTGCCCGCCCTCATGGCCACCGGAGAGCTCAAGACCAAGCCTACGCAGCACTCAGTCAAGGAGTTGCGCGGCATCGGCATCCAGCCGGACGTGATCGTCCTCCGGTCGGACCACCCGGTCAGCCAGGAGATCCGTGACAAGATCGCGCTCTTCACCGACGTGGCCAGCGAGGCCGTGATTCCCGCGGAGACCGCCTCGACGATCTACGAAGTGCCGCTCCTCTTCGAGCAATCCGGCCTCGGCTCGCTGCTGGTTCGTGAGCTCGGCCTCGAGGATCAGGCCCAGACTCCCGACCTCGAGTCCTGGACCGAGCTGGTCGAGCTGATCAAGCGCCCCAAGCCGGTCCTCGACATCGGCCTTGTCGGCAAGTACATCGAGCTGCCGGACGCGTATCTGTCAGTCATCGAATCGCTCAAGCACGCCGGCTGGGCCCACGAGGTCGACGTCAAGATTCGATGGATCGATTCGGAGGGCCTCTCCAAGGAATCGGTCGGTGAGCAGCTGGCCGAGCTCGCCGGCATCGTCGTCCCGGGTGGCTTCGGCCATCGCGGCATCGAGGGCAAGATCCTCGCCGCGAAGTTCGCCCGCGAACGCGGCGTGCCCTACCTCGGGCTGTGCCTGGGATTGCAGTGCGCCGTGATCGAGTTCGCCCGCGACGTGCTCGGAACCGAAGACGCCAACTCGACCGAGTTCGACATGTTCACCGAGCACCCCGTGATCGACTTCATGCCCGACCAGCGGACGATGCAGGAGAAGGGCGGCACGATGAGGCTCGGCCTCTACCCGGCCCGTCTGACGCCAGGCTCCAAGGCGGCGAGCGTCTATGGCTCGGAGCTGATCTACGAGCGCCATCGCCACCGCTTCGAGGTCAACAACGAGTACCGCTCCCTCCTGGAGGCAGCCGGCATGATCCTGTCCGGCCAGTCGCCGGACGGACGGCTCGTCGAGATCATCGAGCTGAAGGACCACCCCTGGTTCGTGGCCAGCCAGTTCCACCCGGAGTTCCGGAGCCGGCCCGACCGCCCGCACCCGCTCTTCGACGGCTTCATCGGATCGGCCGTGGCAGTCTCCGAGGGCCGCGCGCCCGTCTACCGGGGGCCCGCCCCGGAGCCGCCTCACAGCGAAGCGCTTCTCGGAGTCTCTCCCGTCGAATAGCCGGTCGCGAGCCGGCCGCCCGTGCCGCCGAAGCCCTGCGAGCGGCGATGGTACGATCCGACTGGAGGACGAGGCTCCCCGCGAGGGCGAGCGACAAGCGCGGGCTCGAACGACGTGGCCCAGGCCCGTCCCCGCGAGCCAGGAGTTGCCCGATGAAGATCTTCCTCGACACGGCCGAGATCGAAGAGATCAGGATCGCCGCCCGCTGGGGCGTCCTCGATGGCGTCACCACGAACCCCAGCCTCTACGCCAAGGTCGGCGGGTCGTACGACTCCATCCTCCAGGAGATCTGCAAGATCACCTCCGGACCGGTATCGGCCGAAGTGATCGCCGACGACGTCGAGGGGATGCTGGAGGAAGGCCGCCACTTCGCCAAGCTCGCCCCGAACATCGTGGTCAAGGTGGCCATGAGCGAGAACGGCCTGGAGGCCATCTCCCGCTTCGCCGACGAGGGCATCAAGACCAACTGCACGCTCATCTTCAGCACGAATCAGGGGCTACTTGCGGCCAAGGCAGGCGCAAGCATCATCTCGCCGTTCGTCGGCCGGCTCGACGACATCAACCAGGACGGCATGACGGTGATTCGTGAACTGGCCGAGGTCTTCTCCCTGTACGACATCGATTCCGAGATCCTGGCTGCCTCGATTCGCAATCCTCTTCATGTGACCCAGGCCGCTCTGGCCGGCTCCCACATCGCCACCGTGCCGTTCAAGGTCCTGCAGCAGATGGTTCACCACCCGCTGACCGACAAGGGCATCGTCCAGTTCAAGAAGGACTGGGAAACTGCCCGCCAATCGGCCGGCAAGGGCGCCTGATCAGGGCCGGCAAGGGAACTCAGTTCGGCCGGGGCATGACCGCGGGGCCGGCAATGGATCAGACGTGACAGCCGGGGCTATCTCGACCGAGCGGCCGGGGGAGCCGGGCGAGGTTCCTGCGGGCGAGGTTCCTGCGGGCGAGGTTCCTGCGGGCGAGGTTCCTGCGGGCGAGGTTCCTGCGGGCGAGGCGCCGTCGAGCGCTCGTCTGGACTCGGTGCCGCCCGAATTGCTCGTCCTGGCCGGGGCCCTCTCCGTTCAATGCGGAGCAGGTCTTGCCACAATGCTCCTGAAGGAGTACGGGCCGCTGCCGGTCGTCACGATGCGGATCGTCTTCGGCGCGCTCCTCCTGCTGGCCTTCCAGCCGGTTCGGCTGAGGGGCGCGACCCGCGAGGCGCTGGTCACGTGCGTCGTCCTCGGTCTGATCCTCGCGGCGATGAACTCGCTGTTCTACGTGGCCCTGACCCGTATCCCTCTCGGCGTAGCCGTCACGATCGAGTTCTGGGGGCCCCTGACGGTGGCGGTGCTCGGCTCGCGCCGCCCACTCGACCTGGTCTGGGTGGTTCTCGCGGCCGCCGGCATCTATATGCTGGCCGGGGGGCGATTCGTCGCGGACGATGCCCTGGGCCTCATGGCGGTCTTCGGCGCCGGCGCCTGCTGGGCTCTCTATATAGTGACCGGCCGCCACATGGCGAAGTACTGGCCGGACGGCAGGGGCCTGACGCTTGCCATGGTCGTCGCCTCGGTCGCCGTCCTGCCGGTCGCCTTGGGGCTCTCCGACTTCAAGCCCCTGGCGTCGGCGCCGCTCGCGATCGCTGGCGGCCTCGTAGTCGCCCTCTTCAGCAGCGCCATCCCGTACACGTTCGAGATCGCCGCCCTGCGGCGCCTGCGTGCGGCCACCTTCGGCGTGCTCATGAGCCTCGAACCGGCGATCGCCGCAACGGTCGGCTTCCTGCTCCTGGGCCAGGTGCTCCATCTGCCCGATCTCATCGCGATCGCGTGCGTCGCGCTGGCGAGCGCGGGGGCCAGCCTTTCGGCCCGGCGCCAGACCGTCGCCGCGGGGGAGCTCGAGGCGGCCTGACCTCCGGGCCGTCGTCGCGGCGGCGCATGAAACGGGCCGCGCGCGGTCTGGACACGCGGGCTCGGCTCCGTATCTTTGAGGGGTACCAACCACTGCCTGCATAAGTGGGAGCTCAGATGTCCACCTCAGCCGCCGCATCGATCCCGTCAGATCGATCCGCGAATCTCTTCCGCTGGAATGCCATCCTCGCGGTCCTCCACCTGGTCCAGGCCGCCGCGATCATGGCCCTCTCCTTTGCGAAGAACCCGCTGGTGACCTCACCGGTCGTGAGCACGTACCTGCGCTTCGACGAGACCACGAAGCACCTCGTCACGGCGCAGCGTTCGGTCTGGGATCTGCCGATCGGCCCGGCCGTGGCCCTCTTCTTCCTGATGAGCGCAGTCGCCCATTTCACGATGGCCTTCCCGGCCCGGCGCTGGTACGAGGCCCACCTCGCCCGCGGCCAGAACCCGATCCGCTGGATCGAGTACTCGTTCAGCTCGAGCGTGATGATCGTGGTCATCGCGGCCCTGGCGGGCGTCCAGGAGCTGGGCACGATGATCGCCATTTTCGGCGTCAACGCGGCCATGATCCTGTTCGGCTGGAGCATGGAGATCGCCAACGAGGGCCGCGACCGGCCGCAGTGGCTGCACTACATCTTCGGCTGCATCGCCGGCGCCGTGCCGTGGGTCGTGATCTTCGTGACGCTCCTGGTCTCGGCTACGGAGCCGGGCTCGGCACCCATCCCCGGCTTCGTGATCGCGATCTTCGTGACGCTCTTCATCGGCTTCAACATCTTCGCGATCAACATGGTCCTGCAGTACCGCAAGATCGGCCGCTGGAGCGACTACCTGTACGGCGAGCGCGCCTACATGCTCTTCAGCCTGATCGCGAAGTCACTCCTGGCCTGGCAGGTGTTCTTCGGCACGCTGCGGCCCTAGATTCGGCCCGACGCGATAGCGCGCCGGGAGACGGGCCTGGGCGACTCATTCTCGGATAGGGCCACTCGCGGGTTGACGCCACCCTCAAGGGCAGGTATTCTCCGCGTCGCCCCGACCGTGCATCCCCGCAGCGGAATGATTCCGCGCGAAGCCCGCACGGCACCTTCCCCACATGAGTTCTGACCCTATGCCTGCCAACGGTCCAGACCAGCGTTCTCGCAACCGCCGCCCTCGCCGACGCCCCGCCGGCCGCGCGCCAATGGCGGAGTACGACGACTTTCAGGATGGCGACAGCCGCGACCTGGACATCAACGAGCTCATCGGGATGAGCGTCAACGAGCTGCAGACCGTCGGCCGCGACCTCGAGATGGCGGAGGAGGCTGCCGGCAAGGAAGAGCTCGTCGACCGGATCCTGGCACGTCAGAGCGAGCTGGCAGGGCACGCCTACGCGACCGGCATCCTCGACATCGTCGAAGAGGGCTTCGGGTTCATGCGCCGCCACGGCCTGATGCCGACGCCGGACGACGTCTACGTCTCTTCCAGCCAGATCCGTCGCTTCGGCCTCCGCATCGGCGACCGCATCAGCGGCTCGGTTCGGGCGCCCCGCGAAGGCGAGAAATACTGGGGGATGATCAGGGTAGACCGAGTCAACGGCGTCGATCCGGACACCGCACGCCGCCGCCCCCAGTTCGCCGACATGACGCCGGTCCACCCCGACGTACTGATCAACCTCGAGACCGACCCGAAGAACCTGAGCCAGCGCCTGATCAACCTCGTCAACCCGATCGGCAAAGGCCAGCGCGCCCTCATCGTCAGTCCGCCGAAGGCCGGCAAGACGATGCTCCTCAAGCACATCGCCAACGGCATCAGCACCAACTACCCGGAGATCCTCCTCATGGTCGCCCTCATCGGCGAGCGGCCCGAGGAAGTCACGGACATGCGCCGCTCGGTCAAGGGCGAAGTCATCAGCTCCACTTTCGACGAGCCGACCGAGAACCACACCCACGTCGCCGAGATGGCCCTGGAGATCGCCAAGCGCCAGGTCGAGACCGGCCGCGACGTCGTGATCCTGCTTGACTCGATCACCCGGCTCGCCCGCGCCTACAACCTGGCTCTGCCGCCTTCCGGTCGAACTCTCTCCGGCGGCCTCGACCCGATCGCCCTCTATCCGCCCAAGCGCTTCTTCGGCGCCGCTCGAAACATCGAAGAGGGCGGCTCGCTGACGATCATCGGCACCTGCCTGGTGGACACGGGCTCGCGCATGGACGACGTCATCTACGAGGAGTTCAAGGGCACCGGCAACAGCGAGCTCATCCTGGACCGCAAGCTGGCCGAGAAGCGCATCTTCCCGGCGATCGACGTCCAGCGCTCCGGCACCCGTCGCGAGGAGCTGCTCCTGGAGGAGCCGGTCCTCAAGATGGTCTGGACGATGCGGCGCATGCTCTCCGCGGTAGGAACGAACGAGGGCATCGAGCTGCTTCTGAACCGGCTCTCGAAGACGGACAACAACGTCCAGTTCCTCGCGACCCTCACGAAGAGTCTCGATCAGTAGCGCCTTCGCGGGCGGGTCAGGCCGTTGTTGGCGCCTGCGGACTTCGGCTCACGAACCTCCAAGGTGCGCTCGCGTCGGCGCGTCAGGCAAAGCCTGACGACTCGTCGCCGCCTAGGCCTGACCTCGCCTGCTCGGCGCGCCAGTAGGTCCGTTTCTCCGGCTCCACGACTGACGCGGTCTCGCCTCGCCGGACCGCCGACGCTATGAAGTCAACCTCCTGCCGCGACGGTCGGCGCGGCGAACGGTCCGCAATCATCCAGCCCATCACCTGACATGCCGGTCGGCTCGCCGCTGATCGCGTGCGAGAATTGAGCCATGTTTCTCGACCGAGTCCGAATCTTCGTGCACGCCGGTAACGGCGGCGACGGCGCCGCAACCTTCCGGCGCGAGGCGCACGTGCCGCGGGGCGGCCCCGACGGGGGCGACGGCGGCCGCGGCGGCTCGATCTACCTGACCGTCGATCCGGGCGAGACGAGCCTGCGCGACTACCGCCACGCGCACCACTTCAAGGGCACTCCCGGCGGCCGCGGCGCCGGCCAGCGCCAGCACGGCAAGGCCGGCCACGACCTGATCCTGAAAGTGCCGCCCGGTACGAGCATCTTCGAGGACGAAACCGGCGGGCTCCTCGGCGATCTCGTGGCCGAGCAGCAGACCCTCATGGTTGCGCGGGGCGGCAAGGGCGGCCTGGGCAACGTCCACTTCGCCACGTCCACGCATCAAGCCCCTCGCCACGCCCAGCGAGGCGAGCCGGGCGAGCAGCGCTGGATCGTCCTGGAGTTGCGTCTGATCGCCGATATCGGCCTCGTCGGTCTGCCGAACGCGGGCAAGTCCACGCTGCTGGCGGCCCTAACGGCGGCCACTCCCAAGATCGCCGACTACCCGTTCACGACGCTCGAGCCGAACCTCGGCGTCCTCGACCTCGGCGGCGAGGCTCCTGCGGGCGAGGACGGGCGCCGGCCGACCATCGCCGACGTGCCGGGACTGATCGAGGGCGCCAGCTCCGGAGCTGGCCTGGGCCATGCGTTCTTGCGCCACGTGGAGCGGACTCGCATCCTGGTCCACATGGTTGACGGCATGGACCGCGACCCGGAGTGGAGCTACAACGTCATCCGCGACGAGCTGGAAGCCCACGATCCGGCGCTTCTGGCCAAGCCGATCCTCGTTGCGTTCAACAAGATGGACGAGCCGGCGGCATGCGAGGCGTGGCCGGCCTTCGCCGCGGCCCGGCGCGCCCAGGGGCTCCCGACGGTCGCGATATCCGCCGTCAACGGCGAGGGGCTTGACGAGTTGAAGGCGAAGCTGGCCTCGCTGCTCCCCGACGCCGCCGAGCTCTCCAAGCCGCCCCGGTCCGAGGGCGTCGTCGTCCACCACATCGAGTCCGTCGGCGACTCCTTCCGGGTCGATCTCGAGGACGGCGTCTTCGTCGTACGCGGCAGGAAGATAGAGCGGCTGGCCAGCCAGACCAACTTCGAGGTCGAGGAATCGGCCGAGCGCTTCCAGCGCGAGCTGGCCCGGCTCGGGGTGGACGAGGAGCTGCGCCGCCAGGGCGTCGTTCCGGGCAAGACGGTACGCATCGGCGCCAGCGAGCTCGAATGGGAACCCGACGATTGGGACGACCGGTGACGAAATCGTCGGCCGGCGTCGGCTCGATCCCCCGCGACAGCGAAGCCCGCTCCGGCGCACCCTGGATCGACCCGGTGGACCGCCGCGTCGGCATCCTCGGCGGGACCTTCGACCCCATCCATTACGGCCACCTGCTGATCGCCGACCAGGTGCGCGAGGCGCTGCAGCTGGATCGCGTCCTGTTCGTGCCGGCCGCCATTCCGCCCCACAGGATGGACGAGCAGATCGCCCCGGCCGCCGATCGGGCCGCGATGGTGGAGCTGGCCATCGCTGGCAACCCGCTCTTCTCCATGTGCGAGATCGAGCTCGAACGACCGGGTCCTTCCTACACCGTGGACACTCTCGCCGTGCTGGCCGACGAGGCGGTCCGGCAGGGAGTGCAACGCGAGCTCCATTTCATCCTGTCCGTCGAGGCCCTGGCCTGGTTCAAGAGCTGGCACGAGCCGTCTCGACTGCTCGAGCTGGCCCGGCTGGCCGTGGTGGCGAGGCCCGGCGCCCCGATACCGGTAGGACGGCGGCTCGGGGCGCTGCTGCCCGGCGGGCCCGCCTCGATGAGCCGAGTCGAATGCATCCGGACCCTCGTGGTCGCCCATTCGGCGTCCGACGTGAGGGCCCGCGTGGCGGCCGGCCGCTCGATCCGCTATCTGGTTCCACCGGCCGTGGAGGCCTACATCCGCGACCATCGGCTGTATCGTTCGCAAGACCCCAGGAGGACCGCCTGACGTGACCGACTCATCGCCCATGCCCGCAGGAACGTCGACCGAAACGATGCCCAGCCCCGACGGCCTGCCGCGCCGGCGCAAGCCGCTGGTCCGGCCCGTCGCCGACGAGGCTCCTGCGGGCGAGGCTCCTGCGGGCGAGGCTCCTGCGGGCGAGGCTCCTGCGGGCGAGGCGGCGCTGGCCGATGCGCTGGAAGCCGCGGTCGAGTCGGAGTCAGGCGGAGCGGAACTCCCGGCCGAGCCCGAGATCGAGGAGTCGCTTCTGGCCCTTGGCGCCCGGCTGAGCTCGCTCGAGATCGCCCGCAAGATCGTCGATGCCGCCGAGGACAAGAAGGCCGCGGAGATCGTCCTGCTCGACGTCTCGGAGCTAACTTCGATGGCGGATTACTTCGTCATCTGCTCCGGCGGCTCCGAACGCCAGCTCGGCGCGATCGGCGACGGCATCGCCGAGAAGCTCCGCGACGAGGGCGTCAGGCCGATCGGGCGCGAGGGCGGCTCCAACTCACACTGGACGCTGCTCGATTTCGGCGCGGTCATCGTCCACATCTTCGCCCCGCCGGAGCGCGACTACTATCAGCTGGAGCGGCACTGGGCAAAGGCGAAAACGGTTCTGCGGGTCCAGTAGACGGCTCCCCGCGGAGCTGGAATCGGGCGCGCCGAGCGAACCTCGAGGCATTGTGTAAGCGCGGCAGCGCACTATTCCGTAGACTTGACGAGCCGAAACAGCAGTTCGCCCATCGAACGACCCTGGAGAATCAGCCACGACCACTCCATATGCCGCCGAGCGACGCCCTCACCGCGTCCCAACGATCATCGACTTCGTCAACATCCGGTGGGTCGATGAGTGGTGCAAGCGCTGCAACATCTGCGTCGAGATCTGCCCGAAGGACAGCCTCGTCCTGACTCACGACGCCATCATCGAGGCCACCGATTGCATCCGCTGTGGCCTGTGCGAGCGCTACTGCCCGGACCTCGCCATCGAGGTTCTGCCCAAGCGCGACGAGAATGGCCGTCTGCCCGAGTCGAGCCAGGCGGAGGAGGCGGTTTCCGCCCATCGGACGGCGACACGGACGACGGTGCCCAAGATCCCCGACGTAGCTCGGGGCCCGGCCGTGGCCGGCAACGACCCACATCGCGGCATCACCGACGCGGAGAGCGATCCGAACGTCGACCGCGACAACCCGACCTGATCGGACAGGACAGAACGATGACCAAGAGACTCGTCCAGGGAAACGAGGCCGTCCTGCTGGGCGCCGTCAAGGCGGGAGCGACCTTCTTCGCCGGGTATCCGATCAGCCCCTCGTCCGAGATCCTGGCGCAGGCCTCGGTCTACGCGGCCAGCCACCCCGAGTTCCGCTTTCTCCAGGAAGAGGACGAGATCGCCAGCGCGAACGCGATCTTGGGCGGCAGCCTGGCGGGCGCGAAGTCGTTCACTGCGACCTCGGGCCCAGGCTTCAGCCTGATGCAGGAAGCCATCGGCTACGGCCACAAGGTCGGCATCCCGTGCGTGATCGTCAACGTCATGCGCGTCGGGCCTGGTACCGGCATGCCGACGATGCCCGGTCAAGGCGACCTGAATCAGACGCGCTACGGCTCCACGGGCGACTACACCAGCATCGTCTTCTATCCGTCCTCCGTGACCGAGTGCTACGAGTACACGATCCACGCCTTCAACGCCGCGGAGGAGAGCCGGAGCCCGGTCATCATCCTGTCGGACGCCTTCCTCGGCCACCTCAACGAGGTCGCGGACCTGGAGCCGATCGAGATCCCGATCGTGCCGCGAACCCTCGAGCCCCTGGCCTCCGGCGGGACGCGGCTCTTCTCGGGCGTTGCCACGTACGCGGACGGTGAGCCTGCCACTGCCGACTCGGACGAATTCATCCGGCAGTACTACGAAGGGCGGGATCACCGCCTCGCGGTCGCTGACAAGTACGCCTTCTACGAGTACGGCTGGAACAAGGACGCCGAGACGTTGGTGATCGCGTTCGGCATCACCCGCCGCATCGCCCAGCCGCTGGCCGCCCATTTCGCGCTGTTCCGGCCGATCCGCATCTGGCCGACGCTCGACAAGGAGCTGACCGAGATCGCGGGCCGCTACAAGAAGATCATCGTCATCGAAGGCAGCGACGGGCAGTACGCCAACGTCGTGGAGCGGATGCTCCTGCGGCGAGTGAAGCGCGTTCCGTTGCTGGGCGGCCGTATGAGCATCGAGGCGATCCGCGAGGGCCTCGCCCACATCGGCATGCTCCCCAAAGAACTAGCGTCGTCCGGTTCCGAGTCGGCGGCTGGCAGCCGCGCGGCCCAAACCGACGTTTCGTCGGTCGTCGGCTGACCCGCGTCCCCAAAGAGGTTCCACCGCCATGGCAGTCAAGGACAAGTTGAAGGTCGATCTCTTCCCCACCATCTGGTGCCCCGGCTGCGGGATCGGCCTGATCATGCAGCAGCTGGCCACCGTGATGGACGAGCTCGGCCTGGACAAGGGCAACACCGTCCTGGTCACGGGCATCGGCTGCACCGGCCGGATGGGCGCCTACATGAACTTCGAGTCCGTGTACACGCTCCACGGACGAACGCTGCCGGTGGCCGAGGCGATCAAGATGGTTCGGCCGGAGTTGAAGGTCATCGTCGTCTCCGGAGACGGCGACACGGCCTCGATCGGCGGGAACCATCTGCTCCACTCGATCCGGCGCAACCCGGACATCACGGTCATCTGCAACAACAACGAGATCTACGGGCTGACCGGCGGCCAGGCCGGGCCGACGACGCCGCAGGGCACCAGCACCATTTCGTCGCCCGCCGGGTCTGCCTACACGCCCATCAATCTCCAGGGCGTCGTAAACACGAACCCCAACTCGTACTACGCCAAGACGACCGTCTACCACCAGGGCCCGATGCGCAAGGCCATCAAGGAAGCGCTCGGATGGCCGGGTTTCGCCTTCGTGGATGTCGCCAGCCAGTGCATCGAGAACAACGGCCGGCGGATCGGGTTCGCCAGCGCCAACGACATGCTCCAGAACTACCGCACCGAGTACAAGGCCGCTCCTCCCGGCTCGAAGCACCTGGAGCCGCACCAGCTCGGTATCGTGAAGGGCGAACCTGTGCCGGCCGGTAACGGGCACGACAACGGGAAGAGCTAGCTCAAGGCCGGCGGGCCGGCGGACACGGGTGAGAAACAAGGGAAGAGCCGAATTCAAGCCGGTCTTTGGAGTTCGCCGACTGGCGTCGAACTCCAGCTGGACTCGCAAATCGGGATCGAGGAGTAGCTGATGTCGGGCAAATCGATCGTCATTGACGGAGTCGGCGGCCAGGGGGTTCGGGTCATCGGCAACACCATGGCCAGCTTGCTGACGGTCATGGGCTACGAAGTGACGTTGCTCTTCGACTACGACTCCTCTGTCCGCGGCGGCATGAGCGAGGCCTTCCTGCGCTACGACCGCGCGCCGATCGACAACTTCGTCGTGGAATGCGCGGACGTAGTCTTGCGGCTTGCAGACCGTGGACCGGTGCACCTCAGCACGGAATACGTCATCGCGGACCTGGGCCTCACCAAGCCGGGCGAGAACGGCGAGGAGATCCCCTTCCTGCAGCTGGGTGTCGAAAAGTTCGGTCGCGACCTCTTCGGCAACATGATCGCCCTGGGCCGACTGCTGTGCGTCTGCGACGTGGACTTCACCGACAAGCACCTGACGGCTGCGCTTCCGAAGAAGTACATCGCCGAGAACATCGCGGCCATCAAGTACGGCTACGGCCTGGATCGCGGCTCCATCAAGGAGATCGTCGCCGAGCAGGCCGCGAGCACCTTTGCCGCGCGCTACGCCGAGAAGGTTCTGGCGGGCACCGCGCCCGCCGAAGCCGTCGAGCTGGCCGCGGCCCGCACCTGATAGGCCGGCGATGAGCCCCAGGCGGCGTGGCCGCGGACGCGGACCAGGCGGCGCGGCGGTTGCCGCGGCCCCCGGAGCCCCCGCCGCGCCGCTCGCCGAAGCCGAGGCAGGCGGCGCTGTCGCAGCGGCCGCTTCGCCGAACGCCCCGCGCGGATCGGGCGGCGCCGCTCCCGCTCCAGGCCGCGGCTCCGGCCCCGCCGCTCCTTGCCGCCAGCCCAAGCCCCGGCCCGTACCAGCGGCGCCGTCCGACGGGGGAGAGAGCGCCGCAGGCCAGAAAGCCGGCTGCACGTTGGCCCAGATGCGGCGCTTCATCAAGAGCCGCCCCTACGTGCCCGTCCACGAGCTGCGCCGCCGCTTCCTCATCGAGGGGATCGAGGACGAGGTCAGCCCGATGTCCACCGGACAGGGCACGCTATTCGTGGGTCTCCCCGAGCGCGAGGCCGGATTCCTCGGCGAACTGATCAAGGCCGGCGAGGTCGGCTGCGAGCTGCTCCTCGACCCGACCAGCCCCGCCATCGTCGGCGTCTTCCCGATGAGGCCCGTCGCCCGGCAGTAGGCGGTCTGAGGCCGGAGCTGCGCTTCCTCGTGCCGCGGCCGTCAGGGCGCGGGCCGGCGCAGACGAACCAGCTGGAAGATCATCAAGTTGATCCCCACCAGCACTAGCGCGGCCAGGACGTGATCGGCACCCAGGGCGTGGCTTCGCTCAACGGTTCTGGGTGGTGGCCGCGCGGATCATGGGCCAGCCGGCATCCATGGGGTCGCTGCCCCAGCTTCGAGCCGGCACGGATCCGGCCGCCGTGGGCGGCACGCTCTACGCGCCGCACTGGATCGCCTTCGGGGCGCCGGTCGTGCGTGGCGTCGGCAAGTGGCTGCGCAGGCCCGAGCAGCTCGTCCAGCTCTGGGAGCTCTCCGAGCGCGAGACCGGGCTGACCCTCGAGAAGGCGCTCGGCTAACCGGCGCCCGGCTGCGGCGGCCCGGCCGGGGCCGGCTGCCGTGCCGGAGGGCGGCGCGCCGAGACCCACAGGTGCACCGGCCGCGCCGGTAGGTCATGATCGGCCGTGATGGACCTGATCGCGCTTCTGCTTGGCGTCCTGATCCTC
>JBEKKR010000019.1:0-54790 GCA_050010635.1 Candidatus Limnocylindrales bacterium
GCTCGCGCACGGGCGAGTGACGCGTTTACTCCCTGAGACGATCCGGCGCCGTCTACGAGCGTACTTGTACATCTGATGTCGTTGCTGGTTTCTCTCGACAATCGGGCATCGAGCGTGTCTTCGAACTTACCAGTCCACTGCACCCACTCGGCTCACTACGCGAGCCAGGACGGGTCCAGGCCGGAGCAGGGCAAGGGGATTTGAGTGAGCGACCCCGACAACCTACGTGGCAAGGGTGGCCGAACTCCATCAGTGATGGTGAAGGCACGCGGTCCCCTGGTGGACCCGGGATCCGAGTCTCCAAATCGGTTGGAGGCCCACCCGACACTCTTCATCTACATCCCGACCTATAACCGTCCCTCGACATTGCGAAAGCAGCTCGATGCCCTGACGTCTCAAAGGGGCGACTGGCCCGGCCAGGTCAGGATCCTTGTGAACGACAACGCGTCGCCCTCGTTCTCTACCGAGGCGGCGGCGTCCATGGCGAGGGAGTATGGCGTCGAGGTCCGAAGCAACCTCGGGAACGTCGACGGGAACGCGAACATCGCGCTGGGATTCGTGTTTGCGCGACCCCAGGAGTACCTCTGGATTCTCAGCGATGACGACACTGTGTGCCCAGGGGCACTGCAGGCAATCGCCACGCAGGGCTTGGTGGGAGACCCGGATGTCGTCAGTTTCGGTGCGGTCTCCGAGCAACCTGCCACGGTCGTGCCTGCATGGCGCGAGGGTTGTTGGGACTGGGTTAGTGGGACCGCTGGCCAGATATCAAGTGTCATCTACAAGGCGCAGGTCTTCGCGGCTCAAGCGTCGCAGGCATTCTTCTACCACAACTCATCGTTCCCGCACCTGGCCGTGTTGATGGCCACCATGCGAGAGCGCGGTTCTCTGCGTTTCCGAGTCGTCCCGCGCGCCTGGGTGTTGCAACCGCCTGCTCAGCATGGCGAAGAGCAGGCGGATTACTCCCTGTCGCTCAGCGGCATGCCTCAGTTGGTGCCGCTAATGCCCCCTGAGGACGCCGCACGATTCTGCCGCGGGTGGCTTCGCGAGCACGGTCCCGCATTCGTCAAGTACCGAGACAAGCACCCTGAAATCCACCTGGCCACGAGAGCCGTCCTGAAGAAGTACGGCGGCCGGAGGGCGATGATCAGGCTGCGCTGGTTGATACTGGTGCGGTCACTCTTGTCGGGACTGCGGCGAAGCCCGCTCGCGCACGGGCGAGTGACGCGTTTACTCCCTGAGACGATCCGGCGCCGTCTACGAGCGTACTTGTACATCTGATGTCGTTGCTGGTTTCTCTCGACAATCGGGCATCGAGCGTGTCTTCGAACTCGTGGGCGGGATGATCAGCGGTCGGTGATAGGGGGAACGCCGCCAACAACGACGAGCGGCACTCTCTTGGCCGGGTCCTTCTCGCGCTCAGACACTCTGGTCGGGCGCGGCGCGCGCGGCGTCGAGGAGGGCAGGCAGCTCTTCCAGGGCCCGCAGCGCCTCCGATTCGGTGACGTCGGTTACCAAGAGCAGACTCCAGTCGTCGCACGGGATGACGACTGCCAGTGCGGCACCGGAGCGCTTCTTGTCGTGGCGCATGGCTTCCACGACTGCGCCGTGCGCGAGGTCGCCGCAGCCCGCCGCGGAGGTGAGCGTGGGCACGAGAAGCCGCGCCACGACCTCGTCGAGGCGCGAACGTGTGAGCCGGCCACGCGCGCAGGAGACGAGGCCAGCAAGGATGATGCCCAAGACTACGGCCTGACCGTGCGGCACGGCGAAATCCGTCGCCGACTCGATGGCGTGACCGAAACAGTGACCGAAGTTGAGCAGTCGGCGGCGGCCACGGTCGAACTCGTCTTCTTCTATGAATCGCTGCTTGATGAGCAGCGAGGCTCGCACGGCATCGCTCACTGCCGCTTGGTCGCGGCGGCCGAGGGCCGCCATGCGCGGTTCGAGGTCTGCCATCGCATCGGGTCCGGCGGCGATGTGCATCTTGACGATCTCGCCGAGGCCGCTGAAGAAGTGGTCGTCGTTGAGTGTGGCTACGAGCGGCGGGTGCACGATCACGCGCTGCGGCGGATACATGGTGCCCAGCAGGTTCTTGAAATGGCGGAAGTTCAGCGACGTCTTGGCGCCGATGCAACTGTCCGCTTGCGCCAGCAAGGTACTGGGCACGTACACCCAGCCCACACCGCGATAGATGACCGAAGCCAGGAAACCGGTGGCGTCCTGCACGACGCCGCCGCCAATGGAGACGACCACGGCGTTCCTCTTGGCCGCCTGCGCGATCATCCCATCGCAGAGCTTGGAGATGCCCTCCAGGGTCTTGGTGTCTTCGGTAGCCGACACCAGATGCAGCGGACGCGACGCCAGGGGTGCCAGACAGCCCTCGCCGTGCAGCCGCCATACGAGCTCGTCGACAACGAAGAACGCGTTTTCCAACTCGCACAGCTCGGCGGCCCAGACCGCATCGTCGCGGAAATCGACCCGGTAGTCGCCCAGCCGCGAGCGGATAGTCAACGGATCCATGGCGTCCTTCAAACTACCGAGTAGCCGCCGTCGCACACGAGGACCTGGCCGGTCATGAACGAATTCCGCGACGAGGCGAGGAACGCGACCAGCTCGGCAATCTCGCGAGGTTCCGCTAGACGCCGCAACGGCACCCCCTTCGCGATGACCTGCAGCTGTTCCGGCGTGTTGTTCTGGGTGGTCATCTCCGTCATGACAAACCCCGGGGCCACTGCATTCACCAAGACCCCCCGCGACCCGAACTCGACCGCCATGGCGCGCGTGAGACCGTTGAGGCCGGTCTTGCTGACGATGTACGGCAGGCGGCGCTCCCGCGCGACCACGGTCCAAACCGACGTGATGTTGACCACCCGGCCCCAGCCCCGCTCGGCCATGGCGGGCGCGAGGGCCCGGGCGAGACGCAGCGGCGCGATGAGATTGACCTCCAGCGTGTCGCGCAGCAGGTCATCGTCTGTCTCAACAAGCCCGGCAAGCCGGTTGACCCCGGCATCGTTGACCAGGATGTCGATCGGTTGGTCAAGTCGTGCCAGGTAGCGATCCACAGAAGCAGAATCGGCGAGGTCGAGTTCGGCCCGCGGCGGAGCAAGCACCCGCGCACCCAGCTCCTCGAACCGGGTCGCCACGGCACGCCCGATGCCGCGCGACGCGCCGGTAACGAGGGCGACCCTGCCGTTCACTCGAGCATGCCACCGGCCTTCTCGATGAGCCGAGCGTAGCGCGCCTCGAGCATCTCGATCCGCGTGCGGTCCTCCTCGTAGATGCTGCCGTAGAAGTCGCGCTTGTTCTTGAGCCACATCAGCTCGAACCCCACTGCCTTGAGGATGCCGGTCTCGGCGTTGTCGTCGAGCGCTGCCGGGCAGCCGAAGATCACCTTGCGCGTCTCGTAACGGTCGAGCAGATTGCCCAGCTCGCGCATGAAAGGCAGGGCCTCTTTTGCGACGCCACCACCCACGGCGCACTCGAGATCCTTGGCCTTGGCCGCCTGGAACACCCGGCGAGCGATATCCAGAATCTTCTGGCTATTGACGTCGTCGCGGGAGAGGCCCAGAGAGCCGGTCATATCGACGCGCCCCAGCACCACGCCGTCGAGCTCGCCGATCTCAGGCAGCTCCAACATGGCATTCAGGTTCTCGACAGAAGTGACCGTCTCGATGTTGATGGCGAACTGCACATCCTCGCGCTCGCCGGCGGGAAAGGCCAGTTTGGCGGCGCCCAGGAACTTGTGGAGGGCATAAGACGACTCGATCATAGGGCCGACGACGCGCTCGACTCCGATGACGCGAGCCTCGTACATGTCGCGGAGCCCCTCGCCGCCGCCCACCTTTATCGTGAGGCCAAGGCCGGCGGAGGAGACGACGTCTTTCAGCCGCATAGCCTCTTCCATGCGGGTGCCCTCGGCCTCGAACTCGGCCTTGACACCGATGA
Organism: Candidatus Limnocylindrales bacterium; assembly: GCA_050010635.1. Lineage (GTDB taxonomy): Bacteria > Chloroflexota > Limnocylindria > Limnocylindrales > CSP1-4 > Fen-1039. The sequence continues at coordinate 3,943 of JBEKKR010000019.1, forward strand.
CATGGTGGTTCTCACGCAGGTCCTGCAGCTGGTGGACCATCTTGCGTTCAAGCTCGTTCACTTGTCCTCCCGTGGTTCGCGGCGGTAGACGTCGACCAGCATATTGTCTCGCAGCTCCTCCGGGTCCAGCCACGGGAACATGTCTTCAAGAGGCTTGGACACGATCGTGCCGTCCGGCCGCTTCTCGGCGATCACCTTTGGCGCGAATCCCTGCTCCGGGTCCATGACTACATCCAGAAGCGACGGTCCGTCCGCAGCCAGCGTGTCCGCGATCGCCGCGGAAAGTGCGGCGTGGCTGTCCACCCTGTTCGCCGCTATACCGTAGGCGTTTGCCACTGCCAACATGTTCGGCAGACCGACGCCGCTGGCTGAACTCTCGCCGAACCTCGCTCCGGCAAACAGATTGTCCTGCGTCAGGCGCATCGACAAGTACCCGCCGTTGTTGAATACAAAGACCTTGACCGGCAGCTCGTAGTGCACCAAGGTCTCGAGTTCCTGCAGGTTCATCTGGATGCTGCCGTCGCCTGCCAGACAGACCACGCGCCGGCTGCCCGACGGCCCGGCGCGGCGGGCGCAGACGGCGCCGATCGCGGCGGGCAGGTCGTAGCCCATGCCGGCCGTGCCCGAGTTGACGATCACCCGCTGGTCGCGCTTGAGCCGCAGCGCTTGCAGGGCTGTGACGCACGCCGCGCCGTTGGCCATCACCACCACGTCGTCGTCTTCGAGCTGGTCCGACAGTTCATCGATGAAGACGTACGGATTGATCGGAGTGTCCCGCCGGCGGTACTCGGGCAGCACGACGGGGTATCGCTCGCGACGTGCCGAACACCAGGCAAGCCACGCCGCTCGGGAGGCCGGGACGGGCTCATTCGTCGCCAGCTCGCGGAGCGCGCGTACGAACCAGCCCACGTCGGCATGGACCGCGAGGTCGGGGCTGATCGTGGGCTTGGCCAGCTCGGCCGCGTCGATGTCGACGACCACGAGGTGCGCCGCGCGTGCGAAGGCGGCGAACTCATAGCCGATCTGGCGCACGTTCAGGCGGCAGCCCAAGACAAGCAGGAGATCGGCGTTCTGCACCGCGAAGTTGCCCGCGCGATCCCCGATGCTGCCCGGTCGGCCGATGAACAACGGGTGATCCTGCCACATGACGTCCAGCGCATTCCAGGCGGTCGTGACGGGTACCCTCAACGTCTCAACGAGCGCCCTGAAGTCATCAACCGCGCCCGCGCTCCGCAAGGCCGAGCCGGCCAGGATGATGGGCCGCTCCGCTGTGCGTAGCCGTCTCAGTACCTGCCTTGCCTGCTCTTTGGCCGTCGCTCGGTCGAAGAGTCCGGCGGCGGCACCGCGATCTTGAGGCGGCGCACACGGCGGCAACCAGACCTGACTCTCCGGTACCGTCTCGCCGGGTGTCGTAAGGCCTGTGACAACGGTGAGCGGCCGGCCGCGGACCGGATTGACCGGTCGGTCGGGCAGATCTTCGAGCTCGCGCGGATCAAAGCCGGGCAGCGCGGTTGGATCGACTTGCGCCGCCTGCACATCGATCGGCACGTCCAGCCACACCGGGCCGGGCCGCCCGGCCCGGGCGAGGTAGACCGCCTTCTCGAAGTGATACCGCACCCGCTGAGGATCGGTGATCATCGCCGCATACTTGGTGATCGGAGCGACCAACCGCACGATGTCGTTCTCTTGATCGCCGAGCTGGCGCAGCGGCAACCCCGTGCTGGCCACGGTGGTATCAAAGCGCACCTGGCCTGAGAGAAATAGGGCCGGCACCGAGTCGTGCCACATGCCAAGCACACCGGTGATGCAGTTCGTGCCACCAGGACCGCTCGTCACTACGGCGATCCCCATCGTGCCACTCGTGCGGGCGTAGCCTTCCGCGGCGATCGCGCAGGCTTGCTCGTGCTGGTTGAACACGACCTTCACATCCGGGCGCAATCGCAAAGCGTCGTCGAGATGCATGGCGGCGCCGCCGGCAACAACAAAGACGTGGTCGACCCCCAGGCGCGGGATCTGCGCAATCAGGTAGTCGGCGACGCGGACGGTGCTCACGGCTGCGACCTCACTGGTCGATCTCGAGACGGGTGGCGTCGATCTCGGAGCGCCGATCCTCGTACCACCGGTAGAGGCGGTCGACGGCGACCTCTGTCGGAGTGAACGTCACGTGCGGCATCTCCTCCCTCAGCCGGGCGTTGTCGGCGCTGTACTCCCTGCCGTATCCCTCGGTCGCAACCAGCACGGGCACATCCTTGCCCGAACGGCCCGAGACCAGGAGGCCGAGATCGTGCAGGCGGTCGGTCCAGTCCGGTGCCACGTTGTAGGCGATATGCGCTGGCTGCCCAACCAAGGCCCAATCGACCACCGGCATCAAGTCGTGGATGAAGAGGTAGCTGAAACGACGATCCTGTCGCAAAGTGATCGGCAGGTCGAACAGTGCGCGACAGATTGCATTGGAGATGAAGCGGATGCCGTAGTCCTCGTACTGTCCGAAGATCCCAAAGAGCCTGAGCTCAACGACCGAGGGCCGGGCCTGCGGCCCCAGGGCTTCGAGGTATCGGGCGATTGTGTACTTGGAAAGCCCGTGCTCGTCTTCGGGCACCGAAGCGCCCAGACGATCCTCCGCCACGCGCACGAGGGCGTCTCGCGTGTCATACACAGCGCCCGAGCTGAGGAACACGAGGCGTCCGAAACGGTCGCCATTGCGGACGATGTTGAAGAACATCCGGAGATTGCTCCAGAGTTGGCGGGTGGGGTCCTGCGCGGCGCGGTGGCCGGGTCGGACTGCGCCGTGGACCACGGCATCGACCTCATGTGCGCGAAACCACGCGTCGACGGCGCGATTATCGGCAAGGTCCAGTCCGGCGTGGGTCGGGGCAAGCACCTCGTGGTCTCGCGAAAGGTGTTCGAGTAAGTTGCGACCGACGAAACCGCTACCCCCGGTGAGCAGGATCCTCATCGAAGCTCACTCCCAGGCATCGGTGCGGATGGCTGCCGGCGGGACGCCGCGCCCACGCAGCTGCGCCGTGAGCGCGGCGAGCATCTGCGGAGGACCGGACAGGTAGAAGACGGGGTCGTGCAGCGTCTTGATGGCCGGCCACGCGGCAGCTACCTGCAGAGGCCCGTCGGTCTCCTCGCAGACAAGCGTGCAGGCCAGCGATGGCACGGCGAGCGTGTAGGCCTCTGCTAGGGGACCGTAGATGAAAAGGCTCGGCTTCCGAGCGCCGTAGAGGAGCAGGACCCGCGTGGCCCGGTCGGCCTCGAGCGATTGGAGGAACGCCGTGAACGCGGTGATACCGGTGCCGCCGGCGAACAGCACTGCGTCGGTGCCCGGATCGACCACGAATTCGCCGTACGGCAGCTTCACCCAGACGCTGCCTCCTGGGGCCAGCTCGCGCTCCATGCGTGCCGTGAACGCGCCTTTGACGGCGTAGGTGATCGTTAGCAGGTCGCGTTCCAGGGGCGAGCTGGCGATCGAGAACACCCGCGACTCCGGCCAGAAGCCGCCCGGCTCGCAGGCGTCGAGGGCCAGATGCAGGAACTGCCCGGGCTTGAAGCGGGGCACCGCCATGGACGGCTGAAGCTCCACGGTATAGACGTGCTCGCCGTGATCGGTCACGGCGAGCACCACGCAGGGGATCTTGCGAACGACGGCCATCCGTGCCTCAGCGCTCCGACGGCGCCGGCGCGCCATCGTCCCCGGCCTCGATCGCTGCCCGCGCGCCGGCCATGAAGCGCCCGAACGCGTCGATCATGTGGTCCATGCGAGCGTCGTCGATTCCCGGGTACACGCCCACGAAGAAGGTTCGGTTCATGACGGCATCGGTGTTGGCCAGGTCGCCGACGACCCGGCGCTCGATGTCCTCGAACGCAGGGTGACGCAGGAGGTTGCCGCTGAACAGGTTGCGCGTCTCGATACGGTTGGCCTCGAGGAACCCGGTCAGCTCGTTCCTCGTGAAGCCGGCGTTCTCGCGCACGGTAATGACGAAGCAGAACCAGGACGGATCGGCATGGAGCGGCACGACCGGCAGGATGAGGCGGTCCTCGTATGGCTGAAGCGCCTGGAGCAGCCGGGCATGGTTGTGCTTGCGCGCCGTAATGAACCCGTCGAGGCGCGCCAGCTGCGCGCAGCCGATCGCGGCCTGCATGTCGGTGGCCTTGAGGTTGTAGCCGAGGTGGCTGTACACGTACTTGTGGTCGTAGCCGTGCGGCAGGCTGCCGAACTGCTGACCGAAGCGCTTGCCGCAGGTGTTGTTCTCACCGCCCGCGCAATAGCAGTCGCGGCCCCAGTCTCGCACCGAGCGGGCGATTCGGGCGAGCTGGTCATCGTTGGTGACCACCATGCCGCCCTCGCCGGTGGTGATGTGGTGCGCGGGATAGAACGACACCGTGGACAGGTGCCCGAAGGTCCCCGTGAGACGGTCCCGGTAGCGCGAGCCCAGGGCGTCGCAGTTGTCCTCGACAAGCCACAGGTCGTGCTGCTCGACAAGCTCCATGACCGTGTCGAGGTCGAAGGGCACGCCGAGCGTGTGCGCGAGCATGATCGCCCTGGTTCGCGGCGAGACCGCCGCCCGCAGCTGGTCCGGGTCGGCGTTGTAGTCGCCCAGGCGGACGTCGACGAACACCGGTACGAGGCGGTTCTGGACGATCGGCGCGACCGTGCTGGGGAAGCCCGCCGCAACCGTGATCACCTCGTCGCCGGGCTTCAGGCGCCGATCACCGAGCTTTGGCGAGGTGAGCGTCGTCAGTGCCAGGAGGTTCGCCGACGAGCCCGAATTGACGAACAGGGCGTCCGAGAGGCCGAGGTAATCCGCGATGCCCGCCTCGAACTCCTCGGTGAAACGGGAGGCGGTGAGGTAGAAGTCGAGGCTGGAGTCGACCAGGAAGCGCAGTTCCTCCTCACCGAACACCCGGCCGGCGTAGCGCACTGGGTCGTGGTCGGGGTCGAACGGCGGCGGCACGTGGCGCTCCCGGTAGTACCTGCTCACCAGGTCGAGGATCTCGCCGCGGGTGCCTGCGGCGTCGTGGGGCGTGTCTGTCACCCGATCGACCTCTTTTCGTCCGCGCCGGCCCAGAGCAGCCCCGCGGCGAGAGCATCGTCCTGGTAGGTCCGCAGTTGGTGGTCGACCAGCTCACGGGCCATCGCCGGCGCCCGGTAGAACTGGCGATACCAGGACGCCGTCTGGCGCACCGCCGTCTGCCCATCCCAGACCGGGGCCCACCCGAGCTGCTCGCGTGCCTTGGCGCTGTCGAGGCTCAGCCAGTGGGCTTCGTGAGGTTGCCGGCCCGCTTCGGTGGGGATTGTCCACGAGCCCGGACCCCACTCCTTCAGAAAGCGCTCGACGACCCAGCGTACCGGCCGGGCGCTGTCCTCGTCGGTGGGCCCGAAGTTCCACGCCCCTTGGTACCGGCGACCCTCCCGCAGCATGAGAGCCCCCAGCCTGAGGTACCCCGACAGGGGATCGAGGACATGCTGCCAGGGTCGGATGGCGCCGGGGTTCCGGACGACGATGGGCTCGCCCGCCGCCAGAGCTCGGACGCAGTCCGGGATGATTCGATCGGCGGCCCAATCCCCGCCGCCCATGACATTCCCCGCCCGCGCCGAGGCAACGGCCGCGCCGTCGGCGAAGTAGCTCTCGCGGTAGGCGGTCGTGACGAGTTCCGCGCAGCCCTTGCTCGCGCTGTACGGGTCGCGGCCGCCCATCGCGTCCGTCTCGCGGAAGGGCCGGCCGGTCTCGAGGTTCTGGTAGCACTTGTCGCTGGTGACGATGACCACCGCGCGTACCGACGGACAGGTACGAGCCGCTTCGAGCACGTTGACGGTTCCCATGACGTTCGTCTCGAAAGTCTCACGCGGATCGCGATAGGCCCGGCGGACGAGCGCCTGCGCCGCGAGATGGAAGATAACGGATGGCTGCGCGGCGTGTACCGCGGCGACCACGCAGTCCCGGTCGCGGACGTCGGCGACTACGTGCTTGAGCCGCACACCCAGGTCGAGCGCCGCAAAGAGGCTGGGTTCGGTTGGTGGGTCGAGCGCGTAGCCGGTGACCTCGGCGTCAAGGGTCACGAGCCACTCGGCGAGCCACGCCCCTTTGAACCCAGTGTGGCCGGTGACGAAGACCTTGCGGTCGGCGTAGGTATCAGCCAGGCTCATCTAGAACTCGCGCTGCGCATCCAAACCGCCCACGGCGCCTCGCCGGAATCCCATAGCGCCTCGAGCGTGCGAACGTCACGCAGGGCGTCCATGGGCTGCCAGAAGCCGCGATGGCGATAGGCGCGCAGTTCACCGTCCGCGGCCAGGCTCTCGAGCGGTGTGCGCTCGAATGGCATGTCGGCTCCCTCGAGGCGGTCCAGCACGGCCGGCTCGAGCACGAAGAATCCCCCGTTCACCCAGGCGCCGTCTCCCACGGGCTTCTCCTGGAAAGCCCGCACGGCAGGGGCGGAGAGCTGCCCGTCGGCCAGGTCCTCGTCGATCTGCAGCGCGCCGAAGCGCCCGAGCGGCTGGACGGCCGTGATCGTCGCCAGCTTGCCGTGGGCCCGGTGGAACTCGAGCAGCTTCGCGATGTCCAGGTCGGCGACGCCGTCGCCGTAGGTCAGCATGAACGTGTCGTCGCGCACGTACTCGCCGACGCGCCTGATCCGGCCGCCGGTCTGCGTATCAGCCCCGGTGTCCACGAGCGTCACGCGCCACGGCTCGGCCGCGTTCTGGTGGACCTGCATCGAGTTGTCACGCATGTCGAAGGTGACGTCAGACATGTGCAGGAAGTAGTTCGAGAAGTACTCCTTGATGACGTAGCCCTTGTAGCCGAGGCAAACCACGAAGTCGTTGAAGCCGTAGTGGCTGTACGTCTTCATGATGTGCCATAGGATCGGACGCTCGCCGATCTCCACCATGGGCTTGGGCTTGGCGGTGGTTTCCTCCGACAGACGTGTGCCGAGACCGCCGGCAAGGATGACGACTTTCACGACCTCGCCCACCTCCGGAGATGACGAACCCTTACCATAGCTGTCGTAGTATACGAGCCGCCGCAGTGGGAGGCTCAAACCTCGTGCCTGCGTGTCCTGGTGGAGACCCGCGCCAACCGTCCGCCACCACGAGACCGACGAGCACGAGCGGGGTCTTGATCGGCGCAGGGCAGACCGCCTCGGGCGGCGGGCCGATCATGCCGTCATGCAAGCGAAGACCAGCGCAATCAAGATCCCACGGATGGGGAGCTCTTCTCAGCGCGGAGACTCCACCTTATCGCGGACGCAAGCATCCCGAGTCTTGAGTCTTGCGCATAGGGGTTGGTGTCATCTTCCCGGAACACTTCAAATGCGAGGCGTGTTTGATTGCCCGGCTGGAGGATCCAGCCCATGTGATGCATGGCGCACATCAACTCAATCTCGTAACCCTGGCTGCAGAACCACTCAGTTGGCAGTCGAGCAGAGAGAGTGTAAGTGCCAGGTTCCACCGACGCGAAGTTGATGCCAGATACGTCGTGTACGTCACTTACGAAGAGGAGCGCCTGCGAGCTCTTGTCGTAGTAGCCCAACCCGAAGATCAAGGCCGCATCGGCTCTGCGCAGGTCGAAGGAGATCTGAGCGGTGTACTCGCGGCCCGAGTAGAGGCGGCCCGCCACTGGACGATTCTGATCGTCAGTGATCTGGTACCCGTGTACGCGCACCACGTCCCCGAAAGGGGCGGGCCGATCCGGAGCCACCCACGCAAGCTGCGGGGCCGCAACAAGATTGCGGCTTGCGAACTCGACGTAGCGCCTGACCGTGTCTACCGCAGTGCCGCGGAAGGCCGTCTCGCCGCCCTCGAGCAGCAATCCCGTCGAGCAGAGGCGTTGGACCGCCGCCATGTTGTGGCTCACGAAGAGAACCGTGCGACCCTCGCCGGCGACCTCGCTCATCTTGCCGAGACACTTCCGCTGGAATTCCATGTCACCCACGGCGAGGACTTCGTCAACGATTAGGATCTCGGGGTCCAGGTGAGCCGCCACGGCGAACGCAAGTCGCACATACATGCCGCTGGAGTAGCGTTTTACCGGCGTGTCGAGGAAGCGGCCGATCTCGCTGAACTCGACGATTGCGTCGAACTTGCTCTTGATTTCGGCCCGTCTCATCCCGAGGATCGCACCGTTGAGTTGGATGTTCTCGCGACCGGTGAGCTCGGGATTGAACCCCGTGCCGACCTCCAGGAGACTCGCCACCCTGCCGTGGATCTCGACCCTGCCCTCCGTCGGTTCGGTGATGTGCGAGAGCACCTTGAGGAGCGTGGACTTCCCGGCGCCGTTGCGACCCACGATCCCCAGGACGTCCCCCTGTTTGACCTCGAGATCGATGTCTCTGAGCGCCCAGAGTTCCTCCGATTTATGCGTCGCAGCGCCCGGGTGGCGGATGCGTTCAAAGGGGCGCCGTGCCGCCTTCGTGAGCGTGTCACGCAGCGTGTTGTACTGCTCGCGCTCAGCGCCGATGTGGTACATCTTGCCGAGACCGACTGTACGCAGGGCGATGTCGCTCATCGTCTACACCACATCGGCAAACACGCGCTCCATCCGCTTGAAGAAGAAGAGCCCGCCCAAGAGCAGCACAGCGACCATCGCGGTGGAGAACAACAGGTAGCTGCCGGGGAATTCCTGCCCGAGCAACGCCCAGCGAAAGCCTCCGATCACGCCCGTCATCGGGTTCAGCGCGAACGCGAGGCGGAGCGGACCGGCGGGGATGCTGCTGGTCGGGTAGATCACCGGACTCATGAACATCCCCAATTGAACGAGGAATGGGATGACATATGCAACGTCACGATAGAGCACGTTGAGAGCGCTGAGCCACAGGCCGACGGCGAACGCGGAGGCGAGTGCCAGAAGGACGAAGAGCGGCAGGAAAATGACCTGCCATGTGGGAACGATGCCGTACACGGCCATGAGACCGATCAGCACGATGAACGAGATCCCAAGATCGACGAGGCCGCCCAGCACGGCCGAGAGAGGGATCACCAGGCGCGGGAAGTACACTTTCGTCAGGAGGTTCGAGTTGCCCACCAGGCTCATGCTCGAACGCGCGAGCGCTCCGGCGAAGAACTGCCACGGCAGGAGCCCGGCGAAGCTGAAGACGGCATAGGGCAGCTTGTCGTCGGGACTCTTGACGCCGATGATCTGGTTGAAAACCACCGTGAAGACAACCATCGTCAGAAGCGGCTGCAAAATGACCCAGGCGACACCGAACACGGCTTGCTTGTAGCGCACAAGGACGTCGCGCCAGATCAGGAAGTAGAGCAGGTCGCGGTATCTCCACAGCTCGCCCAAGTCGAGCGCAGCCCAGCCGCGTTTGCGTTCGTAAACGATGAATCCTTCGGTGCCAGATGCGCGAGCCGGGGCGCCTCGCTTGGCGGACTCCGTCATCGGCGCCGCTCGCCTCGAAGTTGCTCGTCCCAGCTCGGGGTTCGCCGATTCAGGGCGAACAGTCCGCCGGCTGGGCCCGCCGCCAGGGCTCCGACTGCCAGGACGGTCGCAGCCGCGTCGCGATCGACCGGCACTCCCTTCCGGGAGGCAATCACTGTGTCGGGTGAAGCAAAGCCAAAATGCACCGGTGGAGTATAGGGTCCCCGAAGAAGACACGGGATCCGCCTTCGGACGCCAGACCCGGCGAAGGGGTCGCCGGCGCGGTTACCATCCACCGGTATGCGAGTCGCGACCCTCAGCAGGTGGGGCGTTTCGGCAGACTACGGCGGCTTCGAGACGTTCGCGGAGTAACTGGGGGACCATCTTCGACATGGCAGAGTCGGCCCAGCGCGCCAGCGCTGACAGCGACTACCGGCCGGTAGCGGCGCTCGCGATGGCGGCCGTCGGCGCCGTGCTCGTGTTGCTGCCGCCCGAACTCCGTTCCATCGTGTGGCGCAACTTGTTCGGCGTGCCGCCGATGCCGGAGACCTTCGGGGATCTTCGGGCAGTGACTTCGGGCTGGGACTGCCTGCATCGTGGGCTTGAGTTCCTCCCAGTGAACCAATGCGACCCCTGGGGTCGTCCGCCGAGTCTTCCTCGACTCTGGCTCGTGCCGGGGTTACTCGGGTTGGACCAGAGCTTCACTGACGCACTCGGGCTGCTCATCGCCACGGCCTTTGTGCTTGCCACCCTAGCATGGGTGGGACGCAGCGGATTTCCCGAGACCGTTGTCGTTCTGCTCGTGCTGCTGTCACCGGCCGCAATGCTGGGGATAGAGCGAGGGAATGTCGACCTCGTCGTCTTCTGCCTTGTTGCCACCGGCCTCGCTGCATTGGGCACGTATGTCGACAAGGGCCGGGTTCTTGCCGGCGCGTTAGGTGCCGCAACTCTCTGCCTTGCCGCGATGCTCAAGTTCTACCCGGCGTTCGCCCTCGTTCCTCTCGCGGTGCGGACACGCTGGGCGATCGTCGCCCTGATCCCGTTCGGCCTCTACATGGTGGCCACCGCATCCGATGTCGGGGCGATCAACGCATACATTTCCGTGCCGCAGTGGTACGCCTACGGACTCGTGCCTCTGTGCGAAGCTCTGGGCCTCCCTCAGCATCGTACGTTCTTCGTGCTGCTCACCGGCTTCCTCGGCCTCGCAGTTCTTGTGACCGCGGTGCTCCCCGGCCTGAGGAACGGCAGCAGGACCGCCTCTCCTTCGACATTGGAGATGGGATACGTCACGGCATCCGCCATCTACGTCGGCACTTTTCTATTCGCGGCGACCTACCCATACAAGCTCGTGTTCCTGATACTGGCGATCCCCCAAACCCTCGCGTGGATACGGACACGGCCCTCCCGATACCTCGGGGCGGCAGTGCTGGCGACGATGCTCGCGCTCATGTGGGTTCCGAGTCACGCGTTCGTCCCCGGCCGGGGTTCAGCTCTGATGGCGGCCCTGTCCGTCGTACTCTTCATCCTTCTTGGGAGCACGTCGTTCCTCATCGTGCTGAGACGACTGCTGGGGCTGCGGCCCGGTCTTACCGTCGCCGTGGCCTCACGACTCAGGCTCGAGAAGCTCGCCTGACGTCGGCCGCCGTTCTTGCTTCGCGGCCCGTCCGAAGCGAATGTTGCGGGCCAGAATGGCAGCCACTAGATTGTCCCCACCCCCTGAAGCCTCGAGGACCTCGCCCGAGATGAGTCGGAGACGCTGCATCCCACTCGCGGCAGCCCCTGCGCGAGGGAAACGGACGGCATGACGGTCTCCGTCATAGTGCCCACTCACAACTACGCTCGGTTTCTGCCGGAAGCCCTGGAGTCGGTCCGCGCGCAGACCTATCCCGACTGGGAGTGCATCGTGGTCGACGATGGCTCAACCGACGAAACGACGTCGGTGCTGCGGGCCGCAGCGACAGCCGACAGTCGCGTCAGGTATGTATCCCAAAGCAACCGGGGGCCCTCTGCCGCTCGGAATCGAGGCATCGCCGAGTCCACAGGCGAGTACGTCCAATTCCTCGACGCGGACGATCTACTGCCGTCCACGAAGCTGGAGCACCAGGTGCGCGCGATGGAGACGGATCCCTCCATCGGGATCGTCTACAGCGACGCTCGGTTCTTCCGGGGCTCCCCAACAGACCTTCTCGCGTATCGAGCCCCGGGACCCCGTCCGTCGACGACGCCAGGGCCATCCTCGTCAGATGCCCTTCTCCGGGCGCTCATCCAGAACAACATCATGATGGTCGAGGGCCCCCTGGTTCGCCGGGATGTGATCGCGACGGTCGGACCGTTCGAGGAGAGCCTCGATCGTGCGGAGGATTGGCAGTACTGGCTGCGATGCGCGCTGGCAGGGATCCGCTTCGTCGCAGACCCGGTCGAGGAGAGGGCCGTTCTCGTCCGGGTGCATCAGGCCAGCAGCATCCGGAATCAACATGCGATGAATGCCAGCGAGTTGGTCGTTCGCCGGTGGCTCGACGGCCGACTTGACGAACCCGGCTTGAGACGGCAGAACAGGAAGAGGACGCATGCCACGGTGGCGAGGGCCGGCTTTCTCGAGGGCAAGGAGGGGAGTCTCACGGTCGGCATTCGACACCTGGCGAGAGCCGGCATCGCCGAGCGTCGGCCCAGCTGGTTGCTCATGGCATGCTTGCTGCCGTTGGTGAGGATGCCCGGCGCGGACCGAGTGCTGGCCCTTCGTCGGAGGCTTCTGCGACGGCCGAGCCCGTGGTGATCGCGCCGCTCAGCGACCCGTGCCGCTCAGAATCGCGGGCACCGTCCGGGCGATGATCCTGAAGTCGAGCCACAGCGACCAGCGGTCGATGTAGTCCAGGTCCTGTGCGACCCAGTTGTCGAACTCGGGGTTGCGACGCCCGCCCACTTGCCAGAGCCCGGTCATGCCGGGCTTCATCGATAGCCGGCGACGATGCCAGACGTCGTAGTTGGCGACCTCGGACGGCAGCGGCGGGCGCGGTCCGACCAGGCTCATCTGGCCCCAGAGAACGTTCCACAGCTGCGGCAGCTCATCGAGCGACGAGCGCCGAAGGAAGCGGCCCACGCGAGTGACGCGCGGGTCGTTGGTCAGCTTGAAGGCGTGGCCCTTGATCTCGTTCCGATTCAACAGATCGGGTAGCTGCTCGTCAGCCCCAGAGCACATGCTCCGGAATTTGAGGACCGTGATCGGCCGGCCGTGGAGCCCCACCCGTTCCTGGCGGAACAGGATCGGACCCGGTGAATCCAGCCGTATCGCGATCGCCAGGATCGCCGCGACCGGGGCGAGGACGACCATCAGGAAAGCGGAGCCGGCGACGTCGATGACTCGCTTGGCGAGCAGGGCCATAGCCCTGTCCGGGCCGTTGGCCAGCGAATATACGCCCACCCCGTCGATGCTCTCGAAACGTCCGCTCGTCACGGCGCGTTCGAACGGCGCGACGGGCATCCGCACGACCTTGCCCTCCTGTTCGCAGACGTAGACGGCCTCCTCGATTTGCTCCTCCATCGAGAAGGGCAAGCAAACGGCCACTTCGTCCACGATCCGGCTGTGGAGGACTTCCGCGAGGTCGTCGATCATGCCCAGCACCGGCCTGTCCAGGACCACCCCGCCGTCGGATTCATCGGCCTTCAGGTGGCCGATGACGACCAGGCCGAGCTCGGCGTGATTCTTGACCAGATCGGCGAAGGTCTTGGCCCGCGAGCTCGCACCGAGGATCAGCATGTACCTGACGTTGCGGCCGCGGTCTCGGGCGACCACGAGCAGCTGGCGCGTGACGATCCGGATGCCGATCGCGGCGGCAGCCAGGGCCGGGAAGACGACGATCAGGAGCTGCCGGCTCACGTCCGGCAGCTTGAGCACCCACAGCACGCTCAGGGTGAGTATCAGCTGGATCATGGCGGCCCGGAGCACCGTGGCGATGTCGCTACCGCGAGTCCAGCGTGCCCGGCTTCGATACAGCCCCTGCGCCCACAGCACCGCGATCCACATTGCGATGAAGACGGCAACCGCGAGGGTCGCATCGGGCAACCGGGGATCCGGGTCCTGCGGCCACCCGGAGCTGCCGGCGAACCGGAAGTTGGTCGCAGCCACGGCGACCAGAACCGCCAGGACAATGTCCGCGGCCGCGAGAGTCAAACGGAGCACCGCGCCGTAGCGGCGGATCATCCTTCTCCCCTTCTCCTCGGGCAAACAAATGCTGCTCGATGCAGAGGCAGAGTATCCGTTGACCTGCAAGCCTGCGTCAACGTGTGGCGCCCGAACCCGCCTGGGACCGGATGACGCGGTAGCCGCTGTGCTACATTCTGCGGGCCTTGAGAGAGTCGACCGCGAGCCCATCACCCGGTCCGGGCACGCTGGACGCCGTTGAACGGCTGAGACGGCTCCTCGTCTACCCTGCCCGTCGGTCGCGCATCGCGTGGGCATCCCGCGAACGAGCGAGCCGCTCCAGTATCTCGCTGCTGTCGATCGTTGCTGATGCCGAACGGCTGCCAGCTGCGGACGCGGCAGTAGATCTCGTGTACGTCCACGATGGGCTGCACCAAATGGAACGGCCCGACGCGGGCATCACCGAGATGGCGCGGGTGGGAGGGCAGTCTCCATCACCGAGCCTGCCCGGGCTGTCGGAACGCAGCTGGCGGAGAAGCTCGGCCTGGCGCTCGGCAGGAAGGAATCCGGGAGTGTTGTCGCCCGCCGGAAGCCGGCCGACGTCTCCGCCCGCCTTGAGGAACTGCACTTTCGAACCCTGAGCCGCGGACGCTACCTGATGTACTACCGCCACGAGCCCGGACGCGTTTCTCATCTTCTCAGCTGGCCGGAACTCTTCGTGCCGGCGCAGGCGAGCTGGCGGACCGCCAACGCCGTAGTCGGCCGGTTCGGCACCGAGATGACGGTCGTCGTGGCGAAGCTCCCATCGACGGGAACTAGATTGACGACCGCGGCCGACGTTGTATGTCCGCGTTGCAGTCGCACACGAGTGGCTACGGCTTCGCCTCGTTCCAGCTGACGCCCTGCCGAATCTCTCTCGCAGGGACGCCGGCTAGGATAACGTTCGGGGGATACGAACCACGGGTTACGACGGATCCCGCGGCGACGACGGAGTCTCGGGCGATCGTCACGCCCTTCATCAGAAGCACTCGACTGCCGATCCATACATGGTCGCCCACGACTACTTCGGAGTCCGGATTGAGGACCGTGCCGCGCTCATCGATGATGCGATGCCAGTCGGTGTCCATTATCTGGACGTCCCAGGAAACTAGGACGTCGTTGCCGAAGGTGATAGCTTTTCGACAGACGATCGCCGACTCGGCGGCGACGAGGAATCTCTCTCCGAAGGTGAGGACTCCGCCAGAGTCGACGGAAACCCTTGTGCCGTGACCGAGACCTGTCCGCCCACGGAAGATCACCTCCCCCTCGACATGCCATACGCTCCGGACGCGCCCGCGATCGAAGACCCCGACCTCACCGAAGCCGATACTGATCATTCCCAACCGACACCGCGGAGGCACCCGAACCGTGCCACGGAGGCTCTCGAAGTAGACGCGGTGGCACACCAGAACGGGCAGCAATAGGGCCTGGGGCAGGGGAACGTACTTGAGGTTGAACCTCACCGTCTTTGGGAGGCTTCTGAGTATCAGCCATGCCTTGCCGGGGCGGATCATTTCGGTCCTCCAGAAGCCTCGGCGACAAATGCCGGCGAGATGTCCGACCTAGAGTTCGAGGCCAGCCAGCCGAGCATCGCGGACGAACATCTGGACCGTTTCGAGTGAGAACTCTATTAGGTCTTTGCCGACAAGATCGAGCTTCTTCAGGATGTCGGTGGTGGCGGTGATGATGTGGCACCCGATCTGGTCGGCCTGGAAGATGTTCAGAAGCTCACGAGGGCTTGCCCATATCAGTTCTACTGCAGGATAGGGTTTCAGGATTTCCATCGCTCTGCTCATGAGCGGCACGGGATCGCGACCGGTATCCGCTATCCGCCCGGCGAAGACGGAAACGACGGAAGAGGGAGACGCTGCGACGGCCTCGGCCGCGACCTTCACCTGGTCAAGGGTCAGGATAGCTGTCACGTTCAATCGAATCCCTTCGGCGGCCAGACGATGCAGAAGATCCGCGCTTGAATTCCCGTGAGTGTCCGTGATCGGAATCTTCACAAACACGTTTGGGCCCCAGCCTGCGAGTTCGACCGCCTGCCGGTGCATGACTTCGAAGTCGTCCGAGAGCACTTCGAAGCTGATCGGGCGGTCTGGGATGGCCTGCAGCGCGGCCTGGGCAAAGGCCCGGTAGTCTGCGACTCCAGACTTGCGCATCAGCGTGGGATTCGTGGTGAAGCCCTTGATCAGGGGATTGCCCCGCATCTCGAGCATGCTTTCGAGGTCTGCGCCGTCGGCGAACAGCTTGATCCGCAGATCGCTCAACGTCGTCAAGTCCTGACCTGACCTTCCAACTCGACCGATCGGCGAGATGCAGGCATTGTCGCGCCCGCACTCCCGTCCAGCCGGCAATGCCTGGTTCCTCTCAGACCGCTAACGAGGGCCTGAGCCCTGACGGCTCTCACTACCAGACTAGCCCACGATCCTTTGGCACGATGCGCCGCAGCGTGTAGACGTCGGTCGATTGTAGATCGGCAACGTGGGCTCCCAACGTCTCCCACGGATCCCAGACCGCGCTGATCAACTTGCCGGTGATCCCGTCGCTGAGAGGCGACGCCAGGAAGACAGCTAGCCCGGCTCCTCGCTCCAGCGGCGTGCCGCCGTCCGAGGCCTGGCGAACGGCGCGCTCGTAGAATTCCTCTCCGACCTTGTCCGGCCCGGCTTCGAGCACTTCGTCCAGGAGCCGAGTGTTGAGAGCTCCCGGTGCGATCGAGTTCACGTCGATGCCGAAACCGCGAACTTCTTCCGCCAGCGTCTCCGCGAAACGGACGATCCCTGCCTTAGATGCCGCATAGGCGCTGATCCTCGGAAGAGGGGCCGTCGCGCCGCCGCCGGACAACTGAACGATTTTGCCGTAGCGCTGCGCCTTGAAGTAGGGGAGGATGGCCCGGGCCATGAGCACGGAGCCCAGCAGATTCACTCGGATTGCCTCAGCCCAGGCATCCCAATCGACCTCGTCGATGGTGCCTTTTGGGCCATACACCCCTGCGTTGTTGACGAGTACCTCGAGTTGCCCCAGGCGCTGGAGACTGGCCGCGACCAGCCTCTCGGCGTCCGCCGGGTTGGCAACGTCCCCGCTCTCGGCCGCAACGATCTGGCCTTCGGAGGCGAGCGCGGCGAGACTGCCGAGGGCATCCCGCAGGGGACCTTCACCGCGCGAACTGATCATGACGTTGGCCCCAGCCGCAACATATGCGCGGGCGATGGCCAGACCTAGGCCCATGCTGGCGCCGGTGATCAGTGCGGACCGACCCTTTAGCGACGCGGTCATGCCCGAGCCAGCCCGACGGCCGAGTACCGAAGCCTTGGGTCGTTCGCCATGAGCGAAGCGAGGAAACGTCCAGGATCGATGACGACGGGCTGCCGCAGCTCGGCCACGACTGAGTCGGCCGGAACCGACCGATAGTCCGGCCAGGGGGTCATCAAGACAAGGGCGTCCGCGTCGCGGATCGCACCCAGGGCGTCAGGATGGAGGGCGATCCGACCTGAGAGATCCGCTGGAAGGACGCGGACGGCCGGGTCGTGGGCGGTCGGGATTGCACCCTGATCTGCCAGCCACTTGCACAGCTCGATGGACGCCGACCGGCGGAGAGTGTCGGTCCCGGGCTTGTACGTGAGCCCCCAGATCCCAATCCTCAAGCCGCGCAGATCCACCAATTGCGAGACGAGCGTCCGCCGCACCCACTGGTGCTGGTTGCGGTTACTCGGCCCCACGCTCGCCAAGAGTGGCGCCTCCATGCCCCGCGACGAGACCAGGTCGGCGAGATACGTCACGTCGCGGCCCAGAGTCCCTCCGGCATAGCCTGTGCCGAAACCTAGGTACGCGCGCTGGCCGACGCGAGGATCACCTCGCAGCGCCCGGACAACCTCAGCAACGTCAGCACCGACAGACTCGCAGATCGTGGCGATCTCGTTGACGAAGACGATCGAGGTTGCGAGGAACGCGTTGAGGGCATGCTTGGTCATCTCGGCTGACTCAATGGTCATCCACTCGATGGGCGCCCCCAGGGGGGCCAGGAGAGCCGAGATCACTGCCTTGCCATTCGGGTCCTCGACGCCGACGACGATCCGTTCGGGCTTCGTGAATGAGTCGATCGCCGTGCCCAGCCGGAGGTTCTCCGGGCTGTAGGCGAACGCCACAATGCGATCCCCTCGGAGCCGATCGAAGGTTCTCATGAGATCGCGCGTGCTCCCGACCGGCAACTGCGACGAGACCAGGAAGACCGACCCCGATTCCAGGAAAGGGAAGAAGGCCGTTGCCGCGTGAATCACTGAGCCCGGGTCGGCACGATCTGCGTCGTCGACTGGCGTATCGTGAGTGATCCAAACAACCTTGGAGTCCCGCGCCGCAGCGGCAAGGTCAGAGGAGAATCGTAGCCGACCGCTGGCGAGCCCCTCGCCGAGGAGGGCCTCGAGCCCGGGCTCCTGGATCGGCGACTTGCCGGCCGCCAGCAGTTCCACCCGCTCCGGGTCGGGGTCATGGCCAATCACGTCATGGCCGACTGCGGCTAGACATGCCGCCGTGACACTGCCCAGATGCCAAAGCCCGGATACGCAGACCCTCATCGAGCCACTCCGGTTTCCCGCATGACGCGGTCGGCGATCCAGCTGACCGCACTCGGGAGCGAAGCGACTCGAACGGTAGGCGCGACCGCAAGACCCTGATCTTCATGCGCATCGATCAGGATCGTGGTGCAGCCGGCCCGTTGGCCCGCTTCGACGTCTCGCCACCGGTCGCCGATCATGTAGCTGGCCGCCAGATCGATGCCCAAGTCGAGCGCGGCCGACAGGAGCAGACCCGGCTTCGGCTTTCGGCAGTCGCAGAGATCGTCGTCGTCGTGATAGCAGACGCGGATGTCGTCGACCGAGACGCTCTGCCGCAACCGCTCGTTGATTGCTTCGACAACATCGCGTCGCTGGGTGCCCCGGGCAACGTCGGGCTGGTTCGTAACCACGATGCGCAGAAATCCGAGCGAACCAAGGAGTCGGCAAGCCTCGGCCGCTCCGTCCACGAGCGTGAATTCCGGCAGCCCAGCGGGCGGCCTGGGCACGCCATTGGGCCCAACGAGGCTTTCGTTGAGCACCCCGTCCCGATCCAGAAACACCGCAGGTCGACCGCTCAAGTCGACGACTCCCATTTACCGGGCCTCTGGCGGACGGCCGGATGAGAGACGAGCAGGTGCCAGATAACCGCCTGAAGTCCCTCTGTCTGAGGTGTGACGGTGTCGCTGTTCAAGGGGGGAATGACGACTGCCTCGCCGACGGCAGCCGTGTAGCCTCCGTCTCGGCCGACGATGCCGAGCACGGTTGCCCCGACTTCCCTGGCAAGCTCGATGCAGCGAACCAGGTTGACGCTGATCCCGCGCACTGCGTCGCCACCCCCGACGGACAGAACCAGGATTGCGTCCGGCGCTCCGATGCGGCTTACGCGAAGCCAGTTGGAGTAGCTCGTGTCCCAACCCTCGTCGTTGATCCGGGCCGTGAGCTCAGACACGTTGTCCGTGGGGGCGTAGGCCTCGATGCCGGCTATCTTCCGGAAGTCGTTGACCGCGTGCGAGGCATGTCCGGCGCCTCCGCCCGACCCGACGATGAAGAGGCGGCCACCGCGTGTGCGAACCGCAGCGAGTTCGGCGGCGATGCGCTCGATGGCTTCGCGATCAAGAAGATCGATGATCTTCTTGGCGTCGGCGAGGAACTCGTCTGTGTAGGTCATTGCGTCCTCTTGGTCGCCTGCAGGCTCTGAACCTTACGCACGACCCCCATTTCCTGCATGACTCGCTCGGCTTCGAGCAGGTACTCGCTGGTGTCCGTCTGGGTGTCGAGCCAGTCCAGGTACTGCCGGACATTCTCCTCAACCGGCACTCGCGGCTCCCAGCCAAGCGATCTCATTCTCGACAGATCGCTGACCGTGTGCCGCGTATCACCAAGCCGGTATTCACCTGGAACGGTCGGGTCAAGCGTACTCCCGGAAGCATCCAGCATGAGCCTGGCGAACTCGAGGACGGTCACGGCGCGGCCCCCGCCGACATTGAGAGCCAGGCCGTTCGACGACGGGTTCTCGAGAGCGATCAAGTTGGCACGTGCGACGTCTTGAACGTTGACGTAGTCGCGTTGCTGCAGGCCGTCTTCGTAGCAGACAGGCGGAAGCCCGGCCCGAATGCGGAGGGCGAACCGCCGAGCAATGCCCGAGTAAGCGTTGTAGAAGGAGTTGCGCGGGCCCTGGACGTACGTGTAGCGCATCGCCGCCGTCTCGATCCCATAGCGCCGGCCCAAATTGAAAGCCAGCAACTCGATGGCGTACTTGGAAATGCCGTAGGTGGTGCCCGGATTGCTGCATGTGGCTTCGTCCAGTAGTAGCGGCCTGCTCGGCGAGCCGCACTCCGGGCAGGTGACATCCCATTCGCCACGCTGGAGCTGTTCGGGCGGTCTCGGGCTGGGATAGAAGACGGTCCCTTCGGCATTGCAGGCGTACTTGCCCTCGCCCGAGACGGATTGAGATGACGCGACGACCATCTTTCGCAGCGGGAAACGGTCCGGATCGGAAACGGCCAGCTCGAAGATGAGAGCAGTTGACTCCGTGTTGGTGTGGATGAACGTGCTGAAATCCGGCAGGTAGTCCTGGTAGGCAGCAAGATGGAACACGAAGTTGATGCCTTCGAGGGCCCGTTCCATGTCGGCGCGGTTGGCCACATCGCCCTTGATGAACTCCGCGTCCTCCGGGACGTAGGAGGGCTTTCCGCGTGGATGAACCCGGGGCTGCAGCGAGTCGATGATGCGGACTTCATACCCGCTCTCGAGCAGGAGATCGACGGTGTGAGACCCAATGAACCCGGCTCCGCCGGTTACGAGGACGCGTTTCATACGTTCAGCATCACCTTGGCACCGTCGTAGTCGAACGCGTACGGCATCTCCCGCAGGCCCTCACGAGCAAGCGCCTCGCGCACCGCGGCTTTGGCAGGTCCCGCGCAGTAGAGCAAGAGGAACCCGCCTCCGCCCGCCCCAACTATCTTCCCGCCAAGCGCTCCGCACTCGCGGGCGATCGAGTACCAGCGGTCCACGTCGGGATTGCTGATGAGGGCCGATCGGCGCTTCTTGTTCTCCCAGTGCTCGTGCAGGATCAGGCCAAACTCGTCCACCCGGCCAGCCTCCAGCGCAGCCTTGACCTGCCGCCCCAACTCCTTGGTCCGGTGCAGGCTCTCGACAACGTCACTGCGAGCGGCCGTCGTGTCGCGTTTCTGCTCGGCGAGGATAGTGTTGGCGCTCCTGGTGATACCCGTGAAGAAGAGCAGAACATTGTGTCGCAGCTCGTCCGCGGCGGACCGAGTGATGTCCAGCGGGGTCACAGCGACCCTTCCGTCCCGCTCGATCTCGAGACACGTGATGCCTCCGAACGCTGCCAGGTAGTGGTCGTGCTTGCCGACCGCGTGCCCGGCAAGGTCCATCTCGATATGGCAGGCCTCCTCGGCCAGGGCGTGGGTGGGAATGCGTTCGCGCTTCAGCTCGTGCAGGCCCGTCAGCAGCGCGACCAGATACGTCGCTGACGAGCCCAGCCCGGTGCCGGCAGGGACGTCCGCCATGGACGTGATCTCGATGTTGTCGTGGATCCCCAATTCGATCAGGGCGGGGCGCACCAGATCGTGCTGGACATCGGACGGCGTCGTGACTTCCTCGTATCGGGTGTACTTGACTCTGATGAGATCGTCGGCGGCCGGCCTGTTGAGATAGACGTAGATGTACTTGTCGATGGCGGCGCTGAGAATGAAGCCGCCGTACTGCTCGTAGTAGGAGGGGAGATCGGTCCCTCCGCCCCCGAGCGCGATGCGAAGCGGTGCCCTTGACAGGATCATCGGTCGGCGCTGCCGAACGTGGTTTCGAGCATTGCCTCGGTCCTCCTCAGGTCCTCCATGGTATCGATCCACATCACCCGCTCGCCGGGCCCAAGGCAGTGACCTCTCAGGCCACGCTCACGGCCTGCCAGCCTCGGCATGACATCCAGGCTCAGATCACTTGGCGCTTTGGCGGGGATCTCCTCGAACACGTCGCGCTCACAGACCAAGAGGCCAGCGTTGACCCAGTGGCTCCTCTCGGTTCCAGGGCGGGGCTTCTCCTGGAAGTCGGTGATCCATCCAGCGTGGTTCAGCACGGCAACGCCGCTGCCGCTCACGTCCGGGCGATCGAGCAGGAGCATGCTCGCGGTCGCGCCGGATCGATTGTGCGCATCAACGACAGCAGCCAGATGTAGATCGAACAGATTGTCGGCGTAGACGACGAGGAACGTATCGTTGCCGATCAGCGGTCGCGCGGCAAGAACCCCCCCGGCGGTACCAAGCAACGTGGCTTCGCGGGAGTACGCCACGTTCACGCCCAGGCGCGATCCGTCACCAATCGAGTCAACGACCGCTTCCGAGTGGTGGTGAAGGTTGATCACTAGGTCACGAACCCCGTTGTCGCGGAGCCACTCGATGTTGCGAACCAGGATCTCACGGCCGGCCACGGGGACCAGGCACTTCGGCCGATCCGCCGTGAGCGGGTAGAGGCGAGTGCCGAGGCCCGCCGCAAGCAGCATCGCCCTCACCCGCGGGGAACCTCGACGACGACCCCGGATGCGGCGGATGCGTAGATCGCGTCAAGAATCCTGGCGGCAGCCAGGCCGTCGTTGCCGTTGCCCAGGGGTTGCCTGTTCTGAGCGATGGCCGTCGAGAACTCGTGCCACTCGCTCTGCCAGGACTGATCAGGGCCCTCGAACGAAGTGGTCTCCTCCATCGGAGGCGAGGAGTCCTCATTCCGCCTGGCGACAGTCAACCGTTCGGTTCCGTAGGAGCCGCCAAGCCCGTCGATTCGAAGGTAGCCGCCGGTTCCAAGAACCTCGAAACGGAAGGCGTTCTTCCATTGGGTCCAGCTGGTGTGGAACGACACGATGCCACCGCCGCTCGACCGGAGCAGGGCGAAGGCGTTGTCCTCGACGGGCTCTATCGGCCAGTGGTAGGTTCCGATGAAACCCTGCGCCTGGGCGATTTCGCCAATGAACCAGCGGGCTAGATCGACGATATGCACGCCCTGGTCCAGGAGTTCGCCGCCTCCCGATCGAGCCGGGTCGGTTCGCCATTCGCGCTCGTACCCGACCCGCCCACCGTGCCCGTAGAGGGCGCGGATGGCGAAGACGTTCCCGATCGCCCGCTGGTCGACCAGCTCATGGCCCGCGGCAATGGCCGGGTGGTGCCTATGGTTGAAACCGACCTTCAGCAGCTTCCCCGAGGATGCAGCCGCTGCGACGATAGCCGCAGCTTCCTGAGCGTTGCGGCCCAGTGGCTTCTCGCATAAGACGTGCTTGCCCGACTCCAGCGCCGCGATCGACGCTTCAGCGAGCTGATCATTGGAGGTGGACACCACGATGACGTCTAGGTCATCGCGAGAGACGACTTCCGACCAGGAGGCAGTCCAGCTGCACCCCGTCGACGACGCCGTCGCTGCCGCGCGATCACCGACGATGTCGGCGACGACGACTACCTTGTCGCCCGAGTCAAATGCGACCTTCGCGCGGCGCGCCCCGATCAGGCCGCACCCGATGATGCCTACTCTCATGCTTTGCGATCGCCAGGGGGCTGCGGACGCCCGTGAGCTCTTGCCTCTTGGTGGATCGTGTCGCTCTCCTCGTTCAGCGGTAGCCGGCTGATGACTTGACCCAGAGTACACGGACGAAAGGAACCCACGCACAACGGTCGAGCTGTCCAAGGTCATACAATGCCTCTTCGAGTTCGTTCAAGGGATGAGGATATCCGGGCACCGATGATTGGGATCGGTGCTGGCGAGGAGCCTTCTCGACTCCGAGACACTGGAGAGGTTCCGTCAATTCGCACTCGGCCACGAATCCACACGGCCAGAGGCCGCCGCAGGAGCGGAAGCGTGTCGGCGCGATGCGTGTAGTTCACTTTGCACCGGCAGTTCTCCCCACCCAGACGCACCTCTTCAATTCAATCGCGAAACTCGTGGATCTGCACGTGGTCTACCTGTCCAAGCTGACGGAGCGGCGCGACAACCAGCTCTGGACGGGCTTTGACGATCCATGGGGCGCCGAGCCTTCCTACCCGTACAGCTATGCCGACACGCGATCCTTCAGCATCGGCGCGTTGGACATGTACGTGGACGGGCCGGGTAGGCTCGGAGCGGTGCTCGACGAACTCAATCCCGACATCGTCTCAGTTCACAGCTGGGGGTTCCAGTCGATCTCGCCGATCCTGTGGGCAAGGAAGCACCGCATCCCGGCGGTCATGTATTCGGAGAGCAGCAGGACCTCGGGGCTCCTCCGTGACCCTCTGTCGAACGCATATCGCCGGTGGATGCTAAAGGGCTGCTCTGCCTACTTCACTATGGGGCCAGCCGCATCTGAGTACTTGTTGCGGCTCGGCGCGGCGCCAGACCGATACGTCGAGTTCTGCCTCCCGGCTGCTGATTTCGCCCGGGACTGCGAGCAATCGGCACCTGTGGAGGCATAGGGCAGACTTCGGATCTTGTGGGTTGGCCGGCTCGTCAAGCGAAAGCGTCCGGAAGTCGCCGTGGAGGTCTTCGGCCGGATTGCTCGGGAGTTTGACAGAGCCAGTCTGACCATCGTCGGGAATGGTCCGTTAGAAGCCAGGGTGCGGGCCGCAGCCGCTCGGGTCGGCGGGCCGATAGAACTGGTCGGCCGCGTCGAGGGTCAGTCTCTGAGCTCAATCTACAGCAAGCACGACGTGCTGTTAGTCACGGCAGTTAGGGAAACGTGGGGCCTCGTGGTAAACGAAGCGCTCGCGCATGGCCTGTACGTCATCTCCTCCGACGAGGTCGGGGCTGCGCTGGCACTGCTCGAGGAAGACACAGGTAGAGTCGTTCCGGCCGGTAACGTGGAGGCATTCGTTGGCGCCCTCCGTGAGTTCGTGGCCAAATGCCCAGGCAGACCGCGCAGAGCGTCCGCTAAGGGCCGGATCAGCGAGTGCACGGCCGAGGCTTACGCCCACAAGTACCTTCAGGTGCTCGATCTTGCCGTGGCTGGACGCTCAATCACATAGGGACTGAATGACCGCAGAGATCGCGCCTACCCGTCGCCCGTGGGCATCCAGCCGCGAAGTTGCGCGACCTGACGGAATGCGAGTCGCGCGGCTGAGGGGCATGCGAGGTCCAGAATGTCGCTTCCACGAGCTGCCTCGGGGACCTTCACGAGGCCGGCGATCCTGAGACCTACCTTGATCACCTTTCGCTTGACTCTTGACTTCGTGGGTTCTGGTAGCCCGTATCTCGCTGAGATCAGTGCGCCGTCTTTGAAGGCCAGGTCGAGTCTGGTGTAGGACTTGCGCATCGAGTGGTGTCGGTCGATGGCGACGACTTCGTCTATGCGGCGAAAAAGAGTGACATCCGCTAGGTGGAGCCAGAGTTCCAAGTCCATCCTGTAGCCGAACTCGGGATCAACGAAGAACGGGCGCGAGATGAAGGACCGCCTCACGAACACGGTTGGCTGGCATATGAAATTGAACGTCCGCAGCCGCGATCGCGTGTACGGAGGTGCCCACAGCACGTGGAGAAGCTCACCGGCCCCGTTGACGAGGGCGGCATGGCCGTAGACCACGCCGACCTCTGGGTGATTCTCGAAGACATCCGCCGCGTGCTGAACGACGTTGCGCGCGAAATAGGCGTCATCGGAGTTGAGCCAGCCGATGATCTCTCCGCGCGAGCGCGCGAACGCCTTGTTGATGGCATCTGACTGGCCGTTGTCCGGAGCCGACTCCCAGATCACCGCCGGCGAGGCCGACCTCAGGATCTCGACCGAGCCGTCCGTCGAGCCTCCGTCCATCACGACGTGCTCGATCGGGGCATACGTCTGAGCCGCAACCGAGCGGAGGTTGTCGGCCAGCCAGCGCCCCTGGTTGTACGACGGAGTGAGGATGGATACCAGCGGCTGCGTCACCGCGCGCCCTCGCTTCGATTCACGGCCATCGGGAGTCTACGCCGCCTCATGTCGGGACCGCCTCCCCGGCGGACCCGCCGGACGCCGGAGCCGGCCCGACGGAAGGCACGCCCGGCGAGCGCGTCTCGAGTCTCTTGAGCGCCCGGCGTGCATAGATCCCGGCGACCAGGGCATTCGCACCGTCGCGGGCCAGCGATGCGATGGCTCCGCCGACGGCTCCCAGCCACCAGTCGAGCGAGCAGTGCAGGACGGCGCTCACGACGAAGGCGGCGAAGAACGCCCGAGTGGTGTCCACCCCGCGGTCGAGAGCGACGAGTACTGCCACGAGCGGCGCGCCGATGATCGCCAGGAGCATCGACCACATCACGATTCGGGCAGGCGTGGTCGAGTCGCCGTAGCCGGCGCCGAGCAGGACCGAGATGAGCTGGGGCATCAGGATGAAGATCAGGAGCGAGGCGGGCAGGGCCACGGCGACGCCAACCAGCCAGAGTTTCCGCAGCAGCGCCGTCATGTTCATCGCAGCATCGTGTCCCGCGGCGTATCGGGCGAGGATTGGCACCGCCACCGCCGACAGGGAGCCCGGCAGGAGGTAGAGCGCATCCTGCATCCTCGAGGCGGGAGCGTAGGCCGCGAATTGGCCAGCCGTCGTCAATGCGGCCACCAGCACCACGTCGAGACGGTTGTAGGCGACCATGAGCACGCTGTTGCTGGCGTAGGGCAGAGCCTTTCGCAGCGTGATGGCGGATGGGTCCCACGTGCCGGTGCGCGGCGGGCTCTGCGGCGCTGCCCACGGTCGCAGGGAGCCCACGCCGAGCGCGGTCGTCACCGCCTCTCCTGCCACGGTCGCGAGAGCGAGGACGATCAGGGCGTCTGGAGACCTAACGGCCACGAACGCGACCGCGACGAGGCCCGTGGTAGTCCATCGCCCCGCAGCCGTGGCGAGCGTGGCTTCGCGGAACTCCAATTGCGCGCGGAGCGCGGCGAGCACGGGAATCTCGATCGACGACAGGAGAGAGGCGATCGAGAAGACAGCGAGGACGGCGGGATCGACCGGCCCCGACCGGGTCAGAATCCAGAAGCCGAGCGCGAGCACGGCACCCCAGACCGGCAGCGTGGGCAAGCGCCGCGTCAGGGCCCGCCCAAGGGCCTTCGAAACCGGAGCCGCGTTCTTCGCGACCTCGACACTCACGAGCGTGGAGACGCCGGCATCCCACAACGCCGAGCCCAGCAGGGACACCGCCAGGATGCCCACGTAGAGGCCGAACTGTGTTGGGACCAGCTCCCTGGCGGCGAGCAGGTTGAGGATGAGGACCGCGACTTTGGAAGCGCTGTCGCCGCCGAGCGTCCACCCGATGGCGGCTCGAATCCGGCGCGGGGGCGCGGCCGCGCTCCCCGGGTCGGCCATCACCGGGCCGTCCTCAGCCACGGAAGAAGACTCCGTCCACCTGCAGGAGCCGGCCGGTGGATGGGTCGGCAAAGCCGGCTTCCAGGCCCATCAGGGAGAAGCCGTGCCGCTCCGCCCAGGCGAGGATGTCCGTGATGAGCGGCGCGCCTTCGTACAGCGGCACCAGCGACATCTCCGCCTGGATTCCCGCGATCCGGTCGATCACGGCCGAGGCACCGTTCAAGGCGTGCAGTTCGTAGCCCTGGACGTCCAGCTTGAGAAATGCCACGTCTCCCGGATTGACGTACTGGTCGAATACCCCGTCCAGGCGCCTGACCGCGACCGGCTCGACGCCCGCGAACGCGGAACCGGCCGCGGCCGCCGTGCTCGCCGGCAGCACCCGCAGGAGCGAACTGCTCACCGAGTTGACGGAGACGTTTATCTCCGTCTCCGTATCTGTTTCGCCGAGGGCCAGCCGGACGGCCTCCCATCTCGGATCCGATCGCGCGGCCGCCTCGAGCCTCGCGAACGGCGCGGTCAGCGGCTCGAACGACACGATGCGACCCCGATAACGGGCCAGGCGAAGCTCGCGGCCGTACTGCCCTTCGTTTGCCCCGACGTCCAGCACGACGGTGACGCCGTGGTGGCGAAGCAGCCGCATCCGCTGGCCGAGCGGGTGCTGGAGCCCTGTCCAGCGAACCAGGTCCCAGCCTCGACACCGCAAGAGGTTGCGGGCTCCCGAGACGACCGCTTGCCTGGTCGTCACGCCGGGGCGCCGTTTGGGCCGGCGTCCTCGATTCCTGTCGCCGTTGTCGGTTCTCCCGCCGGATCGACGGCGCGCCTTGCGTCCGCCGCGTTCACGGTCGCGATGCTGCCAAGCGGGTCATCCTCCAGTTGCCCCACGTTCGTCCGCTGCTGCAGGCTGCTCCGCGACCGAGGGCGCTGCCACGAGCTCGCCTGGAGGGTTCTCGCGAAGCAATCCGTGCAGGCCCAGGGCAAGCACCAGGATGATGGCGAAGCTCGCACCCTTGTCCTCGATCGGGAAGTCCTGGACACCCACGACCGCTACCACGAATGCGAAGCCGATCAGGGCCAGGTACTCGAGCCGAGCCTGCTGTCGCCGCCAGAGCTCGAGGGCCAGCTGTAGATAAGCACCGACGAAGAGAGCCATGGGTATCAGACCGAGCAAGCCGAACTTGGCCAGGTATACAAGGGGCGTGTCCAGCGTGAACGCGCCCACCACCTGGTTCGCGCTGTTCGTCCATTGGAACGTGTAACCGGGGCCGACGCCGAGCAAAGGACTGCTCGTGAAAGCTTCCCATGCGCTCTTCGTCTGCGCCAGGCGCTCCTGGAAACTCTGATCGGACCGAGGGTCGGTTATGAGTGTGCCGATGCTAGATATCCGTTGGCCTAGACGGTCTGGTGCCGGCGTGCCGGTCGGACCTGCTGACTGCCCGGCACTGGCCGTCGAGAACGGCAGCGAGATCGATATGTTGCCGTTCGCGACGGCGATCCCAGACTCGCCCGCAAGAAAGACCGCAACCGCCACCGCGGCTTCGATCAGAAGCACCCGAGCTGCCGGTCGCCAGGGCCGGCCGGCGAAGACAGCTGCCCCGATCGGCACCACGAGCAGCATGAGCGTTGCGCGGGAGCCGGTGATGAAGAAAAGACCCAGGACTGCGCCACCGGTCGCTGCCCACCACCACCTGCGTGACAGGCCCACCAGGGCTACTGCTGTCGCCAGGGCCAGGAGAGCAGCGGCCAGGGTTTCGGATGGCAGGGCGATCCGGCCGATTGGAAGACTCGCCAGGTTGCGCCGGCCGATCCATTCGACCGCGAAGGAGAGCGAACCCAGTGCACCGCAGACAGCCAGAAGGGCTACGAGCCATCGCCGTGAGGCGGTGCTTGCGCACGCAAGCGCGAGGATGGGAGCGGCTGCGAACAGCGCATAGGCGGAGGCGTCGCGGAGCCACGGGGTGATCGACGTGCCATGCGCCCTGGAGACAGCGAGAGAGACGATGAGCAGTACGACGACCGAAGCCGCGGCGATGAGCCAGGCTCTTGCCATGGCGCTCCGGGTGTTCGACAACCACGATGGGGCGCTTACAACAGCCCCGGCCACCGCCGCGATCGCGAGCAGGAAATAGGCGCTCTTGGCAGGGTCGAGGCTGTTGGAGCTCTGCAGGACGAACAGGCCGCCCAGCACGACGACGAGGACTTGAAATCGGCCGTCGAGCAGGGCCGAGCGACCTGGTCTTGGCATGAGACCCCTCCCTCCAATATCCGTCCAAACCGTGCCGCCACTACTCACGAGGCACTTATGCCTGAGTACGACGTTGCGTTTGGTACCACTCGATAGTGGCGCGCAGCCCATCCTCGAAGGGCGTGCCCGCTGTGAAGCCGAAGGCCTCCCTGGCCCGGCTCGTGTCCAGGGCCCGGCGGGGCTGGCCGTCGGGCTTGGTCGGATCCCAGCGGATTTCGCCCAGAAAGCCGGTTAGGCGCACGATGAGTTCGAGAAGGTTGCGGATGGTGATCTCGCTACCCACGCCGAGGTTGACCGGGTCCCGCCCGTCGTAGTGCTCGGCCGCAAGGACGATGCCCCGCGCGGCATCCTCGACGTAGAGGAACTCGCGGCTGGCCGAACCTGTGCCCCAGGCCTCGATGTGGCCCAGACCAGCCTCGCGGGCATCGATGCACTTCTTGATCAGGGCCGGGATGACGTGCGAGCTCTCCGGATCGAAGTTGTCGCCCGGGCCATAGAGGTTGACCGGCAAAAGGAAGATCGAGTTGAAGCCGTACTGGTCTCGATAGGCCTGGCCCTGGACCAGCAGCATCTTCTTGGCCAGGCCATAGGGGGCGTTGGTCTCTTCCGGGTAGCCGTTCCACAGGTCGTCCTCGTGGAACGGCACAGGCGTGAACTTGGGATAGGCGCAGACCGTGCCTATGGTCACGAACTTGGCTACACCGGCGGTACGGGCAGCCTCGATCAGCTGGATGCCCATGATGGCGTTGTCGTAGAAGAACCGGCCAGGATTGGCTCTATTGGCGCCTATCCCACCGACCACCGCCGCGAGATGGATGACCAGGTCAGGCTTGCCGTCGGCCAGGGCTCGCTGTATGGCGGGCAGGGTGCGCAGGTCGTATTCCTCGACGTGGGGCACGAAGATCTCGCTCGCGCCAGCCTCACCCAACCGGCGTACGACGGCCGTGCCCAAGAAGCCGGCCCCGCCGGTGACCATGACCCGGCGACCGGCCCAGAACGCGCTCATCGGATGGGCGCTGGTAACGCAGGTCTTGCCTTCATCTGGCAGGCTCCCTGGGAGACGCCGGCGCGAGCAGCCCTTCGACGAACTTGCGCCCTCTTTCCAAGCCCTCTGTCGATCCGAGGGCGGTTGCAGCATAGCTCGCCCCGGCGGCACCGAGGCGAGCCGACTCCGCAGGGTCGTCTCTGAGGCAGGTAATGGCGTCGAGTAACGCCTCCGGATCGCCGGCCGGAACGGCCAGGGCCGCTCCGGTTCGCTGGATCTCGCGGTAGGTGGCGCCGTCGCCGCGCACCGCGGCAACGATTGGCCGGCCGGCCGCGCAGTACGAGGTGAGCTTGCTCGGCAGCGACATGTCGGCTACGGAAGCCCGCTGGCATAGGAGCAGCACGTCGGCGGCGGCAAGGGCGGCCGCATAGTCGTCGTCCGACTGGCTCGGGAGGAACTGGACGTTGGCGAGACCGGTCGCCGCCCGCTGCAGCTGCGCCCGCTGGTTCCCATCTCCCAGCAGCACGAAGCGGATAAGAGGCTCGGACATCGCCGATATCCTCGCCGCCTCGAGCACCTGCTCCAGGCCTTGCTTGAGGCCCATGTTCCCGGCGTGAAGCACGATGTGGTTTTGGCCCCACCCAAGGCGCTCGCGTGTCTCGGCGGCGCTCGCCGCGACGGCGGGGCGAACGTTCCAGTTGGGTAGATCCACGATCCGAGAGGAGCGAACCCCAAGAGACCGCAGGTAGGGGACGAACGAGGGGGAGACGACTCCAACGGCACGGGCGCGGCCGACAGTCCAGGCCTCCAATCGCGATACCCCGCCGGCCACCAATCCCCCGGCCGCCATGCCGCTCTGCTTCGCCGCGCGCCCCATCAGGTCCTGGACGATCAGGCCGTACGGAACGTGCCAGCGCGCCGCGAATATCCGGGCAAGGGCTCCTCCGCTCAGGCTCGGGGTCACTCCTATGACGACGTCGGGTGGATCGGGCCGGCTGAGGAGGCCGTGGGCAAAGAATGTCACCTCGTACAGGCCGCGGCCGACGACGGACTGGTGGGAGGGCACGTAGTGACGCCGCCTGATGACCTCCACTCCGGCGATGGTCTCTTTGCGGCGCAGCTCGCCGCGATAGGCCGGGTCCACGCTCCACGACGGGTAGTGGGGGAAGCCGGTGATCACGGTGACGCGATGGCCGCAATTCGCCAGGTACTCGGCCAGCCCCGTCGTGTACGGGGAGATCCCGGATAGCTCCGGCCAGTAGTTGATCCCGGCGAACAGGATGTGCGACATCCGATTGTGCTCTTCCCCCTAAGCAGGGTGCTTCACCGAGCGGCGCCTGCCCCTCTCCGGCAAGCTGTCACTGGCGATCGGCGTGAATGGTAGCAGCCGAGCGGGGCATTCAGCCGAGCATTTGGTGATGGGCTGGGAGGCTGTCCCGGCCGGCTCGGTCGGTCACCCGGGCGCGGCGTCCTCGCGAATCGGCGGGCGGAGGGCCATCGCAAGCCCGGCCCCGGCTATGAGCCAGATCAGGGAGAAGTTGATGGCGTTCGTGGCCTCGTAAGCGACCAGGAGGGAGACGAGCGACCCGATGTACGCGGCAGCGATCGGCCCATCGTAGGAGCGACGTGATGCGCGCCAGAGAGCCAGCAAGATCAGTACGAACCCGATGGCCAAGCCCGCAGAACCGACCACGCCGGATTCATAGAGTGCCGCCACCGCAAGGATGGCTAGGTGATCCGGTTGGTTATTGAACTGAGAGATGTCTATGTGTCGCTGGCCGAACGAATTGGCACCCAGGCCGATGATGGGATCGCGGGTCAGGTCTTTGAGGGCGACCGGAACCCGGTCCAATCGGAACGCGAGAGTGTCGTCGATCGGCGCCGGGGCTGGCGTCGGGGCTGGCGTCGGCGAGACACCGGGAGTTGGCTGGTTCGACGATTGTCCGGGCACCGGCGAAGTCGCGGGCGCGGGCGAAGCCCCGGGCGCGGGTGTTGACGCGGGCGCGGGCACCGAAGCGGGCGCGGGCGAAGGCGAGGCCTTCGCCACCGACTCCCACGGACCGAACAGATCAGGCAGAGCCGGCAAAGCATAGGACCCAATCGCGAACTCCCTGCCCCAGCCCGGCACGGTCAGGTCTATCGGATGGTTCGGCGCCTGGTAGCGGGGCTGCATCAGGATGGGCACCAGCCATGCTCCCAGGACGAGCGCTCCGGCAACCACCGCGGCCGGGATCAGCAGGCTTCGCGTCCGATGTCGCCGATAGACCATCACGCAGCCGTATGCGATCAGGCCGGCGCCCAATCCCAGGTATGCCCCCCTTGTTTCCGCGGTCACGAGTCCCACGAGGACCAGCACCACCAGCGCCGCGCTTGCCGGTCGGGGTCTGGATCGGAATCCCTCGATGACGAAAAAAGCGAGAGCCGCCACGAGACTTCCGAAGAGGTTTGCCTCCCACGACACGCCGAATATCTTGCCGGCCATGCCGGGCGCCTGGTCCGGAGGGGCGACCAGGACCGGCCCAAGCGTGAAGAAGAGGACGGCAATCAGGAGCCCCAGCGACGCTTGCCCTCCCGCGGTAACCCGCAGCCAGCGGGGGCTGCCTAGAGAGTCCTGTCCGAAGAGCAGCAGGAAGACGAGGAACCCGCCGGCAATCGACAGGCCGATCCAGAAGACCATCCGCAGGCTGTCGGCGCGGTCGGGCGAGTGCAGGAGCGACGATGCCGTGAGCGCCCCAAGGTACACCATGAAGGCGATGGCGATCGGCAGGAGGCGTCGCAGCGTCGCGAGATCGGGCAAGCGGCGCGCGTACAGCAGCGCCAGGAGGCCGACGGCGATGGCGGGTTGTTCGAGCCGCATGTTGCCCAACGGCAGTTCGATGGTCCATCGAGACAGCGTGGCCAGCACGAAGAGAACGCCGAACGCGGCAGTCGGGCGCCGCGTGGCCCACCAGGCGACCAGGCCCGCTCCGCCGATGGCCAGAGTGGCCCGGCACAGGTTTGCGGAGCTGTGCTCCCCGAGCAGCCACACGCCGGCGGTGCCCGCCACCACGGTTACGATGATCGCGAGAGCTCGCCAGGATTCGCGGAGGCCACTCTTCGCCCGGGCAATCATCCAACTCTCCTAACGGATCGGGGCCTTCTCGAAATCACGCCAGCCGTTCTCTCCTGGCCGTCCCTGGCGAGAGGATAGCCGATGGAGCGGTCGGTACCGGCAGGATCGCGGAAGTCGCCGCCGGGCGTGTCTCCGTATGCTCTGGGAACAACGAGTTGCTGTTACCATCGCTGCCGTTCGGGCTCCTCGTTTGTCCGAACGAGCCAGGCCTCAAACGCAGCCCGTCGTTCCATCGTGGCGGCCGGGCATAGGAGCCACCTGCGTTGCGCGTCGCCATCCTCGGCACCCGAGGCGTTCCCGCCAATTACGGCGGCTTTGAAACGTTCGCGGAGCAACTCGGGAAGCGGCTGGTCCAATCCGGGCACGAAGTCACGGTCTACGGCCGCGATCTTTTCGTCTCGCGCAAGGTCCACTCCTACCTGGGCATGCGGATAATCCGGCTGCCGGCCCCCCAGTCCAAGTACTTCGAAACCGTCATCCACACCCTCTTCGCGGCCTTTCACGCGCTGACTCAGCATTACGACGTCGTGTACGTATGCAACTCGGCGAACGTGCCGGCCGTGATCCTGCTCCGGCTCTTCCGCCAGCGAATCGTCTTGAACGTGGACGGCCTCGAATGGAAGCGTCGGAAGTGGAGCGGGATAGGCCGGGCCTACTACCGCGTCTGCGCCTGGCTCGCCGCCAAGCTGCCGGTCCACGTGGTCACGGATGCCCTGGTGATCCAGCACTACTACCAGGCGGCCTACGGGCGCCAGACGACGTACTTCCCGTACGGCACCGAGCTCGAGCCGGTCGCCGACGACGGCACCCTGGCGAGACTGGGGCTGGAAGCCGGGCGCTATGTCCTCTACGTCAGCCGTCTCGAACCCGAGAACAACGCCCACGTCGTCATCCAGGCATACGCCTCGGTCAAGACGGATCTGCCGCTGGCGATAGTCGGCGATGCGCCCTACGCCTCGGAGTACATCGCTTCACTGCGCGCCACGAACGACCCGCGGGTCTGCTTTCTGGGTGCCGTTTACGGGATCGGCTACAGGGTCCTGCGTTCGCACGCGACCGCGTACGTGCAGGCGACGGAGGTGGGCGGCACTCACCCCGCCCTCGTCGAGGCGATGGGCTTCGGCAACGTAGTCCTGGCCAACGACGTTCCCGAGCACCGCGAGACGCTCGGCGACGGCGGGCTCTACTACCACGGACCGAGCGAGCTCGCCTCGCAGCTTCAGAAGGTGCTCGACGACAGGCCCTTGGCGGACAGCCTGAGGCGACGGGCCCACGACCGGGCCCGCCGGCTCTACAGCTGGGACTCCATCTCGGAGGCCTACGAGAAGTGGCTGACCGGGCTCTGCCCGGCCCCGGTCGGGGAACAGCCGGCTGACGTGACTGAGGCGGAGATCTCGTCCGTGGAGATCGCCGGACTCCCGATCCACAACGTGACGTTCGACGAGGCCGTCGGGCTGATCTCGCGCTGGGTTGCGGACGGCACCGGCGGAACCGTCTACACGCCGAACGTGGACGATATCGTCAAGGCGCACCGCAACGCGGACTTCCGAGACGCAGTGATGGGCATGCGGCTCCGCGTGCCGGACGGCATGGGCATCATCTACGGCTCACGGATCGCCGGCTCGCCGCTCCGCGGGACGGTGACCGGGCGGCTCTTGCCCGAGGCCCTGGCGACTGCGCTCGACCCTTCGGTAGGGATCGCGATCTTCGGCGGCAAGCCCGGAGCCGCACAGGCGGCGGGCCGGGTCCTCGAGAACAGGGGCGCCCGCATCGCCGCCGCGCTGGCGCCGGCCATGGGCTTCGTCATCGGGTCGGACGAGGATCTGCGGCTGACGCGCGAGCTGCGCGAGAGCAAGGCGGGCGTAATCTTCGTTTGCCTCGGGGCTCCGCGCCAGGCGCTCTGGATGGCCCGCCACGCCGAGGAGTTGAAGCCGGCCGTGTTGATCGGCGTCGGCGCGGCAGTGGACGTGCTGGCCGGCAAGTCTCCCTCCGCCCCGGCCTGGATGACGCGGACCGGAACCGAGTGGGCGTTCCGGCTCTACCACGAGCCGAAGCGACTGACCCCTCGCTACGTCTGGGATGACCCGCGCTTCTTCTGGTGGATGATGCAGCAGCGGGCCCGGAGAAGGCAGGGCGCCAGAAGCTCGGCCCGGCTGGATTAGGCTCGTCTCTTGCGGGGTCTGACCCTGAGCCGGGAATACAGTTCGTCGATCTCGCCGATGAGGCGCCCGATATCGTAGTCGGCCGCTCGCGTCCGAAGCCGAGCGGACAGCCCGGCGAGCTTGGCCGGCCCGGCCCCCAGGAATGAGCGGATCGCGCGGGCCGCGATATCCGGATCGCCGAAGTCGGTCAGCTGCCCGGCCAGATCGCCGCCCAGCAACGCCTCGTGGGCCGGGATCCTGTTGGCCAAGAGCGGCACGCCGGCGGCCATTGCCTCCAGCAGCGCGATGCCGAAGCCTTCGCCCGTGCTGGGGAAAGCGGCGAGGGCCGCCGACTCGAGCAACCGGGGCATCTCCTCCTCGTCGAAGCCGGGCACGATGGTGACCCTGTCGCTCACCGCCAGCTCGGCGGCGATCGCCTCGATCCGGGCAACTTCCGCCGGATCGGGTTCGCCTGCCAGCACCAGCGACCACTCGACGTCGCCTATGCGGGCCAGTGCCCCGACCAGATTGGGCAGGGCCTTGTTGGGGACCATCCGGCCGATCGACACGACGCGGCCCGGGATCGGGTGCCGGCCGAGCGCAAGGAGCGGGGCCAGAGGGATCGCGTTCAGGCACGTGAAGGTTCGCCGCTCCATGTAAGGCGCATCTCGGAGCAGTCGGGCGCGGTCCGTGGGGCTGTCGGCGACGACCCGGGCTCCACCCAGGCGGAGCAGCGGCCCGAAGTAGAGGCGCACGGCCAGCCGCTTCAGGCGCGTGCCGCCGGCGCCATGGAATATCAGGCCGTGGGTGTGGAAGATTCGCGGGCGTCGGGTGATCGCGGCGCCGACGACGGCGCTCGTCAGGGCGAAACGCAGGTCGTGCAGGTGGACGACATCGTGCCGCGCGATCTCGCGCCAGATCCGGTCCGGCCGGTAGGTGACCGCGAACTGCGGCGTGCCTCGGCCGGGCAGACGGATCACTTCCAGGCCGTCCATGGTTTCGCGGTGGGCAAGGCCCTTCGTGGGCCCCGCGACGTCGCGATCCAGGGTGAGGATCGTCACTTTGCGACCGGCCGCCGCCTGCGCGAAGGCCAGGTCGTGGACGTACTTCTCCACGCCCCCCGGGAACGGCCGGAATCGGCGGCAGATGTGGAGGACGCGAATCGGAGGCTCGGCCGGCGCTGTCGGTCCGGCGGCGACCCGGTCCTGCCGGGTCGAGGCACTGCTCACGGCTTGCCTCCCTATACTGCGCGGCGTGTCATCACAACACCGCGGTGGCGGTTCGGCGGTCATTCTCGCAGGTGGGCGCGGCACGCGGCTGGGCGCCCTGACCGACGCGGTCCCCAAGCCGATGCTGCCGATCGACGGTCGCCCGTTCATCGAATACCTGGTCTGGCAGCTGCGGGCTTCCGGTATCGGTCGGATCGTGATCTCCACCGGCTATCACGGCGAGGTCATCCGCGACTACTTCCGCGACGGCCGGCGGTGGGGGACCGAGATCCGATACTCCGACGAGGAGGCGCCACTCGGCACCGGCGGCGCAGTCCGGCGGGCCGCGGCTCTCGTCGAGGACGACCCTTTCCTCTTGCTCAACGGAGACTCGGTTTGCGAGGTCGACCCCCATGCCCTCCTCGAAGCCGTCCTGGGCGACATGCTCGCAGCGATGACGCTCACGCGCGTTTCCGACGGGGGCCGCTACGGCGCGGTGGAACTGGCCCCCGATGGAAGAGTGGGCGCTTTCCGGGCGAGCGGCCCGGCCGGCAAGCCCGCGCTGGTGAACGCGGGCGTGTATGCCCTGCGCCGGGAGATCGTCGACCTGATGCCCGTGCCGGACCCAATCTCCCTGGAGCGTGACGTCCTGCCGGGGCTTCGCGGCAGGATCAGGGGTATCGTCTCGGACGGCTACTTCATCGACATCGGTCTGCCCGAAACCTATCGTCAGCTGAAAAGGGACCCGCGGCCGCTGCTGCGTGCCGTTCGGCGGCCTCACGACTTCGGCTAGACTAGCCCGCAGCCCGATAGCCTCCGAGGGTTAGGGAGACACGCCGTTGCTGTATCGAGCCAAGGCCCCGCTGCGCATCAGTTTCGCGGGCGGCGGGACGGACGTGCCGCCTTTTCCGCAGCACGAGGGTGGAGTGGTCCTGAGCGCCACGATCGGGCGGTACGCGTACGGGACCCTGCAGCCGCGGTCGGACGGCGAGATCCACATCGAATCACTCGACTTCGGGGAATCGGTCACCTTCTCGCGCGACGACCGGCTCATCTACGACGGCAAACTCGACCTCGTCAAGGCGGCGATCCTCCACCTGGGCCGCCCGGAGACCGGATTCGATCTCTCGCTCCACAGCGACGCGCCCCCGGGCTCCGGACTGGGTTCCTCCTCAGCGGTAATCGTCTCTCTGGTCGGCCTTCTGAAGGAATGGAAATCGCTCCTGCTGACCGACTACGAGATTGCGGACATGGCCTGCCGCATCGAACGCACCGAACTCGGCATCCAGGGCGGCCTCCAGGACCAGTACGCCTCCGCCTTCGGGGGCTTCAACTACATCGAGTTCGAGGGCGACCAGGTCGTCGTCAATCCGCTCCGCATCCCGCCCGACGTCCAGAACGAGCTGCAGTACAACCTTCTGCTCGTCTTCACGGGCCGGATCCGCCTCTCCGGCAGGATCATCGAGGACCAGGTGGCCCGGTTCGAGGCCGGCGAGAGCGAGAGCATCGAGGCCCTGCGCGAGATCAAGCGCCTGACCCATGAGATGAAGGCCCATCTGCTGCGGAACGAGCTGGACGACTTCGGCGCGCTGCTCCACGAGGAGTGGCGCCAGAAGAAGCGGATGTCGTCTCGCATCTCCACGCCTGAGCTCGACGCCGTATACGATGCGGCCCGGACGGCCGGTGCCATCGGCGGCAAGATCACCGGCGCCGGCGGCGGTGGGTACATGCTGCTGTACTGCCCGGGAGGAACCAGACACAGGGTGGCCAGGAAGCTGGCAGACATGGGCTGCACGATGTCCGACTTCGCGTTCGAGCCGCTCGGCCTCCAGACCTGGCGCGTCGGTTGAGCGGGCCGAGCGGCGGGCGCCACGAGCTCGAGGGGCTCTTCCGCGAGCGTATTTCCGCCAGCATCGCGGCCAAGCAAGCCTTGCTCGAGGACCTCGGGCCGTGCCTGGACGTCGCCGAGATTCTCATCTCGGCCTACCGGAACGGCGGGACGCTGCTGCTCTTCGGCAACGGTGGCAGCGCGGCCGATGCGCAGCACATCGCCGCCGAGTTCGTCGGCCAGTTCTACCGGCGGCGCCCCGCGCTGAGGGCCCACGCCCTGACGGTCAACGCCTCGGCCCTGACCTCCATCAGCAACGACCTGGACTTCGGCCACATCTTCGCCCGCCAGATCGAGGCCCTCGGGAACGTCGGCGACGTGGCGGTCGGCATCACCACCAGCGGCAATTCGGCGAACGTGGTGGAAGGGCTGCGCGTCGCGCGCCGCATGGGGCTCGTGACCGTCGCCATGACCGGGGCGGGCGGCGGGCGCGCTCGCGAGGCGGCGGATCACTGGATCGGCGTCCCGGCCACCGACGTCGCCCGCATCCAGGAAGCCCATATCCTGATCGGCCACATCTGGAGCGAGCTTGTTGAACGAGCGCTCTTCCCCGATGCACCGCCTGCCCACGACAGTCTTCCTTGACCGCGACGGCGTAATCAACAGGAAGAGGCCGGCGGGCGCCTACGTCGAGCGGTGGGAACAGTTCGAGTTCCTGCCCGGGGCCATCGAAGCGCTCGAGCTGCTCGCAGCCGCCGGAGTCCGTACGGTCGTCGTCACCAACCAGCGAGGCGCGGCCCTGGGCCGGATGACGACGGCGACCGTGGACGAGATCCATCGCCGGATGCAGGCCGCGCTGGCTGCGAGGCACGCTCAATGTGCGGCCGTCCTGGTCTGTCCCCACGAGGAGGGTCGGTGCGACTGCCGCAAGCCCCGAGTCGGCCTCTTCCGGCAGGCCCAGGCGCTCATCCCGGAGATCGACATCTCGCGGTCGGTCGTCGTCGGAGACTCGGCGAGGGACTTGCTGGCGGCCGCGGCCCTGGGCTGTCCGTCCTATCTCGTCGCCGAAGAGGCGGACGTGGCCACGATCCTGGCGGAGCATCCGGGCCTTGCGATCCAGGGCTGGGGCCCGTCGCTGCTGGACGTGGTCGCGAGTCTCCTGGGCCGGACCGCGACCGGCGGGAGCCCGACGGTATAATCGCGGCGCCGTGAAGGAGAGTTCCGTGATTTCCGATGCTGCGCCCGGCGCCACGACCGTGCGCTCTTCGAGGTTGACCGAGGCGACTCTCGTCACCTGGATATTCGTCGCCTTCCTCGTTTGGGTGCCGCTCCAGACGCCGGTCGCCGTCCTGGCATGGCAGTACCTGCACGTCTCGCTAACGGTCGCCCGGGGAATCCTGCTGACCAAGGATGTCTGGGCCGCCGTGTTGTTCCTTGTCTTACTGGTCCGGCACCGCCGCGAGATTCGGTTCTTCTGGTTCGATTGGTTCGCATTGGCCTACTGCGTCCTGGTGGCCGTCTACAGCTGCGGACCGGCCCTGCTCGGGTCACATCTGCCGGCGCTGGCCGTGATCGCGTCGGCCCGCGAGATGCTCGTGCCCGTCGAGCTATACGGTCTGGGGCGCCTCGCGGGCTATGCCGGAGTCTCGGTGGTGGGGACCGTCAAGGCCTTCCTGGTGGTCGCCGCCGCCTCCGCGGTCTTCGCGGTCGGCGCGTTCATACTCGCGCCCGCGGAGTTCTGGCAGACGACGTACAACCTGGTCGGCTTCGTCCACGACGTCCAGGGCATATCGACCGCCACCTCGATCTGGACCACGGCCATCCTGACGATGTACGGCACGCTCGGCTTCGCCGTTCGTGCCGTCGGCCCGTTCACCCATCCGGTCGGTACGGGCGTCTACTTCGCGATGCCCTTTGCCCTAGCGGTGTGCGCCGTCTGGCTCGGCGATCTGCGCCGAAAAACGGCCCTGGCCATCGCGATCGGCGGCATGTTGCTGTTCTCGCTTGCCGTTCTGACCCCCATTTCCCGGGGAACCTGGATCGGGCTGATCGGCGCGCTGGTCGTCGGCGGGGCGCTGGTGCACAGGTATCGCCTGGCGGCTCTTACGGTTGTGCTGTTCGTCGCCTGCCTGGTAGCGATTCCCCCGTTCAGCTACGCGGTCTGGTCCGGCATCAAAGGTGAGGACGCATCGACCAGCAACCACGCCGCGGCCATCACGAGCGGCGTATCCGAGATCGTTTCGAATCCGCTGAGTGGCACGGTCGGCCAGAACGATCAATTCGCACAGGAGATTGCGGCCGCCTCGGGCATCGAGACGAACAACGTCGGCGAGAACATGTATCTCACCACCTACGCCAGCGTCGGGCCTCTCGGTCTGCTCGTCTACGTTATCTGGCTGGCCGCCGTGCTGGTGGAGCTCTTCGGTCGCGTCCGGCGAGGCCTGCCCGCGTGGATTCCCGCCGGTGTCGCAATCGGACTTCTCGCCGAGGCGGCCGCGGGCATGTCGGCGTCGACGCTGATGCGGTTCACCAACGCGGCGAGCATGATGCTCATCGTGGGCCTGGTCATCTCGGTCCCGGGAACGGAGTTCAGGCGGCCGGACCTCTCGGCCGTGCGTCACCCCCGCCGGTGGCTTGGTTCGCGCGGATCGGACGCCGAGGCCGCGAGCTAGCTTCTCTGGCCCAATGCCCGCGCGAACGCCTCCGCCGTTCTCTCGGATGAGTACGTCGCGGCCCTGGCCAGCCCGGCGGACCGGAGCTTCTCTCGCGAGTCCGGGCTGTCGAGCAGATCGGCGAGCGCGGCCTGCCATTCCTCCGGCTTGGTTGGGTCGAGCATGACCGCGGAGTCGCCGGCGACTTCAGCGAAAGCCGGGATGGCCGAGCAGAGGCACGGCACGCCGGCAGCCATGGCCTCCACGAGCGGCATCCCGAAGCCCTCGTAGATCGATGGCGCTAGGAGCGCCGAAGCCCCCGCGTACAGCGCGTCGCGGCGGGCGTCGCTGACATAGCCTGGCCATACGACCGTGCCCCGGCGCTCGAGGTCGCGCAGTGACTCGATCTCGCTCTTGCTCGACCAGCCCCGGCGGCCCACGATGACGAGTCGAAGGTCGCGACCTTGCGCGCGCAGGCGATCCACGACCCGCGCGGCGAAGAGAACGTTCTTGCGAGGTTCGACCGTGCCGACCATCAGCACGTACGGTTTCGTAACCCCCGGCGCCGAGGACGGCTCGGCCCCTGCGGCGCCGGAAGGGCGGGCCGGGAACCAGGGCGGCACCACCACGCCGCGCGCCGCGGGGAAGATCTCTCGAGTGTCGTCCGCGACGGCCTGGGAGCCGAAGATCAGCGGATTGCGGCGGGACACACGGCCCATGAGCGCGCGCTCGAAGAGCTTCGTCCGTCGTGTCTGATGCTCGGGAACGCGGAAGCTGCTGACGTCGAGGATGACCGGCAGGGCGGGCACGCCCGGCAGCGACGGCACGATCAGGCTGGTCGAGACGTAGGCCGCTACTGGGTGGCGCCGGAGATGCCGCCAAATGGCCAGGTGCCAGCGAAGGCCGCGCCCGGGGATCGTGACGGTCTCGATCGCGTCCGGCAGTCCGGGGCTGCCCGCCGACACGTACCCGCGGACCTCGACGTCCGGCAGGGTCGACGCCGCGATCGCCATCGAGAGCAAGTGCCTGCCGACTCCGGTCGGCCGGCCTGCCGCGGACCGCAAATCGAACGCCACCACGCGTGAGCTCACCGATCGAAGGATAGCGGCGGAAACGGTCAGCCGGGGCTCTGCGACATAGCCTGCGTCGGGCGGCCGGCTGGCCGGCCCGGAGACTCCGTATACTCACGACCATGACCAAGACCGCATTGATCACCGGCATCACCGGCCAGGACGGCTCGTACCTGGCCGAGCTCCTTCTCGAGAAGGGTTACCGGGTCGTCGGCATGACCCGCCGGTCCAGCAGCAACGCCATGGACCGCATCGAGCACCTGCTCGACCGGATAGAGCTCGTCCAGGGAGACGTGCTCGACCAGGCGTCCCTCGTAGCGGCGCTCCAGTCGTCCGAGCCGGACGAGGTCTACAACCTGGCCGCGATGAGCTTCGTGCCGACATCCTGGAACCAGCCCGTCCTTACGGGCGAATTCACGGGCTTGGGCGTCACGCGAATGCTCGAGGCGGTCCGGCAGGTAGACAAGTCGATCCACTTCTACCAGGCTTCATCGAGCGAGATGTTTGGCAAGGTTCGCGAGATACCCCAGACCGAGTCGACGTCGTTCCACCCGCGCAGCCCCTATGGAGTCGCCAAGGCGTACGGCCATTTCCTGACCGTGAACTACCGCGAGAGCTTTGGCATCCATGCGGTCTCGGGCATCCTGTTCAACCACGAGTCGCCGCGGCGCGGACTGGAGTTCGTCACGCGAAAGGTTTCCGACGGCGTGGCCCGGATTCACCTGGGCCGGGCGACGGAGCTTCGGATGGGCAATCTCGAGGCGCAGCGGGACTGGGGCTTCGCCGGTGACTACGTCCAGGCGATGTGGGCCATGATGCAGCGGCCCGAACCTACCGACTACGTGATCGCGACCGGCCTCGCCCATTCGGTGCGCGATCTGTGCCGCATCGCCTTCGAGCACGTCGGGCTGGATTACGAGAAGTACGTCGTGGTGGACGAGCGGCTCTATCGACCGGCCGAGGTGGACCATTTGCTGGGCAACGCCGCTAAGGCCCGCGCGGAGCTCGGCTGGGAGCCCAAGATCGGTTTCGAGGAGCTGGTGAGGATGATGGTCGATGCCGACGTGGCGCGGCTCAAGGGCCACTCCGTGCCCCAGTACAACGTAGCCCTCCCCACCAGCCGTGCCTGACGTCCCATGAGGGTCTTCGTCACAGGCGCTACCGGCTTCGTGGGGAAGTGGCTCGAGAAGGAACTGAGCAGCCACGGCCATGAGGTCGTGGCTGCCCCCGACCCGGAGCTCCTGGACATAGCCGATCGAGCTGCCCTCAAGCGGTGGCTGGCCGATCCCGGAGGTCCCCCGGACGCGGTCGTGCACCTGGCGGGCATGGCCTTTGCGCCCGACGCCGATCTAGACCCGGCTGAGGCCTTTCGCGTGAATGTCGGAGGTACCGTCGCCCTCTTCGAGGCCCTGCGTGAGAACGGTGTGCTGCCGCCCGTGCTCGTGAGCGGCTCGGCCGACGTC
Source organism: Candidatus Limnocylindrales bacterium (assembly GCA_050010635.1). GTDB lineage: Bacteria > Chloroflexota > Limnocylindria > Limnocylindrales > CSP1-4 > Fen-1039. The sequence continues at coordinate 47,527 of JBEKKR010000019.1, forward strand.
TACGGGACGCCGTGCACCGAGGATTTGCCACTGCGCGAGGACGCGCCACTCGCCACCAACGGCTCCTACGGGCTCTCGAAGATGGCCCAGGAGTCCGTCGCGGTCGAGGCTTCTGCCCTCTACGGCTTTCCCATCGTGGTGGCTCGCGCGTTCAATCACACCGGGCCGGGCCAGCGCCCGGTCTTCGTGGTCCCGGCGATGGCGCGCAGGGTCATGGCAGTGAAGCGCGGTCAGGCTACGGTGATCCCGGCCGGCAATGTCCATGCTCGCCGCGACCTGACCGATGTTCGAGATGTAGTCGTGGCATATCGGCTGCTGCTGGAGGCTTCCGTGCGGGGCGTCCTGCCCACCAGGTGCACGATCGTCAACGTTGCGTCCGGCCAAGCGGTCACCGTCCGTTCCGTCATAGACCGGCTCTGCAGCCTGACCGGAGTGGCGGCAAGGGTCGAGATAGAGCAGGCTCTCGTTCGCGTCAGCGACCCGCCCGAGATACGAGGCGACGCGGCGCTGCTTCATCGACTCGTCGGTTGGCAGCCCCTCATCCCGCTGGAACAGACGCTCGTGGACATCCTCGCTACCGTCTAGGCCATGACCCGCCGCCCGTGCGCGGCGCGGGTGGAAGCGGGCGGCGAACCGCGGGCTGAAAGAGCCCCGGGCTCAGGTTCGGCTTGCGGTCATCAGCTCCACGGCCGATCGAAGGTCGTGAACCGCGCTCCAGCCGAGGAGACGCTTCGCCAGCGAGACGTCGGCGACCTGCCATGGCACGTCCGACGAACGGGGCGACCCAGCTCCCGCCTCACCGATCTCCCCGATGAACCCGACTCGCTCGGCCAATGCGCGAACCAGCTCTCTGGCGGAATGACCCGTGCCGGAGCCGACATTGACGATGGGAGCGTCGAGCCGCGGCGCGCGGCAGGCGGCGAGGACCGCGGCTCCTATGTCGCGAACGTCCACGAAGTCGCGGACGGAATCGAGCGACCCCATCTCGATCCTCGGTGCGGAGCCGGCGACGGCATCGGTAAGGCGACGCAGCGCCCCGCCGGGCAGCGTGCCGGGCGGCATGCCGGGGCCGAGGGCGTTGAACACGCGCAGCACGACGGCCTCCCGGCCCGCCGACGCGGCCGCGGCAACGAGCTCGGTCGCCGCCAGCTTGGCGATTCCGTAAGGGCTCACGGGTCGTGCCGCGGCCGTCTCTACGACGGGCAGGCCGGCCGGGCCCGGACCGTACTCCGCGGCCGATCCCAGGTGGATCAGCCGGGCCCGAATGCCGGACCGGGCGATCGCCTCGAGCAGGGCCGCGGTCGTATCGACGTTGAGGCGCGTCAGCTCGGCGGCCGTCCCGGCGGTCGCGCCTGTGCAGTTGACGATGAGGTCCGGGTGGATCGCCCGGAATTCGGCCTCGAGCCTCCCGTCGCCGGCCAGGAGGTCGATGTCGAGCCAGCCCCGCTCCAGGCCGGGCGACGGGGCACCCAGTCCGGCCCCGACGACCTCGATGTCGGCTCCGCCGCTCAGGGCTCCGGCGACGTGGCGGCCGATGAAGCCATTTGCGCCAAGTACGATGGCGAGCGTCACTCAGGACCCCGGCAGCAGCACGGACCGGAGCCGGGCGAACTCGGAGTTGGCCCGGTCGTAGTCCTCCGGGCGCCCGATGTCCAGCCAGTATCCGCCGAAGGCGTATGAGGCCGGGTTGCGGCCCGCCGCCAGCAGATCGAGGACGAGGCGATCGAAACCGAGCGGTTCCCCGACCCGGTAGCCGGCCAGGGCCGACCTCGAGACCGCATACACGCCCATGCTGACCTCGTAGTCGAGCCGGGGCTTCTCGGCGAAGCCGACGACCCTGCCCGCCTCGACGGTCAGAACGCCGAAGTCCACGTCCACGTGGCGATGGTAGGTGGCGATGGTCAGCGGAGCGTCGGACGCGGCGTGGGCGTCGAGAAGGGCGGAGTAGCTCAGGTCCGTGAGAATGTCGCCGTTGAGGACAAGGAAGTGCTCGGGCAGCCGGTCCAGGATCGAGACCACGGGGCCCATCGTGCCGAGGGGCTTGTCCTCGGTCGCGTAGTCCACCTGGAGGCCCCACTGCTCGCCGCTGCCGACGTAGGCGCGGATGAGTTCGCCAAGATGGCCGATGGCGATCGTGATCCGCCGGTAGCCGTCCCGCGCGAGCTGGCGCAGGACGATCTCGAGGATCGCGCTCTCGTCGCCGATCGGCACCAGCGGCTTGGGGATCGTGGTCGTGTAGGGGCGCAGGCGGGTGCCCTTGCCGCCGGCCAGGATGACAGCGTGTCGCGCTCTCATCGCGGGCTCATACCGTGTACGAACCCCACTTGTAGCGGGCCAGGTTCTCCGGCCGGCCGAACCACTCGGCGGTCGCCGCGATCCCATCCTTCAGGCTCACCGCCGGCTTCCAGCCGGTGGCTGCCGTCAGGCGGGAGCTGTCACACAGCAGGCGCATGACTTCCGACCCCGGCGGCCGGAGTCTCTCCGGTTCCTCGACGACCTCGACTTCGAGCCCGGCAGCGCCGGCGATGAGGTCCACGAGATCCCGAATGGACGTCTCGACGCCCGAACCGGCGTTGAGGGTCCGGCCGACGACAGCATCGGCCGGCGCGTCGGCGAGCGCCATGAATGCCCGGACGGTGTCGGCAACGTAGGTGAAATCGCGCGTCGGCCGCAGGTCGCCCATGTGAATCTGACGTTGTCCCGCGGCCAGCTGCGAGAGGATCGTCGGGATCACGGCCCGGTTGGACTGGCGCGGGCCGTAGGTATTGAAGGGCCGCAGGGTCGCGACCGGGACCTCGAACGAGAGGTGGTAGCTCTCCGCGATCTTGTCGGCCGCGATCTTGGAGGCCGAGTAGGGCGACTGGCCCTGGAGCGGGTGGTCCTCGTTGATCGGCACCGTGAGAGCCGTACCGTAGACCTCGCTGGTGGACGTGTGGACCACGCGCGGCGTCCCGAGCTGCCGGGCCGCCTCCATCACGTTGAGCGTTCCCGAGATGTTGGTGTCGACGTACGACCTCGGCGAGCGATACGAGTACGGAATCGCGATCAGAGCGGCCAGGTGGTAGACGACATCCGCGCCCTCGGCCAGCTCCCGAACGGAGGCGATGTCGCGGACGTCCCCGAGGCGGACTTCCACCGAATCGAGAAGATCGGCGGGAAGGGACTCCAGCCAGCCCCACGAGTTGAAGGAGTTGTAGAGCACCATCGCCCTGACTCGATCGCCGCGCCTTACGAGCGCCTCGACGAGGTGGGACCCGATGAAGCCCTCACTCCCGGTGACGGCAACGACCCCTGACAGCTTCCGGCTCCTTCTCGATTCTTCGACGACGTACCGAATGGTAGCGGATCAGGGCGCGAACAAACCCCACGGCCAGGCTTCACCGACTACGAATGCGATCGGCGACCCGGATCGGCAGACACGCAAGCTTGGCTCGGGCAACGCCGCAGGCGAGGGCCGCGCTCTACTTCCAGAACCCCGTGATGTCGAGTGAGAGGTTGGCCGTGGAACCGACGGTACCCGCCCACTCGAGAGCGACATGGTTGGATGTGCCGATGGCAACGTCGAAGCCGTTGGCCTCGGAATGACCGGCCGAGGCGTTGACGGTAGAAGTCATCGGTGAGGCGACGATCTCTGGGGTGATCAGGGCCCAGCCGTTGCTGGTGGGCGTGAGCAGGGTCAGGTTGCCGCTGATCGCGGCCGCTCCGGCCGGCACTCCGGGTAGCGTGAAGAGCTGGGCGATCCGGCTCGGGAACGGGCCTGTGATGCCCAGGTTCTTGGACGAGTCCATGACCCTGACCGGAAAGACTGGGTAGTAGGACAGGCCGCCGGCGCCCGCGGTGAAGTAGCCGGTGACGTCGAAGATGACGTCGGCGCTGGAGCCGATGGTGCCGCACCAAACGATCTGGAGCGAACCTCCCGAGAGGGCCACGGTGACCCCGTTGGCGACGTTGGTCCAGGCCGCCACGTTGGCCGTGGAGGTGGACGGCCAGGCGCTCATGGTCGGACCAAGGGCCACGTAGCCGAGGCTCGTGGCGTTGGTCACGGTCACGTTGCCGGTGACCGCCACGGCGCCCGAGGGCACCTGTGGGCTCGACCAGCCAAGGCCGGTCACCCCGACCACCGGGAAGCTCTTGACGACCCGGTTGGGCAGCTTCGTGAACGGGCCGATGTGAGTATTGCCGCCGTACGTGGGTCTGGTGTCGAGGACGCGGCCGGGGGTCACGACGGGGTGGTACGTGGCCCCACCCGCTCCGGGCGTGAAGTAGCCGGTCAAGTCGAAGATCAGATCGGTCGTCGCGCCAGCAGTTGAGCTTCGATAGACCGCACTCAGGTAGCCGTCAGTGGCGAGGCCGAGCGTCACGTTATTGGCCCGCGTGTCACCCGGCACGAAGTTGAGCGAGCTGGTGGCCCCACCGGCGGTGACCGCCGGGCCCAGGTCGATGACCCCGGGCGCAGTCTCGTACACGATCGTGAGGTTGCCCGTTATAGCGACCGCGTTGGCCGGGATGGCCGGAGCCGTCCCTCCTCCCACGTACCTCGCTCCGGCCACGGCGAAGCGCCGGACCGTGCCTGCGGTGAACTTGCCCGACAGGCCGATGTTGGTGGGATTGCCGCTCGGGATCGTCGGGCGCGTGTCGAGGATGCGCCGCGGGCTGATGGCGGTGTAGGTAGAGGCCGGCCAGGTCACGAATATGCCGGTCTGGGAGCCCGTCGTCGAGGGGCTGATCGTGTCGGTTGCGGTCACGGACTGTGTGCCGAAGGACGAGAGCGTCACGTCGAACGCATGGACTCCCGCGTCCGAGGCTGTGAACGTGTAATCGGCGGGCAGGACGGCGGCCGGGTCCGAGCTCGTGAAGTGGACCGTGCCGCGATAGTCCGTGGCCGTGCCACTGGATGCCGTCGTGGCAGTCACGGTCAGGCTGTGGGCGATACCCGGGGCAGTTGAGCTGGGGAAGCCCGAGACCGTCAGGCCGGCGGGAGCGACGAAGGCGCCCACTCCATTCGGCGTCCCCAGGCCGGTCGGGCCGTCATAGCCCGCAACGCCGTTGCAGAAGTAGGTCACGGTGCAGGTCTGCCCGGTGACGTTGTTGTTGCCGCCGACCACGTCGTAGAGATTGGCGGGTGCGGCGTAGGAGTAGCTGGCCGGGTATGTCCCGGCGGCTGGCTGACCGGCGAGGGCGTAGACGGCCGCGATGATGGGAGTGGCCGCACTCGTGCCGCCGTAGACCCCCCATCCGCCAACCGAGGGATCGCTGTCGTACACGGCCACGCCGGTCGCGGGGTCGGCGACGGCGGAGACGTCGGCCACGGTTCGCTTCAGACAGCCACTGTCGTGCTGCCAGGAGGGTTTGGGCTCGTACAAGGAGCAGCCGCTACCGGCTCCCGCCGTGTTGTGGCCCCATGCCGTCTCGGTCCAGCCGCGTGCGCTCGAGTCTTTCGTGAGGGTCGTCCCGCCGACGGCAACGACGTACTGCGAGGAGCTCGGGTACTCCACCCCGCCGCTGGGTCCGGTGTTGCAGTTGTACCCGCAATCGCCCGTGGCGACCGTGATCGCCACGCCTGGGTGGTTGTAGTAGGTGTCGACGGAGGTTTCGGTCGGATCCTCAGGACCGCCGTAGCTGTTCGACACCGCGACGGCTCCCAGCGAGACGGCCGTATTCACTGCCTGGCCCAGGTTGCCGAAGGACGCCGTAGTGGCTTCGACCAGCAGGATCTTGCAGTTGGGGCAGGCCGCGGAGGCCATCTGCAGGTCGAGGGCGATCTCGAGACCCCAGCCGGAATTGGCGACCGGGTAGCTCGATCCGCCTGTCTGATTCACTTTGCGGAAGCAACCGTTGGCCGTGGTGCACGGGGGCAGGCCGTACAGGCTTCGGTAGACGCCGAGGTCGGCCTCTGCCGTCGGCAGGTCGTATGCGTCGACTATTGCGACCGTCATCCCTGTGCCGGCGCTGCCGGACGGCAAGGCGTACGCGTCCTGGATGTCAGCGGGGCCGAGCCCGGGTGGTGGCGTATGGGGCGAAGCCGCCGTCGCCGGATGGGCCGCCTTGTCCGTGCGACGGAGAGCCAGGCACTCAGCCGTGCCGGGAGTTGCCGGCGGGCAGACTGCCTCGACGTTGGGGTCCGGCACTGGCGTCGACTTGGCAATCGAGGTCGCCGGCAAGATGAGTGGAGCCGTCATCGCGACCACTACGGCCGCAACGCCAATTCGTCGTGCGATCCCCTGGAAACCTACCAACCCTGGCCTTCTCTCTGAAGTTCCCGATCCACGGTGCCAACCGGACCCAATAGAGGCCCCGAGTCTACGCCAAGCCCGTTTCCTCGCCAGTGGATCGCACCTGCCGGACCGCAGGCCGTCAGCTCGTCGCCGGGGTGAAGTAGCCGGCCACATCGAAGATGACGTGGGCCGCGGTGCTCAAGTTCGAGGCCGCATAGGTAACCGAGAGCGTGCCGCCGGAGCCGAGGGTCACCGTCACCGCGTTGGCCCGGTTGTCGCCGATCGGGAAGTTGAGCGTTGACGTAGTGGGCCAGTTCATCGGAACTGGACCGATGAAGAGGTAGCCCAGGGAGCCTTGCTGGGTGACGGTCAGGTTGCCGGTCACGGCCGTGGCGCCGCCGGGAACGCCACCCATGCCGATGACCTGGAAGGTCCGGGCGACGTGGGACTTGAAGGCGCCAGCGAGGCCGACGTTGGTGGGGTTGCCGGACGGCACCGTCGGGCGGCTGTCCAGGATGCGAGCCGGGGTCAGGGCGTGGAACGCGCCGCCGCCGGTGCCGGGCATGAAGTAGCCGGTCACGTCGAAGACGACTTGGGTGCGCTGCCCGGCGGATGGGGCCACGAAGGTGAAGAAGAGCTTGCCTCCGGCGCCCAGGATCATCGTGACCGCGTTGGCCCGATTGTCTCCGACCGGGAAGTCGAGGGTGAAGATGGTCGGGCTGGCATTCGAGACGGGACCCAGGTAGATGGCGCCCCGGCTCGATTGCTCCGTCACGGTCAGGTTGCCGGTGACGGCGGTGGCGCCGGCGGGCACGCCGCCAATGCCGGTCACCTGGAAGGTCTGGGGCACACCCGTGCCGACCGGGCCCAGGATGCCGCCGGTGTTGGTCGGGTTACCGGACGGCACCGTCGGGCGGGTGTCGAGGATTCGGGCCGGGTTGAGCGGGTAATAGGTCGCCCCGTTCAGGTCGGGCGTGTAGTAGCCGGTCACGTCGAAGATGATGTGGGCCGTCGCGCTCAGATCCGTGGCCGCGTACGTGACGGCCAGG
>JBEKKR010000020.1:0-53062 GCA_050010635.1 Candidatus Limnocylindrales bacterium
CGGATCGAGCCGTGGAATGGCTGCGAGCCCTGGCTGAGACCTGGCAGAACGCCGACGTTCCTGAGGCCCGGAGCGATCTGCTCCATGCGATCTACGAGCGAATCGTCGTAGCAGGGAGGGAATTCGTCTCGGCTCGGCTCACCCCTGCCGCCTACGCCCACGGCCTCGCCCTGGCGCTGCCCGAAATTGTTGCTAAAGCGCGCCCGACAGGATTCGAACCTGCGACCTTCGGCTCCGGAGGCCGACGCTCTATCCACTGAGCTACAGGCGCGCGACGCGACCGCAACCGCGATCGGGCGGCAATGATACCCTGGCGGCCCGCCGCGCACGAGGAAACGGGGCATTGCGCCGAGGCAAATGCGGATCCGCACGCCCGGCCGCGCCGAAGCGGCTCGCATGTGCGGCCCGGCTCCCCTATCGTTGCGCAGAACCCGCGGCCCGCTCCGGGGTCATGGTCGGTCCATGGTCCGAATGTCGGATAGTCCACGATGGTCGCGGTGGACTACGGTACGCCGCATGGACGAGCCGAATCGCACCTGCCCCTGGTGCTCAACGCCGATACCGGCCAATGTCAAGGCCTGCCCCAAGTGCGGGGCCATTGTCGAAGGGGCGATCGCCGCCGACATCCCCGGCCTGACCGTTGTGGATCCGAAGCCCAGCGTGGACCGGGCCGACGACCCGATCCGCACGAACCTGGGCCACGACGTGTGGTCCGGCGCCGCATTCGGCGCAACGCCCGGGCCCGAAACCGGAACGGGGACTGTGGCCGAAACCGCAGCCGAGGAACGGGAAGCGGTCGAGCCGCCGACCGAAGCCGTCCGCAAGGAGATGCGGAAGATCGAGTTCGAAGCCGAGATCGAGAACGCCGGGACCGAGCTCATGAACGCGACCGGAGACGAGTCGATCGACGCCGGCCCTCCCTCGATCGAGGCCATCGAGGCCTACGAGGCAGGCCTGCTCGACGCGACCGGGCCCGCCGGAGAGACGGATCTCGCCGACCTCGCCTCGCCGTGGGAAGACCCGGAACTGCAGAAGCGCGTCGCGCAGTGGAGCCCCGAGGCGACCGAGCCCACGGACGAGCCCAGGTAGCGCGACTCCGGGCGGCGCCGAACGAGGCCTGCCTTACCGGCCGGGGCCCCTTCTAGAAGAGGCGCGCCACCCAGTCCCCGACGGACGGCGGGTGGATGTGGAACGCGGCTTCCTCGGCCATGCGTTCGGCGGTGTGCGCGTCCGGCGCCGTGCCGCTCTCGATCTCTTGACCCTGAAGACTCAAGACCGCCCAGCGCCAGCAGGGCTCGCCGCCGCATCGTTCGACGACCAGCTCGTGGCCGCCGACGTGGGCGCCGAGTGAGACTCGCACCTGGCGCGTCTGATCGATCGGAGTGACGTGCCAGTAGCCGATCATCGATTGACCTCCATCGGCCTCCTCTGGCCGATACCACCATTTGATTCTTGGCCTGCGAGCAGGCAATGGCAAGAGCCGAAGGTCGCCGGTCCGGTGGCGCCCGATGGAGCACCGGAGGCGGGCGAACGGCCGATTCATGATGGGCCCGACCGGGCTTTGCGAGGTCCTACTTACCGCAAGGCGTAGGATTGACGCTGCCAGATGTCGAGGAGCAGCGAATCCTCGCCGAGCTCGAGGTGTCGAAATGGGAAACAACGACCAGGCCGGACAGGCTGGACAGCCGGGCACGGGCGACCAGCCCGGGGCAGGCGAGCCGGCGGGCGGCGGGAGCCCGCGCCGCGAGCAGGTTGAGAAAGCCCGCGAGCTGGGCGAGCGCTGGCTCGGACAGCTCCAGGTGATGATCGAAGAGGCCGGCAAGACGGCCGGACCGGTTCTTCGGGACGTGGCCGCCAAGGCCGCCGAGCTCGCCGCCGTGGCGGCCGAGAACGCCGGTCCGGTGGCCCACAAGGCCGCGAACGTGACCGAGCACGTCGGCGATCGCCTGGCCGCCCGCAGCAAGGACCTGGCCGCGGACCTGCGCAAGGCCGCCGAGGCGGCTCGCGCCGCCCAGGCCGAGGAAGAGTCGAAGACGGACGACGCGCCGAAGGACTAGGCGTTCGCCGCCCAGCCGGGCGAGCGGCGGGTCGCCTAGCTCGCGGCCACTCGCGCCCGGAATATCTCCGTGCCGTCTTCGCGACTGAGCCGGTAGGCCCAGCCGTCCTCGAGCGGCCACGTCCTGCCGACGAGGGAATCGGCGCGCTCGGCAGAGGCCACGAAGTCGATCTCGTAGCGGCGGGGGTAGGCCGTCAGCATCGAGCCCTGCCCAGCCGCCTCGAGCGCCTCCTCGAAGTAGTCGATGTAGACGCTGTTGTTGACGTGGTCGAGGGGATCCAGATCCCGGCGCCGGACGCGGAAGCTCCGCTCGAACGCGTCCGGGGGCGTCTCCGGCAGGCCTACCTTCAGCATCTCGAACGTGACGTCGCCGTCGGCCACGAACGCGAGCATCTCCTCGGGAACCCGCGTCGGTATGCCCCGTTCGTTGACCATGACCCAGTCGATCTCGATGCGGGCGGTGAGTCCGCCGGATCGGTCGCGGACCTCGGAGTGCCGCCGCGCCGCGATCCTCCGGTAGGCGGCCACCTGCGTCGTCGCGAAGACCTCGGCGTAGGTTGGGATGGGCGCCAGCACGTCCAGCCGGACGGCCCGAACCAGCCAGCCGAGGCCGCGGGCGCTGTACCAGTCGCGCCCGAAACCGAGCAACGTCGAATGCTGCCAGGCGACGTCCGCGGCCCAGGCCAGGTAGATGGCCGTCCGCATCGTCTCCGCTTTCGTCGCCTCCTCGAACCGGACGCGGTATGGCCGGACGATTCGATACGGCAGCCGGTCGGCCAGAGCGGCCAGGTCGGCGGCATTCGGCGGGCGTTGGATCATCGTCTTTCCTCACTCAGCTCGTCGAGCGACTCGAGCGCCACGAGCCAGGTCGCCCGATGCTCGGCCGTCGATCGATCGAGCCGGATCTCGCACGAGCGGCGGGCGTCGAAGACGACGATCCCGACCCTCAGCGGCACATCCTCGTCGGCAGCGTGCGACCTCGCGTCGTCGAGCTGATTCAGGACGTCGGCATTGATGCCGCGGGCGCCCCATTTACAGTCGAAGACATCCGGCTGGGTCGCGGATTCCAGGGTCACGTCGTACGGATGGATCTCGGCCGGAACGCCGTCGAAAAGGACACGCCGCTCGCGCCTGACGGGCGCCTGCGGCCCGGCCCGGCGGGTCAGAAGCCGCGCCGTCAGCTCCTCGACGACCGCGCCGCGGTACGAGCTACGAGCTGCCTCGCCGCGTTCCGCGACTTCCAGCGATGCGGCCAGGACGAGCTCGGCGTGGCTGCGCATTGTCTCGTCGACATCCTCGCCGAAGAGCGTCGGGAAGATCCGCCGCCACGCCTTGCCGTCGGTCCGTTCGCCGTTCATCGCCGCGCGGGCCATGAGGCGCTCCGCGGCGGTTGCCTCCGCGAGCAGGGCGCCCGCTCGGGCCACGAGCGGATCGGCCTGGATGCCGGCGTAGACAACGGCCCGGGCGTCCTTCGCGGCGTCCTGGAATCTCATCGGTTGCCGCCCAAGAGCACGCGGAAGGGCGAGTCGTCGTCGGGCCCGGGCCCGTCGTCTCCGGTCCGGTCCGCGCCGGAGTCCGCCGCGCGGCCGGCCGGCGGCCGGTCCACGTCGCCGCCGAGCGCCAGCCCGACCACGTGCGGAAAGGTGGAGAGCCAGTCGATGGCCTTGTGCGGATCGGTGATCAGGCCGACCTCGGTGATCGCCTCGTCTACCGCGACCGTCTGCTCGGGGCTGAGCCTTCCGGGCCCGGCCTCCGCCAACGACTCGATGCCCGGCAGATACGCGTCGACCAGGTCGGTCACGTACTGCCACTCGTCCTCGATCGTCTCCGCCAGATCGGCGAGAGTTCGATAGGCGGCGGCGGCCCGCTCCGTGGCCCGAAATCGTTCGTTCACCCGTGTAGCGTAGCGGCCGGGCCGCGACCGTGGCACGATGGTCGCGCCTATTCAACCAGGAGGTCGACGATGGATCTGGGTCTGCGCGGTCGGACTGCTCTGGTGGGTGGAGCTTCCGCCGGGCTGGGGCGCGCAACGGCGGAGCGCCTGGCCCAGGAAGGCTGCAAGCTCGCTCTCTGGTCGCGCGGCGGCGAGAAGCTGGAGCACGCCGCCGAGGAGCTTCGCAGGCTCTACTCGGTCGTGGTCGTCACCGTCGCCGGCGATGCGGCGGATCCCGCGACCGCGGCGAAGGTGGCCTGGCAGGCCGAGCGGAGCCTGGGACCGATCGACATCGCCGTCCTGAATGCCGGCGGCCCGCTCGCATCCGAGGCGACCAAGACGGACCCGGCCGAGTGGCGCCGCTCCTTCCAGCTCCTGACGCTCACACCCATCGAAATCGCCACGGCGTTGCTGCCCGGAATGCGGAAGCGCGGCTGGGGCAGGATCGTCTCGATCATGTCGTCCGGGATTCGCCAGCCGATCCCCGATCTCGTCTACTCGAACGCCTGCCGGAGCGCCCTGCAGGCCTGGCTCAAGACCATCGCGGCGGAGGTCATAGCCGACGGCGTGACGGTCAACGGCGTCATCCCGGGCCGCCTCGATACCGAGCGCGTCGCCACGCTGGACAAGGCCCAGGCCCTGAAGGCCGGGACCACCCCGGAGGAGATCCGGGCCGAGCACGAGCAGTCGATCCCGGCCGGCCGGTACGGTCGCCCGGACGAACTGGCAGCCTACGTGGCCTGGCTCTGCTCGGACCTGTCGTGCTACCAGACCGGCACCTTCGTCCCCATCGACGGCGGGATGATTCGCTCGCTGCCGTAAGCCGGCCCCGCTCTTGGGCGCCCGGCTGAAGGTCCACCCGTCCCACGGGCCGATCCAAGTGGTAGATCGATGCCAAGGCCGACACGATCTCGGGCAGCTGCCTGGTCTACAAGAACAGCCTCACGTCGCTCGAGTTCGACTGGAGGGTCAAGCGAATCGGACCCGCTCCGGGTAGCTAGCTGAGCCCGACCGGAGGCCACCCGGGGAGCCCAGTCAGTCGCCGCGGTGGCCGCCCGAGCGGATCTCGAAGCTGCCCCAGCGGCCGGTGTACGGCAGCCAGTCCTCCGTGACGTACTCGACGATCGAGGAGGCCGGGCCTTCGCGCAAGGCCTCCAGCAGCGACTCCAGATAGGGCCGGGGTCCCTCTGCGACGCAGCGGACGCCGCCCTCCTCGTCGTTGGCGACCCAGCCGGTCAGGCCCAGCCGCATAGCGTGTGCGACGACGTAGTAGCGGTAGCCGACGCCCTGGACCCGGCCTCGGACGCTGGCCTCGAGCCGGGCCATCTCGTCGCGCGTCATCGGCGGCCGTCCGCCGGGGTGGCCTCGCCGGCCGGGCCTGGGGCGGTCTTCGCGGCTCGGGCCGCCGGCTCCGCGCGCGGCCAGCCCAGCGCCAGCACGTCGAGCGCCAGCTCGGGGTTCAGGTTCTCGTCGAGCTGAGTCGCGATCTCGGCGAGGCGCGCCAGGAAGGTTCCGAGCGTCACCGCGGAGACCGTAGGGGCGGCGGCTCGCACCTCGTCCACCAGCGCCAGCTCGCGGAGCTGCCTCGTGCCGCCGGCCCGAGCCACCGCCAGATCCCGCCCGACCGACGCCCACACGTCCAGCAGAGTCGCCGCCGCCGAGCGCCGCTCCGCCGCCGCGAGCTTCGGGGCGGCGGCATCTTCGGCGGCGGAGTCCGCAGGGGCGTCCGTGGTGGCGTCGCCTGCAACGTCGGGATCGGCAGCCGGTGCGGCAGCCTTCGCGCTCCTGCCCTTGCGGCTGCGGACCGGGACGGGCGCTGCTCCTTCCGCGGCGAGCCCGGATCCCCGCGACATGGCCAGCGCCGCTTCGAGCGCCGCGGCAGACTTCATCAGCTCGCGGACCGCGGCCAGCCGGGCCGCGCGACCCTGGGCAAGCATGTCGAGGACGCCGCGGGCGAGCTCACCGCGGATCCGTTCGGCGTCGACCGAGCGGGCGTAGGCCAGGGCCAGGCCGGGCCGGCCCTCGGCGAGGCGTGCCAGTCTGGCGGCCCGGGGCGCGTCGGCGACTTCCAGCTCCTCGAGCCAGCGTTCGATCTCCCGGCCGCCGACGGCCGCCAATCGAACTCGGGCGCAGCGCGACCGGACAGTGGGCAGCAGGCATTCCTCGTCGTCGGCGCAGAGGATCATCGTCACGCCGGCGGGCGGCTCTTCGAGCATCTTGAGGAGCGCGTTCTGGGCGTCGTCGTTGAGGCGATGGGCCTGCTCGACGATCACGACACGCGCCCCGCCCTCCATGGGGAGCAGGGCCAGCTCGCCGATCAGATGGCGAACGGTCCCCGGCTCCGGGTCGCTCGCCTTGCCGATCCGAATCTGCCCGCCGGGCCCTTCGGGGACGAGCCGGTGCAGATCGGGGTGATTGCCCGACGCCACCTGCCGGCAGCCCCGGCAGACGCGGCACGGCCGCGCACCCGGATCGGGGTCGGTGCAGAGAAGGCCCGCGGCTAGGTCCAGGGCAAGCGTCGTCTTCCCGGTCGAACCAGGCCCGACGAGCATGACGGCATGGGGCGCCCGGCCGAGGATCATCGAATCGACCTCGGCCAGGGCGCGGGCTTGGCCGCGCGTCGCGGCGTTCTTCATCGGCGTGCGGCGGTTCTGCGGCCGCTCGAAGGCTGGAGCAGCCGGCTACTCGCCGACCGGCTCGCTGCCCTCGCCCACATGAGCCTCCGCGAGGGCCTCGGCCGCAGCTTGAGCCGCGGCCGCCGTCTTCCGGCGAGCCGGAGCGCGCTTCTTGGGAGCCGCCGTTTCGGCCTCGGCGCCACTTGCGCCGCCACTCGGCTCGCCCGCAGGAGCCTCGGCGGGCTTGCGCCGGGAGCGGCTCGCGGACTTCGCCTTCTCGACCGGGGCTTCGCTTTCGCGCGTCGCCTCAACGGCTTCGCCGACTTCGACGGCTTCGGCCGGGTTGCGACGCCCACCGCGTCGGGCCGGGGCCTTGGCCTCGGCACCTTCACCCGAAACTGCCAGAGCAGCGGCCTCGCTCGGGGCCGTTTCGCCGCCGACGGGCTTGCCCAGCTTGGTCGAAAGCTGGGCTCGCAGGAGCTCCTCGAGCTCCGGCGGAACCTCGCTCCACGGCTCGGCCGAGTCGCGGCCGCTGCGGGGCAGACCACCGCCGCGATGCTGCTGCTGAGGCTGTGGCTGCCGTGCCGGCCGATCGTCGCGACGGCGCGGCGGCTGCGACTGGGACGGGCGCGGCGGCTCGGAGTAGCGCGGAGCCGCGGCCCGGCCGTAGCGCTCCCGATCGACGGCGGAGGAATAGGCGCTGCGCGCTCCGCGACCGCCCCTCCCGCCGCCGCCACCCTGGCCACGTCCGCCGCCGCGGCGACGTTCGGCCAGGAGGTACTCCGGGATCTCCGGCTCGGCGTAGTCGTCCTCTTCCGCCGAGATCGGCGCGAGTCGGGCCGGCCGTCCGGCCATGCCGATCTGCGAATCCCATACGGACCCGAACTGATTGGGGCGCGCCGCCGGCGGGGCCGGCTCTTCGCCTTCCTCGGGTTCGGCGACCTCGCTTTCGACGATCTCGCCGCCCTCACCGACGGCCTGCGACCGACCATGGCCACGGCCACGACCGCCACGCCGGCGCCGGCGGCGACCCGTGGACTCGGCGCCGCCCTCGGCCGCCTCGCCCTCGCCCTCGCCCTCTGGGCGCTCGACGAGCTCATGGGCCTCCTCGTCGATGATCTCGTCTTCGGCCGGCTCGCCTCCTTCGGCCCCAACAGCACGGGATAGCTTCTCGCCGGGCAGGGCCACGAGGCGCCCGCCGGAGGCGGTTCCGGAACCGGGGCGGCCGACGCCGCGGCTGGCGAGACCCCGGCCGGCAGGCCGAGGACTGCGGCCTTCGGCGGCAGCCACTTCTTCGAGACCCTCGCCCCGGCCGCCACGACCGCGACCGCGACCGCGCCGGCCGCCTCGGCCTTCGGTCTGCTTGTCCGGGACCTCGGTCATCGAGAGGTCTTCGTCATCGCCGGCGACACGGCGTCCGGAGCGCGTCGAATCGCGATCGACGCGGGCCAGTTGTGTGATGTCGTAGAAGACGTCGGCGACCTCGATGAGGTCCGAGCTGGTGTTGCCGCGGAAGCTGATGACTTCGACGCGAACGCCCATCTCCTGGACCGCACGGATGGCGGGGGCGAAGTCGCCGTCGCCGCTGATGACGATCGCGACGTCCAGGTTTCGGGCCGTCTTCATCATGTCGACGACGAGCTCGATGTCCAGGTTGGCCTTGACCTTGCCATCGCCGTACTTGCGGATGTCCTTGCTCACGACCTTGTAGCCGTGGCGGGCAAGGAAGGAATGGAAGTTGCGCTGGTTCTCGTTCTCCGGGTCCAGACCGGTGTAGGCGTAGGCCCGGACGAAATCGCGGCCGGCGACGGCAGCCTTCAAGAGCGTGACGTAGTCGATGTCCGCTCCCGCCGCCTTCGCCGCATAGAAGATGTTCGCCACGTCAACGAAGACGGCGACGTTCTTGCTCACAAATGGGCTCCTTGGTTGGCTGGCCGGCGACCCTATCGCCGGCCGTGTGACCTAGGCGCCGGCGCTCCTTGGCTGCGCGGCTGCCTGAGGCAGGATCAGCGGTCGGTCGGCGCCCTGACGGCGACCGCCGCTCTGTAAATGTTGGCTGCTGACCTGGTGAAGCCATGACCCTGCCAGCTCGAGAAATGCTCGGAGTCCGGCGTCAACATGACTTCGACCGATGTGCAGCCCTTTCTTCTGGCCGAGTGCAGCATCTCCTCGATCAGCAGATCGGCGACCTTCTCGGTGTCGTGACCATTCGCGACAACCAGCACATCGACCGTCCCGACGAAACCGCCGGTTCTGACCGATGGCCGCAAGCCGAGAACTGCCCCGCCTGCCAGCTGGCGATTGCCTTCGGCGAGCGCGACGCTCGCGTTGGGCAGGTAGATGAGCTGGCGCAACAGGCCGATCGCGTCCATCGGAGAGTCACCGTCCGGCACAGCCCCTTTTTCCGCGCACAGCGCGTAGAACCGATCTACATCGGTGATCCGGGCCTGCCTGACCAGGTACTCCACTCGAACAGACGAACCTCAAGAGGAGAGGGCGATCGCACTGCCGGCGACAGCCAGAATGGCCGACGGTCGCTTGCGTAAGTGCCGGTGCTCTCGGGGTGGCGAGCGGCTTCCCGCTCGACAGCCACGCCTCGGTGGGTGGGCGAGCGTGCAACTGCATCCGGCTCGCCTGATCTAACTATACGGCAAGCGCGTCATGCGCAGGAAGGGCCAGCCCTATTTGGGAACGCCCGACCTAGTAGAGCCGCTGCCGGTTTTCCTCGAAGACCTCCCAGACGCCTCGCCCGAAGAGGGCCAGACCGGCCAACGCCAGCCAGAATCCGAAGCCGTATTGCGGGGGCCACGGCACCAGCTGCCGCTGCACCTGGCCCACCAGATTCCAGACATAGCCTGCGAGAAGCAGGGCGAAGAGGCCCAGGTACGAGAGAGGGTGGTCGATCCCGATCGGCTTCTCGGAGGCGTAGGGCAGCGTCAGCAGCAGCACGCTGGCGACGGAGGGCAGGAACATCATCAGGAAGACGCGGCCCTCCGAGATGCCAATGCCGGTCCGCGCGGGTAGCTCGCCCACGCCACCGCCGATCTGCCACCACTGCAGGAAGCTGGAGCCGACGATCAAGATCGCGCCGATGGCGATGAGCCAGTGGCCGCGCGTGGCCGTGGTGTGATGCATGATCGAGCTCCTCAGGACTCGTATGCCTCGGGGCGGAGCACGCCGACGAAGCGGAGGTTTCTGTATACCTCCCCGAAGTCGAGACCATACCCCACAACGAAGGCGTCCGGGATTTCGAATCCGACATAGTCGAGCGGGATCTCGACGAGGCGCCGGGCCGGCTTGTTGAGCAACGAGCAGACCTTGATCGAGTGAGGGTTCTTGCCCTTTAGGTAGCGGATCAGATAGTTGAGGGTGAGGCCGGTATCGATTATGTCCTCGACGATGAGAACATCCCGGCCGTCGATCGGGGCGCTCAGGTCCTTGAGGATGCGGACCAGGCCCGACGACTCGGTCGAGGTTCCGCCGTAGCTCGAGACCTCCATGAGGTCGATCCTCAGGGGCAGGCTGATCCGCCGCATGAGGTCCGCCATGAACGGCAGCGAACCTTTGAGCACGCTGACGAGGGTCAGCTCGCGGCCGTCGTAGTCGGCGCTGATTTGACGGCCGAGTTCGGCGACCTTCGCCTCGATCTGCTCCTCGGTCAGCAGCACTTCGGCGACGTCGGAGACGAGGTCCTGGGAAACTCTCATCGCTACCTCTTACTTCACGTGGCAGGTGTCTGGGCGGCGGCCGCCGCCCTCCGCACGGCGCGACGACGGGCGCCTCGCGAGCGGCGTTCGGAGGGCGGGTGCGGCTCGGCGTTCGAATCCGGCTCCGAGCGATCCGCGTCGCCCGCGTCTGCGCCCGCCCTGTCCAGTGCGTCCAGCCGATCCTCGGGCTCGGTCGAGCCGTTTTCGTCCTGGTGTGGCGTCACCTGACCCAGCGTACCGCTCAGCCCGGAGACGAGCGCCGCCCGCCCGTACTTGAGCATCAGGGCCCTGAAGTCGCGGGCGTAGAAGAGCTTGATGCGCAGGCCCGGGTAGAGCTCCCGAAGGCGCCGGACCTTGCGGTTCTTCTTGCGAACGAGCCGCTGCTGGAGCGTCGTCAACTCGACGAACAGCTCCAGGTCCGGCAGGTAGAAGTCCGGCGCGAAGCTCTCCAGAAGGTTGCCTTCTAGGTCCCACAGGATCGGGAAGACCTGCGGCTCGTATTCCCAGGCGACCTGGTAGAAGTCCAGGATGCGGGCGAACTCGGCCTCGCTGGCGTGGGCGAAGACGGTGTCGGAATGCGAGCCGCGGGGCGTTTCCTCGTCGGCCACACCGCCCGGCAAGTGCTCTGTCTGCTCTGGCGGATCCACCTGCCAAGTCTATCCGCTCGGCGTGTTCGAGGACGCCCCGGCCGGCGACGGTGCGTTGCCCGGAATACTCCCGGGGGGTATCATCGCGGCATACCGCGCCTCCGATCCGGGAGGCGAACGGTCAACTCACCGATCTATGCGAGGGCCAGTTGGCACCACAGGACGAAGCGACGAAGATGCAGCTCGATGGAGTGGCCGTCGCGACGGCAGACGTGCTCGAGGCCGGCTCCGAGGCGTTGGACCTGGATCCGACCTTCCGGCATTCCTACTCGCGCGACCAGGCCATCCTGATCCGCCGGCTGCGACGCATCGAAGGCCAGGTTCGCGGCATCGAGCGGATGATCGAGCGCCGCGAGTATTGCGTCGACATCCTGCAGCAGACGGCCGCGCTTCGGGCCGCGGTCGATTCGGTTGCGCTGCTCATCCTCGAGGACCACGTCCAGGGCTGCGTCCGGACGGCCGCGGAGAAGGGCGACGCGGACCGCTACATCGAGGAAGTCCTCGACGTCGTCCGGCGCACCCTTGGCAAGCCGGTTCGCAACCCGCGCGTCTGAGAATCGGGCCACTGGAGCGCGACCCAGCCTGCTTCATCCACTTGCGTCGAGTGCAGTACGGATTTATCCACTTTCGTGGATGACTGGCCGAATTTCGTGGAAAACCTCGTTGACTGAGTAGGGGATGGCGCCTACTCTCCGTCATCCGCACCGCTGCTGCGGACCGTCATATGGGTAACCGCGTTAGCGAGGGGCCTGGGGAAACCCGGCCGGAGACTGGACCAGCGCGGGAAGACCGAGGGACGCCGGGTGCGAGAAGAGACGACGCCGGGAGCGGCGCGACCGTGAGGAACGGGAGTCCACATCTGGCCCCACCTCCTGATCGCGATCCGCTCCCGACGTGTGTCAGGGACCTCGACCCCCTGCCGCCGGCCTGCCTGGAGACGATTCGGGCCGGCCTCCCGATCGGCCTGTCGGAGGCCCAGCTCGACGCGATCGGAGACCACGTCCGGCTGCTGATGGCCTGGAACGAAGCGATCAACCTGAGCGGGATCCGCGAGCCGGAGATGATCGCGCGACATCACGTCCTCGACAGCCTCACGGCCGTGCCGCTCCTGCGGCGGGCCGGCATCGACGAGTTCGTGGACATCGGCAGCGGCGGAGGCTACCCCGGCCTGCCGCTGGCAGTGGCCCTGCCGGCGCGCCGGGCCTTCCTCGTGGACTCCATCGCCAAGAAGGCACGCTTCCTGACCGCGGCGGTGGAGGTCGCCGGCGTCGCCGATCGCGTCGCCGTGGTCGCCGGCCGGGCCGAGACGCTGGCGGCCGACCCGGCCCACCGCGGCCGGTGGGGAGCGGTCGTGGCTCGGGCGGTGGCAGACCTGACCGATCTCGCGGAACTGTCGCTGCCGCTCCTGCGGCCCGGCGGCCTGCTCGTGGCGTGGAAACGCCGGCCAGTCGATGAGGAGGTGGCCCGAGCTGCCCGGGCGGTTCGCCAGATGGGCGGCCGCGTGGCCGGCCTGGAGACCGTGACCGTGCCCGGCCTGGAGGATCATCTCCTCGCCGTGATCGAGAAGGTGGCGGAGACGCCCCGCGAGTTCCCGCGCGACCCGGCGGCCCGCCGGCGGCGGCCGCTGTAGGGCCGCAATGCTCGTCGCGGTCCTGTCGGACATCCACTCGAACCTGCGGGCCCTCGAGGCCGTGCTCGGTTCGCTCGGTAGCGTCGACGCGATCTGGCACCTCGGCGACGTCGTCGGGTACGGTCCGGAGCCCGAGGCGGTGGTGGCCCGGTTGCGCGAGATCGGGGCCATCGGCGTGAAGGGCAATCACGACGCCGCGGTTTGCGGCGGTGAGTCGATCGAGGACTTCAACCCCGACGCGCGGACGGCCGCCGAATGGACGCGGGCGCGGGCTGGCGAGACCGTTCTCGCCTACCTCGAGGGACTGCCCGAGACTCTCGTGCCCGAAGGGAGCGACTTCACCCTCGTCCACGGCAGCCCCCGCGAGCCGATCTGGGAGTACCTCACCGAGACGTACGACGCCCACGAGAACCTGAGCTCCTTCGAGACGTCTTTCTGCCTCGTGGGCCACACTCACCAGCCGCTCGTCCTTCGAGAGAGGCGGGGCCAGGTCGAGGCGCTGGTTCCCGACCCGGAGTCGCGGCTCGCCCTGGACCGGAGGCGCGCGTTCCTGAACCCGGGTAGCGTGGGCCAGCCACGGGACGGCGACCCCAGGGCGAGCTACCTGATCCTCGACACGGCCGCCGGCCACGCGACCTGGCAGCGGGTCGCCTACGACATCTCCGCCACGCAGACAGCCATGCTGGCCGCCGGCCTGCCGCCGCGGCTGGCCCGGCGGTTGAGCTTCGGGTACTGATGAGCGCGGGCGCGGGCGCGGCCATTCTTGAGCGCCTTCGGCGGAAGGACGGTCGTGCTAGCCTAGTCCGGGTCTGCCGGAAGGGGGCGTCCGGTCCTGGGCGGATGCCGGCTGGGGGCGCGACGGACGATCCGCCCCTGGAAGCCCGCGCCAGCATTGCCGTCCACGATAGAGGAACCTGCGCTCGATGACCGCTCCGCGTCCACCTCTCCACGGTCGAAAGCTGGGCGACCGGCGCGTGGTGGTCGATCGACCGCACTCCGCGTACTTCCGCTACTCCGGCGCCGGCACGATGGTCGCCAAGGCCGCCGCGAGCGCGCCGACGACGTCGTTCGGCCGTCGTGTCGCCCGTGTCCGGGCCTTCGTCTTCGGCAAGCCACTCTCCAACGCCCAGGAGATCGAGGAGCGCCTTTCCAAAAAGCTGGCCCTGCCAATCTTCAGCTCGGACGCGATCTCGTCATCCGCCTACGCAACCGACGAGATCCTGCGCGTGCTCGTGCTTGCAGGCCTGGCGTGGATGACCTGGTCGATCTGGGTCGCCGGCGCGATCGCGCTGATGCTGACAATCGTGGCCTTCAGCTACCGGCAGGTCTGCCGCGGCTATCCGTCGGGCGGCGGCGCCTATGTCGTCGCCCGCGAGAACCTCGGGCCCAACTTCGGGCTGATCGCGGCCGCGGCGTTGATGGTCGACTATGTCATGACAGTCGCCGTCTCGAGCGCATCGGCGCTGGCGAACCTGGCGACGGCCTTCGAGGCGATCGCGCCGTACAAGGTTGAGCTCGGCGCTCTCGTCATCATCCTGGTGACGGCCGCAAACCTCAGGGGCATCCGCGAGTCGGGCAACATCTTTGCCATCCCGACCTACATGTTCGTCGGCATGGCGTTGCTCGCCATAGTCGTGGGCCTCGTCAACACCGCGACCGGCGCCGCTCACCACCTCGCCGCGCCGCCCTTCGCGGAAACGCCCGGCGTTCAGACCTTCACGATGCTTCTGCTCCTCAAAGCCTTCGCCGGCGGGTCGGTGGCGCTAACCGGCGTGGAGGCCATTGCCAACGGCGTGCCGTCGTTCAAGCCGCCTGAGGCGAAGAACGCCGCCAACACCCTGATCATCATGGCCATCCTTCTGGGCACGATCTTCATCGGACTGACGTTCGTCGGCCTTCAGTACGGCGTCCAGGCCACCACCCCCCAGGGCCCGACGGTCCTCGGCCAGGTCGGCAGCGCCGTATTCGGCGGCAACTTCCTCTTCGTGCTGCTGCAGATCAGCGCCGCGATGATCCTCTTCCTGGCCTGCAACACCAGCTTCAACGCCTTCCCGCGCCTGGCCGCGATCCTTGCCCAGGATGACTGCATGCCCCGCCAGTTCGCGTTCCGGGGCGACCGCCTGGCCTTCTCATGGGGAATCGTCGTCCTGGCAGCCGTCGCCATCGCCATGCTGTACGCCTTCGACGCCTCGGTCGACGCGCTCATTCCTCTCTACTCGGTTGGCGTCTTCATCTGCTTCACGCTCTCGCAGGCCGGCATGGTCGTCCACTGGCGCAAAGAGCGCAGCTCGGGCTGGGCCTGGCGCAGCCTCGTCAACGGCTTCGGGGCCATCCTCACCGGCGTGGTCTTCGTAGTCGTGGCGTACGAGAAGTTCGGGAACGGCGCCTGGATGGTCCTGATCTTCATCCCAACGCTCATCGCGATGATGGTCTTCATCCGACACCAGTACGCCTCGTCGGCCCGCCAGCTGGAGATGAGGCCGGGTTCGGCCGTTCCGCAGCCGCATCGCCACAATCGCGTTGTCATCCCGATCCAAGGCGTGAACCGGGCCGTTGTCCAGGCTCTCAACGTCGCCCGCTCGATCACCACGGACATCCGCGCCATCTACGTCTCCGACGATCCCGAGAAGACCGACGCGGTCCGCGAGCGCTGGGCCACTTCGGTCCCAGATGTGCCGCTCGTGGTGGTCGAGTCGCCCTACAGGGCCCTGATTGCACCGTTCGTCGCCTATCTCGACGTCCTGGATCGGTCTTCGTCTTCCGATCAGGAGGCGCCGATCACGTTCGTCCTGATCCCCGAGTACGTCGCCCGTCGCTGGTGGGAGCGGATCCTCTACAACCAGGCGGCCAAGCAGCTCCGCGCCACGCTCCTGGGCCGGGCCCACACCGTCGTGATCAACGTCCCGTATCGCCGCGACGAAGCCCGCGCCGCTGCCGCTGCCGCGGAGATGCAACCCGCGGGCGAGCTGCTCCCAGCGGACAACGGCCGGGCCACTGACCGGCCGAGCGGACGGTGACGAGGCCGATCAACGGGGCGGAACGGCGCGGCCTTGAGGCCCGACTAACGGGGGTCGAGGCATCCCACGATCGGCTCACCCGCTAACCTTCGGCCCATACGATTGCAGCGGCCGGTGGTATCGTTCCCGCTCGTACGAGGTCGTAGCTGCGACCGGTGATGAGAACGGAGGTCCGGTGCCCGAGGCGATAACGCCCGTTTTCCGGCGCGCCGTCATTGCTCTCAACGGTGGTCCCTTCGACAGCGCCATCGTCCGCCTGGCCCTCGAACTGAGCCGCCACACTCACGCCGAGTTGATCGCCGTCCACGTGGTCGAGCTGGACTGGACGCAGCCGCTCGACGCGGATGTGGCCGAGAGGTCGGAGGAGGCTCAGCGGGTTCTCGACGCGGCCGAAGCCACCGCCGAATCCATGCACGAGAAGCTGGAGGCGGTGCTCGTGCAGGCTCGCGACGTCGGCGCTGCCATCGTGGACGAGGCTGCGGCGCGCGACGCGGACCTGCTGATCCTGGGCTTGCCATATCGGACCCGGTTCGGCGGCGATTTCGCCATCGGCCGGGCCGTTCCCTATGCATTGAAGAACGCCCCCTGCGCCGTGTGGGTGGTGCGTGAGCCGATGGGCGAGGAGTCGCAATGAGGATCGTCATCGTGGGTTGCGGCCGCGTCGGGTCGACGCTGGCCGAAAACCTCGACGCGGACGGCCACGAGGTCATCGTCCTCGACGTCCGGACGGCAGCCTTCGACCGGCTTCCGGAGACCTTCAAGGGCGCCGCGATCCGCGGCGACGGGACCGACGAGGAGGTCCTGCGCCGGGCCGGAGCCGAGGGCGCCGACATCTTCCTGTCACTGACCGAGGGCGACAACCGCAACGTCATGGCCGCCCAGGTGGCCGCCGAGTCGCTCGGCATCCGGCAGGTCATCGCCAAGATCAACGACCCTGTACGGGCCGCCGCCTATGCCGAGCTCGGCCTGGTGACGCTGTGCCGGACGAACATCATGGTCGACTCCGTGGCCAAGTACCTGAACCTGCCGATGCAGACCGGCCCCGGCATCGACATACCGGAGACTCCCGGCCGAGAGCACCCCCATCCGTCGGCCGAGACGATCGAGGTTCCGGCTCGACCGGCGAGCGAGGCGCCCACCCGGGGCGGGGCGGCGGGACCTGCAGGCCGCCGGACGATAACCAAGAACAACGCCGAGGCGGCCCGAGCCCAGAAGCTCGGCTTCCGGCGCTGGCGCGGCTGAGCGGGTAGGAGGTCGACGTGTTCGTCATCGTCGTTGGCGGCGGAAAGGTCGGGTACTTCCTGTCCCGCGAGCTGATCGGGTCCGGCCACGAGGTCGCGCTGATGGAGCGGGATAGGGTACGCGCAACGCAGATCACCGAGGAGATCGGATCGATCGTGATCCCTCACGACGGCTGCGAGGGCAAGTACCTCGGACAGGCCGGGGCCAACCGGGCGGACATAGTGGCCGCGGTCACGGGCGACGACGAGGACAACCTCGTCATCTGCCAGATGGCCAAGCACCACTTCGACGTGCCGCGGACGATCGCCCGGGTCAACAACCCCAAGAACGAGGGGCTCTTCAAGCACCTCGGCGTCGACGAGATCGTTTCGCCCACGCGCATGATCCTGGGCTCGATCGAGGCCGACATTCCGGTCCACGAGCTGCTCCACCTGGCCGTGCTCGGCGGCGGCGAGCTGGAGCTCGTCGAGGCGCAACTCCAGGAGGGGTCGCCGGCGGTCGGACAGACGGCCGGAAGCCTCGATCTGCCGGACGGCTGTTCCATCTTCGCCGTGATCCGCGATGAGCGAGCTCTCTCGGTTCGATCGGACACGGAGCTGCGCGAGGGCGACAAGGTCATCGGCATCGGCCGGACCGAGTGCGAGAGCGAGCTCCACCGCATCCTTCTCGGCGAGACCGAACCCGCGAACTGAGCCTGGGGCGGTGAGCGGCCCGGGAGCCGGGAGGCAGTCATGAAGTGGGTCACGCGCGAGCATCCGCACACGGACCGGGTGGCCTGTCCGTGGCTGATCCGCAAGTTCATCGATCCCGAGGCGGAGATCGTCTACCTCCCCGCCAGCCAGGTTCTGCCGTATTCGGAGCAGACCGGCGCGATCAGCTTCGACGCCAAGGGAGCGCGCTACACGCATCGCGACGAGCTCTGCTCGTTCGAGGTCCTGATTGAGGAATACGGGCTGGGCACCGACCTGGCGCTGGCGCTGATGGCTCGCGTCGTCCACGGCGCCGACGTTTCGGATCATCGGGACGCCACGCCGCAATCGCCCGGCCTGCTGGCCGTCGCCGACGGCTTCGCTCTGCTCGGGCTGCCGGATCAGGAACAACTGGCCCTGGAACTCCCCGTCTACGACGCCCTCTACGCCTGGTGCCGGCGCGAAGTCGGGGCGGCCTGAGTGGCGCCGGCCCCGGGCCCCGCCGGAGGCCTCGGTAGAGACGGCGGCCTGATCTTCACGACGCGGGCGGTGCGCATGTTCGGCTACGGCCTCGCTTCGGTCGTGCTGGTGCTGTACCTCGCCGCGCTGGGACTGCCCGATCCGGCGATCGGCGTTCTGCTGACGGCGACTCTCCTCGGCGACGCGGCAATCTCGCTCTGGCTGACCACGCACGCCGACAGAGTGGGCCGCCGGCGGGTCCTCCTGGCCGGAGCGGTGCTGATGTGCCTGGCCGGCGTCGGCTTCGCCTCGACGAGCGCCGTTCCCGTGTTGATCCTGGCCGCGACCATCGGCGTCATCAGCCCGAGCGGCAACGAAGTCGGCCCGTTTCTGGCGGTCGAGCAGGCCTCGCTTTCGCAGACCATCGCCGACCGGGCCCGGACCCGCGTCTTCGCCTGGTTCAACCTGACCGGCTCCTTCGCCACGGCCGCGGGCGCCCTCGCCGGCGGTGGGATCGCCGGCGCGCTGATCGCCGCCGGCCGCGCCCCCGTCGACGCGTACCGAGCCGTGATCGTCGTCTATGCCTGCCTCGGCCTGCTGCTGGCGGCGCTGTTCTGGCAGGTCTCGCCGCGAATCGAGGTCGCGGCGCCTCCCGACGCGTCCATCGCCCGCCGCCTGGGTCTGCATCGATCGCGGGGAATCGTCGCCCGTCTCTCGGCCCTCTTCGCGCTCGACGCTTTCGGTGGCGGCCTGGTCGTTCAGAGCCTCGTCGCCTACTGGTTCCACCTGCGGTTCGGCGCGGACGTGGCCGTCCTTGGCGCGGTCTTCTTCGTCGCGAACTTGCTGGCCGGCATCTCGGCCCTGGCCGCCGTGTGGATCGCCGACCGTATCGGGCTGATCCGGACGATGGTCGTCACCCACCTGCCGTCAAACGTGCTGCTCGCCCTGGTGCCGCTGATGCCGACGCTGCCGCTGGCGATCCTGGTGCTGCTGGCCCGGTTCTCGATCAGCCAGATGGACGTGCCCACGCGCCAGTCCTACACCATGGCCGTCGTGGATCCGGACGAACGGTCGGCCGCGGCCGGCGTCACCGGCATCGCCCGCAGCCTCGGAGCGTCGATCTCGCCACTCATTGCCGCGCCGCTGATGGGCGTGGCGAGTCTCGCCGGCCTGCCGTTCCTGCTCGCGGGCGGGCTCAAGATCGCCTACGACGTGGCCCTCTACCGCGCCTTCAAGTCGATCCGGCCGGACCACGAGCGACCGTAGCGCACCTGCGCTGACAACATTCGCCCTCCGCAGGGTGCAACACTCTTGACAATGGCATTGTCAAGGTTCTATGGTCTCGCTGCGACATTCGGTCGGTCGGAAGAGCCCGCAGTGGGCTCCCAGATCATCAGAACCCGGCCGGTTGGAGGTGCACGATGACACTCATACGCCGCAGCGGCTTTGGAGACCTGCTCTCGCTCCGCCAGGCGATGGACAGGCTCTTTGAGGAGAGCTTCGTCAATCCGCGGACGTGGCAGTTCGGCGAAGGCCAGCTCGTCCCGGTGGACGTGTACGCCACCAACGACGAGGTCGTGGTCGAGGCCATCCTGCCGGGCGTCAAGCCCGAGGAAGTCGACATCACGATGGAGGGCAACACCCTTTCCATCGCCGGTGACACGAGCGCGATGATCCCCGATCGCGAGGGCCTCCTGCTGCAGGAGATCCGGCGCGGCCGCTTCATCCGGACGCTCACCCTGCCCGCCGGACTGGAGCCTGACAAGGCCACGGCCACCTTCGAAGACGGCATCCTGACCCTGCGAATCCCCAAGGCCGAGCAGGTCAAGCCGCGGCAGATCAAGATTTCGACCGACCAAGGTCGGTCTGCCGACCAAGGTCGGTCTGCCGACCAAGGTCGGTCTGCAGGCGACGGCCATGCCGGCACTGGCCACGCGGCTGGCAACGGCCAGCCGAAGCAGCCGGTTGCGGTCGAGGCGAAGTAGCGAAGCCGTGTCCGAGCGCAAGTTCCAGCAAGACCCGGGGCGCCCCTGCTTCGTCATCAGCGTGGCGGCGAGCCTGGTCCAGGCTCACCCTCGAACGCTGAGGATCTACGAGGACGAGGGTCTGCTGGCGCCCGCCCGGACGCCGACGAACATTCGCCTCTACTCCGAGAACGACATCCGGCGCATCCTCTGGATCAGGCGACTCACCCAGGAACGGGGAGTCAACCTGGCCGGAGTCAAACTTCTATTCGAACTCGAAGAGAGACTCAATACCCGAATCCTGGAGGCCCTCTTCGACGACGCACAGGCCCAGAAGGCGGGCGCGGCAGCCGCTGCGCTGAGCCAGCCAACGGGTGAATCCACCGACACAGCCAGCAACCGCGCCGTGGCCTCTCCCAGTGGGAACGGCTACGAGGGCGCCACGGAGGACGGCCGGTTCGCCGGCCAAACGGAGCATGAGGCAACCCCGACCGCTCGGCCCATCACACGTATAGTGGCCACCCGCGTGACCACGACTCGATCAGGAGATTTCTAATGACTGACCGGCCGGCCGAAAAGGACGACGAGCAGCAAGTCGAAGAAGACGCGCCGCACGTCCACGTGCCCGGCGTCCGGGAGCTGCCTCTCGTCGCCCTGCGCGAGACCGTCATCTTCCCGGAGATGATCGTGCCGCTCCAGGTGGGGCGAGACCGAAGCGTCGCCGCCCTGAATGCCGCCGTCGCCGCGAACGGCCCGATCGCGCTGGTGACCCAGCGCCAGGCCGAGCGCGAGGAGATCGACAGCCCCGGGGAACTCTACGAAGTCGGCACCCTGGCCAAGATCGCCCAGGTCGTCCAGCTACAGGACGGGACCGTTCGAGCGATCGTCCAGGGCCAGAGCCGCCTGCGCGTCATCGGCTTCGTCCAGACCAGCCCGTACATCATCGTCAAGGCCGAGGAGCTCCCGGATGTGACTCCGGACAGCATCGAGGTCCAGGCCCTGATGCGGACGGTCCAGGCCCAGATCGAACAGTACGTGGCCAACGGCGCCCCGGTTCCGCCGGAGGCGGCCGTGGCGGCGCGCAACATCAGCGAGCCGGGCCTGCTGGCCGACATGGTCGCCTACAGCCCGGATCTCTCCACGGAGCAGCGGATGGAGCTGCTCGAGACGACGGATGTCCTCGAGCGGCTCAAGATCGTCTCCAACTTCCTGGGCCGCCAGATCGAGATCCTCGAGCTGAAGGGCAAGATCCAGTCCGAGGTCAAGTCCGAGATGGACAAGACCCAGCGCGAGTACATCCTGCGCGAGCAACTCAAGGCGATCCAGCGCGAGCTGGGCGAGGACGACCCGCAGCAGGCCGAGATCAACGAGCTGCGCGAGAAGGTCGAGGCCGCCGGCATGCCGGAAGAGGTCAAGACCCGGGCACTCAAGGAGATCGACCGCATGAGCCGGATCCCGTCGGCCTCACCGGAGGTCGGCGTCATCCGGACTTACGTGGACTGGCTGATCGCCCTCCCGTGGAACGTCTCCACCACTGACAACCTGGACATCAAGTCCGCCGCCAAGATCCTGGACGAGGACCATTACGGCCTGGAGAAGATCAAGGAGCGCATCCTCGAGTACCTGGCCGTTCGGAGCCTGGCCGAGACTCTTCGGAGTCCCATCCTCGCCTTCGTCGGGCCGCCCGGAGTCGGCAAGACCTCGCTCGGCAAGAGCATCGCCCGCGCCATGGGCCGCAAGTTCGTGCGCATGAGCCTGGGCGGCATCCACGACGAGGCTGAAATCCGCGGCCATCGGCGCACGTACATCGGCGCGCTGCCCGGCCGGATCGTCCAGAGCATCAAGACCGGCGGCTCCAATAACCCGGTCTTCATGCTCGACGAGGTCGACAAGATCGGCATGGACTTCCGGGGCGATCCGAGCTCGGCCCTCCTCGAGGTGCTGGACCCGGAGCAGAACAACACCTTCCAGGACAACTACCTGGAGGTGCCGTTCGACCTCACCAAGGTGCTCTTCATCACGACGGCCAACCTGCTCGACCCGATCCCGCCGGCGCTGCGCGACCGCATGGAGGTCATCCAGCTGCCGGGCTACACCGAGACCGAGAAGATCGAGATCGGCAAGCGATTCCTCATCCCCAAGCAGCTGAAGAACCACGGACTGACCGAGAAGCACATCGCCATCACGGACGAAGCGATGGTCGAGCTGGTCCGCTCCTACACCCACGAAGCCGGCGTCCGCAATCTCGAGCGCGAGATCGCCAACGTCATGCGCAAGGTGGCTCGGGCCGTGGCCGAGGGCCGCAAGCGCAAGACCGTCGTCGACCTCAAGAAGCTCGTTGAGTACCTGGGGCCGCAGCGCTTCGAGTACGGCGAACTCGAGGCCGAGGATCAGATAGGCTCCGCGACCGGCCTGGTCGTGACCGAAGTCGGCGGCGACGTGATCGCTATCGAGGTCACGCTCATGGAAGGCAAGGAAGACTTCATCCTCACCGGCCAGCTCGGCGAGGTGATGCGCGAGTCGGCCCGGGCAGGTCTGTCGTGGATCCGCGCCCACGCCGCACAGCTCGGCATCAAGCGCGAGGTCTTCGAGAAGAACACCCTGCACATCCACGTTCCGGCTGGCGGCATCCCCAAGGACGGCCCGTCGGCGGGTATCACCATGACCCTGGCCATGGTCAGCGCCTTCACCGGCATACCCGTCCGCAAGGACGTGGCCATGACCGGCGAGATCACCCTCCGCGGCAGGGTTCTGCCGATCGGCGGGCTGAAGAGCAAAATCCTGGCCGCGCACCTTTCAGGCGCCAGGATGATCATCCTGCCGCGCAAAAACGAGAAGGATCTGCGGGACATCCCCGAGGAGATCCGCAAGCAGATCAAGCTCGTCCTGGTGGACAGCATGGAGCAGGTCCTCGACGCGGCCCTCCGGCGCAAGCCGGTGCCGCTTGTCGTGGACCCGGTCAAGCCCGCCGAGGGCGGCAAGGATCCGGACAAGGAGCCCGAGACCGAAGGCCACGTTCGCCGGCGGTTCCCGCCGCCGGTCGATCAGCCGCCCGCATTGGCAGGTCCGGAGCCACGGCTGGCGACATGGTCGGTCGAGTAGGCAACTAGGCAAGTCGTAGAGTCGGCCGGCGGAAACGCCGGCCGACTCGCATTGCGACGGAGCCCGTCGGCGAGCAGCCGATCCGAGGAGGGCCGTCACCGTGGAATACAAGGACTACTACAAGACCCTGGGGCTCGAGCGTACCGCCACGCCCGCCGACATCAAGAAGGCCTACCGCAAGCTGGCGCGCGAGCTTCACCCTGACCGGAATCCCGGCAACAAGACCGCCGAGGCCCGGTTCAAGGAGATCAACGAGGCCCACGAAGTGCTGGCCGACGCGAAGAAGCGCCAGCAATACGACATGCTCGGCTCCAACTGGGAGCAGTTCTCGCGCGCCGGCGGAGGGACCGGCGCGGCCGAGGGCGCGAACCCGTTCGGCGGCGATCCATTCGGGCCGGGCGGGCCCTTCGCCGCGTACGGCGCGGCCGGCCAGGGCGGCAACGTTCGATACGAGTTCCATTCCGCAGGGTCCGAGGACTTCTCGGACTTCTTCAACATGTTCTTCGGCGGCGGAGGCGCGGGGCCGGCGGCAAGACCCGCTGCCTCGACCGCGACCAGACCGAGGGACGGTGGGCGCCGCTCGGGCAACACGCTCGACGACTTGCTTTCCAGGCTCCGGCCGAACGAAGATGCGGCGGGCGCCAGGACGGCCGCCGGTCCGGCGCCGCGCCACAAGGGAACCCGGCGCGGCGAGGATGTCGAGGCGGAGGTCGACCTCTCGCTCGAGGAGGCCTTCCACGGATCGACGCGCCTGGTCCAGGTCGGCGACCGCCGCCTCGAGGTCAAGCTTCCGGCAGGCGTAGAGACCGGCAGCAAGATCCGCCTGAGCGGCAAGGCCGGCTCTGGTCCGGACGCCGGCGACCTGTACCTGATCACGAAGATCAAGCCGCATCCGGTCTTCACCCGCAACGGCGCGGACCTCACCCGGGAGCTGCCGATAACGCTCGGCGAGGCGATCCTGGGCGGCGAGGTGGATGTGGATACGCTCCGGGGCCGCGTCCTGCTCAAGGTTCCACCGGGCACCCAGCAGGGCCAGTCCTTCAGGCTGGCGGGCCAGGGAATGCCACGGCTCAAGGGAGAAGGGGCCGGCGACCTCTACGCCAAGGTCAAGGTCGTCCTCCCCGGCAAGCTGGAGGGCCGCCAGCGCAAGGCCGCGGAGGAGTTCCTCCGCCAGATCGTCCAACCGAACCCGCGAGCCAAACTATGACCCGGGCCGCGAGCTGCCCGAAACCCGCCCGTCGCCGGGCCGCCAGCCGACCGGCGACTACTGAGAGACACCCATGAACCTAGATCGATTTACCCAGAAGGCCCAGGAATCCATCGTCGGGGCGCAACGGATCGCCGAGGAGCTGCAGAGCCCGGTGGTCGATTCGGAGCACCTCCTGGCCGCGCTCGTCGAGCCGGACGACGGCATCCCGGCCGAGACGCTGCGGCGCATCGGCGTGGATCTGCCGGCATTCCGAGGCGAGGTGGCGGCCGCGCTCAACAAGCGGGCCCGGATCCAGGGCGGTTCGCTCTCCGCGGATCCGCGGTTCCGCCACGCGATCGAGCGAGCGGCCGACGAGGCGCGCCGCCTCAACGACGACTACGTCTCCACGGAGCACCTGCTGCTGGCGGTCGCGGAGGGCCGCGGCGAGGCCCAGCAGATTCTCGACCGGAACGGGGCGAACAAGGAGGCGATCCTCGGCGCCCTGGCAACTGTTCGTGGCGGCCAGCGAGTCACCAGCCAGAACCCCGAGACCACGTACCAGTCCCTCGAGAAGTACGGCCGCGATCTCACGGCCGAGGCACGGGCGGGCAAGCTGGACCCGGTCATCGGCCGCGACGAGGAGATCCGCCGAGTCATCCAGGTCCTGAGCCGCCGAACGAAGAACAACCCTGTGCTCATCGGCGAGCCCGGCGTCGGCAAGACCGCCGTCGTCGAGGGCCTTGCCCAGCGGATCGTGCGGGGCGACGTGCCCGAGACGCTCAAGGACAAGAAGGTCATCTCGCTGGACTTGGGCGCGCTGATCGCCGGGGCCAAGTACCGCGGTGAGTTCGAGGAGCGGCTCAAGGCCGTCCTCAAGGAGATCAAGGACGCCGAGGGCCGGATCATCCTCTTCATCGACGAGCTCCACACCGTCGTCGGCGCGGGCGCGGCCGAAGGCGCGATGGACGCCTCCAACCTGCTCAAGCCGATGCTCGCCCGGGGCGAGCTTCACACCATCGGCGCCACGACGCTCGACGAATACCGAAAGCACATCGAGAAGGACGCCGCCCTCGAGCGGCGCTTCCAGCCGGTCCTGGTGGACGAGCCGACCGTCGAAGAGACGATCTCGATCCTGCGCGGCCTGCGAGAGAAGTACGAGGTCCACCACGGCGTCCGGATCACCGATTCGGCGCTTGTCGCGGCGGCCACGCTTTCGAACCGCTACATCAGCGACCGCTTCCTGCCCGACAAGGCGATCGACCTCGTCGACGAGGCGGCCAGCCGGATGCGGATGGAGATCGACTCGATGCCGGTCGAGCTGGACGAGCTCGAGCGCCGGCGCATCCAGCTCGAGATCGAGCGCGAGGCGCTGCGCAAGGAGACGGACGAGGCTTCGAAGGCCCGGCTCGAGATCCTCGAGCGCGAGCTGTCCGAAACCGGCCAGGAAGCCTCGGCCATGAAGAGCCGCTGGGGCGCCGAGAAGGCCGCCATCGCCGGGGTTCGGGCGACCAAGGCGGAGATCGAGGCCCTCCAGGTACGAATCGACCAGGCCGAGCGCGAGGCCGACTACGGCACCGCCGCCCAGCTCAAGTACGGCAAGCTGCCCGAGCTGCAGTCCCGCCAGAAGGAGAAGGAAGCGGCGATCGCCGCCCTCTCAGGTCCGGATCGGCTCCTCAAGGAAGAGGTCACCGCCGACGACATCGCCGAGATCGTGGCGGCCTGGACCGGCGTGCCGGTGACCAAGCTGCTCGAGGGCGAGTCGGCCAAGCTCGTCCAGATGGAAGACCGCCTGCACCACCGCGTGGTCGGCCAGGACGAGGCGATCCAGGCCGTGTCGGACGCGGTCCGGCGAGCGCGGGCAGGGTTGAAGGACCCGCGCCGGCCGATCGGCTCGTTCCTGTTCCTGGGCCCCACCGGCGTCGGCAAGACCGAGCTGGCCAGGGCGCTGGCGGAGTACCTCTTCGACGACGACGCGGCCATGGTCCGCATCGACATGAGCGAGTACATGGAGAAGTTCTCCGTGTCGCGCCTCGTCGGCGCGCCTCCCGGCTACGTCGGCTACGAGGAAGGCGGCCAGCTGACCGAAGCCATCCGGCGTCGGCCGTACCAGGTCGTCCTGCTCGACGAGATCGAGAAGGCGCACCCGGACGTCTTCAACATCCTCCTGCAGGTGCTGGACGACGGCCGACTGACCGACGGACAGGGTCGAACGGTCGACTTCCGTAACGCCGTCCTGATCATGACCAGCAACGTCGGCTCGCAGTACATCTCGGCGTTTACCGAGCGCGGCGGAGCGGGCGACGTGACGGCCTACGACCAGATGAAAAAGCAGATCAACGAGTCGCTGCGCGTCCAGTTCCGGCCCGAGTTCCTGAACCGGATCGACGAGGTAATCGTCTTCCACGCCCTCAACGCGGCGGATCTCGCGGCCATCGTCGATCTGCTGATCGCCGACCTCCAGCGACGGCTCGCCGAGCAGGAGATCACCCTGGAGCTGACGCCGGCGGCGAAGTCACTGATCGTCACCGAGGGGACGGACCCGGCTTATGGGGCCCGGCCGCTGAAGCGAACCATCCAGCGCCTCGTGGAGAATCCGCTGGCGCGGGCCCTGCTCCAGGGCGGGTTCAAGCCGGGGAGCGTCGTGCTCGCCGATGCCGACGCGATCGGCGGCGTCCTGGTCTTCCGCCAGGGCGACTCCACGGTCGTGGCCGACGCAAGCCATCGCCGCGACGCCCGCAAGAGAGCGGCTCCGGAGCCGGTCGGCGCCACGGTCTCGGACGCGGTGGACCGCATCTGGACCCCGGACAAGGCGGACAAGCCGAAGCGCGCGAACTAGGCGAGGCGGAGCCGGCCGCGGCGACCACATAGCGAGGCACACCGATGAGGTTCGAGCTGGTACGGGAGAGGCTCGAGGCGCTGCCGCGCGAGTTGCCGGCGGCGCCGGCGATCCTGACGCCGATCCGGCTCGACTCGCCGGAGGAGTGGGTGCCGATGGCCGCGAAGGGTCAGACGGGCGGCGCGGCGCGAAACACCGGGCGCGGCCGCCCGTCCGCGGTCCTGGTCCTGCTCTTCCCGGACGCCGAGGGTCAGGCGCGCGTCCTGCTGACGGCCCGCTCTTCCCACATCAGCGCCCACGCCGGCGAGGTCAGCTTCCCGGGCGGTTCGGCCGACGAGGGCGACGAGGACCCGATCGCCACGGCCGTCCGAGAGACGGTCGAGGAGGTGGGCCTGGATCCGGCGGCCTGCGGGCTGCGCGTGACGGGCGTTCTGGAGGTCTTCGCCCTGACCGTCTCAGGGTTCCGGATCACGCCGGTCGTAGCCCTGGCGGAGCGGCGGCCCGAATGCCACCCCGCGCCGGACGAGGTCGCCCGCGTCGTGGAGGCCCCGGTGGAGGCGTTTCTGCCGGACGCACCGGTGGAGCTCGAAGAGCGCACGATCCGGCAGCGGCTGATCCGCTACGGTGTCTACCCGGTCGAAGGCGAGCGCGTGTGGGGCGCCACCGCCCGAATGCTCGGCCAGCTGGGGGCGCTGCTCGCCGCCAGGCGCGCGGTCGAACCGGGGCCGGCCGGGCCCAGTCCCGCAGAGCCCGGGCCCGCCGGCGAGCCGATCATCCGCGCCGCGATGGCGGCAGACGAACAGGCGATCCACGACTTCCTCGAGGCGCTCGCGCCCGAACTTGCGCACGACCTGCCGCCCGCCTCCGAGCTGCTGCTGGCCGAAGTCGCGGGCCGTGTCGCCGGCGTGGCCGGCTGGGCGCCGTGGGACCGCGATCGGCCGGCCGGAGATCCCCGCGGGTTCGAAGGCCTCGATCTGCCCGAGGGCGATCGCCCGGCCGAGCTGACGCTCCTCGCCGTGGCCCCACACCGCCGCGGCCGCGGCATCGGCCGTGGCCTGACGGCGGCCGTGGCCGGCGCCGCCGGGATCGCGGGCAACACGCGCCTGCTCGCCTGGACCCTCGCTGACTCGGACGTCCATCCATCGTCCATCGCGGCTCGCGCCTTCTTCCGCTCGAACGGCTTCACGGACCTGGCTGTGGACCGGTGCATCCAGACCCGCGGCGAGGATCGCCTTCTCCTGAGCCGCACGCTCGGCTGACACCGGCTCGGCGCGGCGGGCCCGGGCTTGCCTGACGGCCCCGCCTCAACGGGCCCGGCGCGGCGGCGGCGCCCGCGGCTCGGCCCCCGCCCGCCGCGCGCGAGTTCGGTCGTGGAGACCGGCCCTCGTCCCGGCGTCCGGGGCGCCCGGACCGGCAGGCGGCACGGACGTACGACCGGACGGGGCGCCGCTATCGTTGGCGGTCGCCGCCCCGTGCTCGCCGCCCGGCAGGTTTAAGGGGTCGCCGATGACACGAGGAGAAGCGGGTGGACTTCTTGGTTCGCAAAATCACCGGCACCACGGACCCCGTAAGGAACGGCGTGCCGAGCGACTCGATCATCGCGGGCATCGCCGACACCGGCACGACCATCACGTCGCCCTCCGCCGGACCCGAGGCGCCCGTCTACAAGCTGACCCTGCAGGTCAAGCCGATCGGCGGCGGCGCGCCGTACCAGGTGGAGATCAAGGAAGCGATCCCACGGCTGTACATCCCGATGGTTCTGCCGGGGGCGCCGCTCGGCGTGATGATCGACCCGACCAACCCGATGCACGTATCGCCCGACTGGAGCCGCGTCGGCTCCTACGCCGCGCCGCTTCCCGCGACGCCGCCGCCCCCGGGCGGTTTCAACATGGACTTCGACGCCAGCGGCAAGCCGGACGACGGCGAAGTGGCCGCGGTTGCGGCCGGTGTCCGGAGCGGCCAGGTCAACACGATCAAAGGCAGCGCCGATCAACTGCTCGCCAGCGGCATGCGCGGCACGGCCATGATCACCACTGCGATGCCGCTCGGCAAGACCGTCCGCGACATCAATCCCGCGGCCGATCCGTCGCGCCTGAACGACCCTGTCTGGATCTTCACCGTCGAGTGCGACGTGCCCGGCGGGGGCCAGTTCCCGGCCGTCTTCGGTCATCGAGTGCCCATCGCCAAGCTGGCCGCAGTCGCTCCCGGCGTGAAGCTGTCGGTCGCCGTGAACATGTCCAACAAGAACCAGGAAGTCGCGATCGACTGGGACAAGTCGCCGATCGGGTGACCAACCGGCCGGCGGCCCCGGGTTCAGGCGCCGGCAGCGACGAACGCCCGGGGGGGCCGCCTACCAGGGCTCCCGCTCGGGTGATTCGCGGTCCGGCGGCAACACGGCGGGCTTCGGCCTGAGCGCGCCGTCGGCCCGGGCCGGCTCGGCCGAAGCCTCCGTCGCCGCGAGCTCGACCGAACCGCCCTCAAGCAGCGACGGGGCGGTGAGCCCCGGCTCGGGCGCGAACTCGACGACGATCGCCCGCATGGGCGTCAGCTCCGTCCACGCGGCGTGGACGACGTCCGGCGGCCAGACCACGGCATCGCCGGCGGCGACGCGCGCCCGCTCATCGCCGACCTGGACGAAGCCGCCCCCCTCGATCACCAGCAGGTAGGCCAGGTTCGGGTTCGAATGGGGCGCGATGGCCGCGTTCGGCTTGAGCGACAGCTCGGCGACGACGCCCCGTCCGTCGGCGTGGATGGACGTCGCCTCGACGCCGCGGGTGCCCGGCGGCCCGTCGTCCCGCCGGTGGCCGATGCCGAAGCGACGGATCTCCATCGGGCGCGCCTAGCCGGCCGCTCGGGGCTGCGAGGGCGGCGCGGTATCGAGCGGAGCTGCGGCGGGACGCACCGCGAGACTCCCGGACATCAGCGGCGGCGGCGCTTCGGCTTCGCGACGGCCTTGGACCGGATCGTGGCCTCCGGGTGCGACACCCGGGAGCGCTGGAAGTAGCGCTGGCGAGCGAGGCGCTCCTCGTAGGCACGGATGAGCGGCGGGAAGTGGATGAACCGGATCCAGATGAAGAGGACCGCGCCGCCGACCATCGTCGGCAGAACGAAGATGAAGTCGAAGCCGAAGAGGGCGAACATCAGCAGGAGCGAGAAAACTCCCACCGTGGTCCACAACAGCCATTCATTGAGGTCCAGGAAGACCGAGTAGGCGTGCATTCGCCGGCCCTGGAAGTTGTAGAAGATGACCCCGACCACGAGCAGCGCGGCCGAGAGCTCCCACGTCGGCGCGAACAGCGCACGGAAGTTCGTATCGTTGAAGCCGGTTAGCAGGGTGCTGATATGGTTCCACGGGCCGTCCACGCGAACCCTCCGAGTGTTCAGTATCTAGCGGTCGGTTGACCTGGATAAGCGCTCATCAGTGACGCCGGGCCGAGCCTGGAGCGGAGGCCGGGACACGGCCGCCGAGGCGTGCGCTATCTGCGCCTGCGATTTCGCGTGTGCGGAGTATGCCATGACCGAGCGTTATACTCGGCCCAATCCGGCAACCGGAACCTGACGGAGCATGGCGCGAGGCTTGCCGAACGGCCGAGCGCCCTCACGGCGCGGCCTCCACGGTCTCCGTAGCCGGGCCTCGGGCATATGGAGGTACGCCTGGTGCGAGCCTTGCTCTCGGTCGCCAACCGAGAAGGCCTCGTCCCGTTCGCGCGCGACCTGCTCGCTCTCGGCGTCGAGCTGATCGCCACCGACGGCACGCGCGAGGCCCTCGCAGCGGAAGGCGTCGAAGTCCGGTCCGTCTCCGAGCTGACCGGCTCCGAGCCGATCGCCGGCGGCCAGGTCAAGACGCTCCACCCCGCGGTCTACGCCGGCATCCTGGCCAGACGGGACCGACCGGAGCAGCTGGCCGAGCTCGACGCGCAGAAGATCGGGCTGATCGACATCGTCGCCGTCAACGTCAGCCACTTCGCCCCCCAGGTCGGGGCCCGCCTGGTGGCGATCGACGAAGCGATCGAGATGATCGACGTCGGCGGCGCGGCCCTGCTGGCGGCGGCCGCTCGCAACTACGCGGGCGTCGCGGCCGTGGCCAACCCGGCACGCTATGGCCAGGTCGTGGCCGAGATCCGGGCGCGCGGCGCCGTCTCCGCCGAGCTGCGCCAGCGTCTCGCCGCCGAGGCATACGGGCTCGTCGCCGCCTACCACGCCGAGATCGCCGCGTACCTCTCCCACGTGGACGGGGACGTCTTCCCGGGGCGGCTGGCCCTCGTTCTCGAGAAGGTGGACGACCTGCGGTACGGCGAGAACCCGCCCCAGCGCGCCGCCTTCTACCGGGAGACGACCCACCGCGCCGGAACACTCACCGACGCTACCCAGCTCCAGGGTTCGCGGCCGTCCTTCAACGACCTGCTGGATCTGGACGCGGCCTACGCCATCGCCGCCGACTTCACCGCCCCCACGGTGACGATCGTCAAGCACACGGACCCGGTCGGGCTTGCCTCTGCCGAGGAGCTCGTCGAGGCCTGCCGCAAGGCCCTCGAGACCGACGCCGTCTCGTGCTTCGGCGGCATCGTCGGCGTCAACCGCGAATTGGACGGCGCCACCGCTCGCGAGATCGCCGCCAACTCGTACGAGGCGGTCGTGGCTCCGTCATTCAGCCAGGCCGCGATCGGCATCCTCGCCCAGAAGCCGCACATCGCGCTGCTGGCCGTCCCGCCGAGCCCGATCGAGGGGCCGCGCGACTACGGCATCGCCAACCTGGACTTCAAGCGCATCGCCGGCGGCCTGCTGGTCGAGACCAAGGACGAGCTCGGGCTCGACAAGACGCAGCTCCAGGTCGTGACGAAGCGGCGGCCCACCCTCGAGGAACTGACGGATCTGCTGTTCGCGTGGCGGGGTGTCCGCCACGTCCGATCCAACGCGATTATCCTGGCCCGCGGCGGCGCCACGGTCGGGATCGGCGCGGCCCAGGCGAGCCGCCAGACGGCCGTGGAGATCGCCCTGCGGCGGGCCGGCGACAGGGCCCGTCTCTCGGTCATGGCCAGCGACGCCTACTTCCCGTTCCCGGACGGAATCCAGATCGCGGCCCAGGCCGGCGTCTCGGCGATCATCCAGCCCGGCGGCTCCATCCGCGACGAGATGGCGATCGAGGTCGCCGACCGGCACCACATGGCCATGGTCTTCACGGGACGGCGCCACTTCCGCCACTGAGCGCCGGGGGCGCGGGGCGCGGGGCACGGCGGCGCGAAACGTCGCCGCAAGATTCCCAATCGAATTCGATCGCCGGCTGTGATCCACAGAGGGTCCGGCCGCGAATAGATGGGTGACAGCCGATCGGAACTGACGGGCCGATCGGTTGGTCGGAGGATAGGGAACCCGGTTTTCCGGGGAAGGGGACGTGGCGGGCGACAGGTCGGAGCCCATTACCGTTGAGGGGCCTGTCGCCGCGCTACGCTGAGAGCCGCGCTGGAAAGCGCGGCTTCTGTCGTTCCTGGGGGCACGAACGAGATAACAGAACCTGGCTTTCCCGGGGCGAGGCCGGGCCGTAGCCTTAGCCGAAGGGGCCTCTCCTGCCTCGTCCTGGCCTTCGTCTCGTCCATGGCGCTGGGCCTGGGGGTTCTGATTCTCGTCGCCGGCTTTCTCGTACCCGGCGCATGCGGTTGTGCCGCGACGCCCACCCGTCCACCCGGCTGGACGCCGTGGCCCGTCTCGCGCGATCAGGCCGTTGACGCTGCGTCGAGGCTCACCGACTCTGGAATCGAGCGTGACTGGACATACGAGCGAACGGTCTCGGGGAGACCGATGTATCAGGCACAGGGGCTTACGTCGGTCGCATACGTGGACGCCGGCTCGGGCGCGGTTCTGGAAGCGATCATCGAAGACCAGCTCCCCGAAACTGACGCGACGCCCGTATCGATCAGCTCCGCACGATCCGCGGCCGAATCGTTCCTGGTCCGCAGCGGCACCGATGCGGCCGGTCTGGCAGAAGCTGCCCAGCTGATCCGCAGTCCGATCACTGCCTACTACGATGTGACATGGACTGGGAACGCGGCCGTCAAGCCCAGCCTGGAGATTTTCGTCAACTCGTCGAGCGGCCGCGTCTTCGCCTATCGGGACCTTCGAACCGGCCTCGAGCTCGCAGTGCCGGTGATCGGCCAGGAAGAGGCCGTCACGCTGGCCGGCGGGTCGGATCCCGCTCGAGGTGTGACCCCGAACCCGGGCGAGAATTCGGAACCCTTCCAGCATCTCTACGACGGCTTCGACGGTCAGACGGCGCACCAGTGGCAGTGGGAGGTCTACTTCCCGGGCGGACTCATCGGGGTCGACGCCGAGACCGGCGAGGTTTGGGTAATCGCCTGGCGATGATCGCCGACACCATGCCCACCGCGCCTCGAGCGCGTCTCTTGTGCGTTTCGTCCGCCGCGCTACGCTGACCACGGCGGACGCGACGACGCGACCACATCGCCGCCAGTGCTCGTAATGCCGATCGCGTCGAGGGAGGCGTGGGCATGAAACGGATCGGTCTTGGGTTCGCCTGCATGGCATTGCTGCTGGTCCTCCTGCCATTCACCGCGAGCGGCTGCTGGATATCCTGTGCCTGCGCAACGCCTCCTCCCCAACCGGACGGAACCTTCCCGGGCATCACCGATACGGAAGCGGCCTCCGACGCAGCCCGGGTCGCCGGCGTGCCGCTCATGACGACCGCCATGATCGGCGGCCCCGACGGGGAACCGTTCTACAAGGCGACCGCGACGGGCACCGTTGCCCTGGTCGATGGCTACTCCGGCACCGTGATCGAGGTCATGTTCGAGGACAAGATGCCGAGCGACGCGACAGGCTCGGCGTCGACCGCCCAAGCCCTCGCCGCGGCCACGGCATTCATCGACGCCGTCGACCCGTCCCTATTGCGCAACCTGGCGTCGGGCACCACGCCGACGGTGGACTTGATTCGCCCCGCCGGTGTTGCAGCCTACGACGTGAAGTGGACGGAGGGCTCACCCGACAACGCCCCGACGTTCGAGGTCATGGCCAACGCATCGACGGGGTCGGTCTTCGCATACATCGATCGTCGGGTCTACACACGCCTGGCCGCGCCGGTCGTCGGGCGTGACAGGGCAACTCAGCTGGCAATCGCCGCCCTGGGCGTGCCCGGCGAGACGGTGACCTCGGCCGAGCTGATGATCGAATTCGTGGCCGAGATTCAGCAGCTGGCCTGGCAGGTTGGTCTCGGTGTCCCGACCGCGACCCAGGCGGACGTCTTCGAACACGGCGCGCTGATCAGGGTCGACGCCGTCACCGGCGAGGCGACGATCGTCAAGTCATAGCTCCGGTTCGTCGGCGAGGGCGCCTCCGAAGCCGACCCATCGGCCGGCCGCGCCATCCCACCGCCCGACGGCGCGCACGGCCGCGACGCCCTCGATCGATTCGCGGCGGGCGCGGGCAGATTCGACCGACTCAGGCCACCCCGGCGGGATGAGGTCCGGGGCGAGATCGTTGAGCGGAGCCAGGACGAAGAGGCGGCGGCTCGCCTCCGGATGCGGCACTTCCAGCAGCCGCGTGGCTTTGGCCGGGTCGGGCGAGCGGCCTTCCTCGGGTCGCTC
The DNA here is from genome assembly GCA_050010635.1 of Candidatus Limnocylindrales bacterium. Lineage (GTDB taxonomy): Bacteria > Chloroflexota > Limnocylindria > Limnocylindrales > CSP1-4 > Fen-1039. The sequence continues at coordinate 34,682 of JBEKKR010000020.1, forward strand.
GACGGTCATGTGGGCCTCGCCGAAGAGGAGCAGGTCCAGGTCCAGCTCGCGCGGACCGTAGCGGTACCGCTCCTGCCGGCCGAAGGCCCGCTCGATCGACTTGAGGGCGAGCAGCAACGCGATCGGCCCGGCCTCACCCGGACCCTTCGGCACATCCAGGGCCGCGACCGCGTTATGGAACTCCGGCTGATCCGTGACCTCGACGGGGGTCGTCACGTAGAGGCGGGAGACGCCGGCCAGGCTCGACCCCGGCATCGCCGCAAGAGCGTGGACGGCGGCGGTAAGCGTGGCCTGCGCGTCGCCGAGGTTCGCGCCGAGTCCGATGTACGCCCGAACGGTGCCCACTTGCCGCTCCTGACCTGCGACGGCCACGCCTATCGCGCGCCGCGCCCCGAGGCGCCGCGGCTAGACTCCGCTCGTGCGCCCCGTGCTGGTTCTCATTCTCCACCCCACTGCGCCGGCCGGCGCCGGGCCGCTCGTTCGCGCGCTCGCCGAAGCCCGCGGGGCGCTCGCGGAGGGGCAGCGGGCCGCGTTCCTGGCCGCCGGCGCCGATTCGGCGGAGGTAGTAACGGGGCCGCCGGACGGGCTCTCGTTCGGGGAGCGGCTCCGGGCGGCCGTTGCGGCACGGGCCGGCCCGGCGCCGGGCGAGCCGGGCGAGCCGGGCCTGCAGGGCGAGCCGGGCGGCCTCATCGTCCTGGGCTCCGGCAGCATCCCGCTGGCGACGGCCACTGACCTGCGGCGCTTCGTGGAGGTGGCCGCAGGGGCGGGCGGGCACGCCCTCGCGAACAATCGCTATTCGGCCGACGTGGTGGCGATCTCGCGGCCGGCCGATCTGGCGGGCCTCCCGCCGCTCCCCGCCGACAACGCCCTTCCCCGGTGGCTGGAGGAGCGGGCCGGGGTGACCGTAACGGACCTCCGGTCGCGCTGGCGGCTGGGCGTCGACGTGGATACGCCGCTCGATCTGATCGTGCTGCGCGATCCGGCGGCGCGCGGCTTCCTCGCCGCGGCGCGCGATCTGGGCGCGGCGGCGCCACTCATCGGCGAGCGGCTGGCCGCCCTCACCGAGGTACTTTCGAACCGGCGAGCCGAGCTGTTGCTGGCAGGCCGCGTCTCGGCGACCACGCTGATGTGGCTGGAGCGCGGCGTCGCCTGCCGGGTCCAGGCCCTGGTCGAGGAGCGCGGCCTGCGGGCGGCGAGCCGGCTGGCTCAATCGGGCGCCACGACGGGGTCCCGGCCGCCCCGCTCAGTTCTTGGCGAGCTGCTCGATCGCGACGGCCCGGACGCCCTCGCCGATACCGTCGGCCGCCTGGCCGATGCCGCCGTGATCGACTCGCGCGTCCTGATCGCCCACCGCCACGGCTCGGACGACGCGGCCTGGCCGCCGCCCGAGGATCGCTTCGCCTCGGACCTGCTGCTGCCCGACGCGGTCGCCGACCCGTGGCTGCGCGCCCTTACCGCCTCGGCCGCGGCAGCCCCCGCCGACGGCCCGATCGTCCTCGGCGGCCACACCCTGGTCAACGGCGGGCTCCGCCTGCTCGCGCAGCGAGCTCGTGCGGGGGCTCGATGACGCCCGACGGCCGGCCTCCTTCGACCGGGCGCAAATCACCGTCCGGCCGCCTGTCTCCGGCCGGTCATTCCGCCGCAGGCGCGGTCGATCGCGCGCCTGCGGGCGAGCCCGCCGGCCCGCCAGCAGGCTCCGCCGAGCTCGTCGACCTCATCCGCACCGAGATCGAGTCGAGCCCAGATCGACGGATCACCTTCGCGCGATACATGGAGCGCGCCCTCTACGAGCCCGAGCTGGGCTACTACCGCTCCGCCGCCGACCGCCCGACCGACGCCGGCGACTTCCTGACCGCGCCCGAAACGCACGCCATCTTCGGCTGGACTCTCGCCCGCCGGGTCGAGTCGCTCTGGGCCGAGCTGAGCCGCCCGCGGCCCTTCCAGCTGGTCGAATACGGCGCCGGGTCCGGCACGCTGGCCCTCTCGATCCTCGACGGGCTCCGGCGCCACGGCGCGACCGAACTGGTCGACGCCGTTCGTTACGAGCCGGTCGAGTCGAACCCCCACCGGCTGGCGGACCTGCGACTTCGATTCGAAACGGCCGGCCACCTCGAGCGCCTGGCGCCGGCCGGCTCTCCGGCGAGCGGGTCCGTGCCCGTCGTCGGCGTCCTCCTTGCCAATGAGTTCCTCGACGCAATGCCCGTCCACCGCGTCGTCGTCCGGGCCGGAAAGCTGCGAGAACTCTTCGTCACGTGGAACCCGGGGGGTGGCGCCCACGCGGCGCCTGGCGGCGGCGAGGCCCCGGGCGGCTTCGCCGAGGTTGCGGCCGAACCCTCGACCCCGGAGCTCGCCGCGCGCCTCGGTGACGATGCCGTCGAGCTGGCGGAGGGCCAGGTCGCCGAGATCAGCCGAGGCCTCGGCCCGTGGCTCGACGAAGTGGCGGGACGCCTGGCTCGCGGCTTCGTCCTGGCCATCGACTACGGCTACGAGGCCGCCGAGCTCTACGGCCCGCGCCGTCTCGCCGGCTCGCTGCTCGGGTATCGCGGCCATCGCGTGGAGACGGATCCGTTCGCGGCCCCGGGCCTGGTCGACCTCACCGCCCACGTAGACTTCACCGCCGTGCAACGCCTGGCCGCGGCCCGCGGGTTCCGGACCGTCTCGCTGACCACCCAGTCGGAGTTCCTCGTCGCCGCCGGGCTCGAGGAGGAGCTGCGGGCCCTCCAGGCGTCTCCGGACCTGACCCTCGCCGACTACACCCGGGCCCGCTCCGGCATCGTCCGCATGCTCGACCCACGCCACATGGGCCGCTTCCGGGTCCTGCTCCTGGCCCGCGGCTGAACTCGCCGCCGGGTTCGCATCGGCAGCGGCGACACGCCGCGAGGCGCTCGATAGGCCACCTCCCGTATTGCCCCGCCGGGTCTCGGAGATGCACTCTAGCGGCGGAGCGGGGGGAACCGCGCTGAGGGTCGGTAGGTCCGGGAGGAGGAGCCGACCCCCGGACGCTCCGCTCCACGTGGATCGAAATCCCGTGTGCACCGCCGGCGCTACCCCACCGGCGGCTCGCCGGTCGAAGCGGGCGGCACCGAAAACCCCCGGGCCGCCCGCCGCCGGCTCTACCCTCGGATCGCCTGCGAGAGCACCCGGCTGGCCGCGGCGCGCCGCACCTCCCCTGCCGCCAGGTAGGGCGAATCCCGCCCGATCGGGGAGTCTTCGCGCAGACTATCCGCCCCTCCCCGCGGACGCGCCCGCGGCGGCGGCCCGGGCCCGGCCCTGCTGGTAGACTCTGCCGTGGATCGCGAGGGAACGGGCATCGAACCCGGCCCCGCGGCCACCTGTTTGTACCTCGCGTCCCGACGCCTGCTGACGCCCCACTGCGGGCAACAGGTCTGCTGGAGAACGATGACCGGCATCTGGTACGTAGTCGGCTTGGCCTTCGCAGGGGTTTCTTTCGTCTTCCTCGTGATCGGCCTGGCCTGGCTCATCTCACACCGCAACCGCGGCGACCGCGACAAGGGCGTGCCGTACGAGAGCGGCATCGACACGTTCGGCGACACGTGGGGCCGGTTCGGTATCTCGTTCTACGTCTACGCCCTGCTCTTCGTCGCCTTCGACGTGGAGGTCGTCTTCCTGTACCTGTGGGCGATCGTCTTCCGCGATCTGCTCGTGGGCGGGCTGGTCAGCATGGGCACCTTCGTGCTGGTCCTGCTGCTCGGCCTCGCCTACGCCTGGCGGAAGGGAGTCCTGACATGGCGGTAGGCGATCGCGGCGCGAAGGCCCGAGGCGGCGCCGGGCGCGGCGGGGCCGGGAGCGGCGGGGCGGATCGCGGGCTCGTTCCGGCGATCCCCGGAGAGTTGACGGCGCCGATCGTCGTCCCGAACACGATGTGGGGGTCGGCCGACCCGCTCGCGTACGTCGGCGGCCCGGCGACGGAGATAACCCACCTCCGCGAGTTCGGCCAGACGGACGCGGGCCGGCGGGACGACGCGCGCTGGGGAGCGCTGCAGGTCATCCCGACGAACGCGGACTACATCCTCGACCTGATCCGCGCCAACAGCCTCTGGCCGCTCCTCTCGGGGCTGGCTTGCTGCGCCATCGAGATGATGTCGAGCGCCACCAGCAAGAACGACATGGACCGCTGGGGCATGTTTCCCTTCCGGGCCTCGCCCCGGCAGGCGGACGTGCTGATCGTCGCCGGGACTCTGACAACCAAGATGTCCGGTCCGCTCATACGGCTGTGGGAGCAGATGCCCGAGCCCAAGTGGTGCGTCGCCCTGGGCGACTGCACCGTTTCGGGCGGGCGGTACAAGCGCAGCTACTCGGTGGTCCAGGGGATCGACCGCGTCATGCCCGTGGACGTCTACATCCCCGGCTGCCCGCCGCGCCCCGAGGGGCTCATCTACGGCATGATGCAGCTCGGCCAGATGGTCAAGGACCGCCGCGGCCACTGGACGGAGCGCGAGATCGGCCCCACCGCACCGGACGACATCTGACCGATGGATCCAAACCTCAAGGCCCGCCTCGAAGCCCGCCTGGGCAGCCATCTGAAGGCTGCGGTGTATCAGCGCGGCGACGAGACCGAGGTCCGCATCGCGCCCGGCAGCGTGCCGGAAGTCCTGACGATGCTCCACGATGCCACCGACCTCCGCTTCGAGATCCTGGCAGACCTCGCCGGCGTGGACACGGGCGAGGTGATGCAGGTCGTCTATCACCTGTGGAGCCCGATGACCTCGGACTGGATGCGGGTCGTCGCCGACGGAATCTCCCGCGAGGACCCGCGCTGCCCGTCGGCCACCTTCCTGTGGACCGGCGCCGAGTGGCTGGAGCGCGAGGCCTACGACATGTTCGGCATCGTCTTCGAGGGCAACCGCGACTTGCGCCGCATCTTCATGCCGCCCGACTACACGAGCTTCCCGCTCCGCAAGGACTTCCTCCTGCCCGACGACGCGGCCCGATCCCCCGGCGCCGGCGTCCGCCACGTCGAGCGAGCCCACGTCCCGGCCGACCTGGCCGACGATCCGTCCGCCGGCATCCGCCGGGCGCGGGTGAGCTGAGGATCGCGATGCCGGAACGCCAGCCCTCCCAGAGCTCCTCCAGCGGCAGGTCCGAGTTGCTCGCCGCAAAGTCGCGGGCCACCGGTCGGGCCGCTTCCCCCGCGCCGCCCCCAGCCTCCGCCGGACGCCAGTCGGAGGACGATCCGCGGGTCACCCTCGACCGCCAGATCGGCGTGCCGCTTTACGAGCCGATCCCGCCGTACCCCACCCGGACCGAACGCGAGGGCGAGTTCTACACCCTCGGCGACGGCGAGATGTTCCTCAACGTCGGCCCGCACCACCCGGCTACCCACGGTGTACTCCGTCTGGTGCTGAAGCTCTCCGGCGAGCAGGTCGTGGACGTGGATCCGGTCCTCGGCTACCTCCACCGCGGCGTCGAGAAGATCTGCGAGAACTCGGACTACTACCACGTCATCGACCAGGTGGACCCGCTCGAGTACATCAGCTCGCTCTTCCAGGAGTGGGCGGCGGTCCTCTCGTTCGAGAAGCTTATGGACGTCCAGGTACCGCGCCGGGCCGAGTACATCCGGGTCCTCTCGGGCGAGCTGCTCCGCATCGCCAGCCACACCCTCTACATGGGCTTCCTGGCCCTGGACCTGGGCGGCCTGACGCCGATCCTGTACGGCTTCATCGAGCGCGACGAGATCGTAGAGATGCTGGCGGCCCTGACCGGGGCGCGGATGCTCTTCAACTACTACCGCATCGGCGGCGTCAACGGCGACCTCAACCACGAGTTCATGAGCCGCCTCGGCGACTGGATGAGCCGGGCCGCAAAGCAGACCGAGGCCAACGCCGGGCTGCTCAACGAGAACGAGATCTTCGTCCGGCGAACGCGCGGCGTCGGCGTCATGGACCGGGAGATGGCCCTCCGCTACGGCGTCACGGGCGGCAACCTGCGCGCCTCGGGCGTTCCGTTCGACCTGAGGCGCGCCCATCCGTACAGCGTCTATCCCGAGCTGGACTTCAACATCCCGACGCGCCAGGAGGGCGACTCGCTGGCCCGCTACCTGATCCGCATCGATGAAGTCCGCGAGTCGATCAAGATCATCGACCAGTGCCTCCACAACATGCCCGACGGCCCGATCATGGCCAGGCTGCCGCGCCTGCTCCGGCCGCGACCGGGTCGCGCCTGGGGCGCCTGTGAAGGGCCGCGCGGGATGATGGGCGTGTACTCGATCAGCGACGGCTCGGACCAGCCGTTCCGTTTCCGGATCCACGACCCCAGCTTCGTCAACCTGCAGGTCGTGCCGACGCTCCTTCCGGGCAACTTGCTGGCCGACACGATGGCCATCGTCGCCTCGTTGGACCCGGTCATGGGCGGGATCGACAAGTGAGAGCCACCATGCGGGCCACGTTGCGGTCGTCGGTGGTGTCGGTGCTTGGCTTCGCGAAGGGCTTGCCGGCCGGCATCCTGGCGCGCCTCTCCATCCAGGAGCGGATCGCCATCATCTTCACGGTGCTGGCGATCGGCGGCGCGGTCACGACCGTGATCGCGATCGTCTGGCTGGGGCCGCCGCTTACGGACTTCCTCGGCGCCAACCTGCCGCTCGTCCGCTTCGCCGTCGCGGCCACCGCCATCCTGCTGCTGACCGTGCCGACGGCCTTCGTCCTGATCTACCTCGAGCTCAAGGTCATCGCCCGCATGAACCTGCGGGTCGGGCCGAACCGGGTCGGGCCGTGGGGCGCGGCGATGAGCGTCATCCACGGGCTCAAGGTCCTCGCCAAGGAGGACTTCACCCCGACCGGCGCCGACTTCGCCGTCTTCACCCTGGCCCCGGTCGTGACCTACATGGCCAGCGTCATGACACTGCTGGTCATCCCGTTCGCGCCGGGCTTGATGGGCCAGGATCTCAACATCGGCCTCCTGTACTTCTTCGCCATGGGCGGCCTGACGGTCGTGGGCCTGCTGATGGCCGGCTGGTCGAGCTTCAACAAGTACTCGCTCCTGGGTGGCCTGCGCTCGGCGGCCCAGATGATCAGCTACGAGGTCCCGCTGACCCTCTCGGTCGTGGGCGTGATCCTCCTGGCCGGAACCATGAGCCTGAACAACATCGTCCTGGCCCAGTCGGGCTCGTTCCTGGACTGGTTCGTCTTCAAGCAGCCCCTGGCCTGGCTCATCTTCTTCATCGCCGCCACTGCCGAGGCCAACCGGACCCCCTTCGACATGACCGAGGCGGACTCGGAGATCGTGGCCGGCTTCGCGACCGAGTACTCGGGCATGCGCTTCGGCTTCTTCTTCTTCGCCGAGTACGTCAACGTCTTCATCGTCTCGGCCCTGGCCGCGACCCTCTTCTTCGGCGGCTGGACGGCCCCGTTCAAGTGGCCCTGGGCCTACAACCTGAACTGGTTCCACCCGCTGACCTTCGGCTTCTTCGGCTGGCTCGGCATCGGCCTGGCCGTGCTGGTATTCGGCACGTACTTCTTCGGCCTCGTTGCCAGACTCGTCGGCGGACGAACCTGGGGCCTGTGGCCCTCCGTGACGATGGGCTTGCTGCTCACGACCCTGGTCGTGGCCGGTCTGGTCGGCCTGGCCGGGTTCATCGCCTTCGACTGGCTGACCGGCCTGGTCTGGTTCATGGCCAAGACCTACGTCTTCGTCATCGTCTTCGTGTGGATGCGGGCGACCCTGCCGCGCGTCCGCGTGGACCAGCTGATGGGCTTTGCCTGGAAATGGCTGCTGCCCGCCTCGCTTCTCAACCTATTCGTAACGGCGACCGCCGTCGTCCTCCTGAACCGGTGAGCGCGCAATGAGCTTGATTCCGGGCCTCGGCATAGCGAAGGGGATGGCGCTGACGATGCGCCGCTTCTTCGCGCCGAAGGCCACCATCCAGTACCCCGAGGCGCAGCCGGACGTCGCCGTCCGGTTCCGTGGCCGGCTGCAGCTGCTCTACGACGAGCTGGGCAATATCAAGTGCGAGACGTGCTTCCAGTGCGCCATGGCCTGCCCGGTTGAGTGCATCGACATGGGCGGCTTCGACACCCTGGGCCGCTTCCACGTCCACTGGGGCCAGGCCGAGCAGTACGCCGAGCGGCGCGAGAAGTCCGCCCTGCGAAAGTCGGGCCGGCCGGTTCCGGACCCGGCGTACACGCATTTCGAAGCGATAGACACGGCCCCAATCGATGCCATCCTGGAGAAGTACGACTACGACCGCGGCCAGATGCTGGCCATCCTCGAGTCGATCCAGGCGGCCTACGGCTACCTGCCGGTTGCCGCACTCAAGCGGGTCAGCCAGGTCTCCGGCGCCCCGTATGCCCTCATCTACGGGACCGCCAGCTACTACCGCCACCTTCGCTTCGACCAGCCCGGGCATACGGTCGAGGTCTGCCACTGCGCCGCCTGCCTGGTTGCCGGATCGCGCCGGATCGTCGGCGCCCTCGCCGCCGAGCTCGGAACGGAGGTCGGCCGCCGACCGGCCCAGGGCGGAGTGGCCCTGGAGCACCTCCCGGCCCACCTGCCCGGCGCGGCGTCGCCGCTGGTGACGCTGGACGGCAGGCGGCAAGTCGTGACCATCTCCGGCGCCGCGGCCTGGGCTCGAGCGCTCACCGGGAGGACGGTGGCATGACCTCCACGGCCATCCTCGCGACGCCTGCCCGGTTCCCGCGCCTGCTGCTGCCGGCGACGCCGACGGCCGATCCGCTGGACCTCGATGCGGCCGTCGCGGCCGGCGCCTTCGGCGCGCTGCGGCTCGCGGTAGAGAAGCTCAAGGCGGACGGCGTCATCAACGCCCTGACCGAATCCGGGATGCGCGGCCGCGGCAGCGGCGGCCACGCGATCGGCGAGAAGTGGCGCGCCTGCGCCCGCGCCGGGATCCCGGCCGGAGCCGGGGCGGCCCCGGGGACGGTGGCGCCCACGCGGTACGTCGTCGTCAACGCCTACGGAGCCGACCCGGCCGTCATGACAGACCGCGTCCTGCTCGAGTCCAACCCGTACGCGGCGATCGAGGGGGCGGCCATCGCCGCCTTCGCCGTCGGCGCGCGCGAGGTCATCGTTGCTCTGCGGGCCGAGGCGGCTGGCGCCATCCGGGCGGTCGAGGCGGCAGTGGCGGCCGCGGAGTCGGCCGGATACCTCGGCGAGAACGTCCTCGATAGCGGGGCAGAGATCCGCTTCTCGGTCAGGCCGCTCCAGGGCTCGTACATGCTCGGCGAGGAGACGGTCCTGCTCAAGGGTCTCGAGGGCAAGCGCGGCCAGCCCGAGCAGCAACCGCCCTACACCACGACCCGCGGCCTCAATGGGGCGCCCACACTGATCCACGGTCCGCAGACGTTCGCGTCCGTGCCGACCATCCTGTCGGGCGGCATCGCCGGCTTCGCCGAAACCGATGCCCGGACATTCGCCGGCACGATCCTCGTCCAGATCTCGGGAGCCGTCGCCCACCCGGGCGTCGCCGAGGTGCCGTTCGGCGTCACGCTCCGAGAGGTCCTCGACGTCGCCGGCGGCGTGCCCGGTCCGCGCCGGCTCAAGGCCGTCCTCGTCGGCGGTCCCTCTGGCGGCATCCTGCCGGCCGGTGAGCTCGGCGTCGGCTTCGATCACGACTCCCTCGAGAAGGCCGGCGCCCACGTCGGCTCGGGCTCGATAGTCGTCCTGGACCAGCACAGCTGCGTGGTTGACCTGGCCGCGGTCCTGACGCGCTTCTGCGCGGACGAAGCCTGCGGCAAGACGATCCCGTGCCGGATCGGGCTGCGCCGCCTGGCCGAGATCGGGGCCCGCATCTGCGAAGGTCAGCCGCGCGGCGACGAGATCGCGCGCCTGACGGACCTTTCCGTCGACATCGTCGGCAGCGCCCTATGCGACCACGAGCGTCGCGCCACCCTCGCCCTCCTGAGCGTCGTCCGGTACTTCCGCGACGAGCTCGATGCCCACCTCCTCCGCAACACCTGCCCCGCCGGGATCTGCCAGCCAAAGGCCGATGCCCGCGCCGGGGCCGTTTCCTGAGGCGTCCTATGCGAGAACCGACCCTTCGCCCCAGCCCCAGCTCCCCGCCCTCGGCCACGCCCACCAGGTCCGGAAAGTCTCGTAAACAGGGCAAGGCCGCCGACTGGGCTCCGGTCGAAGCCGCGTCCACTGCAATCGCCGCCGATGCGACGGCTTCGGAGACATCGGCCCTGACGATCCACGCGCAGGATGCGGCGGACGCGCTGCGCCGGCTGCGCCCGGCGCCGGAACAGAAGGGGGCGTGGAACAAGCGCGCCGGGCGGCCGGACAGCCGGCCCGACGCGAAGACGCCGTTCGATACGATCGAGCCGTTCGACAACTCGCTCCCCGAGCGCCTCATAACCGCCCAGGCCCCGCAGCGCCCGCTCTCCACGCCAACCTTCCGGATCGAGGTGGACGGCCGCATCGTCGAAGGCACCGAAGGCCAGACGATCCTCGAAGTGTGCCGGGCGAACGGCATCGAGATCCCGACCCTCTGCTACGAGCCGAAGCTGCCCGGGTTCGGGGCGTGCCGGATGTGCGTGGTCGAAGTCGAGGGCGAGGAACACCCGCCCATCTCGTGCTCGCGCACGGCCGAGGCCGGCATGGTCGTCAGGACCCAGACCGAGCAACTCCGCCGCCTGCGCCGGACGAACCTTGAGCTGATCTTCAGCGACCACAACGCCTACTGCCTGCCGCCTTGCCAGAACAAGTGCCCGAGCCACATCGATATCCCGGGCTTCCTCAAGGCCAACGCCGAGGGCCAGTTCCGCGAGTCGGCCCGCATCTTCAAGCGGACCATTCCGTTCCCGTCGATCCTCGGTCGCGTCTGCCCGGCCCCGTGCGAAGACCATTGCCGCCGCGACGAGGTCGACGAGGCGATCGCCATCCGCGACAGCCATCGCTACGCCGGCGACCAGGTCCTCAAGGCGCAGAAGGAAGGCATCGAGCCGCCGCTGCCGTTCGAGACCCAGCCCAAGACCGGCAAGCGCGTGGCCGTGATCGGTTCGGGTCCGGCCGGCATGTCGTCGGCCTACTACCTGCTCCTGGCCGGCCACGACGTGACGGTCTTAGAGCGCGACCCGGCGCCGGGCGGCATGCTCCGCTACGGCATCCCGGAGTATCGCCTGCCCAAGAAGGAAGTCCTGGAGCCCGAATACGAGGCGGTCTGGCGCCTGGGCGGCAAGATCGAGTGCAACAAGGGACTCGGCCGCGACTTCACGCTCGACGACCTGGCGAAGCAGGGCTTCGACTCCACCGTCGTCGCCATCGGCTGCTACGACACCAACAAGCTCGGGGTTCCCAACGAGAACGCCGACGGCGTGATCGACGGCCTCGAGTACCTGCGGACGGCCGCCCTCGGCTTGCCCTACCCGGGCCACAAGGGTCGCCGCGTGGTGGTAATCGGCGGCGGGTTCACGGCGATGGACTGCACACGAACTTCCGTCCGCCAGGGCGTCAAGGACGTCACGCTCGTCTACCGCCGCGACATGAAGGACATGCCCGCAGAGAGCGAGGCGCACGAGGCCATGGAAGAGGGCGCCCGGATGATCTTCCAGGCCGGCCCGACGCGCGTCCTCGTCGATGAGAACAACAAGGTGACCGGCGTCGAATTCATCCGCATGCAGCCTGGCGCCCCGGACGCGAGCGGCCGCCGCCGGCCCGAGCCGGCCCCCGGCACCGAGTTCGTGATCGAGTGCGACCGAGTTCTGCTGGCCATCGGCCAGGGCCCGGACCTCACGTGGATCGGTTCCGGCAATGAAGGCGTGACCGCGAACCGCTCCAGGCTGACCGCCGACGCCGTCACGTTCGAGACCGGCCGTCCCGGCGTCTTCGGCACCGGCGACGTCCGCATCGGCGCGGCCACGGTGGTGCAGGCTATCGCCGAAGGCCGCCGCTGCGCCTACGCGGTGGACGCGTTCCTGCGCGGTAACGACCTGTCCGAGCTGCGCAACCGCCAGACCCTCGCCGAAGTGGAGCCGACCTTCCTCTCGATCACTCCGTACACGGACGAGCCGAAGGAAGCGCGCCACCGCCTCAAGGCGATACCAGCCAAGGAACGGTCCAAAAGCTACGTCGAGTACGAGATCCCGTACACGGCGGCCGAGGTCATGGCCGAGTCCACCCGGTGCCTGCAATGCACCTGCGAGGCGCTGGGCAACTGCGACCTGCGCCGGCTCGGCATCGAGTACGGGACCACACTCCAGACCCTGGAGCCGGGCCACGACTCCGGCGCCGGCTTCCGCAGCGTGACTGAGAACCGGTTCACAGGCACCAATCACGACTACATCCGCGACGACAGCCACGCGTTCATCCTGCGCGAGCCGTCGCGCTGCATCGATTGCGGACGCTGCGCGGCGGTATGCGCCGACGTCGTCGGGGCGGCCTGCTATGACTTCATGCGAACCGGCTTCGACACGCTGGTGACGACGCCGCTCGACATGAGCCTGAACGACACGCCGTGCGTCTCCTGCGGCCGCTGCGCCGAGACGTGCCCGACGGGCGCGCTCATGCCCAAGCCGCGCGTTCTCGAGAAGTACGACGTCGACGAGAGCCGCTGCATCTTGTGCGGCATCTGCGTCGACGCCTGCCCTTACGATGCGCTTCGTGGCGGCCAGGACAACGAGCTGGCCCACGACGACCGCTCCAACCCCCAGATCGATCTCATCGGGCTGGCGGCGGTGGATCGAGAGACAGAGGTGACGTATATCCGGCGCGAGCGCGATTGGATGGCCCACGCCCTCGCCGAAGGTCGAATCGACAGGTCGTCCGAGGCGTTGCCGGCCTTGCCTGCCGCCCTGGCCGGTCAGCCGGCCGGTCGCGGCGGGCCAGTCAGCAGTGATCGATAGGGTGATCCGGGCCGGCGAGCCGGCCCGGAGTCCCGGCAAGCCTGGACTTGCGGAGGAGGGAAACAGGGTATGCCGATAGGCGACTCGATCCCGCTGGTCGGGATCCGCTGGGACGACGTGCTGTTCGTTGTCCTCGCGGGCACGCTCCTCGTCTCGGCTCTGCTGGTCGTCACCATGCGTGACATCATCCGCTGCGGCCTCTCGCTGACGGTCTCGTTCGCCTCGCTGGCCGGCATCTACGCCCTGCTCGGCAACCCACTCATCGCCGCTACCCAGGTCCTCGTCTACATCGGCGCGATCAGCGTCCTGATCCTCTTCGCCATCATGCTGACCCAGACCAAGAACGCCCCGGCCCGGCTCGTCTTCCAGACACAGGCCTGGTTCGCGGCCGCCGCGGCGATGGTCATCGGCAACGTCATCGCGGTCACGGCCCTGACCAGCACCTGGCCGAACCTCGGTGACCGGGTCGCGACCGGCACGGCGGACGTAGCCCACCTTCTCTTCCACGACTACGTCCTGCCGTTCGAGATCGTGAGCGTCCTGCTGACCGCGGCGGTGGTCGGCGCGGTCTACCTGGCCCGCCGCGACTCCGGCCGGCGCGAGGAGGATCGGTCGTGAGCAACTCGCTCGACTCCTACCTGGTCCTCTCGGGCCTTCTCTTCGCCATCGGCACGTTCGGCTTCCTGGCCCGCCGCAACGCCATCAGCATGCTGATGTCGATCGAGCTGATGATCAACGCGGTGAACCTGACGATCCTCGCCTTCGGCGCCTTCATCACCCCCCTTAGGACGCACGCCGCCGTCATCGCCCTGATCGTGATCGCCGTCGCCGCGGCCGAGGCCACGGTTGGGCTGGCGATCATCATCGCCATTTACCGCAACAAGAAGACTCCGCTCGTCGACGAGTACGACGCGATGAAGGACTAGGAGGATGAACTTCCTGATCCCGCTCATCCCGGCGCTGCCGCTGGCCGGCTTCGTCATCACGGGGCTTCTCGGTCGCAGCATGGGCCGGGACTCGCACCGGCTTGCCGTCTGGGCCGTCGTGGCTTCGTGGGTGGTTGCGATGGTGGTCGTCGCGGGCGCCCTGACCCACAACCTGGGGTTCGGCGAGGGCGGCTTCGGCGTGACGCTGTGGAACTGGATACCGGCGACGGGTTTCCAGGCGGACATGGGCTTCTACGTGGACACGCTGACCGCCTGCCTGCTGATAGTGGTCACGACGATCGGCATGCTCGTCCACGTCTACTCGATCGGCTACATGGCCCACGACGACGGCAAGTGGCGCTTCTTCTCCTACCTGAACCTGTTCATGTTCTCGATGCTGATCCTGGTCCTGGCGGACAACCTGCTGCTGGTCTTTGCCGGGTGGGAGCTGGTCGGCCTGTCGAGCTATCTGCTGATCGGCTTCTGGTACCCACGCCGTTCCGCGGCCGAGGCGGCCAAGAAGGCTTTCCTGGTCAACCGCGTCGGCGACATGGGCTTCGCCCTCGGCATCATGGCCATCTGGACCCAGCTCGGCACCCTGAACCTCCAGAAGGTCTTCGCGGCATTCGCCGGCGTGCCCCACGAGTGGCAGATCGCCATCGCCCTGCTGATCTTCTGCGGAGCGGTCGGCAAGAGCGCCCAGTTCCCGCTCCACGTTTGGCTGCCGGACGCGATGGAAGGTCCCACCCCGGTCTCCGCCCTGATCCACGCCGCCACGATGGTCAACGCGGGCGTCTACCTCGTGGCTCGCTGCAACCCGATCTTCGGGGCCGCGCCGGAAGTCATGACGGTGGTGGCCGCGATCGGCATCTTCACCGCCATCCTGGCCGCCTCGATCGCCTTCACCCAGACGGACATCAAGCGCGTGCTGGCCTACTCCACGCTCTCGCAGCTGGGCTACATGTTCGCCTCGCTGGGCGTGGGGGCGTGGACCGCGGCCATCTTCCACCTCATGAGCCACGGCTTCTTCAAGGGCCTGCTCTTCCTGGGCTCAGGCTCCGTCATCCACGCCGTGGACGGCGAGCAGGACATGCGCAAGATGGGCGGCCTGGCGAAGAAGATCCCAACCACGTACGTGACGATGCTCATCGGCTCGGTCGCCATCGCCGGCGTCCCGCCGCTGGCCGGGTTCTTCTCGAAGGATGAGATCCTCGGCGGCGCCTTCAAGAACGGCTTCCTGTGGGTCTGGGCCATCGGCTTCGCCGTCGCCGGAATGACCGCCTTCTACATGTTTCGGTTGATGGGCATGACCTTCTGGGGCGAGAGCCGCGTGGATCCGGAGACGGAGCACCACATCCACGAGTCGCCGCCGTCGATGACGCGGCCGCTCATCCTGCTGGCGATCCCGGCCGTCTTCCTGGGCATGCTGATCGGCTTGCCGCCGGAATCGGGGCTGCTCCACCAGTGGCTGGCGCCGATCTTCGAACACACGATCGCCGCGAGCGGCCGAACCGAGGCCGCCTACACGTTCTTCGGCATCGACGGCGCCCTGGCGATAGTCACGACAGGTCTGGTGGCCGCCGCGATCGTCCTGGCCTGGCGCCTCTTCGGCGTTAACATGCCGGCCCTCGGCCTGCGGGCCGAGCCGCGCCCGGATCGAGTCCGCGAGCTCAGCGCCCAGCCCGCGATGGCCGCTCTCTACCGCGGCTCCTCGAACAAGTGGTGGTTCGACGACCTCAACAACCTGCTCTTCGTGGTTTGGGGCGGCAGGCTCGCCGCGGCCGCGTTCTGGTTCGACCGCACAGTGATCGACGGAACGGTCAACGGCATCGGCGTCGTGACGACCGGCGCGGGCACCGCGCTCCGCCGCGTCCAGACCGGGCGGGTCCAGAACTACGCCCTGGGCATCGCCCTCGGCCTGATCGCGATGGCCATCGGCTACATCCTCATCGCGGTTCGGTAGGAGGACGACACGATGAGCCTGCCGATCCTGAGCCTGATCACGTTCACGCCACTAGTCGGGGCGCTCGTCCTGACGGTTCTGCCGTCGAACCATCCCGACCTCATCCGGCGGACCGCGCTCCTCTTCGCACTGCTGGCGTGGGTCATGTCGCTGGGCCTGCTCGCGGCCTTTGCGTTCAGCAACGCGCCGCAGCTAGGCCCGACGCCGGCCGGGTTCCCAACGAACCCTCACCTCACCGCGGCCACCGTCTTCGCTACGAACTTCCAGTTCACGGAGGCGCTCGACTGGATCCCCACGTTCGGCATCCAGTACAAGCTCGGCGTCGACGGCCTCTCCGTCCTGATGGTCGTTCTGACTACGACCCTGACGTGGATCAGCGTCCTGGCCAGCTTCGGGCCGATCAAGGACCGGGTGAAGGGCTACATGATCTCCTTCCTCGTCCTCGAGGTCGGCATGATCGGCGTCTTCCTCGCCCTGGACCTGTTCCTCTTCTACATCTTCTGGGAGATCGTCCTGGTCCCGATGTACCTGATCATCGGCATCTGGGGCGGCGCCAACCGCATCTACGCGACGATGAAGTTCGTGCTGTACACCCTGGTCGGGTCGCTGCTGATGCTGGTCGCGATCCTGGCCACGGCCTACGCCTACCAGGTGGGGCACGGCGGCTCGTGGGCCGGCGCCTTCGACTTCGTCCAGCTCCAGCGGTTCGCGGCGACCGGCCAGTTCGGCGACGCCTTCCAGAACCTGGCCTTCCTGGCGCTCTTCCTGGCCTTCGCCATCAAGGTTCCGATGTTCCCGTTCCACACCTGGCTGCCCGACGCCCACACCGAGGCGCCGACGGCCGGCTCGGTGATCCTGGCCGGCGTCCTCCTCAAGCTCGGCGCCTACGGCCTGATCCGGTTCGCCGTGCCGCTCTACCCGCACGCGGCCCACACCTTCGCCTGGCCGATCATCGTCCTGAGCGTCATCGCCATCGTCTACGGCGCGATGGTCTCGATCGTCCAGCCGGACCTCAAGCGCCTGGTCGCCTACAGCTCGGTCAGCCACATGGGCTTCGTGACGCTCGGCATCTTCGTCTTCAGCGCCACCGCCCTCCAGGGCGCGATCCTGCAGATGATCAGCCACGGCCTGATCACCGGCGGCCTCTTCCTGCTGGTCGGCGTGATCTACGAGCGGACCCACGACCGGACGATCGCCAAGATGGGCGGCGTGGGCGCGGCGATGCCGATCTACGCCACGGTCTTCGGCTTCTTCATCCTGGCTTCGGCCGGACTGCCCGGGCTCTCCGGCTTCGTCGGGGAGTTCCTCGTCTTCGTCGGTTCGTTCGGAGTAGCGCCGGTCATCTCGGTCGCCACGATCATCGTCATGGTTTTGGCGGCCACTTACCTGCTGTGGATGTTCCAACGAGTGGCCTTCGGGACGCTGTCGGACTTCCTGCGGGGCCTGGGCGGCCACCTGACCGACATGAGCCGGACCGAGCTGGCGACGCTCCTTCCGCTCGCCGTCCCGATCGTGGTGCTCGGGCTCTTCCCGAGTCTTGCGCTCGATCTCCTCCGCGCACCCGCCCAGGCCTTCCTGGCGGCTGCCGGGGTCGTCGGCGGCTGAGAGGACTGAGATGAGCTGGACAGACCTCGGAACGATCTCGCCCGTAATCGTCGCCGTCCTGGCCGCCGCGGCCATCCTGCTCGTGGACCTGGCATGGCCCAACCGACGCAGCCCGGCCGTCTTCACGGCCCTGGCCGGCCTCGGCTGCGTGGCCGTGGCAATCCTGATCCAGGCCGGGCACACCGGCAGCGCCTTCGGCGGCTCCTACTCGCTCGACAACCTGACGGTCTTCCTGGACATGCTCTTCGTGGTCATCGGGGCCCTGACCATCCTCTTCGCGGTGGACTACCTTGAGCCACGCGGCCTGCCGATCGCCGAGTTCGCCGCGATCCTCGTGTTCGCCGTGACCGGGGCCATGCTGGTCGCCGGCTCGACGGACCTGCTGGTGCTCTTCGTCGCCCTCGAGCTGATGGTCCTGCCCGGCTACATGCTGGCCGGCTTCGCCCGGCGCGACCCGTACTCCACCGAGGGCGCGATCAAGTACTTCCTGCTCGGGTCCTTCTCGAGCGCGATCCTGCTGTTCGGCCTGGCCTATGTCTGGGGCATGACCGGCACGACGCGCGTCGACGGCGTCTCCGCGGCGCTGGCCACCGCCATCGCCCACGGCTCGCTCCAGCCCGGCCTGGCCATGGGCCTGGCCTTCATGACCGCCGGAGTGGCCTTCAAGATGGCCGCGGTGCCGTTCCACTACTGGACGCCGGACGCATACCAGGGCTCGCCCACGCCCGTCACGGCCTACCTCTCGGTCGGCCCCAAGGTCGGCGCCTTCGCCATCGCCCTGCGGCTCTTCGTCGGCGCCCTCGGTCCGCTCAAGGCCGACTGGCTGCCGGTCGTGATCGTCCTGGCCGCAGTCACCATGACCCTCGGCAACCTGGTGGCGATCACCCAGGACAACGTCAAGCGGATGCTGGCCTACTCCTCGATCGCCCACACCGGCTACATTCTGGTCGGCCTGGCGGCCTACGCCGGCGGCCAGCAGACCGGCCTCTCGGCGATCCTCTTCTACGGCGCCGCGTACACCTTCATGAACATGGGCGCCTTCGCCGTGGTCACCGCCCTGCAGCGTCGGCCCGGG
>JBEKKR010000021.1:0-52633 GCA_050010635.1 Candidatus Limnocylindrales bacterium
CTCCGCGGCCTTGCGCCGCCCTCGGGCGTCGTGCACGCCCCGTCGCGACACCCCGCGCGCGGGCCAATACAATCCACGCATGAAGCTGATGTACGAACCCAGCGACCTCGCCGCGATGGACCCGCTGGTCCTGATGAAGAACCTGGACCACGTCCGCATGACGAGCCGCCGCCTGAGCTACATCCTCCAGCAGCAGGTCCACCTGTACACCCCGACGGCCAACGAGCTGCGCGATCGCATCGACACCTACGTCGAGGCCGAGCGCCAGATCGAGGCCGAGATGGCCCGCCGCCAGCTCCGCGCCTGACGGGCTCCCCAGCGCCTCGGGCGATACATAAAGAAGGGCCCTCCCAGCGGGGGAGGGCCCTTCGTGTCGGAGCGGCGTGACGGAGCCGCCGTAGCAAGAGCTACGGACCTGTGCCCTCCGGCTTCAGCGTGCCGCTCCCATGAAGACTCCGGCGCGCAGCGCATCCTCCGGCACTTCCATGCCATCGGCGTGTGGGGCTTCCGGCGCCATGACCCCGACCACGAGTCGAGGGCGTCGCTCCGCGTCATGGGTCACGACTTCGGCGACGAGGCCGGCCAGCCTCGGCATCTCGGCCAGCCCGAAGGCGATGCCGTGTTCGGCCAGTTCCGCGAAGCCCCAGCCGCGGTACAGGCCGCGACTGGCCACGTGGCACATCTCGTCGTAGAGCTCGGGCCAACCTACGCGCTTGCGTCTATGGCAGAACCTGACGAAATCGAGGGCACCATCTGCCGGGCTGAGTTCCTCGGAACGCCTGCGCGAATCCATGGGTACACCCGCTCCTCTGTCCGTGCCCGACCGAATCCCAGGCCTGGTGGCGGACCGCAGGCTCGGTCCAGGAAGGGATCCGGTCCTCCCGCGTAACTCTCCTCCGCGGCAGGTTGGGATGCATGCTAGGCGGGCACGGGCCACCCGGGAAGGGGTTTTCTCCACCAAGTCGTCCACCAAGTTGTCCACAGAACAGCCGTTCTACGACCGCCTGTTCGAGCCGGCCCGAATCGCGGCCGTGAAGCCATCCCGGCCACCCAAACGGGCCGCCCAGGCGACACCGGTAAAGGTTGAATCGTGGCCGCGCGCTCTCCTCCGCGCAGAGCCCGGCGCGGTCGCCCGGCCATCCGCCCGCGGCGCGGCTCGGTAGGCGCGACGGCTCGATCCCGCGGCGAGTCCGGGCTCTCCGCGAACGGCCGGCTCGGCGGGAAATGCCGCCGGCGGAGGCGATGCCCGCGCCTCACTTCGATAAAGGAGAGGGCGGAGGCGCAAGGCCTCCGCCCTCTCGGTCATGCCACGAAACCTAGTTGACGTGGATGACGACCGTCCCGGCCATCATGTCGTGCCAGCCCCGCTTGCGTGGCTCGAAGGCAACCCAGATGAGACCCAGGTAGATGACCCACGCGCTAACGATCAGCCCGATGAAGCGGACGACAGCCGCACCGCCGCTGATCGGGCCGCCGTCCTGCTCGCGCACGACGCGCAGACCCAAAGCGCTCTGTCCGAACGTGGCGCCTCGCTTCCACCACAGGTAGGGCTGATAGCAGATCACGGCGGCGTAGAGAGCCAGGATCGCCAGAATACCGACTGGGGGCGCTGCAACGACCAGGGCCACACCGACAAAGACGCCGGCGATGATGCAGACGCCCAGGATCACGCCGTCGAGGAGGTAGGCGCCGAACCTGACCCAGAAGCCTGCGTATCGCGGCGGATAGCCGTATGCCGGCGCCGGGTATCCGGCCGGCTGGCCGTAGGGCGGCGGGTAGCCGCCGGGGGGCGGCGGGTAGCCGCCGGGGGGTGGCGGGTAGCCGCCGGGGGGTGGCGGGTAGCCGCCGGGGGGCAGCGGGTACGCGCCCTGGGGTGGTGGATAGGCGCCGGGGTAGCCGGCCTGCTGCGGATAGCCCGGGGGCGGCGGGTACGCGCCCGGCGCGGGCTGTCCGTAGGCCTGTGGCGGGTAGCCGGAGGGTGGGGGCGGGTACGCGCCCGGCTGCTGGGGCGGGGGCCAGGAGCCCGGCGCCCCTGCCGGCGGCTGACCGGGTTGTTGCTGATCGTCGGCCATGGCCATCTCCTGCGTCACGAGGCCGTCCGGTCCGGGCCACCCCTGGCCTCGGATCCCGCGGGCTGCGCCCATGCTAGCAGGGGCTGGTGGCCGCTTCGGCGCTCTCGTGCAGGTTCGGCGGCGATCTGCGGGCTGGATCGGAGCGCTCAGGGCGTCGCGGCGTCGAAGTCCTTCTGGAGGGTGCTCTGGAGCTTCGACAGCTCGGCGGTCATGTCCAGGCCGGGAGTGTTCTGGATCCTGTCGAGGAACATTCCGATGTCGGCGTTCGCCTTGGCCGAGTTGGGCATGTCGGCTTCGTGGCTGGGGATGGCCGGCACCTTCGCCATCTCGCCGAGCACACTCCAGCTGACCTGGTTGTCGGGGAAGATGGGAGCCAGAGTGGCATCGAAGCTGGCGAAGTAGTTCACCTGGTCCGCTTTCCTTGCTGGCTCGCCGCCGTAGTTCCTCATCAGGGTCGGGTCGGCCATTATCGCCATCATCGCCTTGAAGGCCGCGTCCGGGTTCTTGGCGGCCTTCGGGATCGTGAAGGTGTCCTCATCCAGGGGCGAGGTCGTCTCGCCCTTCCAGGAAGGCATCACGCCGATGTCCCAGCGCTTGACCTTCGCGGTGGCGGCCGAAGAGGCGATCGAGCTGATGCTCCAGGCCCAGCCCGCGTTCATGGCCAGCCTGCCCGACGACTGCGGGTAGCCGTTGCCGAGTAGCGCGCCGGCCTCGGCCGCACCGTCCGGGGCGAAGTAGCCGTTCCAGATCGCGGAGTAGTACCACTTGAAGGCGTCGGCCCAGACGGGCGGTACCTGCGCGGTCTTGCCGTCGGGCGCCACGAACGAGCCGCCGCCGAAGCACGAGGCGATCCGGCGAGCCTCGGCCCACTGGAAGTCCATGCCGTATTGGGCGATGCCGTTCCTGTCAAAGGCGGGGTCGGTGGACTTGAAACCGTTCTTGTCGACGGTCAGCTGGGCGGCGAGCCCGGCCAGGGCGTCCCAGGTCCAGTCCTTGCCCTGGTATTGGTCCCCGACTCGGATCGGAAGGTCCGGCAGGCCGGCCTTGACGAAGATGTCTTTGTTGTACCAGATGTATCCGGGGAAGATGTCGTACGGCAGGCCGATCTGGGCGCCGCCCTCCTGCAGGTAGGGCAAGAGGGCGGAGTCGTAGGCCGTGAGGTCCACGCCATTCCTCTGGATCTCGTCGGTCAGATCCAGGAAGGCACCATCGAAGCCGTTGCGACCCTTCACGCCTACGGGGCCGACGATGTCGGGTGCGTTCCCTGCCGCCATCTCGGTCTTGAGAACGTCGTACGCGGTGGCGTTCGAAACGACCTCGAGCTGGATGGCAATGCCGTCCTTGTTGGTGGCGTTGTAGTTCGTCACGAACGTCTTCTGGGCCTCGATCTGGGAATCGAGAGTGCCCGACCCGAGGCCGACGAACCACCGCACCGTGGTGCGTCCGGCAATCGTCGGGGCCGGGGTGACCAGGTATTCGGGCGCCGTCGCGGCGACGCTGGGTGAGGCCGTGAGCCGGTGGGCCTGACTTCCGGACTGCGCGGCTGCGTAGAAAACCACGCTGGCCGCCACGAGGACGGCGATCGCCGCGAAGGCAAGGGCGATCAGAACCGTCGAGCCCCTCGCAGGTTGCTGCTGATCGTCGGCCACTGCCAATCTCCCGGGTCGCGCATCCGGCCGGTTCGGGCCATGCCCCCGGCCATCCGCACCGCGACTGGCTCATGCTATCAGGGGGCCCGCGGCCGGACCGGCACCGGACCGGGGGACAGACGGGTCCGCATCCGGGGCCGTGACGGGCCGTCCCGGCGGAGCCGGGACGGCCAGAAGAACGCCCCCGGGGCGCGGTCCGGGGGCGTTAGGAATCGGCGAGCTGGTACCGCATATCGGATTCGAACCGATGATCTCAGCCTTGAGAGGGCTGTGTCCTAGGCCTCTAGACGAATGCGGCATCGACGGGCCGCCTCGGGGCGGGCCGGGCGGGATGATAGCAGGAGCCGGCTGAGTGCGCCAACTCGGAATCGCGCGGCCGCACCGCAAGATCGTCGCGCTGCAGCGGCGGCTCCCGGCTCTCGCCCGCACTCCCAACGTCGAGCCGCGGCCGGGCGGCATCGCGGGCTACATCCGATGGGATTCCAGGAACGCCCTCACTCCGTCGGCGACCTGCTGGTAGCTCGACTCGCCGATGACCAGGCCGTAGTGCGAGTGGGCCCCGAAAGGCTCGTAGACCCCGCCCAGCCAGTCGGCCAGGCGCTCAGCGCCGGACGCGGATGAAGTGCCGTCCAGCCCGGCCCCCACGACCAGCATCGGCACGCCGGCGAGGCGGGATCGGTCGATCGGTATGCCTTCGAGGATCTCGCGCTTGGCCAGGCCCGAGTCGTGTGGCTTCTGACCGAAGAGGTGCTGCAGCCGGACGATGTCCGCGATCGTCAGGTCGCGGTTCTCCCGCTGGAGCTTCTCGGGAAGCGTCTCCCAGCCGATCAGATCGCGGCCGTAGACGTCGGGGATTTCGCGCAGCTCGTGCCGCCGGACGGCCGGCCGCAGGTCTCGAGGAAGCTCGCTGTCGAGCAGGACGACCGCGCTGACCGAGTGCCGCTCGGCTGCCTTGAGGGCCAGCAGGCCGCCCATGCCGTGGCCGACGGCGACGGCGTTGTAGCCGAGCTTGTCCATGACCGCGACGACGTCGTCGACGTAGTCGTCGAAGCCGACCGAGGCGATGTCGGTCGCCTCGGACCAGAAGTGATTGCGCAGGTTCAGGGCGTGGCCCTCCCACCCGCGGCTGGCGAAGTACGAGAGGTAGCGCTCCCAGATCCAGGAGCCGGTCAGCTCGCCGTGGATGAAGAGCAGCGGGCGACGCCGCGAACGCCGCTCGGGCATCCACGACTCCACGTACAGGCCGCGCGCGGGAATCTCGATCTCATCCTTTCGGATCGGACGGCCGTTCGCGCCGACCGGGTGAGGTCGCGCGACGTGCAGCTCGTCGGGGGTGTTGTCGTCACTCATTCTCTGATCGTCCACGGGTCCGATTCTGGCGACCAAGGGCGCTTCGGGCCTCACCATTCATGCGGGTTGATGATCAGGCCGGTCAGGGCCTTTGGATAGAAGTAGGTCGATTTCTGAGGCATGACGTCGCCGTCGGCGGCCACGGCCGTGATCTCGGCAACCGGCGTCGGATCTAGTAGGAAGGCCGCGTCGGCCCCGTCCCGTGCGGTGTCGACCCAATCGAGGGCCTCGACGACCGACTTGCTGTAGGCGAGGCGGCCCGCCGCGATGCCCGCGGCGTCGATGCCGCACAGCCGGTCCAGGGCGTCCTGCAGCAGGGTCACGTCGAGGCGCCTCAGCGCGGCTCCGCCCTCGCGCAGCGAGATCGAGAATTCGCTCCGGCGAGCCTTCAGGATGGCGCCCCCGTTTCGCGTCCACAGCCCGAAACGGCCCTGCCCGCCGGCCACCCCGGCTGAGGCGAAGGCGGTCTCGAGCTCGCCCCGCTCCCGCACCGGAATCACATCGAACAGCCACCGGGCGTGATCCAGCAGATCGCGGATGGCCTCCTCGCCGAGCCCCCGGACGATGCGGTGGGTGGGCAGGACCGTCAGCTGCTGACCCGTCGTCTCGAGGAACAGCATCATCACGTACTCGGCCGGAGGATCGTTGTCGCGGGTCTTGTTGGCCCGCCACTCGTCGCGATATCGGAGCGCGGTCTCGTAGCGGTGATGGCCGTCCGCGATGGCGACCGGCTTGCGAGCGGCGGCATCGATCAGCGAGACCACCAGGTCGCTGTGCGGCCCATCCTCGGGCACGGCCCAGAGGCGGTGGCGAACGCCGTCGTCGTCGACCAGGTCTGTGTCGGGCCACTCCGACGCGATGGCGGCCAGGGCCCGGCCGGACTGGCCGGTCGGATCGGCGAAGAGGCCGATGATCGGGCTGGTGTTGACCGCGGTGGCCCGGAGAAGCTTGTAGCGGTCCTCCTTTGGCGCCGAGAGGGTTCGCTCGTGCGGCAGGACACCGGAGCCGGGAACCAGGTCCTCGAGCCACAGCCGGGCGAAGAAGCCCCGTTGCGTCCGTATCTGATCGCTGCCGGGGACGCGGTAGATCTGTTCGTACGGGTAGATGCTGAGCTGGCCGTCCTTGCGGAGAATGCCGTCCATGCGCCAGCTCGAGAGGGTTCTGGCCGCCCGCCGATACTTGTCGTCCGGCCCGTCGCCGGCCTGGACCTCCGGCAGGTCGAGCCTGACCGCGTTAGCTGGGTGGCGGGCCAGAAGGGCCTGCTGCAACTCCGGCCCGATCACGTCGTAGGGCGGGCAAACCACGCGACTCATGTCCACGACCCTCTGCGGGTCGTACCGAAGCGCGCGAAAGGCTCGAATGACTGGCAACCTGGGCTCCTTGCGGCCGGCTTTCGGACCACCGACGCGGCGGCCGGCGGCGACGATAGCGCACCGGCCCATACATCTGGGTCAGATTTGATCGTACGGTAACGGAGCGCGGACGGCGAGTCCACGCCGCCACCGGGCGGAGGGAACCGGAAAGGTCCACGGGGCCGAGCAGATTTCGGCTCACGCTGTTACTTTTCCCGGCATGGACCGCGATCCTGGAATTACGTCGGAGTCGCCGTCGGCCTCTCACGCCGCCATGTCGGTCGCCATGCCCGTCGCCGTGCCGGTCGCCTCGCCGAAGGTCGCGACCGCCGCACCGACCGCCGTTCTCAACGGCTCGGCGGCGGACCACGGCGCGGCCCACGCCTTCGAGCACGGGACCGACGCCCAGATGATCGAGCGGCGAGTCAGGACGGTCACGCCGCTGGTCACACCGACGCCGGGTCCGGGCGCTTCGTCGACTCTTCGCCGCGAGGTCCTCTACGCGCTCCGAACCGGCGGTCCGGCCTCGCCCGACCTGATCGCCGACCGCGTCGGGGCGAGTCGCACCGGCGTGCTCCAGCAGCTCCGAACGCTCGAGTCGGCCGGCCTGGTGACTCGCACACTGAGCCGCCACGGCGTCGGCCGGCCGCGCCACGTGTACGACCTGACGGCCGCGGCCCAGGACCTCTTCCCGGCCAACTACGGGGCCCTGGCCCAGTCGATCCTGACCGCCGTCCGAACGATCGGCGGCGAGAAGCTGATCCACGACGTCTTCGAGGCGCGGCGCGAGATGCTCAAGTCGCGCATCGGCAACCGCCTGGCGGAGCGTCTGCCCGCCGGAGCCTCGCTGTGGGAGCGAGTCCGCGAGGTGGCGATCTACGAGGACGAGACTGGGTATCTGGGCCGGGCAACCCGCGACCAGGCCGGCACCATCTGGCTCTCCGAGCACAACTGCGCCATCTCCGGCGTCTCGGGCCCCTACCCGATCGCCTGCGAGGAGGAGCTGCAGCTCTTCGGCGAGGTGCTGGGGGCCAGGGTCACCCGCCAGTGCAGCATCGCCGCCGGCGACCGCAGCTGCACCTACAGGGTGGAGCCGCTCGAGGAGTAGGCCGCCGCGGGCCCGGTCCGGTCTCGTGCCCAGTCCCAGTCCCCTCTCGTTCCGACGCGCCCCCGCCGCCCTGCGCCTAGGCCTCTTCCCGCTCGACCTCTTCGCGCGTGGCCGGCTCGCGGACCGCTGCGACGACGTCGCTGACCTTCGGCACGAAAGAGGCCTGGAGCGACGTCTGGGCGGCCTGGACCTGTTCCTCGTAGGAGAGGATGCCGAGACGGCCGAGGGTGGCCAGCTCGTCGCGGATGTAGGTCCGCAGCATCTCGGGCCCGTCGGTGCTGATCGCGAAACGGACCTCGTTGCGGCGGAACTGGTCGAAGATCCAGCGGAACTCCTCCCAGCCCGAGACGACGCCGGTCTGCAGGTTCGAGGTTGGGCAGATCTCCAGGACGATGCCCCTCTCACGGATCATAGCCATCGTGCGCGGGTCGTAGGCCGACTTGACGCCGTGGCCGATCCGGTCGGGCTCGAGCTGGCGGACAACTTCGGCCACCTCCTCGACCGGTCCTGCCTCGCCGACGTGTACGGTGATCCCAAGCCCGAACTTGCGAGCCCGCTTGAAGAGCTTGCGGTAGTCGGCCGGGCGGAAGGTGAGCGATTCGGGGCCGGCGATGTCTATCCCGACGATGCCGCGGTCGCGCCAGGCGATCGCCTTCTCGACGACGATCTCGTTGAGATGGTACGGGAAGGCCCGGTCCAGGCAGAAGATGAGACCCGGCCGGATCGGGTATTCGAGCATGGCCCGGTCCATGCCGCGCAGCGCCGCGGCGATGATGTGGTCCAGGTCCTGCTCGCCGCCGCGGTTTCGCTTCATCGGGTTGAAGCGCAGCTCGATGGTGGTGATGTTGTTCTTGCGATACGCGCCGCCCACCACCTCGTACACGGATCGCTCCATCGCCAGCGGCGACGACTGGATCAGCTCCGTCCAGTGGAAGAGGCCCAGGTAGCCGTCGAAGGAGTGGCCACGAGTCGGCGAGGCGGTCACCATCTCGCGGAATTCCCAGTAGTCCTTGGTCGGGAGCTTGATCCCCTGCTCGTGGGCGATGCCCCACATGATCGACGGCGTGACGGCGCTGCCGAGGTGGCAGTGGAGCTCGGCGAGGGGCATCCGGCGCGGCAGCTGGCGGACCATTGGCGAGAGCATAGCCACTCCACGCGGGGATGCCAGGGGGGTGCGGCAGCGGCAGCGCCGAGCCGGCATCGCCGGCCCACCGAGCGCTTGCGGGGCCGAGCGTGGTCGCCGCCATCTCGGTGAGCTGGGCGTGCATCCACCTGGCAAGCCGAGGTCTTGCCTCCCGTAACCTTTGCGTAACCTCGGTTGCGCCATTCACCTTGCACGCTCTCGCGCCGCAGGCTACGCTGGCCGCTCAAGGCTCGCGTGCGCGTCCATGGGGGATGATTGCGGCGTATGAGGCCCCGGAGGACAGGAGGAGTGGACATGATCCCGTCTCGATTCCGCATCGCGGGAGTGATCGCCGCCGCGGCCCTCGTCGCCGCAGGGTGCTCCAGCAGCTCGTCGACGCCCGCCCCGAGCGGTGGCGTTCCGGCCGATCAGCTGATCAAGGCAGGAACTCTTACGGCCTGCTCGGACACGTCTTACCCGCCGCAGGAAAGCCTCGACTCCAGCAACGTGGCGATCGGTTCCGACATCGACCTGGGCAAGGAGATCGCCAAGCGCCTCGGCCTGACCCTGGTGGTCAAGTCGACCACGTTCGACTCGATCATCCCGGCCCTGCAGGGCGGAAGCTGCGACATCATCATCTCGGCCCAGACCATCACCGCCGAGCGCCAGGCGGTGGTCGACATGGTCCCTTACTTTGCCGCGGGCCAGTCGTTCGTGGTCTCGAAGGGCAACCCCAGCAACGTCCAGAGCATCGATGACCTGTGCGGCAAGACCGTTGCCGCGGAGAAGGGCACGATCGAGGCCGATCACATCGCCGGCACCGGCTCGGGCTACGATGCGACCAACAGCCTCAACGCGAACTGCAAGACCAAGGGCAAGGCGGACATCACCCTTCAGGTGTTCGATGCCGACACCAACGCCCTAGCCGCCCTCCAGGCCGGCACCGTGGTCGCCCACTTCACCGATGAGCCCGTCGCCGGCTACGAAGTCGTCAATGGCGGCGGCAAGTTCGAAATGGTCAACGCTATGACCCTCGAACGCGGCGCCGAAGGCATCAGCGTTCCGAAGACGAAGACCGCTCTCCGTGACGCCGTCAAGACCGCCCTGCTGGCGATGATCAACGACGGCACATACACGACGATCCTTACCAAATGGGGC
This sequence comes from Candidatus Limnocylindrales bacterium, assembly GCA_050010635.1. Lineage (GTDB taxonomy): Bacteria > Chloroflexota > Limnocylindria > Limnocylindrales > CSP1-4 > Fen-1039. The sequence goes on from JBEKKR010000021.1 coordinate 9,813, forward strand.
GTGACCTCCGGAGCCATCACGGCCGCGGACGTCAAGTAGGCAGAGAGACGCGATGACCGCGTCCGTGCTCAGTCGTTTCGGCACCCGGCGAGGCTTCCTCGCCGGGTGCCTGATACTCGTCGCCCTTATCGTCAGCGGTTGCTCCAGCAGGACCACCATCGAGCCGCAGGTGTTCTGGGACTCGATATTCCATCCCAGTCCTGCGCTGGTGAATGGGATCGGGCTGACCCTCGTCATCTCGGTCGTGGCCCAGGCCCTTGGGGTCATCCTGGGAGTCTTCGCGGCCATCGCGAAGATGGCCAAGTTCTTCCCGTTCCGATTCGCGGCCAACATCTACGTGTGGTTCTTCCGCGGCACTCCGCTGCTGGTCCAGCTGATGTTCTTCTACTACGGCTTCCCTGCCGCAGGCATCTTCAAGTGGCCGGCCGTCGTCGTAGGGCCGGTGGCCATCCTGCCCGAGGTCCTGGCCGGAATCGTGATCCTGGGCATCAACGAAGGCGCCTACATGGCCGAGATCGTCCGGGCCGGAATACTGTCGGTGGACCCGGGCCAGACGGAGGCATCGAAGTCTCTCGGAATGACCTACGGCCAGACCATGAGCCGCATCGTCCTGCCTCAGGCCGCCCGGGTCATCATTCCGCCGCTCGGCAACGAGTTCAACAACATGCTCAAGACGACGTCGTTGCTCACAGTCGTCAGCGTTCTCGAGCTGTACAACACGACCTCGGTCGCCGCGGGTCACAGCTACCGCTTCTTCGAGCTCTTCGGCGCCGCCGCCATCTGGTACCTGGCGATGACCACGATCTGGGGGGTCGTCCAGTCCTGGATCGAGCGACGTTTCTCGAGAGGCTCGGGAACCTCTCAGACCGGCGCGGCGGGTCCTCGAAACGTGGGCTTCGCAGCCAGGTTCATGTCGCTAAGGGCGCCGATCGAACAATGACCATCAGCATCGATCACGACCTCCTCGGCGCCATCGGCGGCGTGCCGCGTCCGGACGTCGACGTCGTCGTCGACGCGCGCGACGTGAACAAGTGGTTCGGCCGGCTGCACGTCCTGAAGGGCGTCTCGCTCCAGGTGAAGCGCCAGGAGACGGTCGTCGTCATCGGACCGTCGGGCTCGGGCAAGACGACCTTCATCCGCTGCGTCAACCACCTCGAGAAGATTCAGAGTGGCCGCATCTTCGTCAACGGCCACCTCATCGGCTATCGGGAGGCTCCGGCCGGCCGGCGGATGCTGCCGATCGTCGGGCGGCGCAGCGGCCCTGCCGGCGCCATGAAGCTGGTCGAGGACAAGGAGAAGAACATCGCCCAGCAGCGCCAGGAGATCGGCATGGTCTTCCAGCGCTTCAACCTCTTCCCGCACATGACCGCCCTCGAGAACATCATCGAGGCGCCGCTCCAGGTTCGCAGCATGGCCCGCGACGACGCCGTGGTCATGGGCCGGGCTCTGCTCGAGCGGGTGGGCCTCGCGGCCAAGGAGAAGGTCTACCCGAACCAGCTCTCCGGCGGGCAGCAGCAACGAGTTGCCATCGCGCGGGCGCTGGCCATGAAACCGGCCCTGATGCTGTTCGACGAGCCCACTTCCGCCCTGGACCCCGAGATGATCGGCGAGGTCCTGGAGGTCATGAAGGAGCTGGCCCGTGAGGGCATGACGATGATCGTGGTCAGCCACGAGATGGGCTTCGCCCGCGAGGTCGCCAACCGCGTCGTCATGATGGACGACGGTGTGGTAGTCGAGGAAGGTACGCCCGACCAGATCTTCAGCGCGCCCACTCAGGAGCGAACGAAGGCGTTCCTCTCGAAGATCCTGTAGGCGCTTCGCGGGGCGCGGGCGCGCTCGAGCCAGTCGAGCCGGGGCGACCGACCAACGGCATCGGCGTGGGCACCCGTCGCCATTTGCTCCCCTCCCCTGCGGCCTGTCAGTCTGCCCGGTAGATCACCCGACCGTCGGCGCCGATCGTGGGCCCGCGCGGCACGCTCTCCCCGCCCTCGGCCCCGGCCGCTCCCGCCGCTCCCGCCGCCCCCGCCATTCCCGCCGCGCGAGCCGCTCGCTTCGCCTCGGCACCCGGAACCTGGTCGCGGGCGTGGTAGCTCGACCGGACCAGCGGCCCCGATTCCACGTGCTTGAAGCCCATCGCCAGCGCCTCGTCGCGCATCTCGGCGAACTCGTCCGGGTGGTAGTACCGCTCGACCGGCAGATGCTCGGGCGAGGGCCGCAGGTACTGCCCGATCGTCAGGATGTCGCAGTCGACCGCGCGCAGGTCGAGGAACGTCTGGTGCAGCTCAGGCCGCGTCTCGCCCAGCCCGACCATGATCGACGACTTGGTGTGCACTGCGGCGGCGCCGGCCGGCCCGCCGAACTCGAGCGCGTATTCCTTGGCCCGCGCCAACACGCCCAGCGATCGGTCGTATCGAGCTCGCTTCCGGACCGGCTTCTGCAGCCTCGCCACCGTCTCGACGTTGTGATTGAGGATGTCCGGCCCGGCCGCCATAACCGTCCGCAGCGGCTCGGCCTCGCCGTTGAAATCGGGGGTCAGAACCTCGACGCCCATCCCCGGGCAGGCGACCCGCAGCCGCCGGATCGTCTCGGCGAAGATGCTCGCCCCGCCGTCGTCCAGGTCGTCGCGGGCCACGCTCGTGACGACGACATGCTCGAGGCCGAGGCCGCGGATCGCCTCGGCCACGCGCCTCGGCTCATCCAGGTCGTGGACGAGAGGCTTGCCGGTCTTGACGGCGCAGAACCCGCAGGCCCGGGTGCAGGTGTCGCCGAGAATCATGATCGTGGCGGTGCGCTGGTCCCAGCACTCGCCGATGTTGGGGCAGTGGGCTTCCTCGCAGACGGTGTTGAGGGTCAGGCCATGGAGAAGCCGCCGGACCTCCTGGTACGTGTCTCCGGACGGAATGCGGGCCTTGATCCACTCGGGGTGGCGGCGCGGCGCCGAGGAGCCGTCGGCGGCCGGCTCGAAGGTTCCGCCGCCCATCGCGATCGTGGGCGGGAGGGCGCGGGCTGGCGGGCGGAGATCGGTCGAGTCGGACATTCGGGTTCGAGCCTTTGCTTCGGGCGAGTCGTGTCTAGTAGATCGGCGAGTCGGGCCCGACGGCCTCGAGCCAGCAGATCACGTCGCGGATGAACCGCCCGATCTGGGCGCCGTCCGTGGCGCGATGATCGTACCCGGCAACGAGATTCATCATCGACCTGATCGCCAGGACGTCGCCTTCCGGCGTCTCGTGGACGACCGGCCGCTTCACGACGGCTTCGGTCGTGAGGATGCAGACCTCGGGCGGGTTGATGATCGGCACCGTCAGGATCGACCCGAACCAGCCGGTGTTGTCGATCGTGAAGGTCCCGCCCTGGATGTCGTCGAGCCGGAGCTTGTTCGATCGGGCCCGCGACGCCAGGTCCTGGATGGCCCGATTGATGCCGTTGATCGACAGCTGGTCGGCGTCGTGGATGACCGGCACGATCAGGCCGTTTTCGACCGCGATCGCGATGCCGATGTTGATGTGCCGTTTCCGCAGCAGGCCTTCGTCCGTGTAGTGGGCGTTGATGTCGGGGTGGGCGTGGAGCGCCTCGACGACGGCCTTCACGACGAACGGCAGGAAGCTCAGCCCGACTCCCTCGCGGGCCTTGTACGCCTCGGCCTGCCTGGCCCGGAGGTTCACGACGGCCGTCATGTCGGCCTCGAACGTGCTATGCGCCACCGGGATGGCGGCGGCGCGGGTCATCTGGGCGGCAATCCCGCGGCGCATCTGGTTGTGCGGGATCAGGACCTCGTCCTGGCCGGGGGCCCAGACGACGGGGGCCGGCGATGAAGGCGCGGCCTGAGCCAGGCCGGGCGAATGGCTGGCGACTCCCGACACCGGTGCCTGCCCGGCGGACGGAGAAACCGCGGCCCAAGCTGACGGGACGTCAGCCGCGGCCGCCGTGGCGGCTCCCGGCTGGGTGGCGAACCCGACGGCAGTGACGCCTCCACGTCCCGTGGCCGATCCCGTGCCCGCTCCGCCGCGCGCCACAAAGGCCAACACGTCCTGGCGCGTGATCCGGCCGGCGTGGCCCGTCCCGAGTATCTGGACGGGCGAGAGGCCGTGCTGCCGCATCAGCATCCGAACGGCGGGGGTCATGCGTGCGTCGGGGTCGCCGGCCGCCATCACCGGCACCATCGCCGGCGGCTGGGGAGTGGCGGGAGTGGCGGGAGTGGCGGCGGGCGGCGGCTGGGGAGTGGCGGGAGTGGCGGGAGTGGCGGCGGGCCTCGGTGCCTCGGCCGGAGCCACGGGAGCCGCCGCCTTCGCGGCGGCAGTGCCCGCTCCCCGGGGAGCGGCAGCTCCATCCTCTTCGATCACCGCGATCTCGGCGTTGTACGGGACCGTGTCCCCCTCGGCCACCAGGATCTCGCGCAGGATCCCTGCGAAGGGCGACGGAACCTCGGCGTTGACCTTATCGGTGATGACCTCGAGGAGGGGCTCGTCCTTGGACACCGGGTCGCCGGGCTGCTTGAGCCACTTGCCGATCGTGCCCTCGGCTACGCTCTCGCCGAGCTGGGGCATGGTCACCTTGGCCACGTAACGCTCCTCCTGCGAGATACGGCACGCCGCGCGTGCCGTGGGGCACGACCGCACGCCGGCCGGGCCGGCGCGGCTCTAGTTTGGCTCATCTCGCCGCCGATGGCACCCGGCAACGCGCCCGGCGCGTCCTGCGGGCTGCCCTGGGCGCCCTGCGGCTCCCCGCTAGGCGTTGATCTGTCGGCCCGCTACCGCCATCGCCGCCTCGCCCACGACCTCCGCCAGGGTGGGGTGCGGATGAGTGGTAGCGCCGATCTCCCAGGCCGTCGCCTCGAGCGTCATGCCCAGGGCCGCTTCCGCGATCAGGTCCGTCACGTTGGGGCCCACGAGATGGACGCCCAGAACCTCGTCTGTCTCGGCGTCGGCGATGACCTTGGCGAAACCCTCGGTCTCGCCGACGATCACGGCCTTCGCGTCCGCCGCAAAGTTGAAGACGCCCTTCTTGATGGCGATGCCCCGATCGGTGCACTGCTGCTCGGTCAGGCCGATCGAGGCGACCTGCGGGTGGGTGTAGGTGGCCCGCGGCTGGTGGTCGTAGTCGATCGGCTCCGGGCCCTCGCCGGCGATCTCATGGACGGCGACGATCCCCTCGTGCGCGGCCACGTGGGCGAGCATCAGCCCGCCGATGACGTCGCCGATGGCGTAGACGTGCTCCTGCGCCGTCCGCATCCAGCCGTCGACCTTGATGAACCCGCGGTCCAGCTCGACCTTCGTCGTCTCGAGGCCGATGTCCTCCGTGTTCGGCGCCCGGCCGGTCGCGACCAGCAGCTGCTCGACCTTCAGCTCTTCGGCCGCGCCGCCCTCCGGCCCGACGATGAGCGTGACGCCGTCGTCGGTCACCTTGACAGAGGAGGTCTCGAAGCGGGCCTTCGTCATCACCTTGATGCCGCGGCGAGTGAAGCTGCGCTCCAGGGCCGAGCTCGCGTCCTTGTCCTCGAGCGGAACGATGGCCGGCAGGTACTCGAGCAGGGTCACCGCCACGCCGAGATCGTGGAATAGCGATGCGAACTCGCTCCCGACCGCGCCGGCGCCGACGATGGCGATCGACTTCGGCAGATCGCCCTTGGTGGTCACGTCGTCCGAGGTGATGATCCGGCGGCCGTCCGGGACCAGGCCGGGCAGGCTCTTGACGCGGCTGCCGGTGGCGATGATCACGTTCTTTGCCGTTACGACGCGCTCCTCGCCTCCTCCTGGCGTGCCGTCCGGGCCGTTAGCGGCGACTCGAATCGTCGTGGGCCCGTCGAGGCGCGCCCGCCCGTCGATCCACGTCACCTTGTTCTTGTCGACCAGGCCCTTGAGGCCGGTCCACATTCGCTTCACGACCGCGTCCCGTCGGGCCGCGATGGCCGTGTAGTCGAAGCCGGGCCTGCCCTCGAGCACGATCCCGAATTCCTTGGCCTTCTTCAGCCTGGCGTAGAACTCGGCCGACTCGAGCAGGGCCTTGGTCGGGATGCAGCCGACGTGCAGGCACGTTCCGCCGATCTTGCCCTGGTCCACCAGCGCCACGCGCATGCCGAGCTGGGCCGCACGGAACGCGGCCGTGTAGCCGCCCGTGCCGGCGCCGAGGACGACCAGGTCGAAGTCGAAGTTGGAGCCTGCGGCCATGGGAGTGTCGACCTCATGTTGCGGGAGGGCCCGGTTCGCCGGGAACGGGCGCGGATCGTTGCCCGCATCGTAGGCGAGGGCCACCGAACGGGCAACCGGGCGGTGCGGGCCCGGCGCGCCGCGGAACGCGATCGCTGAGCCGTGGCACGCCCCCGGGCCCAGTCACAGCTCCGGGAATCGAAACGACCCGGGCGAGTGGCCCGGGTCGTGGTCGTGATGTGCGGGCCGCGTCAGTTGCCGCGGGCAAGGCGGAAGCAGTCCCCGCAGTAGACGGGCTTGCCGTTGGTGGGACGGAACGGCACCTCGGTTTCCTTCCCGCAGCGGCTGCAGACCGCGGGGAACATCTCCCGCGGACCTCGATCGTACCCGCCGCCGAAACCTCCGGCGTGGCCGGCGCCTCCCTCAGGCCGCGACGCCTTGCGGGCGTTTCGACATGGGGCGCACCGCTTCGGCTCGGAGAAGCCGCGCTGGGCGTAGAAGTCCTGCTCGCTGGCAGTGAATACGAACTGCTGCCCGCAGTCTGCGCAGACCAGAATCTTGTCCGTGTACACAGGAACCGGAACTCCTCTCAGTAGCCGCTCCCTCCGTGTCCTCGCGGCTGCGCGTGAGAGGCCCGGTCGTCGAGCTACTTGGACTCGCCCGCGGCCGTCCCGTGGGCATAGCGCCGGGATTGTACGTCCGGCCACGCGGTGTGCATAGGGTGTTATGTGACCGAGCAGCGGCTCGGTAGTGCCGCCTGATTTCACCGACTCTGCCCGAGGCGCCTGCTCACGATATGGAGACACCGAACGTCGCCGGCGCCTTTGAATGGCCGCGCATGGAGAGCTGTCACGAGCCACTCACGAGGAGTCGAATTGCCGGCCGAGCCTCACGCCGGCCGCACGTGGCGGCCGATTCTCACACGACCGAACGGCAAGACCCGGTCGGCCGACCAAATGAGCCGGCGGCCTCAGATCGATCGCCGACGAAACGGCAGCGAGCGGCGCTCAGCCCCGGTCGGCTTCCTGAGGGATGCCGATCGGGGCGACCAGAACGATGCCGGCGACGGCTGAACCGCGTCGCGCCAGCAGCCCGCTCTTGGGCCGGTGGAAAGTGACGGTGACGTGAGCCTGGACGACGGGCGTGGAGAGATCGCCGCTGGTCAGGTCCACGGCAGTGGGAGTGTCCACCGCCAGAATCGGGACGCCGGCGGTCCGAGCGCGGCCGATCAGCTCGACGGCGCTCCTGATCGGGTCCCGGAGCGGCCCCTCGACACCTGTCCCCAGGAGCGCATCCACCACGACGGAGGCCTTCTCTACGCCCTGGCCGAGGATGGCGATGTCACGCGCCACCGGCGCGTGGATCCGCTCGACGTGGTCCTCGGACTCGAGGCGGTCCCAGTTGCGCGCCGCGTCCTTGCCGACCGGCCGGCTCCCGGTCCCTACCAGGACAGCCACCACCCGCGCCCCCTGGCGCGAGAGATGCCGGGCCGCGACAAACCCGTCGCCGCCGTTGTTGCCCGGGCCGCACAGGATGAGGATCGGGCCCTTCTGCCAGCGGCCCGTCTTGACGGCAAGGGCCTTGACCGCGGCGGCGACCGCGCAGCCCGCGTTCTCCATGAGCCGGATGCCCGAGACGCCCATCGCCTGGGCTCGCCGGTCGGCGCCGCGCATCGTCTCCGCCCCGATCGGCGCCGACTCCATCGACCGGGCCCACCGCGCCGCAAGCCCCTCGAGGCTCAGGCCGAAGAGCATGGCGTCTTCCGTCGGCAGCGGCGCCGGCTCGTCCCGATCGGCGGCACCGGGCGCGGGCGATCCGGCCGCGGCCCCGGTCGCGGGCGCGTTCCGTCGTGGCGTTGGCATCTGGTTGCTCCTCGCCGGCCTAGCCGGTGTTCTGAAGGCCGGCCGCCACGCCGTTGACGGTGAGCTGGACGAGGCGGCGGAAGCGTTCGCGGTCCGGGTCGTCCGCCGGCAGCGAACGCAACCTGGCCAGGAAGCGTACCTGGATGTGCGAGAGAGGATCGATGTAGGGCCGGCGAAGCCTGATCGAGCGACCGGCCAGCGGTTCGGCCGCCAGCAGCTCGGTTCGGCCGGTCACCCTGGCCAGCTGTCGAATCGACAGTTCGTACTCGTCGATGATGCGGCCCCAGAGTCGAGGTCCATCACCGTCCCCGGCCAGAGCCGCATAGAGGCTCGCGATCCTGGGCTCCGACCGGCCGAGGATCAGCTCGGCGTTGTCGAAGGCGCTGGTCAAGAAGGGCCAGTCCCGATACAGCTCGGCGATCTGCGCCAGCGAGCCTTCGCCGTGCGCCTTCTCGTAACCCTCGAGAGCCGAGCCCAGGCCGAACCACGCCGGCAGCCCGATGCGCGCCTGCGACCACGCGAAGACCCAGGGGATCGCCCGCAGCGACTCGATCCCGTCGGCCGCCGGGGCATCCCCCGGCGGGCGCCCGGCGCGGCCGCCGTCTCGGCCGTCCGTCCCCTGCCCCGTCGCCTCGCCGGCGGCCCCGCGCCGGGCCGGTCTGGATCCCAGGGCCATCGTCGAAAGCTCGGCCAGCGGCGTCACGGCGCGGAAGAACCGCTCGAAGGCCGGCTCATCGTAGACCAGGGAGCGGTAGGCCCGGCGGGCCAGCCCGGCCAGCTCGTCCATCGACGCCGCGCCCCGCTCGTCGGCCTCGGCCACGCAGTCGTCGTGCTCGACCGTCGAGGCCACCGCCACCGCGCTGCCGACGAGCCCCAGGTGATGCTCGGCGATGGCGACGTTGGCGTAGTTGGCCGCGACCATCTCGCCCTGCTCGGTCATCTTGAAACGGCCGTCGATCGAGCCCGGGGCCTGGGCCAGGATGGCCCGGTTGGTTGGCCCGCCGCCCCGCCCGATGGCCCCGCCGCGGCCGTGGAACAGGGTCAGCTCTATGCCGTGGCGCCGGGCCACTTCCGCAAGGGTGGCCTGGGCGCGGTAGAGCATCCACACCGCGGCCAGGAAACCGGCTTCCTTGTTCGAGTCCGAATAGCCCAGCATCACCTCCTGGCGATCACCGCGCGCCGCGAGGTGGCGGCGGTACCGCGGGTCGGCCAGCAACGCCTCCAGGAGTGCGCCACAGCCCGTCAGGGCGTCGCTCGACTCGAAGAGCGGCACCACGTCGAGCTCGGGCGATCCGGGAGCCAGGCCGCCCGTGGCGCTCGCCGGGATCCCCGGGTCGGCAGCGCACTCCGCCAGGTCCAGGACGCGCAGGACGTCGTCGGCCGAGCACGTGAAGCTGACGACATAGCGATGGCAGGCGACCTCACCGAACCGGCGCTGGATCGCGGCGGCGGCCCGGAACGTGGCCAGGACCTCGGCCGCGGTCACGCCCGGAACGATCTCGCGGGCGAGGTCCGCGCGGGCGGCGAGGTCCGCCCCTGCGGCGAGGTCCGCCGTGGCCGCGCCCGGGCGGGACCGGAGGGCCGCCAGCGCCGCCTCGTGCACATCCGCGTGCTGGCGCAGCTCGAGCGATGCCAGGTGGAAGCCGAAGGTCTCGACCTGCCAGCGGAAGTCCTGGACCTCGCCGTAGGCAACCCGCGGCAGCCTGTCGGCGACCAGGCAGCGCTGCATCTCGTCGATCTCGGCGACGAGCTGCTCCGGCGTCTCGTATCGGCCGGCGATCGGGCCGCCTTCCTCGGTGAGGTAGGCCCGGGTCCGGCGCAGCCGCTCGGCGATCGCACCGAGGCGCCGCCGGTAGGGCTCGTCGGGATAGCGCCGGGCCATGTCTCGCATCGTCTCCGGCAGCTCTTCAGCGTCGCGGGCCAGGCGTGCCTCGAGGTGGAGCTGGACCTCGTCGCGAGGCACGTACGCCGCGATCGTGGCCAGGAGGCGAGTGGCCACGGCCTCGTACCCGTGCAGCACGTGGTCGGCGTGGATGCGTGGCACGCCGCGGGTCAGCTCCGCGGTCACGGTGGGATTGCCGTCCCGGTCGCCGCCGATCCAGGAGCCCCAGCGCAGGAAGGCGGCCACTCGCGCGGGCCTGGTGCCGGTTGTCCCCGCGTCGCCGGCAAGGACCTCGCCGCCGGGGCGGACCTCGCCGCCGGGGCGGACGTCGTCGCCGTCGGCGTCGGAGCGCGCGGCCAGGGCGCCGTCGGACCCGGCGCCGCCGCTCCCCGCCGAACCGGCACCACCGCTCCCCTGAGCCGCGCGGTCGAGAGCGCGGTCGAAGGCCCGATAGACCCGGGGCACGGCCCGGAAGATCGTCTCGTCGAAGAAGGTCAGGGCGGTTCGGACCTCGTCGATCGGCGACGGGGCCAGGCGCCTGATCGCGGACGAGCGCCACAGGATGCTGATCTCCTCGCGCAGCCGCCGGCGGATCTCGGCCTCGTCGGTGGCACCCAGGCGAGGATCATCGAGCTGCTCCACGAGCCAGTAGCAGCGCCGCAGCGCGGTCAGCATCGTCCGCCGCCGGGCCTCCGTTGGATGAGCGGTCAGGACCGGCGAGATCCGCATCCGGCTCAGCAGCGAGGCGGCGGCGTCGCCGGACCAGCCGCGCTCCAGCAGCCACTCGACGGCCGCGTCGGGCGTTCCCTCGACAGGAGCGCCGCCCGCCCTCTGATCCCTCCGCAGGCGCCGCACCATGTCGCGCTCCTCGGCGAGATTGACGAGCTGGAAGTACAGGCTGAAGGCGCGAGCCAGCGACTCGGCGAGATCCACGTCCAGCGAATCGAGTTCGGCCGCCAGCGCGCGCTCGGCCGCCTCGTCGCCGGTCTCACGGAACGCGATCGAGAGCCGCCGGCATCGCTCCACCAGGTCGAGCAGCGCCGGGCCGCCCTGCTCGGCGATCACCTGGCCGAGCAGCGCACCGAGCAGCTTGACTTCTCGCGGGAGCGGGTCTCGAGCTCCGGCTGCCCCGGTCGATCGAGGCTCGGCGGGCGCGGCCTCGTCCCGGGCGGCGGGGGGCGCCGACCTGCTGGGGCGGAGTCCGGATACCATACGTTCGAGGATACAGCGGGCCTCACGGGAGGAGGCGCACCGCGACGGTTGGCGTTCCGCACTGAGCCGAACTGCGCGCACTCGCCGCGCAGGCGCCGCCCGGGGACGCCGCCGGGGTTCAGGTGCGCCGGCGGCCACGGTTCCCGTCGATCCTTCGGCCGCCTGCCAGATTGGCTCGCGCGAGCCCCTCGGGGGCGCTAGTATTCCCCGCCATGGCGACCGAAACGCTGACGCGCCCCGCCACGGACGACACCACCGTTGCCGGTGCCGGCGATAGCGCCCCCGTCGGCGCCCTGACCGTCCTCTACGACGACGATTGCGGCGTCTGCCGGGGGACCGTGCGGCGACTCCGCCGCTGGGACCACGAGGACCGCTTCGAGTTCATGCCGCTCCGGCTGGCCGCAACCTCCGGGCGGCCGTTTCTCGAGCGGCTCGCCGCCGAGGGCAATCTCGGCGATGCCGTTCACGTGATTGACGAGACGGCCGGCCGCGTCGTCTCGGGCGGTCACGCGGCCCTGGCCATCCTCGATGCGCTGCCCGGCGGCTGGCTCCTGCGTCCGTGGGCCGCCCTGCCTCCGACGGCAGCCGCCGCCGACGTCGTCTATCGCGTCGCCGTCAGGCATCGCGACAGGCTGGCCTGGCTCGTAGGCATGCGTGACGAAGTCAGCTGCCCCGTCCAGGCCGGCGCGCTGCCGGCCGGGCTTCCCGCGGCCGAGGACCTGGCGGCCAACCGGAGTTAGCCAACCCGTCGGGGTAGGTACGGTGGGGCCGTTGGTCACCCATCGGCGCGACCAAGTCCGATTCCGCCGCGACGCCGGCGGCCGTAACCTATCCCAATGACGAGCGTCCCCTCTCACGTCACGCCCCTGCGCCTCGTGCAGCTGGTCGGGGTCGATCTGGCCCGCGTTCTGCCGCTCTTCGGCGATCAGGCGACGACCTGGCTCGGCACCCCGGTGGCCGCGACGCGCCCGGGCAGCCACCGCTACCTCACTGACCTGAGCCTGCCGATCCGCGAACACGCCCCCAGCCTCGTGTTCCGCAAGGCCGCCTACGTGGACCTCGGCGAGATGCGGCGGACGGCCGACGGTTGCGAGATCGAGATCGGCTGGCAGTCGTCGTCGCTGGCGCCGCTCTTCCCGGTATTCGCCGGCCATCTCACTCTGACCCCCACGGAGGTCCGCCTCGAGGGCTTCTACGCTCCACCGGGCGGCGAGATCGGGGCGGCGCTGGACCGGGTCTTCCTCAGCATCGCGGCTCGCGGCACGGCCCGTTGGTTCCTCGAGAGGACGACCGAAGTCGTCGCGGCCGCGGCCACCGCCGGCCTGCCCGAGAAGGTTCCGACTGCCCGGAAAGCGGCTTCCGCGACGGATTGAGCTTCGCCCGCGAAGCCCCAACGGGCCGCATCGCTGGGCTCGTCCCCCGGCATCCCTCCCGGCTCTCACTACCTGGCGACCCTGCCGCAACTTAATTGAGTTCCCTCTGGAATCGCAATCTGGCACGGAGTATGGTGCTCGTCCGAGTGCCGCTCGCACGAACCGAGACCCACATGAAGGAGGCCCATGTGCCTGAGCCGTCCGCCATCGAGGGGGTTCTGCGCGCGCTCGTCGAAGCCATGGAAGCTCGCGAGGCCGCCGAGCCGGACCTGCCCGAATGGGAGGCCAACGCTCGGCTCCGGGCTGCAGAGGCAAGCCTCCTGCGGCTTTACCGCGAATCCGGCCGTCCGGTTACGCACCGCGTGGCGATCAACATCGAAGTCTCCGCCGCGCCGGTCGAGCCCTCCGCCGTCGAAGTCGCCTGACGGAAGCGCCTCCAACCTGACCCGGCCGCGGGCCCCTTCTCGGCGCGCCCTCGACGCTCGAACCTGGCCGAGGTCTACACGATGACCCGGAAGCGCGCCGCCAGTCGGCGGACGTACGCGCGACCTCCCCGCCACGCGGTCCCCACCCTCCCCCGGCCTGGTCCTCAGCCGGCTGCCGAGGCGGCGCCGGTCAGCACGTCGAACTTCACGAGCTGGTTGCCCTCGATCAGCCAGAGCGAGCTCGAGGCGCTGAAGAGCCACCGCGGGTCTTCGTTCGGAGGCCTGACCGGAAGCGCGTACGCGGCGCCGAAGGTCGTGCCGGAGGTCGCATCGATGCGCCGGATCTGGGCGTCGCTCGAGTACAGCCAGAATTCGCGGTCGAGCGAGACGATCGACTTGCCCGCGTACTCGAAGGTAGCCTGGGTCGTCCCGTCCGCGTTCAGCCAGACCAGCGTGGTCGCCCCGACCGAGGCGCCGGCGGCGCCGCTCATCATCCAGCACTGGCCCTGAACGAACGTGGGGCCGAAGCCGACCGCCGGGTCGAGAGGCGACGTCCCGAGAACGGCGCCGGTCTTGAGATCGATCTGGGCGAGGGTCGATGCCTGCGCGCCCGGCGTGAAGGACCACAGCGAGCCGCAGCCGATCCGCGGCTCCGCGGATCCGGTCCAGGGGGTCGACGCCACAACCGCCGCCGTCGATGGATCCAGCCGTTGGATGACCTTGCCGGTGGCCACCCATATCCCGTCGTCCGCGGCCCCGAGCAGGTACGTCGCGGCGAGCGTCTTCGAAACCGCGCCCGTGACCGGGTTCACTTGGAAGGTCGTCGCCCCGGCCCAGCATGACGGCCCGCACGACTTCGCCGACGCGGGCCACGAGGAAACCCACAGGCCGTCGTCGACGACGGCCCTGCCCGCGCCGCCGGCGAAGGCAGGTCCGCCGTAGACCGTCTGGATCGTGCCGCGGCTCGGCTCCACGGCGAGGCCGCCGCCCGAGCCCGTCAGGTATATGTAGGTTCCGTCGTCCAGGGGCCAGTCTCGCTCGTTGACCGAAACAGGCACCGGCAGGTCGATCAGCAGGCTGACGTGCGCCGCCTTTGGGGCCAAGGGTGTCACGACGGCGAGGTCCGACGCATTGGGTGTGTGGGAGGCGAGCCGGCTCGGCGATGGCGACACGACCGGCATCACCGGGGCGGTAGCCAGCCCAAATACGAGCAACGCGATCCCGAGAGCGCCGACGATGGAGACCGTTGCCGCGTTGGCCACGAATCGCGGGCTGCGGCGGGCACCGGCCGGCCTGGCCGGGCGCTGGCTCGCCTCGCGGCGGTAGTGGATGAATAGCTCGTCGGCAGCCTCGGCGCGCCGGTCAACCCGCTCTATCGGCCGACCGAGGGCATCGCGAGGGCCCTGATCGGCGGCGCGGCCACGGCGCGAGAGGCCGTACCGTTGCCAGTCGTCGCTGGCTACACGGCTCACGTGTTCGGACCGCTGCTTGCCGTCGTCCGACCCGCCGAGTGTCATGCGGAAACACCGCCGAGCGCTTCACTCGCTCGAGGCGACAAGTGTCGCCGGACCGGGTTCTGCCTATGCATCGCGTCTCCCGAACAAACCCTACCGCGTGGGACAAGGGGCCGCTCGCCGACGCAGAGCGTCGCACCCGGCGCCGGAGGCGGCCACAACCGTCCTGACTTGTTCCACGGCCCGGGTGTTCACGATGGCGCCCGCGCGATTCCGAGGTACCGCCGCCGGCCACGCCCGGCCCGGCCCGAGCCGCTGCTCAGGCGATCGGGAGGAGGAAGGCCGTGATTCCGACTACCAGCCCGATGGCCAGGCTGGCAAGTCCGATCTCGATCGACCTGCGCCGATCCCGGGACCGAGCGGCCGGGTCGGCCACCTGCACGACGTTGCCCAGCGGCCCGAAGTTGTACACCCCCGTCGAGCCGAAGCCGGCGCAGAAGTGGAACCAGGCCTGGAGATAGCCGGAGGCGGAGCCGCCTGCAGTCAGGACGAGCGCTAGCCTCGTCCAGTGCGGCGCCCCGATGAGCATGAGCCCGGCCAGCAGGACCACCGAGATGAGGAGCCCGGCATGGCCGGACCTCCGCCGCCGGGCGATCTCGGCCGGGCCGATGTTACAGACACCGGGCTGGTAGGCGACCACTTCGATGGAACCCAGATTCGACATGCTCGACATGGTTGCGACCTCAACTTCCTGGTCAGATCGTAGGCGTCTTTGCCGCAGCAGTGCCGATCCGGGCCGCCGGGAACCGCAGGGCGCTCCCGGGAAGCAGGGGAACCAGAATGCTGAAGCTCGTGGAGTGGTTGGCGGCCTTCTCCGGCCGGACCGACTAGCTCGGCCCGGAGTTCGTGCCCCCGTCGGGGAACCTGGTGGCGAGGCGGTCAAAGAACCCCTTGACGGAACCGGCTATCCGCTTGCCCGAGGCGAAGCCCGACCAGCCGCCTGTCGCGGTCGCGCCCTCCAGCAGGCGCCCCGCCATGGCGTCCAGGTCCGCCACAACCTTGGATTTCGGGAACATCTCGACGGCCGATCTTCCTTCGTCGGCAGCTCGCACGAAGAGCAGGCCGGCGGAACGGATTCGAGCCAGCGACGGGAGATCGACGACGCGCTCCAGGTCCGCCGTGGCAACGCCGCTGTTGGCTCGGTTGACGACGACGGTCATCCGGTCGCGCATGTTCAGCGCCGTGGCGACCTCCCGGAACTGGATCGCGGCCCGGATGCAGGGGATGTCCGGTGTGATCGGGACGATGATCCTGTCCGCTAGCCAGAAGAGGGCCCGGTTGAGCGGCCCGTAGTTCGGGTGCATGTCCAGGATGATCCAGTCGTAGCACTCGCGTGACTCGGCGATCGCGTCGGCGACGTGCCTTGGCTCCAGCACTTCCGTGTGGAGCGGCGACTCGGCCATCACGAGCACGCTCAGGCCGCTGCTGTGGAGAATGGCGGTCTGCTCGATGGTCTCGAATACCCCGTCCCCCCTGGCGACGTCCTCGCGCCAGGCGCCGGCGAGCGTCCGCGGCCGCTCCAGGCCCAGGGACGAGGCCACGTGACCCGTGATCGTGTCGCAGTCCACGATCAGGACCCGCTTCCCCCTGCGGATCTGCAGCGCGGCGCCCAGGTTGATGGAGATCGTGGTCTTGCCGACGCCACCCTTGGGGTTGAAGACGATCGCGATCTTGCCTTGCTCGTGGCCGGGCTCGCGATGAACCGCGCCCGCGGCCAGGCCGCTCGCTGCGAGGGCCGTCGCCGGGACGGCCTGCACCTCCAGCGCAGGCGGGGCAACACCGGCACCCGCCTCTGGCTCCTCAGCGCTATCGGGGCCCTCGGCGACGAAACCGGCGGCCGAATCCGCCTCCTGCGCGCGCTCCGCGCGAAGCAGCATCGCCTCGATACGCCAGCGCAGGGACTCCGCCGAATAGGGCCGCGTGAAGTAATCGTCCCGGGGATCGACGCCCCGGTTCAGGCCGATCCGCCCCAGCGACAGGGGCGGCACCAGCATCAGGATGTTGACGTCGCGGTCGCCCCGGCGCAGGACCCCGTAGATCGCTATCGAGCCGTCGAAGTCCGCCTCGGTGTCCAAGATGGCGACGTTAACGTCGGGCCGCCGGGCCAGCAGCTTCTCGACGTCGCTCGGCGCTTTGACCGCGAATACTTCGAACCCGGCTTCGGTCAGGCGCCTGCGGACGGCGCGGAACTCCGAACCCGGCAGGGACACGGCGACGGCACTTCGCGGCACGACTGCAAAGCCCCACTTACGAAAATGGCTGCGCGATCCGAGTCTAGCCGGTCCCGCCCGGCGTGCACTGTCGGCTCGACGTCACGTCGACCCGCGCAGAACTCCGGCCCCGGCGGCGGGACGCCCCGGCGGCCGATCACGGGCGGACGGACTCCTCCACTTCGCCGACTCGGTCCATCGTCTCGAGCATGGCCCGGGTGTTGTGGTATGGGCACTTCCAGAAGTCGGCCTTGGCCAGGCCCGACTCGGGCACGCCCTCGCGCGAGACGCGGGTGTACCACTCGCCGGCGGCATGGTCGATCACGCATGAGTCGATGAAGTCCCAGGTCCGCAACGCCGCCTCGACGAACACGTCGCGCCCGGAGAGCCGGTAGGCGTTCAGGAACCCGACCACGCCCTCCGCCTGTGGCCACCAGTCCTTGTCCGTGTTGATGTGGCCGTCGCCCAGGCGATCGTTGTACACACCGCCCCGCTCCAGATCGTAGCCCTCTGCCAGGACTGCTTCGGCCATACGGAGCGCTACGGTCTCGGCGCGGGCGACCAGAGCCGGGTCGCCCACCAATTCGGCCGCCTCGCACAGCAGCCAGCTCGTCTCGATGTCGTGACCGTACGAGATGTCCTTCGAGAGGGAGTGCCAGCCCTCGTCGCAGAAGAGGATCAGGTGGCCGCTCCGAGGGTCCACGAATCGGTCGAGCAGGATCTCCAAGACAGCCCGCAATCGGGCCCGCGGCCGCGGGTCGTCCCAGACCAGCGAGAGCGTCGAATACGCCTCCATGACGTGGATGTGCGTGTTCATCGAGAAGGGCGCGTTCATGTCCCTGGCGGAGAGCCGGATCTCCTCGATCGGCTGCCAATCGCGCCCGCGGGCTTCCCAGTAGCCGCCGCCGACGGGGTCGACCGTATGCGCCTCGATGTCCTCGAAGAGCCGGATCGCCCGGTCGAGCGCCTCGGCGTTTCCGGTCGCCCGGGAGTACTCGGCCAGCGCGTAGATGCCGAAGGCCTGGCCGTAGGTCTGCTTTCGACCGTGGAGGATCCCGCCGTTCTCGTCGAGCTCCCAGAACAGGCCCGAGTGCTCGGTGTCCCAGAAGAAGGCCAGCAAGTAGTCGAAGGCCCGCTCGGCCATCTCGCGGTAGAGCGGCTCCGGCCAGCGCCGCAGTGCGGCCGAATACGTCCACAGGATCCGCGCGTTCAGGACACCGCCCTTGCTCGCCCCCGGGTCCGGCCGCCCGTCCGCGGCGACCGCGCCGACGAAGCCGCCGTGCTCGCGGTCCACCGCATGGGTCGCCCAGAAGGGCAGGATGTCCTCGCGCAGCTCGCGCTCGGCCGCTACCCGCAGCGAGGCCATTCGATCGGCAATCGTCATCCGCGGATCTTACCGGCTGGCGCCGGTCGAATCCGCCGGCCGTGGCGGGACGCGGAGGCGGCGCACCATCAGCCGGCGATTGTCACCGCACTCGTCATTGCGTGGATCTGCGCAGTGACGTAGACAGCCGTCGTCTCGTTGAAAAGCGTGTAGGTCCAGTAGGGGCCGCTTCCGTCGGTCGAGCTGAAGCTCAGGCCGATTCGCGGATCCCTCGTCTTCGCCAGGTTGTACCTGGTTGCCAGCGCCGCCTTGCCGAGGCCCACGGCCGTGTCGCTGTCGATGACCTCGTAGGGGATCCGGTTGGTGTACTGGCCGACGAACGAGCTCAGACCGTCCCCGCTGACCTGGCGGCTGGCCGTGACCTTGCCCCACGGATCGATCTGGATCACGAGGACGACATCGGGGCCGGCTCGGTCGACGAAGGCGAACGTCCACTCGCTCGGCACGCCGTCGTCGTTGACGAACGCGCCGGCCGCGGAGATGAGATAGGCCCCTGAGCGCCAATTCCGGGCTCCCGCCCGTGCCTTGCGCCACTCCTCGCGGAAGGTGTACGAGAGCGGCCCTCCGCCGCCCTCGGCGAAAGATCGACCGGCCGGAATGTCGCGCAACATCGACGGGCCTGCCGTTCCCGGTGAGCTCGCCGGTGAGCGCGTCACCACCGGCGTCGGACTGCCGTCGAGCGCGGTGCCTGCCGATGAATTGCCCGGGCCGGCACAGCCAGCCGACGCCAGCATGGCGAGCGCCAGTGCGAGACCAACGACCCTGCGACGCGTCATCGTGCCACTCTCCCCAGCGGGCACAAGCTCGGGGCGACGGAACACCGCCGCACCCCCGGCGCGTGCTCACTCAGATGGTGTGTCGGCTCGGTTCGCCAGTCAACCTCGCAACGGCCGGGTTCGATGGGAGCGCGCGCCGATAGACGGACCCGGGTCGCAGGCGCAACCCGGGCTATCTCGCGGCTGGGGCCGGCGGCAGGCCGCTCGCCTCGAGTTCCAGGGCCGCGGCCAGTACCACGTCCCGATCGCGACCTGCGATCTGCAGGCCGCCCATGGCGATTGCCGGCCAGCCCAGGAAGTTGAACGGGCGCGTCCAGCGGGTCATCGCAGCCCGAACGTCGGGTTCCCAGCAGTCGTCGGGCGGCGGTTCGATCGCCATCACCGGGCCGACCAGGAGGTCGAAGCCGAGCCCAAAGCGCGCTCGCTTCCGCAGCTCCCTTGCGGCCGCGAGGCCCCTCTGCCATCGCACCGCGCTGATCTGCTGAGCGTCATCCAGTTTGAGCTGGAGGTCCCGCCCGTAGCGGTCGCGTTCGCGCGGAAACCAGGTCATGTGCGTGATCGCACATTCGGCGGCGAAGGCCGCCATCAGATCCGGGTCGAGCTCCGGGAGCGCGGCCTCCTCAACGAGGGCGCCAAGCCTGACCAGGTCATCCTCGATGCCGGTGACGGCCAGCACTCCGACCCGGGCGCCCGCCAGGTGTGGCGGGGGCGCAGGCCGTCCCGTCAGGACCGCATCCACGAGCGCCGCCTCGGCCACCGTCCGGGCCATGCCCCCGACCGTGTCGAACGATGGCGCGAGCGGAAAGACGCCGCGCGTCGGGATGGCGCGGTATGCCGGCTTGAAACCCACCACCCCGCAGCAGGCCGCCGGGATCCGGAGCGATCCTCCTGTGTCCGTCCCCAGCCCGATCGTCGCCTGGTGATCGGCCAGGGCCGCCGCGGTCCCGCCGCTCGAGCCGCCGGCCACCCGCCCGGGCATGGCTGGGTTCGCGACCGTCCCCCAATGCGGGTTCTGGCTCGTGGCGCCCCAGGCGAACTCGTGCATGTTGGTCTTGCCGACTACGATCGCGCCCGCGGCCTCCAGCCTGGCCACCGCAGTTGCCGTCCGCCGCGGGACGTGGTCGGCGAAGATCGAGGAGCCGTAGGTGGTCCGCACGCCGGCCGTGTCGAAGATGTCCTTCGCGGCGAGCGGCACTCCGGCCAGCGGCCCGGTTGGGCGTTTCCGGGCCCGTTTCAGCGCCTGCTCGGGGCAGACGGTGATGTAGGCGTGGCCCTCCCGGCGCGCCTCGATGCGGGCCAGCGTCGCCTCGACGATCTCGACGGCGGAGATCTCTCCTCCGTTCACGGCGGCTGCGATCCCGGCTGCGGACAGCGTCAGGCGCTCATCGAGTTCGAGCGGGGCGGGTGGGTTCTGATCGGTCATGGGGTCTCAAGATCGCCGAGTGATCGCCGGCAGTCAAGCTCGGATCGGCCACCTAAGAGCATGGCGATCGCGAAGCGATCCCCGGCTCCGGCGTCTCGAGCGATCCGAGGGCGCGTATCATCTGGGCAGACAAGGTTGGACCGAGTGGCCCCGGCCCGCGCGGAGCGCTTCTCGTGACCTGATCGAGTCGATCCGCGAGCGCCTCCTGTAGCCACCCCCGTCCAGCACACACGAGGAGCCAGGCGAGGCCTGAGACGGGCCGGCAACCCGTGCCGAAGGATTCCCTCATCGCTCGATTGGCGTCCCCCCACATAAGAGGAACGGACCCCATGACGTTCACGACGGGCGACAAGAAGGCCGACCTTGCCGGGCCGGGCATCGGCAACTACGAGGACCTCGAGAAGGTCCTGCCGGACGACTACCAATCGGCGCTCGGCCGCCGAGAGACCCAGGAAGCCATCTACGTAGTCAAGGACTACATCGAGAAGGGTCTCTGCCGGGAGCTCAACCTGCACATGGTGCAGGTACCGCTGATAGTCGATGTCGAGTCGGGCATCAACGACATGCTCGACCGCGACGGCAAGCGCGGGCCGGTCCAGTTCCACATATCCAACGACTACGACCAACACCCGATCGACGCCCAGGTCGTCCAGGCCGCCACGAAATGGAAGCGCCCCGCGCTCAGGGAGATCGGCTACGGGGTCGGCGAGGGTCTCCTGACGGACATGCGGGCCGTTCGCAAGGACTACTTCCTCGACCACGACCACAGCTGCTACGTGGACCAGTGGGACTGGGAGAGGGTCATCACGGCCGAGGACCGCAACCTCGACTTCCTCAAGATGATGGTGCGGAGAATCTGGAAAGTGCTGAAGGGTGCCGAGCAGGAGGCGCTCGAGCGGTTCCCCAAGCTCCGCGACGACAAGTACCCGGAGCTGCCCGAAGAGATCACCTTCATGCACGCCGAGGACCTGCTCGCCCGCTACCCGGACCTTCCGCGCAAGCAGCGGGAGACGGCCATCCTCCAGGAGATCCCGGCCATCTTCATCATCGGGATCGGGTGGACCCTCGCCGACGGCTACCCGCACGAGATGCGAGCCGCCGACTACGACGATTGGGTCACCCCAACCGTCTCAGCGGAAGGGCGGCCGGTGCACGGACTGAACGGCGACATCCTGGTCTGGAACCACGTCACCCGCCGCCGCCACGAGCTCACATCGATGGGCATCCGGGTCAACGCCGAGACTCTGCGGCAGCAGCTCGAGATCACCGGCCAGCTCGACTGGCTCAACCTCCCCTACCACAAGGGGATCGTCAGCGGCGAGACGCCGCTGAGCATCGGCGGCGGGATCGGGCAAGGCCGGACCCAGATGCTCCTCCTCCACAAGGCGCACCTGGGCGAAGTAACGGTCACGGTCTGGCCGAAGATCCTCAAGGAGATATGCGCGAAGAAGAACATCTTCGTGCTCGAATAGGCGCGCGGACGAGGGCCGGCCGCTACTCCTCGGTGCGCCGGGTCGGCCCATCCTCGCGGCAGGTGTCGGGGTAGCCCTCCGGTCGATCCAACCGGCGGGGCAGCTGCATCTCGAGCACGCGCAGCTCCGAGTTGCCCGGGTTCGCAACGCTGTACGCCTCGTTCGGCGGCACGACGAAGCTGTCTCCTGCCGCGGCGTCGCACCCCCGGCCCTCGATGACGACGTGGGCCAGCCCCAACACGACGTAGAAGAGGCAGTCGACTCCCGGACCGGCACGGCCCGACTCGATGTCCCCCGGCCGGAGCTCGTTCATCCACGTGCCGATGACCTCGGCCTGGCGCGATCCGTCGACGGCCAGACGGCCCTTTCCGCCGCCCCCGATCAGCGCCGCGGCATCCTGCGCCTCGACTCGATAGCGCATCGTCCGCCTCCCAACGATGCGGACCAGGTTGTCGGACCGATCGGCTCGCAGCCGGGGTCCGCGCGTATCCGCCCGGGGAGAAGATGAATGACGGCCGGGACGGGCGACAGAGGCTTCAGTCACGAACCCCGGAACGGCCCGAGGCCTCTCACCCACGCAGCCGGTGATCGCGCGAAGCGCCCGGTCTAAGGCTCCCAGTAGACCTGCGTCGCCTTGATGGTGCCGTCGGACCAGCCGCCATCTACGCCGACCTCAACCTATAAACTCTCGACGGGCGGTCGCAGGCGCTAGACCGGGCCGTCCCAGGTCCGTCTCGATGCCGCCACGGAGGGAGTCGCGATGCGCCCCGAATGGTCCCAATCGAACCGAACTGCGGCCGACGGCTGGGTGATCAGGGATGCGATTCCCGAGACGGATGCCGAGCCGTGCCTCGCGGTCTACGCGCCCTTCGTCCGAGACACCGCCGTGTCGTTCGAGGAGATCGTGCCGACGGTTGATGAGTTCCGCGACCGCATCCGCGCCGCGAACGCCACGCACGCGTGGCTGGTACTCGAGGTTGCCGGCCGGGTCGTGGGCTACGCCTACGCCACGCCGCACCGGGCGCGGGCGGCCTACCGCTGGGCGGCGGATGTGACCGTCTATATCGCTCCCGAGCACCGCGGTTTCGGCGGCGGCCGCCTCCTTTACGAGCGGCTCCTCGAGCGCCTGCGCCGCCAGGGCTTCCAGGTCCTCTGCGCCGGCGTCACCCTTCCGAACGAATCCAGCGTTGGACTGCATCGAGCCATGGGCTTCGAGCCGGTCGGCGTGTACCGGCGGATCGGATGGAAGGCGGGCGCCTGGCACGACGTGAGCTGGTGGCAGCTCGAGCTGGCGCCGCCAACCACCACCGCGCCTAACGAGCTCCTGAATCCGGCAAGAAACAGGTAGGCGACACGGGACATTCGTCCGCCCAAGCCCCTTACCTTGTGCGACACTCCTCCCCGTGGCGGCGCTCCGTCCCGTTTGGCCTGCCACAGTCGAAGGTGGGTGGACGTGCCGGCTCCAACCACGGCGAACGTTACGAGTGCCGCAGCCACTGCTGAGGGCGGCGGCGTCTCCGTGCTGCGCAACCGGCCGTTCCTGCTGCTATGGCTGGCCCAGTTGTCGACCCAGGTGGGCGGCAACATGGTCATGCTCGGCCTGCTCGTCATCATCACGTCCACCTACAGCGGGTCGAAGATCGCCATCAGCGTTCTTCTGCTGTGCTTCCTTGCTCCGGCGATCGTCTTCTCGGCTCTCGCCGGCGTCTTCGTGGACCGGGTAGACAAGCGACTCGTTCTCGTCGCCACGAACGTGCTCCGCGGCGTGGCCTTCGTGGCGGTCTTCCTGGTCAGCAGCAACCTGCTGTTGCTGTATCTGCTGATGATCCTGGTCTCGACCCTCACGACGTTCTTCGGCCCGGCCGAGGCTTCGATGATTCCCTTCGTCGTCCCGAGATCCCAGCTGCTGGCGGCCAACGGCCTCTTCGCCCTGACGTCCAACGCGGCGTTTGCGCTGGGCTTCGCCCTGTTCGGGCCGTTCGTCATCGCCATCGCCGGCCCGCAGACCCTGATCCTGATAGTGGCCGCGCTCTACTTCGTCGCCGCCGTCTTCTGCGTGATCCTGCCGACGTCGCTGCCGCCGGAGCCGCCGCCGGCGTTGCTGCCGTCGACGCTCCCGTTTTCGCTGCCGGCGGCCCTGCCGAGGCCGGTCCCGAAGGGATCGTCCGCTCACACGGTCGTGGTCGCGGGGAAGGCCGTTAAGGGCACATTCGGGCAGCTGGTCGAGGGCATCACCTACATCCGCGAGCACCACAACGTGGGCTGGTCGCTCTCCTACATGGGGGTCACCGGAGCGCTGATCGGCATCCTGGCGGTGCTCGGCCCGGACTTCGCCAAGACGTCCCTGGGGCTCGGCGACAAGGGCCTGGTCGTGGTCGTCCTGCCTCTCGGCGTGGGCATCGTCACAGGGGTCCTGGGCGTCAACGCCTACGGTCACAACTTCCCGAGGCGGCGGATCATCGAGGTGGGATTGATCGTGCTCGGTCTCCTGCTCGCCCTGCTGTCGGGTCTCGGCTCAATCTGGCATTTCCTCAACGTCCAGATAGCTGCGGCGGCCGGCGGCAGCACCTTGCAGGACTTCAACCAGGCCCTCTCGCTGCTCTCGGTGGTCGTCGCGATCGCGTTCATCGCGGGCATGTGCTACGCCGTCGTCGCCATCTCCGCTCAGACCCAGCTCCAGCAGGAGCTCCCAGAGGAGGTCCGAGGGCGGGTCTTCGGCATCCTCAACATGCTAGTGTCGGTCTCGAGCCTGCTCCCGATCATGGTCGTAGGACCCGCCGCAGACTTCTTCGGATCGTCTGCGGTCCTGCTCGCGGTTTCGCTCGTCGTGAGCGCCTGGGGCCTGACCAGCGCAATTCGCCGGGGACGAGAGAAGCCGGCATAGGGTTTTCATACTCGCGGCCGGCCCCCAATTCGGATCAGATTCTCGGAGGCATGCGGATGCGTGTCCGGCGTGGTCGCGCGCGACCAACGGAGGACCCACATGGCCACCGCGGTTCCGAAGGTTCGGCTGGCCGGTCTGCGTTCGCTCAATCTGCGCCCGACCAACAGCCTGCGGCGCTTCGCGACGATCTTCTTCGTGACCGGGTCGGCCCTCTTCGTCCTGCTCATCCTCGAGCAATTCGTGACGTTCGTCGGCTCCTTCAGCGGGATCGTGATGATTTGCTTCCTCGCCTGGCTGCTGGCGTTCATCGTCAGCCCGCTCGTGGACGGAGCCGCCAACCGTCTGCACCTCGGACGAGGTATCGCGGTCGGTCTCGTCTACGCCTGTGTAGCCCTCACCCTTGTCGGTCTCGTTCTTGCGGCCGGGTCCATCGGCATCACCGAGGCGACGAACCTGGTGAATCGACTCGACGAAGGCACCGCGACCATCAGCGGCAGCCTGGCCTCGCTCCAGAAGACCCTGGGAATCAGCACCGGGACGATCGACCTGGCCGCCCTATTCCGCGAGGGAGAGGCCAGAATCCTGCCCGACATCAGGGCGACCCTCGGAACTCAGTCCGGGGCCATCGCCGGGACCGTGGCCTCGATCGTCGGCACCCTCTCGATGATCCTGATCCTGTCGATCTTCATCGTCTCCGACGCATCGGGCCTGCAGGCCAAGTGGCGCAGGGTAATCCCAAACCGCTATGAGACCCAGCTCGATCTCTTCGATCGGTCGGTTGGTCGAGCCTTCAGAGGGTGGCTCTGGTCCCAGGTGATCCTCATCGCCATCCAGGTCACGCTGACGATCGTGGTCGGATTGATCTTCGGCCTGCCGTACCTGTTCCTGTTGTGCCTGGTTGCCGCGCTCTGCATGCCGATCCCCTTCGTGGGCCCAGGCCTGGCCCTGCTGCCGCCGATCTTCATCGCCGCGGCCTTCGTGCCCGGCGCGTTCATCCCGGTCACCCTGGTGCTCTTCATCGGCCAGGCGCTGATCATGAACCTGGTGGTGCCGCGGCTGATGAAGAGGGCGTCCGGAGTCCATCCGCTCGTCACGATCCTGTCCGTCCTGGTCGGAGCGCAGGTTGCCGGAATCTGGGGCGCGCTCTTTGGGCTGCCGGTGGCGGCGGTCGTCTCCATGCTGGCCAACTACCTCATCAATATCCAGGCGGTTCAGGAAGTCGAAGGCATGGACCTGCTCGAGGTCACGACCGCAATTCGAGCGGCCTACCCGGAGGCCACGCCGGAGGAAGTCCTGGCCGAAGCGGCCGACCAGGCGGAGGCCATCTACGCCTCTCAGCGCGAAGAGAGAGCGGCGACGCCACCAGCGCCGGTGCCGCCTCAAACGGCTTAGGCGTCAGACGCCGATCACGGCGTCAGCGTCACCGAGACCGGCATGCCCTGGGTGACCTCGAGAACAGTGCGATTGCCCAGAGGCGCGGCGAGGGTCGCGTCGGCGGTCCGGAAGGCGCCGACGGCGGTGCACCCCAACGACACCCCGAAGTGGGGATGCTCGGTCACGATCACGACGACTGCCGTTGAGGATTCGACCGCCTGGGCCGTGTAGTCCGATCCACACGACCCGCCGGCATCCACCGGCGCCCCCTCGAAGGTGACCGTCAGTTCGCGCCCGCCGGCAGCTCCCGTCGCCGACCGGATCGAGATTCCCTGGGCCGGGTTGTTCTCGTCGTAAGCCGGCGGCAGGATCTTGACCAGGTGCGCAACGGCAATGCGCTGGATCTTCACGGGCGTGCCCTGGAGCGTGAACTCCCAGGCGGGCGCCACCACAGGACCGCGAGCGGTCTGGAAGCTCCCCGTCGTCAGCTGCGCCCCCGTGACCTTCAGCGGCACGCAGTCCGGGCACGGCCCGGAGCTGGCGCCCTCGGCCTTCATGTCCGCCAGGGCCTGCTGCGCCGAGATCAGGCCGACCGTCCGAGTGCTTCCGTCCTGCGATTTGACCTGGCCGTCCGGCGGCGTATCGGCCGGCAGGCTAACCGTCGCCTCGAAGTCGCCGCCCATGAGCGCAACCTTGGCGTTGTAGCCGAACTGCTGATCCGGCCCCCAGTCGTCGCCGATCATGAGCGTCAGCTCGCCGACCGCGACGAAGGCCGACTCGCCTCCGGCTACCGCGACCGCCTGATCCCATCGGGCCAGCGCCGCCTGCGCCTCCCGCTGAACCTTGGCCGGGTCGCCGTTTGCGGTGGCCGGGCGGGAGCAAGCCGCCAGCCCGGCGGCGAGGACGACGGTCGCGCCGACCCAGCCCACTCCGGCCAGAACCCCTGATCGCCGCGACTTCCCGCTCATGTCGGTCCCCCCTCCGGCGCTGGTTCCCTCTCACTCTATGTACGCGCCGGCGACAGCCTGGGACCACCCTGGCGAGTGAAGCCCCAGTAGAGGTGCGCCGACTACGATTTCCTCGGTCGGGTACGCCGATGCGCTGGCAGTAGGAGGATGTTATGGTCTCTCCCACAACTCGCTCTAAGGTAGGAGCCATGAAGGTCCTGGAGAACGGCGCTACGGCGGTCCCGCTCCGCCCCAAGAACCAGATCACGTTGCCGGCCGAAATCGCGCGCGCCCTGGGTGCCGCGCCGGGCGACCGCCTGCTTTTCGTCATCAACCCGGAGAGTCCCGATACGGCCGTGGTGAGGCGCATCCGAGAGAGCTACTTCGGCACGCTGGCCGGCACGTACGGGACGACGCATGAGGAGCAGCTGGCATACACGCGGACGGAGCAGGATGGCTGGACCGACTGAGATTGCCGGCGACCTCCAGGCGTACATCGAGCGAGCGATCCCGCCGGGCGACAGGCTGCTACTCGACACAGCCGTCCTCATCTCCTACTTCAGCGGCGGCGATCGATGGGCGGACGCCGCCCGAGCCGTGATCGAGGGACTGGTTCGGCCGGGGCGAAATCCCGCCGTCGTCTCCGCACTCACGGTCATGGAGTCTCTGGTTGGGCCGATGCGCCGCGTCCCGCCGGGCCACATGACGGCCCTCGACTTCTACGCCAACTGGCCGAACCTGACGATCCTCCCGATCGATCTTGCGGTTGCCCAGGAGGGCGCCTCGATTCGCGCGCATCACGGGTTTCCAACGCCCGATGCGCTCGTAATCGGGACGGGGATCGTGGGCGGCGTCTCCTGGCTGGTTACCGGCAACGAACGATGGCGCAAACGCCTGGCCCCGATCGCGTCACGCGTCCGGGTCTGCTATCTGGGCGACTTCGTCTAGGATCGAACCCTGCGCACAAACCGCCCGGATGCACCCTCCACTAGCAGGCAAATCAAAGAGACCGAGGCACGAAATGGCCGATAGTGACGTCCTGCGCGAGCAACTCCTCGCACTTCTCGATGGGCACGGCGCCCACATGCCGTTCGACGCCGCCGTGGCGGACTTCCCGGACGACGCGATCAACCGGCGCCCGCCAAACGTCCCGTACACGCCCTGGCACTTGCTCGAACACATCCGCATCGCCCAGGCGGACATCCTCGACTACATCGTGAACCGCACCTACCTCGCGCCATCCTGGCCGGAGGAGTACTGGCCGGAGCGCGACGCGATCGCGACGCCCGAGCAGTTCAACCGGACGATCGAGGGTTTCAAGTCTGACCGCAAGGCCCTCCACGCGCTGGTGGCGGATCCGGCCACGGACCTGCTGGCCGCGATCCCGAACACCCCCGGGCACACCATCCTCCGCGAGGTGCGTGTGGTCGCCGACCACAACGCCTACCACGTCGGCGAGTTTGCGATCCTCCGGCAGGTCATGGGGACCTGGCCGCCCGACCGCAAGGCAGACTAGATCGAAGGCGTAACCGCGACGCTGCTCTCCGAGGGCCGCGTCCTCCTCGCCGGAGGCAATGCCGGCGGCAAGGTCGTCGCCTCAGCCGAGCTCTATGACCCAAAGACCGGCGCCTTCAGCCCGACCGGCTCGATGGCTGCCGCTCGCGAGCGCCACACCGCCACGCGTCTCGCCGACGGCCGAGTCCTCATCGCCGGAGGATCGGATGGCGCGTACGACCTGGCCTCGGCCGAGTTGTATGACCCGAAGACCGGCACCTTCAGCACCACCGGCCCGATGGCCTCGATGGGACATCCCACGGGTTCTTGAACATCGGCACCTGGCCGCCCCGTTGCCCGCAAGCCCGAGTCTCAGGAGCTGGAACCGTCGTCCTTGCGGCGCAGCCAGTTAGCGGACACGATGCTCACGCCGAGGGCGATTATGAACAGGGGCCAGACCCTGTCCCAATCGAGCTGCGGGATCGGCAGGCCCAGGGTGTTCGTCAGGAAGTAGTAGATGCCGACGCCCACGATGATCAGCCCGATCAGGACGCCTCCGACATCGACACCACGCAGCCGATCCACTTCACTCCTCCACTCGACTTGAGCATCCGGTCGGCGGCCGGACCTGCCTCCGCAGGAGTGTATCGGCCGCGCCCGGCCAGTGCCACTTCTCCAGGGTTACGCACGCCCGCGGCGGCCCGCGCGCCGTCCAGCAGCAGATTGACACTTACCCCATTACTGCTATTCTGCAATTCATGAAGACACATCTCGTCACCGTCAATCCTCGTGGCACCGTGGCGCTACCGGTCGAACTTCGCCGTCGCCTTCGCCTCGACCGGAAGGACTCTCAGATCAAGCTGATCGAGTACGACGACGGGCGGGTCGAGCTGGTCCCGGTCGTAACAGTGCCGGCCGATCAGGCGTGGTTCTGGACCGAGCGCTGGCAGAAGATGGAACGGGAAGCCGACGCAGACATCGCCGCCGGCCGCCTCACGGTTGTCGATGGCGCCGACGAGTTGATCGCGCACCTAGACTCGTAGATTGAAGTACGCCGTCATCGACTCGTTCAAGGCCGACTACAAGCGGCTCTCCCGCGATGAACAGGCCTTGTTTCAGTCCGCGCTCAAGGTCTTTGTGCCGGCATGCGACCGGTACGCCGCCGACCCCTCGGCCGCCTGGCCGGCGTCGCTTCGTGTGAAAGACGTCGAGAACGCGCCGGGGATCATGGAGATGACCTGGAGCTTCAGTGGGCCCGACGGTCGCGCCACCTTCGAATGGGTTCAGATCGACGGTCGGCTAGGGCTCCGCTGGCGCCGCATCGGTGGGCACGCGATCTTCAAGAACCCGTAGCACCGTCCGGGGCCTACGACGATCATCCGCAACCTCACTTCCACGCCTCATATGAAGGCCGCGATGAGAGCAGCCTCCGCGACGGTTCGGGCAGCTGGAGATCCGTCAGCGCCATCAGATAGGCCACCCACCCATCGAGTCTCCCTGCCTCCATTCCCTATGAACGCACCGAACCATGTCCCAGCATGAAGTAGCCTGGCTCGCTGCCTGGCTTCCACTTGATGTTGCAGCCCAAGCTCGGGAGTTGTGGTTCGGGTACCGGGTTGCTGGCAAGAACGGCATCGAGGGCAGCGCGGAGGTCCCGCCCGCTCACCGGGACGCCGTTGCCCGGACGGGCGCCGTCGAGCTGCCCTCGATAGACAAGCCTGCGGTCAGCGTCGAAGAGGAAGAAGTCCGGTGTGCAGGCGGCGTGGTAAGCCTTCGCCACTTCCTGCGTCTCGTCGTACAGGTAGGGGAACGTGAAGCCCATGGCGGTCGCCACCTGCGCCATCCGCCCAGGGCCGTCATCTGGGTACTGCGCGACGTCGTTGCTGGAGATTGCGACCACCCCCACGCCGCGTGCCTGATACTCCTTCGCAACACGGACCACTTCCTCGGCGACGTGCTTCACGTACGGGCAGTGGTTGCACAGGAACATGACGAGCAGCGCTCGGCTGCCCGCGAAGTCGCGGCTTGAGACGAGGTGCCCGGTGGAGTCGGGCAGGTCAAAATCGGGGGCGCCCGAGCCCAGTGGGAGCATCGTCGACGCGGTTGCGGCCATGGCTCTTCCTCCCGTTGCGATGTGGCGCAGCCCGCGGGTGCCGGCCTGCGACTGGATCTGCCTCCGGTCCCTCGCGCTGTTGGCTCCAGACTAGCGCACCTTATCGGGTTCCCAGCCGATTGAGCTAACTCTCCGAAACACCTGGCCCCTATGCCGCCACCCGACTACGATCCCCTGATCCAGAGTTCGAGCCGGGCGCTTCTGTGAGGCCCCGACAGACCCGTTCACGCACGATTGCGGCGCGATTTGGGCCACGTGGCTCGGTCAGATACGGACTAAACCGTTCGCGTAAGGGATGCGGTAAGGGATGAGGAACGCTGACTGCATGAACACACGGACAGGACGCACTTGATCTGGTCGGGCCAAGAGGATTAGAGCCTACACACCGTCGCCATCTTTGCTGATCCCGGTCGCGAACATACCGAGCTACGTTGGTCGGGTCTGGAAGACGGCCTAAGGGCGTCGCCTTCGCCGCTTAGCGGGACGCGTCGAGGGCAGCCCTTATCGCGGGCTGATACTCGCGCCACGACTCCCAGACGGAGCCCGCCCACCTACGGACCCGGGTATCGTGATCCTCGACGCTCGTTGCGTTCGTGGCGGAGAGGACGGTCAGGCCGCCCGGACCACGAGTCCGGCGGATGACCGGGAACTCCATCTGGCGAGCGAGCACGGCCCGAAGCACCTCTGGTGAGCGAGACGGCGATGCCTCTCGCTCGACGACGGCACACAGGCTTACCAGGTGGACCAACACGGACTGACGGTCGCGCCGATCCAAGCCGTTACCCGGGTGCTGAGCCATGTAGGTGTCAACGACGAGGTTGTTCGCCTCCGACCCGGGGAACCTGAGCATCTCGTCGGCACGGAGAGAACCGAATGCCGCCCAGCAGCCGGGGGCGCTCGGAACGTACGCGTGCGTAGGTCCTTCGATATCCGGCACGACGGCACCGCATTGCGGGCACGAGACCTCGGCAGTCATCTGCGGATAATGCCTCAGGACTCGCTCAGGCTCCTCGGGCTAGAGCTTTGGCCCGCGGGGGTTCCCCTCGCCGAGGCCCGTTCGCGCTCTCGCGGCGGCGTGACGTTCGGCCCCTTGGGTCGTGCCGTAAGCCCCTCAGATATGTCAGCCGTTACTGACACACTCTGGGCTGAGATGTTCCTCGCCTCGACCCAATCTGACTGGACGCGTTTCCCATGAGCCTTGCCGAACCAGCCTCGCTGCCGGATCTACGCCTTGAGCTTGCTCCCCCTGACGTTGAGGCCCCACTGGCCGTGGCAGTCCTCCTGGCCGACCGCAATCGAGCCACGATTCTGGCGATCCTGAGGGACGGGCCTCATTGCGTTTGCGAGATCTCCGCGGCTCTCGACGAGCGATCCAACAACGTCAGCAATCACCTGGCCCGCTTGCGCGAGGCCGGCCTTGTTCGCGCGTCTCGACCGGCGGGGGATACCCGACGGGTCTACTACGAGCGAGACGAGGCCGCCTGCACAGCGGCGCTTTCCAAGATCGGCGCGCTGCTGGCACCGGAGCAGTGACCGCGCTGCGCCTCAGCCTCGGTCGCCGGATCCAGCCACCGCTCAAGCTTACCGTTGGCGTTTCGGTCGCTGCCTGGCTGGTGGCCTGGTTCGTCGAGGCGCCTCTGTCCGACTGGCTAACGTTCAATGTCTTCGGCCTCGAGCGGGGATCGCATTTCGGCGAGGCGATTGCCTTCTTCCTGCTCGACGTGCCCAAGGTGCTGCTGCTGCTGGTCGGCATCATCACCGTCGTCACGCTCATCCGCGGGTTCTTCCCGCCGGAGAAAGTCCGGGCCGCACTCGCCGGCCGGGGGCTCATGACCGGCACCGTCGCGGCCGCCTCCTTCGGGATCGTGACCCCTTTCTGCTCGTGCTCCGCGGTGCCGTTGTTCATCGGCTTCGTAGAGGCCGGCATCCCGCTCGGCGTCACCTTCGCCTTCTTGATCAGCTCGCCGATGGTCAATGAGGTCGCGCTGGTGCTGCTCTGGGGACTTTTTGGACCCGCGATCGCGCTCGTCTACATGGCTGCCGGCCTGACGGTGGCGATCGTCGGTGGGCTTGTGATCGGCAAGCTAAAGATGGAGCGTTACGTCGAGGACTACGTCTGGGCACTACAGGGCAAGGGTGGGGCTGCCATCGAGATCCACCTCACCTGGGAAGACCGGATCCACGACGCCTGGACATACACGAAGGACCTCGTCCGACGAATCGCGCCCTACCTGTTGGTCGGGATCGCGATCGGAGCCCTCATTCACGGCTACGCCCCGACGGACCTGGTCGCAGCTATCGGCGGCCGATCCAACCCGTTCGCCGTGCCGATCGTAGTGCTGATTGCCATCCCGCTCTACTCGAACGCCGCAGGCACTATCCCGATCGTCCAGGCACTCCTGGGCAAGGGCATGCCGCTGGGTACCACCCTCGCTTTCATGATGGCCATCACCGCCATCAGCCTGCCCGAGTTCATCATCCTGCGCCGCGTCATCCGCTGGCCACTCATCGCGGTCTTCGCCACGACGGTGACGATCGGCATCCTCTGCATCGGCTACTTGTTCAATTCCCTCATTGTCTGAGCTCAAAGGAGTAGGTGTCTCGTGAAGAAGGTCGAAGTCCTCGGTTCCGGCTGCGCCAACTGCGTGCGGCTCGCGGCCAACGCCAAGGAGGCGGCAGCCATGGCTGGCGTCGACGTCGAGATCGTCAAGGTGACCGACTACGGCCAGATCGCGGCCTACGGCATCATGAGCACGCCGGGTCTCGTGATCGACGGCAAGGTCGTGAGCTACGGGCGCATCCCCTCGGCCGGAGACATCGCCCTCTGGCTCAGCGAGTAGAGCGTCCAGGACTCCGCAAGAAGAGCCATCCTCGACTGCTTGTGCCGCGCGTTCCCGCTTGTGCCATTGGACCCGCATGATCAGGCCCGACAGATCTATTCGCACGTTCGAATATGACCAATCATCCAGGGCGTGGATGAGGTCTACAGACTCCAAGCTGACGTCCTGAAGACGCTCTCTAACCCGAAGCGGCTGGAGATCGTTCACTTGCTCGCGAACGGCCCGTGCGAGGTTAGCAAGCTGGCGGAAGACTTGGGGGTAAGCCAGCCGAACGTCTCGCAGCACCTGGCCGTCATGCGAGCCGCGGGCGTCGTCGAGGCCGAGCGAGATGGCCGCGAGGTCCGCTACCGCCTCAGCGACCCCGAGATCATCGTCGCCTGCGAAACCATGCGGGGCGTGCTGGTTCGCCGCCTCTCGAGGATATCCAAGGCAGCATCCAGGACTCCAGCCGACGTCGTCGCGGCGCGAGCTTCGGCTACAAGCGCCAACAACCCCTCAAACCCAACTTAGCCGAGGCCTGCTTCTCACATGGACGAAACCATCTCGATCGTGCTTTTCTCAGGGACCGACGACAAGCTGACCGCCGCCGCAACGCTTGCGGCCGGCGCCGCCGCCC
This sequence comes from Candidatus Limnocylindrales bacterium, assembly GCA_050010635.1. Classification (GTDB taxonomy): domain Bacteria; phylum Chloroflexota; class Limnocylindria; order Limnocylindrales; family CSP1-4; genus Fen-1039. The sequence goes on from JBEKKR010000021.1 coordinate 43,757, forward strand.
TTGGCCGACCGGTGAAGATCTTTCTCCAGTACTGGGGTCTGGACGCCTTCCGGGCGGATCGGGTGACAGCCGACCATGGTCTCGCGCCTGAGGCGGGAGAAGCCGGCAGGGCTGCCGTCGATGCAGCTGGCAAGGCCGGCCAGGCCCACTGGCTGGAAACCATGCGAATGGCGAAGGAACTTGGTGAGGTCGACATCCAGGCCTGCTCGGCCTCGATGGACATCCTCAAGATCAAGCATACGGATCTCGACCCGATCGTTGACGGGGTCGCGGGGGTCGCGGCCTTCTACATCAACGCGGGCGAAGGTCAAATCATTTTCATATAGACCGGCCGGGCCGGCAGCCAGAAGGGAACAGTCGATGGATATCAAGCTCAAGGTGGACGCCAGCGGTCTCTCTTGCCCGTTGCCGATCCTCAAGGCAACTCAGGGGATGAAGACGATCCAGACCGGCGAACTCATGGAGATCGTGGCCACCGATCCGGGCTCCGTGAAGGACATGGCCGCGTGGGCCAGTTCTACGGGCCACACGCTCGTCGAGCAGGACTCGGCCAACGGCAAGTTCCGCTTCGTGCTTCGCCACAAGTAAGCAGGGTCGTTCGGCCTCGAAAGGATCGCAAGCATGTCTGCAGTAGAAGTTGCACCGGCCGCCGAAATGGCCTCAGAGGGTGCGGTCAAGACCAAAAAGGTCTGCATCATCGCCTACAGCGGCGAACTTGAGCCGACGTGGGCAAGCATGATCATCGCTTCGACCGCGGCCGCCATGGACATGGAAGTCTCGATCTTCGTCACGTTCTGGGGCTTCGGCGCCCTGGTGAAGGACACCAAGCGCCTGCCGGGCAAGAACCTGATGCAGAGGATGCTGTCCGTCATGCAGCGGCCTGGAATCAGCCACCGCAAGCTCAGCAAGATGAACTTCATGGGCATGGGGCCGTGGATGATGTTCTCGCTTGCCAAGAAGTACAACGTCTCCAAGCCCAAGGATCTGCTCGGGATGTGCCAGGAGCTCGGGGTCAAGATCTACCCGTGTCAGATGACCATGGATCTCTTCGGGCTCACCAAGGCAGACCTGATCGACGGTCTCGAGGATCCGGTCGGCGCCGCGACGATGCTGATGCTGGCAACCGAAGCCGATTCCACTCTGTTCATCTGATCGACGGGGCAACACCGCCGCCCGACCTGGTGTCCGTATCCGCTACGGGATGAGGGCTTCGGACCGGGCTGCGCCTTCGGGCGGCGCCTGCTGTTGTATAGTAGTTGCGCAAGTACGCAATGTCCTACTCAACCGGGCTTCTCGGTTGCGTTTGAGTTGAATGGCGGCATGCTCGGACTCGGCGCGGGTTACTCTCCCATTCGAGACAGGTCGCTGCTGATCTGGTCTGCAATGTGGACTTTCGTCGCCCTCGTGGGCTTCGGCGTTGCGGCGGCGATCATCCCGAATCCGGTCTTCGGCCGAGGGGTCCCGCCAGAGGCATTTGCGGTCGTGGTGTGGCTCGCCTCGGCGCCGTTGATCGGCGTTGTCATGGCCACCTACTTCGCCCCCCATCCCAGCGTCGCACCCGGTCCTGCTGGACAACGTCAAAGGGCTCGCGAGCGCCGAGCCGTCCCTCCGTCGCGACGGAACGGCCCTGGGTTCGATCGACGGTTCCGCCGCATTTCTGGCGATCGGCTGCCCGACGTGCAACAAGATCGCCCTGCTGCTCCTGGGCTCGAGTGGCGCCACGAGCGTCTTCGCCCCGATCCAGCCTTTCATCGGGGCGGTCTCGCTCGCGCTCCTGGCAGGAACTGTCGTGTGGCGGCTGCGACTTCGGGCTCGCGGCGGCGGATGCGCTGTTCCACGGCCTCGAGTTGCCCAGCACTAACCCGCGATTGGCCGAGCACTCATGGTGTGTGTCAGGGACGCTCCTGATTCAGGCGTTCACGGATGCGGCGGGCAATGGCATCCTCGACGACCGCGTCCGCGTCGCGCAGTTCTCCCATCGTGGCGCGGATTCCTACGAGACTCGTGTAAAGGGGCGGGCAGGTCGGGCAGTCGGCAAGATGCCCCTCGACCATCAACTTGGTCGCGTCGTCCAGTTCGCCATCGAGATAGGACGATACGTGTCGACGCGCTTGCCAGCATCGCATCGGCTGGGCCAGGCTCGCCTCCCGGCGACCGTCGGTCGAGGCGAGTGCGCTGACCAGCATCATCCGCCCGCGGCGGAGACGCTGCTTCGCTGCCGGCAGGCTCACGTCCATTGACCCGGCGATTTCGACCCCGGTCCAGCCGAGTGCGTCGTGGAGAACCACGGGTAGTCGGTAGATGACCGGCAGGCGGGCCAGGGCGTCCTCGAGTTCGTCGCGAAGCTCCGCCCTCTCGATGACGAGTTCTGGTTGAACGGAGTAGGCATCGTCCTTCCAGTCCGACTCAATGTCGTCGATGTCGAGTTCGTCATGTCTGCGTCTCGATCGGTCGATGATTCGATTGACGAGGCTGCGCCGGAGCCAGGCCGGAAGCGCGGCAGGGTCGCGGAGCTGGTCGCGACGCCGCCAGGCGCCGACGATCGTCTCCTGGGCGCAGTCTTCGGCCTGGTCCGGGTCGGACAGCAGGCGGGTGGCCAGCCCAACCAGGCGCGGCAGCTCGGCTGCAAGAAGTCCGGCGAACGCATCCGCCTCGGTCTCGCCGACCTGAGCTGCCGACTGGGTTTGCTGGGTCACAGGCTTACCTTCGGGCGGAGACGGTGCTGAGCCGAAGGATGGCATACAGCGGGCAGAAGCCGACGATGCCTGTGACGAGTGCGACGGCGCCGACGACTGAGGTCACGTAGACGGTCGGCGCCGAGATCAGCCCGGCTGCGGCGGCCGCAAGCAGTGCGATCCCAATGACGATGCGGATACCGCGATCGATCGGGCCTTCGTTGATCTGAAGCTTCACGGTGTAGTTCTCCTTGGTTGAGGCGGGCTGTTCAACCGCCTTCACTCCAAGGACGAGGCCCACGGCGAAATGGATACATACCACCGGTTGAAACTCACCACCGATGACGGGCGGGCCCGCCGTCCCATTGAGCCTTCGTGACCTGCTACGCTCGCGGCGTGATGGATTCCGACTACTGGAGTCGCTACTACGCCGTTACGGTGGACCGGCCGGCCTGGGACACGGTCAAGCTTGCTATCGGTCTATTCGCCTCGGGCGATGCGGACGGCGCGGGCCCACGGTTGGCTGTGGACCTCGGCTGCGGCGGAGGCCGGGACGCACGCGAGCTCCTGCGTGCAGGCTGGCGCGTTCTCGCGGTCGATCGAGAGCCCGCTGCGATCGAGGTGCTCAAGGCGGCCACGCCACCCGAGCTGCGCCCGTCTCTCGAGACCCGCGTCGCGGACCTGGCCGCGGTCGATGTGCCGGCCTGCGATCTCGTGAATGCCAGCCTGAGCTTACCTTTTCTCGCAGAGGATCTCTTCTGGCCGACATGGGAGCGGGTCCTGACGTCTCTCCGAGTCGGCGGTCGAGTCGCGGCGATGCTCTTCGGCGATCACGATGGATCAGCCTCCGACCCGTCGATGACCTGCCCACCGCCGCAGAGGATCCGCGAGAGCCTGTCGTCTTTCGAGATCGAGCACTGGCTCGACAGCGAGGAGGACACTCAGACGGCCCTTGGGGAGCCGCACCACTTTCACCTGGTCGAAGTGGTCGCTCGAAGGGCTAAATAGCAGCTTGCTGCTCGGCGGCCTCGCCTAGGTGCCAGCCACACGCCGTCCAACCAGGGCGGCCAGCGCGTCGGCAATAGGTTGCGTGTCGCGGCCGTCCGACGTGCCGCTTCAGCGTGCCTTGCGTAGCACGACCACATCGTGGAAATGGCCGGAAGTTCGCAGGACGGTCTGAAGGCCGGCCCTCGTAAGCTCGTCTTGAGCACAAGCGAGAGTCGTCGCCGACCTAGGGTGCTCTCGCCCATCCTGACGGTGAATGCTGGACACCAGGTCGAAGCCACCTTCGTCGAAATCCGCCACGATGGCGATCCCATCGAGGCTCAGGACTCGCACCATTTCGCGAAGCACGGGCTCCGGATGGTCGAGGTGATGCAGAACGTCCATCATCCCGACGCAGCCGAAGTGCCCATCTGGATAGGAGAGGTGCGCGGCATCGCCGTGAACGAGACGGATGTGCTCCTCCACCCCAGCTTCCGCGCTCAGCAGGGCGGCCAGCTGTTGCTCCATGGCGTCCAGATCGACCGACACGACATCCAGTCCGGCCCGCGCCAGCTCGATGGCGAGAAGACCCTTGCCCGTTCCCACGTCGAGAGCGGGCCCACGAAGCGGTCCGCCATTGGCCACGACGAAGCGCGCCGCGGCTGTGCGGTCGAGACCGCGCCGCTGGTAGCGCAGATCCTTCTCATGGAAGACCTGCACTCGATCATCGGCACTCAAGTTCGATCCTCCACTCCCGTCCGGAACCTCTTTCCCGCGTCAAGCTCACTTTTCGCGTTTCTGACGCGACGGTCCGTCAGACCTAGTGGAGAAGCTCCGAGTGGTCGACGATGCGCCCGGCGGCGCATTCGATGGCCGCCTCATCCACGCCTCGCAGGTCCGTCACGATCGGCCTGATGCCGTTGGCGGCGATGCGGGTATACGCACCCTGGCCCATGCCCCCACAGATCAGCGCCGAGCAGTCCGCTATGGCCGCGGCCATCTGGTCGTGGCGCGCGTCCGAGTCCGGACCGGTCCCGTGACGCCCGCTCTCCGACTCGTGGCGGGCTTGGACGACGGTTCCGTGGGGGGAGAACTTGTCGCGAAGTTCCCGATCGACGACTACGGCATCCTCGACGGTAAGGACTGCGTAGTGGGACGCCCGCCCAAAGTGCATGCTGACGGTGTGCCCGTCGTCGGTGGCGATCGCGATCTTCACGGAATTGGGTCTCCTATTGGCGGAAGCGACGCCGACGGCCGCCCGAGGCCGACTTAGTCAGGGGCGGCCGTTCGTGCTGCGCCTCAGGCCCGCGCCCGAGGATGATGGTGAGATGGGCTTCAGGCTTCGGTCCTGTCTGTAGACCCGCCTTCGGCGGCACGGAGATCGCGCAGGTCCTGCTCGATCGCCCGCATCTCGTCTCTCAGCGACTCGAGGTAGCCCTCGAGTTGCGTGGCGGTGGACTGTCGCGCGAGGGCGCCTCCGCCGAAGCGTCCGCGCAGGCCGCGCGGACGTGGCTCCTCGACTGGCGCGTCCCAGCCGTAGCCCCAGTCCCTGCCGTAGCCGTATGGCGGTCCGTAATCGGGTCCCGGCCCGCAGTAGCCCTGGTGCCAGCCTCCGTGGCCGTAGCAGCCATAGCCGTGGTGGTATCTCATGTCAGACCTCCTGGGCCGGCCCGACCTGCTCGGTCGGCAGGCCCAACTGCTCGTATTGCGCGAGAAACTCGCCGACGAGGCGGGCTCGCTCCTGCATGACAAAGGCCCAGTCGTGGAGAACGGCACGACCCGCATCGGTGATCTCGTAATCCCGTCGCGTCGCCCCGGCGTCTGGCAGCTCCCATCTCGACACAACCAGCCCCGCAAGCTCGAGTTCGCGAAGGGTGCGATACAGCTGGCCCACGTCCACTTCGTCCGGCGAAACCCCAAGCGCGTTGAGTTTTCCGAGGAGCGAATAGCCATGCGTTGGCTCCCCGGCGAGCAGCACCAGCAGGAACGGCTCGAGCCATCGTCGTCGGGGCCCGCCGGGCGACCAGCCGCGTTGATGCTGATGCTTGTGGCACTCATGAGGAGCGTGGGAGGCATTCATATGTCTAAGACATTTATAGGCGGCCAGCTAACCCCGCCGGTAGGGCCAATCGGCCTGTCTCGTATTCGTCCGACGGCCGATACGTCTGTGTCCCCCTGGGGCTGAGCGGCTCACGGTATCGTTCCGACCGTGTAGCCATTCCCCATACGCGCGGAGTCGCTTACCCGCTGCCGTCTCGAGGCAGGCCCGAGGTTCCGTCCGAGATACGACTGTCTGTGACCACTGGGTCGGGCACGCGGTGCCTGCCCCCTGTCGCAGCCATTCCCTGGCCACAAGGGTCGCTTTCGAGCTGAAGTGTGGCGTGGCCAACGCCGATGCGACGGAGAGCCTCACTCGCGGCAATCAGAACGGCGCCACGGTCGGCGTTCGGGGATGTCTCGAGATGGGCTGTCACGACTGGCAGATCTTCGGCGATAGACCAGACGTGTAGGTCGTGGACCCCCAGCACGCCCGGGATGGTTTGTAGGGCCGCGCTCGCGGTCCCCAATGGAACGTCGGCCGGCACGCCCTCGCTCAGCAAGTGGACGATCTGGCCGATCAGGCGGAGACCCAGAATCGCCAGCAAGGCCGCGATTGCGAGGCTTGCCACGGGATCGGCGGCCGGCGATCCGCCGGCAAGAAGAACAAGGGCCGAGGCTATGACGGCGATGGAGCCGAGAGCGTCACCTCCGAGGTGAAGGACGAGCACTCGCGTCGCCCCTGTGCGTCGTTCGCTTCCATGAACGATGAAGGCCGACGCGCCGTTCACCAGAAGACCGACGATCGCGACAGCGAGGACCACACGAGCATCGACGGGCGATGGAGCCAGGAGCCGGCCCACGCTTTCGACGAGGACGACCGCGGACGCGGCGATCAGCAAGACCGCGTTCGCGAGAGCCCCCATCGCCTCTAATCGGTGGAAGCCATAGGTATGGTGTTCATCGGGTCCGCGAGCAGCCATCTGAGCTGCGCCAAGCCCAACGCAAAGAGCCACGACGTCGACCAGAACGTGTGCGGCGTCGCTGAGGAGCGCCAGGCTTCCGGCGAGTAGCCCACCACCGATCTCGATCCCAAGAACCGTCAATGAGAGTCCAAGGGCGATTATCAGCCGCCGAGAAGTCCCCGGCCTGATGCTGCCCTCGCCCTGGATCGAACGGAGCTCAGGCATGAGTCTGGCCGTTTGGCTGGCGCATCAGTCGTCGACTCCGAGGCTCAACGCAATACAAGGATGCTGGTAAGGAGTATGAGCAGCACAGCGGTCGTGATAGCCGCATAAAGACGGTCTCCCTCCAGGGCGAAGCCGACCACGGACGCAGCGACACGCGCGACCGGCGTGGCAAGCAGTGTCACCAGGCCGAGCTGAGCAATCGCCGCAGGCTCGAGCGAGGCCAGACGACCGGGCAGGTTCGAGAAGTCAGTCGTGGCCGTTGTGGCCTGGGCGGCGCCGAGCAACGAGCCCTGCCAGCCGACCGCCAAGGCAGCCACAAACCCCACGGCGATGAACGCCGCACTCACAACGACGCCGACGATGAGGACGCCACTGACCATCTCGCGGAACCGTTCGGGAGTCATATTCCGAACCCCAAGCCGCGGCCGATTGTCTCAATCCCCACCGCGATCAGGACCGGTAGGAAGACCAGTCGGACGGAGCGGTTCGAGATGTGTTGCAGGAGACGCGCACCGATCAGCGCCCCTGTCAGCACGCCGAGGGCGACAGGCGCTGCAATCTGCGGATCGACATCGCCACGGCCCAGGTAGATGCCGGCCGAAGCCGCGGCGGTCACGCCGATCATGAAGTTGCTCGTGGCCGAACTGACCTTCATCGGAAGCCGCATCGCTCCGTCCATCGCGATGACTTTGAGCACGCCCGAGCCGATCCCGAGCAGACCCGAGACAAGGCCTGCGATCCACATCAGCACGAAACCGAGCGGGATGCGCTGGGCCGAATAAGGAACCTCACGGCCGAGCTTGCGGTCGGGGTATGAGGACGCAAGCTTCAGGCGTGTCGCCAGACCCGACGCCGACACCGCCGATGGTGTCTCCTCGCCCATTCGCGATACCTGCATTCCGGCGGAGCCGAGCAGGACCACGCCGAGCAGCACATAGAGAAACGCCGGCGCCACCACAGCCGCAATGAGGGCGCCGCAGACGGCTCCGGTTGTGGTCGCGAGCTCCAGGAACATTCCGACCCGCATGTCGGTCATCCGGTCCCGAACGTAGGCGGCCGCAGCGCCGGAACTCGTGGCGATGACCGACACGATGCTCGCCCCTACGGCGAGGTGAATGTCCACACTGAAGCCGATTGTCAGGGCGGGAATGACCAGGATGCCGCCCCCAACGCCCGCCAGGGCACCGATGAGGCCGGCCGCGACGCTGATTGCGAATATCCCAAGATCGGCCTGGGGTGTCATTCAGGCGAGGTCATCGGCGCGTGGTCTCCTACTCTGCTACTCCGCAATGCGCCCACGCTCTGTGGAGGCCAAGAGGCAACAATGAGCGTCCGCATTGTGGAGGCCCCAGGCGCTTCGTGCCAAAGGCTCGACGACTGCCGTGGTGGTACGTCGACGTGTTGCGCGGATCTAGTGAAGCCACTCGACGTGATCGACGATCCGCCCAGCCGCGCACTCGATGGCCGCCTGATCGACGTCCCGAAGGTCGCTGAGGATTGGCTTGATACCGTTCGCTCTCATGCGGTCGTACGCGCCCTGGCCCATCCCGCCGCAGATGACCACCGAGCAGTCAGCGATGACTGCCGCCATCCGGTCGTGGCGATCGCCCGAGGCCGGGCCTACTCCGTCCGGGCCCGCCTCGGGCGCCTCAATGGCGTCATTGCCGGACCCGTGAGGCGAGGACTTTGGGCGCATCTCGCGTGCGACCACGGCGCCATTCTCGACGGTCAGGACGGCGTAGTATCCCGACCTTCCGAAGTGACCCCTGACGGTACGTCCGTCATCTGTGGCGATCGCGATCTTCACGTTTGCGGGCTCCACTCTTTGGTCCTGGTGGCACAATGCTGCTCGGCTTCGTGGACGCAGGCTACAGTCGGGCCGCCGCCAGATGGTCCAGGGCCCGGCCCAATGCCGCAGCCCCCGAGGTCGTGAGCTTGTCCTCCAGGATCGGGAGATAGAGATCTTCCTCGTCGAGGTGTGTCTTGAGCAG
>JBEKKR010000022.1:0-47820 GCA_050010635.1 Candidatus Limnocylindrales bacterium
ATGCACCTGCCCGGGCGTACATCGAGCGCAAGCGAGCCGAGGGCAAGACCTGGCGCGAGGCCCTCCGCGCCCTCAAGCGCCAGTTAGTGCGGACGGTGTTCCGATTGCTCGAACTCGGTGCTCGCTCGAGGCCAGCTGCCGCTTGACAAGATAGGAGCTTGAATGTCGGGTCGGACTCCCGCGACGGTCAGTCGACCTCCGAGATGAAGCCGGCGTAGAGCCGGGCCAGCTAACGCGTGGTGCTGTGCCGTTGACGGCCGGGATCTCGGCGCCGGTCGACAGGGCGGTGCAGCCATGGTCGTCGCGGGGACGGCAAGGACCATCACCGTCGTCGACGGTACCCCTCAGAAGGCGATCGCGCGCGGCTGGTATGGGATCTGCAGCGCCTCGATCTGGGCCGGGGTCAACTCAAGATCGAGGGCCGCAATCGCGTCGTCCAGGTGCTCGATCTTCGTCACGCCAATGATCGGCGCCGTGACCTGCGGCCTCGCGACGCCTTAGCCACGGGCCTCAGCAGCGGCGACACTCTGCCGCTGAGTTGCTCGCGCTCGCTGAGCAGGTCTGGATGACGAGCGGAGGCGGCCCGACGCTTGCGGCCGACGAGTAGTCTGAAGGCGGCTGTGGGTGGCTGGGGGGAGCCGACGACGCCCGTGCGGGCCCCCTCCGCGCGATCGCCAGGGCCAGGGTTTCAGAGGAGGGGACACGTGTACGGCATCGCAAACCAGTTATCCGGCAGTCCTTCGATCCCGGGCGCGCCCCTCGATGCGGCCCTGGGCCTCCTGCGCGCCGTGGTCCGGGAGAAGCGGTGGCTTGCCTGGCTGGAGCTCGGAGTGAGCGGTCCCATCTTCCTGATCGGCCTGGGGACGCTCGCCATCGCGCTGGTCGGCGCTCTGGCGCCGGAATCCCTTCCGCCGAGTGTCAAGGTCCCGGGCAATTGGCCCGTGGGGTTCGTTCTGCTCGTCATCGGACCGATCGCCGCCGTGGATGGCTGGAGGCGCCTCAAACGCATCAGCTGCGTGATCGTCGCCGAGCTCGGCTTCGACGATCGCTCCGGGAAGGAGCCGGCGGGCCCGGTCCTCTGGAGCGAGGTCGAGACCATCTCTCCGGAGCGCATGTTCAGAGTCGGCCCCGGAGGAACGATCATCCATGCCGAGGCGGTGAACGCTTTGGTGATCCGCCTGGCCGGTCTTCCACGCGCGCCCCTGTCCAGTCTCGGCCCGCCGCCCCGCCAGATTGAAGAGATCCGCATCATCCTCGACGACCTCGAGGGCGGCCGCTCGCGGCTGCCGGCTCTCATGAAGGAGAGCTTCGTTCGCTGGGCGAACGATCAGGCCTACCGGCAGACCGGCCGATGGCCGGAGTCGGATCCGCCCCAGTTCGGGTTCGGCCAATCCGGCCGGCCGCCGGGCCGCCTCTTCCGCTCCGTCTTCGGTTTCTGGGATCCAGGCTCGTCCGGGCCGGACAGCCCATTCGGGTCCACGCCCGGCGTGGTCTGGGCCGACATGACGTCGAGGATCCGCGCTCTCCTGATCGACCTGGGAGTGGTCCTTCTCGGCCTGTGCTTCGTCTTCATGGTGGAGGGCATATACGGCCCGAACACGCCCGAGACCGAGACGGCCGCGGGCGTGTGGATGATCTCTGCGGTCATGTACCAGCCCATCTTCTGGTGGATCTTCCGCGGTTCCATCGGCCACCACCTCGCGGGCTTGCGAGTGGTTCGGGCGGCCGACGGCCGGCGCCTCGGGATCGGCCGGACGCTAATCCGCTATCTCGTCTGGGTTGTCGGCCTTCCCCTGGTACTCTTCGGCGTTTCCGATACCTTCGCCGGGGACGACCCGCGCCCGCATACGATGTGGGATAGAGCAGCGCGATCGGCGGTAGTTCGCGAGAGGCCCGCGCCGGCTCTGCTTGTCGTCGCTGCCGCGCTCGTGGCTCTGGTTGCGGTTATCTGCGGCGTCTTTGGGCTCATGGCCTACGCCGGCCGAACTTCCGGACCGACCGCGCCGGCAACCAGCCCATCCGCGCCGGCAACCAGCCCATCCGCGCCGGCCGCCACGCTCACGCCCGTCGGACAGCCCAGCAGCGGGTGTTCGGTGCAGCCTGCATCGCCCCTGACGATGTCGCCGGCCCCGGCCTGTGCGACCTCAGTGCCGGCGGCCTCAGCTGCGGCGAGTCGGTAACCTGCCCGAGATGGCGCTGCACCGCCCGCCACCCCGGGCTCGGAGCAGAGAGACGGGCAGGGCGGAAGGGGGCCGGGCAAAGCCCTCTCCGTCTGGACCCAGCCCGCGGTAGGCCAAGGCTCCTACACTGAGTTGTGAGGCTGCTCCAACGCTCACCCGCAAGATGCTGTCAAGGAGATCGACGACCGTGAACGAACATGAGGCTTCGCTGGACAGCCTGACCGCCTTGCGAGCGATGGTAGATCCCTCTCGAGTGCGCATACTCGGCCTGCTGCTGGCCCGGCCGATGGCCGTCGAAGAGCTCGTCGCCTCGCTTAACATGCCAGCACCGTCGGTCTCCCACCACATCAGGCTTCTGCTGGAAGCGGGATTGATCCGGCAGCATGCAGAGCCGCAGCGGGTGCTGTACTCGGCGGGAGTTGACCGACTACAGGAGATGGCTCGTTCGCTGACCCCGATGGGGACTTCGGTCGGCGGGATAGACACCACGGTGGACGGGAAATGCGACATCGCAAATGCGTACGACGTGAAGGTGCTCCGGGACTTCTTCAGAGACGGACGCCTCGTGGCCATCCCAGCGCAGGAGAAGAAGAAGGACGTGGTCCTGCGCTATCTCGTCAACCGCTGCTTCCCCGAAGACCGCGGCTACACCGAAAGAGAGGTGAACGGGTTACTGAGCGCATACCATGAGGATGTTGCTTCGCTGCGCAGGTTCATGATCGTAGGTGGCTTGCTAACACGCGACGCCGGTGTCTACCGACCAGCGCAAGAAGGTTCGCGAGGGCGATCGCTGCTCTGAGCAGCCGGAGTCCCATCGCGGGTTCGAGGCCCGTCTCCCGCTCGACTTCCCACTTCGTGCCCGACACGACGGTTTCATAGTGCCTACCACCGAGCTGGTCGGCAGGGCCTGGATCGTCGTCGGGCAACAGGATATGGCTCCAGTGTCTGCCGGCGCAGCAAAATGTCGGGTACGACTCAAGGGCCGCGCTTCGGCGCATGAGGGGCGTGAACGCGGGCTCGAGGGGGCCGCCAGAGAAGTCCAAGCCTCTGGTCTCACTCGCTGCCTCGGCGGCGACTGTTCGATGATCGCAGTCGGCACTCAGTCGATCGGGATCACCAAGTTGATGCCCGGCGTCGTGATGGCAGTCGTGGTCGACACCAACGTCTTGAGGTCAAATGGGCCTAGCGCGGGAATGGCGGCCCTCCGCCGTCGGCAAAGACGCTGCCCACGCCGATCGCAGCTGTCGCGACGAGGGACATCAAGATGGAAACGAGGAGCCGCAGGTTCAGGCGCAATTTGCGTGACATCACATGTCCTCCAGAGGCTCCCACTCGACGGGAGCGCCGCGACCAAGCTAGACTGGCGGCATGAGACTGTCAAGTATTTATCAACATACCGGCTGCGACGAGGCCATTCGAGCCGCCACGCTGGGATCTCGCATTCGCAAGCTGCGCATCGAAGTCGGTCTCACTCAAGCGGAGCTGGGCTCGCCCATGACACGGTCTTTTGTGTCGGCCATTGAGCACGGGCGGGTGCTCCCGTCGCTCCCCGCGCTTCTGCTGATCTCAGGGCGGCTGGGTGTGCCGGCCGGAGAACTCCTTGACCAGCTAGAGTGGACTTGGCAGGACATATATACTGGGTTGCATGCCGCAGACCACCCGCCGTCGAGTGACGGTCGATGACACGCCACTGGCCCGCTCGATTGGGGCGCGCCTTCGTCAGGCGCGGCTCCATGCGGGCCTGACCCAGCAGCAGCTCGCGGGCGATCGGTACACCAAGGCGTACGTGAGCGCGCTCGAGAACGGTGTATCGAAGCCCTCGATGGCAGCGCTCAACTACCTCGCGACCCGCTTGCAGATACCTGCCACAACTCTTCTGGCCGAGGAGTCGGACCGCTGGAGCCGCCTCGAGGGAGACGTTCTCCTCGCCAGCGGTCGCTGGCAGGAGGCTCTCGATATCTACGACCGCCATCTCGCGGAAGGCCCGTATGGCCGTGCGCGAGCGGAGCTGCTGCTCGGACGGGCGGAGGCTCTAGCGCGGCTCGACCGCGGGCCGGAAGCCGCCGCGGCCGGGTCCGAGGCCGCTGACATCTTTGATGGCCTTGGTCGCGAAGCGGACGCGGCACTGGCGCGCTACTGGGTCGCGAATGGCCAATACCTGCAGGGTAACGCGGCCTAGGCGCGCCGACTGATCGGGTCGATCCTGGTGCGAGTCCGGGCCGGCCTGCGGGTGGAACCCGACTTCCACCTCCGACTGGTGATCGCGCTGGCCGCGATCGAGACCCGCGATGGCGAGTACGACCAGGCTCTTGCCTACCTCTCGGAAGTCCGTGGATTGGCCGAGAGGCTCGATGACAGGCGCCGGGCAACCTACCTCTTCGACCTGGCCAACAGCTATCGCGAGACCGGTGACTACGAGGCTTCCGTACGGGCGGGCTCCGCGAGCTTGGCCCTGTTCACGGCGATGCAGGCGGGCGCAGAAACGGCTGCCCTCGAGAATGACCTGGCCCTTGTGTTCCTCAAGCTGGGGAACGTGTCCCGTGCAAACGAGCTCGTGTCGAGCGCGCGAGCTCGGTTCGAGGCGCTCGGGGACGACCGATGGTTGGCGCACGTCGCTGACACGGAGGCCCAGATCGCGTTGGCCGGATCCGCCTTCGACCGGGCTGCGGCGCTGGCCGAGCAGGCGATCGTTGGTGCCGAGCAGACAGGCAACCAGAAGGCGCTGATTAGTGCGCTCGTGACCCGGGCGCAGATCAGGCAGCAGCTCGGCGATGCCGCGAGTGCTGACGGCGACTTCGCTCGAGCCGCGGATCTGGCGCGCGCCTCCGGCTCCCGGGGGCGGATCCGCGAGGTGCTGGGCGCCTGGTCGGAGATGGTGGCCGAGAGCGGCGACCTCCGCCGGGCTTACGACCTTACCCGGGAGGCCTTATCGGTCTGAGGATCGGCTGGCGCGATGGTCGCGACAGCTCCCGTCCCTGAGTCAAGGTGCCTCCCCTGGACGAATTCGGTGCGAGCGGCCAGCGAAGGCGGGAGTACACTAATGCTTGATTTTCACGTCAACAGACCGGAATCCCAACTTCGTGGATCAACACAACGAGGCGCGCCCTCGCCTCCGGCCTAAGGACATAAGGGCGGTTCTGGAGCCCGGCGCAATTCGGGCCGCCTACCAGCCCATCTTCGAGCTCGCGACAGGCCGGGTCGCCGGCTACGAGGGTCTCGCTCGCTTCGACCGTGAGCCCCGGTGGGGGCCCGACCTCTGGTTTGCGGCTGCCGGTGTAGCCGGCATGGCGGGTCAGCTGGAGCTGGCTGCGATCAGGGCACATGTGGCTCGCTTCGCCGAGCTGCCGCCACCCACATATCTCGCGCTCAACGTCTCGCCGTCGACTGCCATGTCAGAAGAGCTGGCAACGCTTCTGCTCGGGCTGCCGATGGATAGACTCGTGCTAGAAGTCACCGAGCACGCATCTGTCGCTGACTATGGAACGCTCGGGGCCGGGTTCGCCAGGTTTCGAGCACAGGGCGCCAGGCTCGCGGTGGACGATGCGGGGGCCGGCTTCGCCAGTCTGCGCCACGTCCTTCAGCTGGCCCCGGACATCATCAAGCTGGACGTCAGCCTGACGCGCGGCATCAACTCCGACCGGGCCCGTCGGTCGCTCGCATCGGCGCTGATCGCATTCGCCGGCCAGATGGGCATCGGCGTCGTCGCCGAGGGGATCGAAACCACGGCCGAGCTCGCGATGCTCCTGGACCTGGGCGTTGGCTACGGTCAGGGCTACTTCCTTGGGCGCCCCGGCGAGCCGCCGCGCGCGGATGACGCTGCGGCCACGGGCCCCTTCGCCACATTGGAGCGGCCGGACAGGATCGCCGGCGTCCGAGTCGCGATCGTGGACGACTACCCCCTGGTGGCAAACGCGATCGCGGCCCTTGTCGCGTCCGATCCGGGGCTGGAGATCGCCGGCGTGGCGGTGGACATTGCGCACGCCGTCGAGCTCTTGGAGAAGAGTCAGCCCGACGTTGTCGTCTGCGACATTCAGTTGGGCGACGAGTCCGGCTTCGGTCTCCTGGAGCGATACGGCAGTGGCCGGCCGGCCTTTGTCATGTACAGCTCCATCGACCAGCCCATTTACCATCGCGCGGCCTTCGAGGGCGGCGCGGCCGCGTTCGTATTGAGGACGGCCCAACCGGCGGAGCTCGTTGCGGCGATCCTGTCGGCCGCCGCAGGCCAGACCAGCTTCTCGCCCTCGACGATGCGCCCGGTCCGTTCGGTGGGCGAGGTTCCGACTGCGCGCGAGCTTGGCGTGCTCCAACGTCTGGCCGACGGCCAGTCCACCGCGGAGATCGCCGTGGAGCTCGGAATCCGGCCGCGAACCGTCGGGGGCCATCTCCACTCCCTGTTCGGCCGAGCCGGTGTCGGGAGCCGGACCGAACTCGTCCTCCATGCCATCGCGGAAGGCTGGATACGGCCCAGAGCGATGAAGTCGACCGACAGAGGGACGGGGGGCGCGCGCTGGGAGGAATGGCCGATCGACACGGCGTCGCTAAGGGCGATGCGCAGGTTGCCGAGGTGGTCGTCTCGGCGAACGCCTCGGTAGGCTCCCGAACTGGTCAGCGAGCGCTTTGGAGGGGCCCTTCCGGCGGCGAAGGACACGGCCCTCGTCGATGACTACGTCACGGTCGTATGGTTCGCCCTCGATCCGGATCTCTCCGAATGCGCTCTGGCCAGACGGGCCTAGGAGGAAACAAGGTCCGGAATTCGGCGTCAAGAACGGAGACGTCGTCGAGGCAACGATCGTCGGCAACGTCATCCGGTCCTATGTCAACGGCGTCGAGGTGCTGTCCGCCACGGACGACGTCTACAAGTCCGGCAATCCCGGGATCGGCTTCAACTTCGGCTGCGCCAACACCTACGTGGATCACGGCTTCAGCTCGTACGAGGTCGAAACTTTCGACGACTGAGCCGGTCCATCAGGCGGTGGGAGCGGCGCCGAAGCTGCGCCCGATCGGCCGCGGCTAGGGCTTTGGCTCCCTCTGTACGCGGCCTTTGACCGGGTACGTGGGGTCCGTGTAGCCGAAACTCGAGGCGTGCCCGGGCGGAACCAGGCCGTCCACGAACGCAGCGTCATCGGCGTCGAAGCCGTGCTCGAGCGCGCCCAGGTACTCCGTCCACTGGCCGAGCGTGCGCGGGCCGGCAAGCACCGCGGTCACGAGGGCGTTGCCGAGTAGCCAGTTCAGTGCGAACTGGCCGCTCGTCATGCCCCTCGCTTCGGCTCGTTCGCGGATCTGCTGGGCGATCCGGAGAGAGTCGTCGCGCCACTCTCGCGTCATCAGTTCGAAATCGTTGCGGCCGGCCCGGGTCCCGCGTTGCGGCGCCTCGCCGGGCTTGTACTTGCCCGTCAGGACGCCTCGCGCGAGCGGGCTGTACGGAACCACGCCGAGTCCGAAATGCGCGGCGGCAGGCAGGAGTTCCACTTCAGGCTGGCGGTTCAGGGCGTGGTAGTAGGGCTGGAGCGCAACCGGCGCCGGGATGCCCAGCTCGCGACAGATGGAGACGGCTTCGGCGAGCCGCCAGCCGCGGAAGTTCGACAGACCCAGATAGAGCACCTTGCCGGCCCGGATCAGATCGCCGACGGCCCGCAGGGACTCGCGGAGCGGCGTGGCCTCGTCGTCGCGGTGGAGGTAGTAGAGGTCGATGTGGTCCGTACGGAGCCGGCTGAGGCTTCGCTCGACAGAGGCCTGGATCTGGCGGCGGCTCGTACCGTCCTCGTTGGGATCGTCTCCCGTCTTCGATCCGACCTTGGTCGCGACGACCCACCAGTCCCGGTCCGACTCGAGCAACTCTCCGACGACGGCCTCCCCCTTGCCGCCGGCGTAGGAGACCGCGGTGTCGATGAAGTTGATCCCGGCATCGCGAGCCGAGCCGACGATGCGCGCCGCCTCGGCTTGATCCGTATAGGACCCGAACAGCATCGTCCCGAGGCAAATCGGCGAGACCTTGAGCCCGCTGGCCCCCAGCGCTCGGTACTCCATCGTGACCTCCGAACGGGTCTATAAAGCGGCACAAGCAGCAGGAATGCTTGCGTTGCGTCGATGGTGACACAGGCCGGCCGATCGGTCACCGGTCTGGCTCCGGGCGGCTCTTGGAGGCCTCCGAGAGGCAGGGCGTGCCATACTTTCGGCGATGCGGGCCTTCATCTTCGACCTCGACGGCACCCTTGTGGACACCGTCTACGCCCACGTCCTGTCGTTGCAGCAGGCCCTCGCCGAGGCGGGCCTGGAGGTCCCCGGCTGGCTCATCCACCGCCGCATCGGCATGAGCGGAGGCCTTTCCGCCCGCGCTCTGGCCCGAGAGATCGGGCGGTCGCTGACACCGGCGGAACAGGCGACGCTGCAGCGGCGCCACGGAGAGATCTACAAGGCACTCCAGCCCGTACGCAGGCCGCTGCCCGGTGCGTGCGAGTTGCTGACTTGGCTCCAGGCGAACAGCGTGCCGTTCGGAATCGCGACCTCGGGCCGCCGCCCCGACATCGAACCGTCGCTGGCGGTGCTCAACCTGCCCGGCGACACGGTCGTCCTGGATCGCAGCGACGTGCTTCGCGCCAAGCCCGAACCGGACCTTTTCCTCGCCTGCCAGGAACGCATGGGAGTGCGCCGCGAGGATGTCTACGTGGTGGGCGACGCCGTATGGGACCTGCTCGCCGCCAGGCGCGCAGGGATGCTCAGCGTCGGGTTGCTCAGCGGGGGCTACGGCGTGGACGAATTGACACAGGCCGGGGCGTTCCGCGTCTACCGCGATCCCCAGGAGCTGCTCCAGTACCTGGACGAGTTGGGCGTTCCGATCCCCAACTGAGATCGCCCAACGGCCGTGGTTGTCGCCTCGTGGGGGTCGGAAACCCAGATCCGATCACGCGGCGAGCCCACCGTACTCGTGGATCAGGCCGCCGAGCAGGTCGCGTCGGCGAACGTCCCAAGGGCTCACAGGCATCGAGGCCTCGTTATCGGCCACCGGTGTCGCAAGGGCGAGAGCGCGATGGGGCCGCCGAAGTGCACGGGCGATCTACCTACTGCGAGCTCCCGCGAGCCGAGATCGGCCACCGATCGACCACGTGGCCGCCGCGGGTCACCCAGACGTGGTCATGGAGGTTGAACGTCGTACGAATCTGGCCGGGCGTGAGGTCGAGCTGGCTCCCCAGTGGTGGCATCGGATCGTCCATGGTGAGCGTCGAATGCTCGTCGCCCATTGCTATCCCCTTCACCGTGAATCCCACCGGCGTGGGCGGGCCGTATTCGACGCCCACGACCCGGCGACCGACATCGGTCACGATTCGTCCCGGGTGGCGGCTGATGACCGTGCCTCGCAGCGTCGCGGCGCACCTGAAGGGCAGGTCCATGATGAGCAGCTGGGGCTCCATGAGCGCGTACACGCCGGCCTGGATCTCGGTGATCGTGGGGTCGGCGAGGGCCTCCCGGAGCGTGGAAGTGCCGGCGGCCGAGACGATCTCGACCGGGAAACCGATGCTTCGGAGGGCGTTAGCGGTTTCGGCCAGCGCCGCGTATGCGCGGGCGATCCTGCCGGTCCGGTCCCGGTCCGTCAGGCGAAGCCGGCCCTCGTAGCCCATGATCCCGCGGAGCCGAAGGCCGGGCAGCCGCCCGATCTGGCCCGCCAGGGCAACCGCCTCCCTGGGTGTGGCCACGCCGCAACGGTGCAGCAGGATGTCCATGTCGATGAGGATGCCGACCGTCACCCCGGCCGCGACGGCCTCGCCGGACAGGGCGGCAGCCGGTGCCGCGTCGTCGACTGCAACCATGACGCTTGCCGTATGGGCCAGGGCCACAAGCCGGGCGATCTTGGCGGGATCTACTACCTCGTTGGCGACCAGGATGTCGTCGAAGCCCGCGCCGACCATGGCCTCTGCCTCGCCCACGGTCGCGCAGGTGAGACCGGAGACCGAATCCCCCAGCTGACGCCGGGCCAGCTGGGGAGTGCGGTGAGTCTTGACGTGGGGCCGAACCATCTTGCCGGTGCCGTTCAGCAGGGACGCCATGGCCGCGACGTTCGCGTCGAACACGTCGAGGTCGACCATGAGCGCCGGCGTTGAGACAAGTGGGATAGCGGCTTGCTGGATTGAGGCGGCGGCGGGTCTCATCGTTCCTCCGCTCAGCCCGCGGACAGGCGCGCGCGCACACCGGCGTAGAGCGCACCCCGCCGCGCGTCGGGCTCGAAGCGTCTGGCGACCGTGACGAGCCGTGCCACGGCCTCCGACACGGAGCCATAGAGTCCGGCTCCGACGCCCGCAAGGATCGCCGCCCCGAACGCTCCGGGCTCGTCCTGTGCCACGACCTCGACCGGCATTCCGCAGATGTCGGCCATCAGCTGAAGCCACCAGGCATTCCTGGCGCCGCCTCCGGTGGCCCGGATCAGCTTCAGCTCGACACCTCGTCGTCCAAGGCGATCGAGACTCAGCGAGAACTGGCAGACGATGCCCTCCAGAAGCGCGCGGACGAGGTCGACGCCGGTGGAGGAGAGAGTCACGCCCGAGAAGGTGCCGCCGAACCCCGGCGTAGCCGGGACGTGGGGCAGGGGAGTATAGGCCGCGTCGGCGAAGACGTGGCCGGGTCCCGGCCCGGCCGCCCTGAGGCCCTCCTCAAGATCCGGGATCGAGAGGTGCAAGAGCTCTCTCGTCCGGTCGATGACGCTCATCCCATTGGGATCGGTCGACAGGATCCCGAAGCCTGTCGGGCCGGGGTGCGGGTTGACGTTGAAGCCGTCATGGACGAGCTCCACCGGCCAGCCGGGGAGCACGGGCACGTTGTACGAGTGCCACGTCCCGCAGGCGAGTGCCACCACGCCCGGATCCACGGCCGCGGAGCCGACCGAGGCGGCGTAGGTGTCGTAGGCGCCGGTCACGAGCAGGGTGTCCGTGGGCAGGTCGAAATCACGGGCGACATGCGGCAGGATCGTGCCGATGGGGGTCCCGTTGGGCTGGACTTCCGGCAGCCAGCGGGGGTCGATCCCGGTTTCGACTATCCGCTCGGGCGACCAGTTCCCCGTGGCCACGTCGTAGGTCGCCCATGTCCCGGCATCGCTCCAGTCGACCACCGGCCGGCCGCTCACCAGGAGCGAGTAGTACTCGTGCCAGTTCATGAACCAGCGAGCCTTCGCTGCGACCGCCGGATCGGACCGGCGCCACCACAGGGCCCGGTTGACGGCATCCATGCGGCGCGGAACGTGGCCGGTGAGACGGAACCATTCCTCGGGGGACCGGCGGGAAGCAGTCTCGGCGGCGATGTCATCGCCCCGGACGTCGGGCGTCATAAGGCACGGTCCAAGGGGCATTCCGTCCTCGGCGACGGGGAAGACCTCGCGACCGGACGAACTGAACGATAGGGCGACAGGACGGTCGGTCTTCACCTTCGGGTCGGCGGTGACCGAGGCGAGGGCATCCCAGAATGCTTTGCGGGATTCCAGGACGTTGACTTCCCAGTGCCCGGGTTCGGGCCGATACGCGGGCACCGGCCGGCTGGCCTGCGCGAGCATTGCCCCGTCCGTGGTGTAAGCAACGGCCTTGATCGAACTGGTGCCGAGGTCGATCCCGATGAGGCTCATCCTGGTCACTCCTCAGAACGTCGCTAGCGCCGGCGCGATCCGGCGAAGCGGCGAGGCATGACTACTCGATGCCTGAGATATCCTCGCCGGGCTGGCCGATGATCGCGATCGTCGAGAAGATCGCCACCTCGGTCTCGTCCGGAGCCACGATCTTCAGCAGCACGCCGGCAGCGGGCGCTTCCACGTCGAGCGAGATCTTCTCGGTCTCGATCTCGACGATGGCTTCCCCCTTGCCGACCGTGTCGCCGACCGCCTTCAGCCAGTGCTTCACAAGGCCGGTCTCGAGATCCTGACCCGCCTGGGGCATAACGACCTTTACTGCCACTCTTGGTCTCCTTCTCGATGCCCCATGCCTACAGTTCCGCGTTGACGATGAAGCCCGCGTCCGCGAGCAGGGTCGCGCTCGTGACGTAGCTCGCGTCATCGCTGAGCAGGAACGCGATGACACCCGCCATCTCCTCCGGCTCACCGATGCGATGAGTCGCGATCCGGTCGAGGTAGTACTTCATGACCTCGGGCCCGGCATCCCACAATGGCGCGCTCATGTTCGTCCGGATGGCACCCGGCTCGACGGCGTTGACGCGAATACCGTGCTCGCCTACCACCGCCCCCAGAGCCTTGGCCAGCATCGAGATGCCACCCTTGGTGGCGCAGTAAGCGGTCTGACCGGGGGCGCCTACATGGGCCGAGATGGAGCTGACGCAGACGATCGCGCCGCCATGGCCTTCCCTGACCATCTGCTTGGCGGCTTCCGTCGTGACGATCCACGTACCCCTCAGGTTGGTCTCGCAGAGCTCGTCCCAGGATTCGACCGATGTTTCGTTCCAGGCCATGAAGGGATTGATCGCGGCATTTGACACCAGGTAGTCGAGACGACCGCCGCGCTGCGCCACCTCCTGCACCATGGCGATGACCTGACCGGGGTTTCGCATGTCCGCGACGACCGGGAATGCCTCTCCTCCGGCCGCACTGATGCGGCGGAGAGTCTCCGTCGGGTCGCCGGTCGGTCGCTGGTTCACCCCGACGAGCGCACCCTCTGCGGCGAGGCGCACTGCGGTCGCCTGGCCGATCCCGTTGGTGGCTCCGGTGACGAGCGCCACCTTGCCGACGAAACGCTTCTCCATCGCTCCGGCTCCTCTCGCTGCGGCGCGCTCGTGCGTCACGGGCGCTGCCCTAACCAGGTCCCAGGGACGCGAGGCGGCGGAAACTATTGCCCGCGTCCGGCCCGGATCTCCTGGCCGCCTGTCGACCACGGGTCCGCCGTTCACGGACGTTCTCTGTCGGCGCGCCTTGGCTGCAGAAGCGCCTGCGAGTCAGGCTCGTTAGTCGCGCCGGTGAGACCGCTCCGCCAGTTCGATCCAAAACCGGATCCTTCGATCCAATGTCCGAGTTCGCCGACGGCCGCGCAACAACGCGGCCGTCGGCGAAGTAACGAACCAGTCCGTCGTCGAGGCGGCTACGCCTCGCCGATCGCGTCGCCCGCGTTGAGGAGCCACTGCTCCTTCCCACGCGCGCGCATCCAGAAGAGGATGACGATGCCCAGCACGAGCCACGCGCCGTCGATGAGCGGGGCGATGTTATACGGCGACGCCGGAGGCGACCCGAACCCGGCCGGCGGGTAGAACGTGAAGAATATAGCCAGGACCAGCACTATCGACGAGACGAGCGGGAAGACGACGTGGAGCAGCGGGTTGAACTCCGCCTTGTGCTCGCTCCGATAGAACATGAACACGGCGAGGTTGGCCAACAGGTAGACGACCGTCACGCCGATGACCAGGATCAGGCCGTCGATCAGGAAGAACGACACGTCGGGTCCCAGCCAGAACCCCACGACGAGAGGCGGGACGATCGACATCGCCATCTGCAGGAGGATGGCATTGGTGGGGGACTTGTAGACCGGATCCACCTTGGCCAGGGCCTTGGGGAACGACCCGCTGCGGGCCATTCCGTACCACATGCGGGTGCTGACGTTCGCGAAGGCGAGACAGCACGCGAAGACGCTGTTGAGGAACGCGAAGAGGAGGAGGACCCAGAAGTCGCCCCAGAGCTTGTGTGCCAGCACCAGAGCCGGGAGCTCAGCGGAGGCGCCGATGGCCGGCACGTTGTTGACGCCGAAGCCCGAGATCAGGCCCCAGAACACGATGACCAGGAAGGTGCCGATCAGGACGATCGACAGCAACGTGGCACGCGGGACGTTGCGTTTGGGATCGGTGGTTTCCTCGGCCAGGGGGGCCGCCGCCTCCCAGCCTGTCAACGCCTGCACGTTGAAGACGATGGCGAGGGAGAACCCTGCAGCGCTGGCGATGTTGGCGGGATTGAAGGGCGCGAAGGAGAATCCACCCGGACCGGGGCTGAGGAGGCCCGACAGTCCCAGCGCGAACACGATGAGCATCTCGATGCCGCCGGTGATCAGCATGAATTGGACGGAGAGCTTGATCCCCCGGTGCTGTACGAGCGCCACGAGCGGCGCGCCGACCAGGATGCACACCCACCACAACCAGGGTGCGTCGATGTTCCAGTTGGACTTCAGCTCACCCTGCAGGATGAAGCCGAAGAACCCGTAGATCGGGCCGCCACACAGCGGCGAGTACAGGATGTACATCCACGACGTGATGAAGCCGACCCGCGGATGGATGGCGCGGCTGACATACGTGTAGTAGCCGCCCGCGGAGGGCAGGTGCTTTGACAGCTGGACGAGGGTGTTGCCGAGCATCAGCACGACTAGGAAGCCCGCGAAGTACGCGAGCGGCGCCGTGACGCCGGCGTAGAACACCACGACTGCGGTGTAGAAGAAGGCTGCGATCGCGGGCGAGATGTGCGTGATGCACTGCATCGTCGCCCCGATGAGCCCGATGGCGTTCGGTTGGAGGTCCCTGTGCAGCCCGTGGACCGTGACCTCGCCTCCGGCTACGTCCTGTTCACTCGTAGCGCTGGTCATTATCTCCGCTCCTTCACCAATCCTGCTGTCTCAGGGAGTCCAGTCGCCCATGGTCGGGAGGCTGTGGTCACGGATCGGCCGCTTATCAGTACGGCGATGGCGCATTCGCTGAGGAGACCCAGGAACGCGCCGGCTTCGATGGCGGCGGCTCGCGCTGCTCGGCTTCCGCCAACGCGGCGTCCCGGGGGATGACCGTGACTCTCTGCCCTGCTGAGCTGGATCGCGAGGTCATCGCATCCACTCCGCCCCGCCAACCCTCCTCTCCGGCATCGATCGGGCTGCGCTGAGTCGTCGGCCGGCGATGTTCGGTGCTTCGATACGGCAGACCGCTTTCCGTTTCGAAACATAGAACGTAATTACTCTACGCGGTCAGTCAAGAGGCCGGTGAGCCAGCCGGGCTCTTCCCGCTGACCCGGTTGGACGTGCCGTCGAGAGCCTTCGTATCGGGTCGCCCAGGCCCAAACCGCAGTTACGACCGCTGGACGGGCCCATCAGGCGCCGGTATCATTCGGTTATGTTCCTGTTTCGCGAACGCCGCCACGCACGAGCCGTGGCCGGCCTGATGCCGGCGCTCGCGCGCGAGTTCCTTCTTTCGCCTGAACCGCCGGCGAGGCTTCCGACGGTGCGAGAACTCGCGCGCCGGCACGGCTCGAGCCTCTCCTCGGTCCATGCCACGATCGGCCTCATTGAGGAAGCCGGAGCGGTCGACATCGAAATGCGCGGTCGCCTCGGGGCGTTCATGATCTCGCGGTCAGCGGGCCGGCTTTGGGCCATGGCCGAGAACGGCAGGCCACTCGTCGTGGCCCTCCCTCTCGCCTCTTCGCTGCGGTACGAAGGCCTCGCGACGGCGTTGAAGCAGATCCTGTCTCGGACCGGCATCGAGGTGTTCCTCATCTTCGTTCGAGGATCCCGACAGCGGCTTCAGGCCGTTCGTGAGGGACGATGTCATCTCGCCGCCATGTCGATGTTCGCGGCCTCGGAGATCTGCGGTCCCGACGATTCTGTCGTTGTCGAGCTCCCGCCGCTCACGTACAACACGGGACATCGGGTCTTCTATACGTCGACCCGCGCCGAACAGGACCCGGTCAGGGTCATCATCGACCGCGACTCCGCCGACCAGCAGCTGCTGACCACGCTGGAGTTCAAGGGGGCGGACGTTCAGCTCCTGCCGGCCATGGGCGCCCAGATCGCCCGTCTGCTGGCCGAAGGTCACGGCGACGCCGCCGTATGGACCACCGACGAGATGCGCGTCCGGTGGCCCGAAGGCGTGCTGGATCGGCCGCTCTCGGCCGCCGTGCGCGATCAGGTGGACGACCGCGACACGAGGGCCGTTCTCGTCGGTCGGGCCTGCGATGCGGCAATGCTCGGCGCGATCACCGCCTGGATCGACGGCGAAGAGGTAGAGCGAATCCAGATGGACGTGATGAATCTGCGGGTCGTTCCCGAATACTGATCAACTCGAGGACGCAAGGGGAAGTTCTGAAGATGAGCGAGCTGGGCACGGACCTGCTGCTGTGCATGTACGAGACCGCTACGACAATCCGGCGGTTCGAGCTCCGCGCGATCGAGCAGTACCGTCTCGGGAACATCCGTGGCTACTTCCATCCCTACCTGGGCGAGGAAGGCATCGCCGTCGGAGTGATGGCGGCGCTCGAGCCGGACGACTACATCGTGAGCACCCATCGCGGTCACGGTCATGCGATCGCCAAGGGCCAAGACGTCAGCATCATGATGGCTGAGCTCTTTGGCAAGGAGACCGGCTATTGCCACGGCCGCGGCGGATCTATGCACGTCGCGAGCCGGTCGGTCCGCAACCTTGGGGCGAACGGAATCGTCGGCGGCGGCCTCGCAATTGCCGACGGAGCAGCCCTCGCGATCAAGCAGAGAAACGGGTCCCAGGTCGTCGTTGCGTTCTGCAGCGACGGCTCGTCGGCCAACGGGATCTGGCACGAATCGATGAACCTGGCGGCGATCTGGGATCTGCCGGTCATCTTTGTCCTGGAGAACAACCAGTTCGCCGTTTCGACACCCATCCGCGATTCGGCACGCGTCGAGCATCTCTCGCAGCGTGCGGCCGGCTACGGCATGCCGGGCGTGACCGTCGATGGCAACGACGCCGCGATCGTCTACGGTGCAATGCAGGAACCACTGCGAAAGGCGCGGTCCGGCGAAGGGCCATCGCTCGTCGAGTGCATGACCTACCGACACGGCGGCCACCACGTCAACGATCCGGGCCTCTATCTGCCGCCCCAAGAGCTCCAGCGGTGGAAGGCGCACGATCCCCTGACAGTGTTGCGCGAGCGCCTGGCGCGGGCCGGCGCGGACGCGTCGGCCGTGACCGCGATCGACGAGAAGGTCGAGCGGCTGATCGACTCCGCTGTCGAGTACGCCGCTGCGAGCCCGGACCCGTCCGTCGACGACTTCCGCGCCGAGGTCTCGATGCTCTAGCCGGAATCCTTCCGTTCCGCGCGCTTAACGACGACACGGCCGGGCCACAGGCCCACCCGAGCTGGAAAGGAACGATCGCACGATGAAGTACCGCGAGGCCCTCCGGGCAGCCCTCAAAGAGGAGATGGAGCGCGATGAGGCCGTGTTCTGCGTAGGCGAGGGCATTGGTGAGCGCGGTGGCTCGTACAAAGTCACGGAGGGCCTGCTGGCGCAGTTCGGCCCGGGTCGCGTGATCGACACGCCCCTGAGCGAGGCCGGCTTCGTTGGGCTCGGCGTCGGAGCGGCGATCGTGGGCCGGCGGCCGGTGGTGGAGATCCTGTTCATCGACTTCCTGTTGCAGACGATGGACCAGGTGGTCAACCAGGCGGCGAAGTACCGCTTCATGTCCGGCGGCGAGGGCCGGGTGCCGCTCGTCATTCGAACCCAGGGCGGGACCGGCAACTCGCTCGCGGGCCAGCATTCGCAGAGCCTGGAGGCTCTCTACTACCACGTGCCGGGGCTCAAGGTGGTCATGCCGTCGACGCCGGCCGATGCCAAGGGTCTGCTGAAATCCGCCATCCGCGACGAAGACCCGGTCATCTTCATCGAGCACAAGCTGCTCTACATGACCGACGGCGAGGTGCCCGCCGAGGATTACCTGATTCCGCTTGGCAAGGCCGACATCAAGCGCAGCGGCACCGATGTCACCCTGGTCGCGTGGTCGCACATGATCATCAAGAGCCTCCAGGCGGCCGAGGAGCTTGCGGCCGAGGGGGTCTCGGTCGAGGTCGTCGATCCTCGAACTCTCGTCCCGATGGATGCCGCCTGCATCCTCGACTCGGTGCGGAAGACCGGCCGGCTCGTCGTCGCCCAGGAGGCGGTCAAGCGAGGCGGCGTCGGCAGCGACATCGCGGCCATCGTGGCTGAGGGGGCGTTCGATGCGCTTCGGGCGCCGATCGTTCGGGTCGCCGGCCTGAACACCACGATCCCGTTCAACCTCGCCCTGGAGAAGGCAGCGGTCCCGCAGGTCGCCGACATCGTCACCGGCGTCCGGTCGGTGATGGGGTACGCGTCCGCCCCGAGATCCTGAGCGCACGGACAAGCGCCTCCGGGCCAACGCGTCGCGAGTGGAAGTTGCCAGACAATGAGCGCCACGCAGCACAGGCAGGAAGTAGTCGCGACATACCTGGCCGAGTTGCCGTCGGACCGGCCGCAGGAAGCGGCCGAGGCCTTCGCGACGGGCCAGAGCATCGGCACGTGGCTTCCCGTGCCGGGCATAAGCCCGAGTATGCGTCGCCTGCACGGGGCTCGCGTCATCGAGATCGGCAGGGCCCGGCCGGTCGGCGAAGTCGGCGGCGAGACGATGGGCGATCTGTGGATGTTGCGGGTGGGCTTCGCGACTGAGAACTTCGGGCCCCAGTTCCCGATGTTGCTCACCACTCTGGTCGGCAACGACCCCTCCACGTCCCTGAGCGTTCGGCTGGTGGACCTGGACCTGCCCGAGACGTACCAGGCCGGCTTCCCTGGGCCGCAGCTCGGGATC
This sequence comes from Candidatus Limnocylindrales bacterium, assembly GCA_050010635.1. Classification (GTDB taxonomy): domain Bacteria; phylum Chloroflexota; class Limnocylindria; order Limnocylindrales; family CSP1-4; genus Fen-1039. The sequence continues at coordinate 18,693 of JBEKKR010000022.1, forward strand.
GAGGGCTGGCGCCGCACGACGGGCGTCCAGGACAGGCCGCTCCTGCTCAACATGATCAAGCCCTGCACCGGGTACTCGCCCCGCGTCGGCGCCGACCTGCTCGAGCAGCCGGCGCGCGGTGGCGCGGACCTGATCAAGGACGACGAGCTTCTCGCGGACGCGCCTTTCAATCGCGTCGCCGAACGCTCGCGCGTCTACCGGGAACGGCTCGAGCGCGTGGCAGAGGAGACCGGTCATCGGGCGAGGTACATCGCCAACGTCACCGACCGGGCGACGCGCCTGGTGGACACCGCCCGGGCGGCTGTCGACGGAGGCGCTGACGCGGTCATGGTGAACGCGCTCGCGATCGGGCTGGACCCCTTCCAGGCGCTTGTCGAGAGCAGGCTCGGCGTGCCGATCCTGGTCCATACCGCCACCTCCGAGGTGATGACCGGGGCCGTCAGCTCGGGCATCGGCCAGGCCCTCCTGTTCGGCAAGTTCCTGCGCCTCGCCGGAGCGGATTCGGTGTTCACCACGACTCCCTATGCCCGCCGTCCGCCGTCCCGGCCGATCTACGAGAAGACGCTGGAATGGATGCGCGGGCCGGCCGGGAACCTCCGGCCGACGATGCCGATGCTGGCCGGCGGGGTGACCCGGGCGATGATCGGGCCGCTGATCCGCGAATCAGGCATCGACGTGATCCTCGGCGTCGGGGGTGCCATTCAGGGTCACCCGGACGGGGCCGAGGCCGGCACGCGCGCGATCCGGGCACAGATCGACGAGGCGATGGCTTTGTTACCGCCGAGGACATCGAGGTGAGGCGGAATGGCTGAAGAAGGTTCCGGAGCCGCCGACGACAAGGCCCCGCGTCGCATCGAGCAGTCTCGGATGCGGTTGGCGGTGGGCCGCCAGATGACCCACAGCAAGCAGACCGTCCCGCATTCCTACGTCAGCACCGAGATTGTGATGGACGATGTGCTCGACCTGGCTCGCCGACTTTCGGCACGCCCGGGAATGCCTCGGATCTAGGTGACTGCATTTCTGGTGCGAGCGCTGACGAAGACGCTCCTCGAACAGCCTCGTGGGGGTCGGAAACCCAGATCCGATCACGCGGCGAGCCCACCGTACTCGTGGATCAGGCCGCCGAGCAGGTCGCGTCGGCGAACGTCCCAAGGGCTCACAGGCATCGAGGCCTCGTTATCGGCCACCGGTGTCGCAAGGGCGAGAGCGCGATGGGGCCGCCGACGGTTGTAATGCTCGGCATACGTCCGGAGCGTCCGATCGAGGTGCCGCCGACCCAGGATGGGCGTCCAGTCGAGGCACTCCGCCCGGACGGTCTCGATCACCCGTTCGGCGTAGGCGTTGGCGTTGGGGGCCCGGACCGGAGTCAGAATCACCTTGGCCCCATCCGACCGGAAGACCTCGTCGAAGGGTCCGACGAACTTGGTGTCGCGGTCGTGGATGAGGAACCGGATGGCGGGCGAGCGACCATCCAAGTCCATGGCGATGTTGCGGGCCTGCTGAGTGACCCAGGCCGCATCGGGATGGACCGTCGAGGCGCTCAGGTGAATACGCCGACTGCCGAGTTCGATGAAGAGCAGGACGTAGAGCGTCCGGAGCCAGGCGTTTTCGACGGTGAAGAAGTCGCAGGCGATGACCCCTTGCGCCTGAGCCCGGAGGAACTCGGTCCAGCTCGGTCCGGTCCGCCTCGGGGCGGGACCGAGTCGCGCCGTCCGGAGCAGCGTACGGATCGTCGTGGCCGACACAGCGATCCCGAGCTTGGCGAGCTCGCCCTCGATCCGGACACAGCCCCAGCGCGGGTTCTCCTTCGCGATCTTGAGAACGAGGTCACGAACCGCCGGATCGATCCGAGGCCGTCCCGGCCGACCGATCTTGCCGTACGTCCACTTCTTCCTGACGAGCTCGCGGTGCCAGCGAAGGAGCGTCGCAGGCGAGACCAGAAAGCTGGACCATCGGTCGCGCGGGATCAACCGACTTGCCGCGCCGAGCAGGACTCGGTCGATGGCCCAGAACTTGGGTGGGCCGGTCTTCCGCCGAAGGACTCGGAGCTGATGGCGGAGGACGAGGATCTCGAGATCCTTGGAACCGTCGTCGGCACGAGGATTAACGAGGAGACGGGCGAGCGCCCTAATGACTAAGCCGAGCAGGAACAACATCGGCGCATTCTAGGATGCGGCTGGTTGCGAATTCGGGTTTTCGACCCCCACGGGTCGGCCCGTCCGTTCCCCGTCCGCTCCCTGCGCCACCCCGTGGGTGCCGCGACGCCGGAGACCCGACGATGAACACGCAACTCTCCCCGCCGCTCAACAAGCCGACGACTGCCCGGCCCTGGCCGATCAAGATCGCCTTTCGGTGGGTCCGATGATGGCGCCGGGCTTTCGCATCTCTCCAGGCCTATTCGGACGCCGGCGCCTACTGCGAGCTCCCGCGAGCTGTGATAGGCCACTGGTCCACTATCAGGCCACCGCGGCTGACCCAGACGTGATCGTGGAGGTTGAAGGTGGTGCGGATCTGGCCGGGCCTGTAGTCGACCAAGCTTCCCAATCGAGGCAACGGATCATCCATCGTCAAGGTCGAATGCTCATCGCTGACGGCGATGCCCTTGACCGATAACCCGAGGGGGATCGGGGCGCCGTACTCCATTCCCACGACGCGTCTGCCGACATCCGTCACGATTCGACCGGGATGACGGCTGATAACCATGCCTCTCATTACAGCGGCGCAGCGAAACGGCAGGTTCAAGTCAAGCAGCTCCGGCTCCATCAGGGCATATACGCCCGCCTGTATCTCAGTGATTGTTGGGTCGTTGAGCGCCTCCCTGAGCGTTGAAGTGCCAGCGGCCGACACCACCTCGATAGAGAAGCCGGCGTCGCGCAATGCCGACGCGGCTTCTGCTAGCGCCCCGTAAGCACGGGCGATCTTGCCGCTTCGATCCTGGTCGTTGATCCGGAGACGCCCCTCATAACCCATGATTCCTCGGAGCCGAAGCCCGGGGAGGCGCTCGATCGCCCTGGCCAGCGCGATGACATCCTGCGGGGATCCGACTCCACAACGGTGCAGGAGGATGTCGATGTCTATTAGGACACCAACAGTTAGACCGGCGACCGCCGCTTCGTGCGAGAGAGCCGCGACTGGTGCTGTGTCGTCGACTGCGACAGAGATGTCGGCGCGGTGTCCCAGATGGACGAGGCGGGCGATCTTGGCCGGATCGACCACTTCGTTCGCCACGAAGATGTCGTCGAAACCCGCATCTACCATAGCCTCCGCCTCTCCGACAGTAGCGCACGTAAGACCCGACACGCAGTCGCCGAGCTGGCGCCTAGCGAGTTCGGGAGTCCGGTGGGTTTTGACGTGAGGTCGGAGCGCTTTGCCGGTGCCGCGAAGCAGCGAAGCCATGGCCGCAAGGTTGGCCTCGAAGATGTCTAGATCGACGACGAGGGCGGGCGTGGAAAGCGATGGTGGAGATGCGGGTACAGGCGAGGCCCGGAGAGGCTTCATTGGTTTCCGCCGTCAGCTTGCGACCAAGCGCGTGCGCACTTGGGCATAGAGCGCACCGCGCGGTTTGTCTGGGTCGAAGCGGCGAGATACCGTCACGAGCTGAGCGACCGCCTCGGACACCGACCCGTAGACGCCAGCTCCGACACCGGCCAGAATGGCCGCCCCGAACGTACCGGGCTCGTCTTGCGCCACGATCTCAATCGGTGTTTGGCACACGTCCGCCATGAGCTGGAGCCACCACTCGTTCCTTGCTCCGCCTCCGGTCGCCCGAATGAGCTTCGTCTCGACGCCGCTCTTTCGTAAGCGTTCGAGGCTCAGGGCGAACTGGCATGCGATGCCTTCCAGGAGCGAGCGGACGACGTCTACTGGTGTCGAAGCTAGGGTTACACCCGAGAACTTGCCGCCGAAGCCGGGCTGCGCCGAAACGTGGGGTAGCGGCGTGAACGCCGCGTCGGCGAACACATGGCCGGGTCCGGGACCTGCGGCAGCCAGCCCTCTTTCGAGCTCCGGAATAGAGATGTGAAAGAGATCTCGGGCCCAGTCGACCACGCTCATGCCATTTGGGTCGGTTGAAAGGATCCCGAATCCAGTCGGTCCGGGATGCGGGAGGATGCTTACCCCGTCGTGGACCAGGTCGACCGGCCAGCCTGCTCGGACCGGCACGATGTACGTGTGCCATGTCCCGCAGGAAAGAGCGACCAATCCGGGGTCCACCGCCGCAGACCCCACTGATGAGGCGCAGGTGTCGTAGGCGCCGGTTACGATCAGGGTGTCCAGAGGCAGGTCGAAGTCGCTGGCAGCTTGAGGCAGGATGGTTCCAATCGGGGTTACGTTCGGCTGTACCTCAGGCAGCCACTTCGGGTCGACTCCGGTTTCAGCAATTCGCTCGGGCGACCAGTTGCCGGTCGCCAGATCGTAGGTGGCCCAGGTTCCGGCGTCGCTCCAGTCCACGATCGGCCGGCCGCTCAACAGCAGTGAGTAGAACTCGTGCCAGTTCATGAACCATCTAGATTCCGAGGCCACCGTGGGAGCTGTCTTACGCCACCATAGAGCTCGGTTTACGGGGTCCATTCGCCGGGGTACGTGGCCAGCTAGCCGGAACCAATCCTCAGGAGACCGGCGAGCCACAGTTGCGGAGGCAACGTCGTCACCTCGGATGTCGGACGTCATCAAACACGGACCCAACGGCGTGCCATTCGCCGAAACAGGAAACACCTCACGACCCGATGAGCTAAATGAGATGGCCACGGGCGGATCTCGCTTGGCGTTTAGGTCGGACGCTACCGACCCGAGCGCAGCCTTGAAGGCATCGCGCGACTCGGGGACGTCGACCTCACAATGGCCCGGCGCGGGCCTGTATCCGGGTACGGAGCGGTTGGCCCGTGCCAGCGGCGTGCCGTCAATGGCGTAGGCGACAACCTTTATTGAGCTTGTGCCAAGGTCTATCCCGATGAGGCTCATCCTGACCTCTCCGGCGAGATCTTCTCGGTTCTCAGTTCGTGCGTACTTCCGCGCTCGGCTGCGATCGAATGGACTCCCACGGTATCTCCGTTGAGTTGCACCAGCAATGGTGAGACGTCGCGAACGGAACCGCTTGGACCGACCAGCATCACACGCTCACACCTAACCCATTGGCCCGTGTCGGCACGCCTGCCCTGGTACGAGCCGTTGCCGGCTGCCGTCGTAGCCCGAGCACGTCCACCTCAGATCGCCAACGCCGATCAGGACGCCGACTCGATCGCGAGAAGCCAATCCTGCTCGCCCGGAGGCGCCACATCAATCGGCCGGCCGCAAGCCCGTTCGCCTCCGTCCCGCCAACCGCCTTCGATTGGATCGAACCACATCAGCCGTACTGTCGGTCCAGCCAGGACCGATGAGTCGAGAGTGAGCTTCCGGGCGGTCGGCATGTATGCCATCGCGAGCCTGCCGTCCGCTGTGCGCGCGATCGAACAAAAGTCCAACCCTCTGGATTCACCATGGCCCGACAACAGAAGCCTCGGGCCCTGAAGGCGGGGGTCCCAGCTCACGCCCGGCGCCGCTTCCGGCTCCAGCTTCCACCATGGCATGTCCCGGAACGCCTCGGCAAAACGCGTCATGCCCCGAGACCCAGGACCGTCGAGCGAAGACTCGTGGGGGTCAATAACCCGTCGTCTCCAGCGGCGTCAGCCCTACACGAACTACGCGCGGCCGACCGCCGTCATTGCGGCGCTCTGATCGTTCCCAGCGGGAGGCGCCAGTTCGAGCATGCGCCGGGTCAGGATGTACAGCAGCGATGGCAGCATGCGCTGCTGTACAGGCCGTTGCCCGCGTCACCTGCCGATCGCCGCGAACCCACGCCCCGCCAGCCTCACGACCGGATAATGGCAGCCCGCACGGTCTCGAACCCATGGCCCTGGCTCCAGGGTCCGGTCTCCAGGCACGACACCGGGATCGGCGTCGTCTTGGCCGCCGGAAGCCAGACCGGTGGGAGGGGGGCCCTCGGCGAACGATCCGTCGAGTGAGGCGGCTTAAGGCGGGAACGAGCCGCACCGCGCCTAGGCGGGTCGTCGTCACCCTGCAACGAGCCCGGCTCGCGCCAGCGCATCCGCGGCCCGGACACCGAGAGCCTCGGTCGTCTGCTGGGCATACCGCCTCGTCGTCGCCGTGGAGGAGTGACCCAGGTATCGACTCACTTCTTCCAGCGGCATCCCGTTGTTTACGAGCAGGGTGGCGGTGGCGTGGCGGATGCGGTGCGAGCCGAAATAGGGCAGGCTCCCGCCGCCCGCGTGGTAGCGGCGGGTCAGCATGAGCGAGAGAGCATTCATCGACAGCGGCGCCGGTGGGCCGCCGGCGTGGGAGAGGAAGAGCCAGCCCGGGTCATCGTCGTGTCCCAGGCCTGTCGGCAGGAGAGCCGCCCGTCCGCGCTCGAGGTAGCCCCTCAGCGTGGCCGCGGTCCCCGGTTGCAGGGCCACCTCGAGGGTCTTTGCGCCCTTGGCCCGGCGACGTCTTTCTTTTCGGCCCCGGGCATCCCGCGGCCGCCGCAGACAACGTCATCTGCGAGCGCATCGTCAAGTCGCTGCTCTGGTCGCGAGGCGGAAGCCGGGTCTGGGTCGACGGTCCACCCGAGCTGGTCGATCACCTGCGGCGTCACTACCTGGAGGACGCCACCGGTCGCTTCGATGCCCACATGATGGGAGAGGTCGTCTACGACACAGTTTTCGAGATCGTGGCCGCGCCTCGATCCGAATTCCCCGCCTCCATGGAGACCAACGCCGAGCTGGGGCGCCATCTCGATGGTGCCCGGATCGGTTTCGACCTGGGCGCCAGCGACCGAAAAGCCGCAGCGGTGATCCACGGCGAGGTCGTCTTCAGCGAGGAGATCCCGTGGGACCCATCGCGCCACGACGATCCGCAGTGGCACTACGACCAGATCATGGACTCTCTGCACCGCGCCGCGGCACATCTGCCTCGCGTGGACGCCATCGGCGGGAGCGCAGCCGGGATTTACGTCGGAAATCGGATCCGTGTCGCATCGCTCTTCAGGTCGGTCGACCTGGAGGTCCGCGCGCGGCGTGTGCCCGGACTGTTTGCCGAGATGAAGCAGGCCTGGGGCGGTATTCCGTTTGTGGTAGTCAACGATGGCGAGGTGACCGCGCTGGCCGGGTCCATGGTCGGCGGCGTGGGCGGGTTGCTGGGTATCTCACTGGGTTCGAGCGAAGCGGCCGGGTATGTGACCCGCCAGGGCGGGCTGACGTCGTGGCTCGACGAGCTGGCCTTCGCTCCGATCGATTACGCGCCGGATGCGCCCGCGGACGAATGGTCGGGCGATCGCGGCTGCGGCGTCCAGTACCTATCTCAGCAGGCGATAGGGCGCCTCCTTGCTCCGGCCGGTATCGAGGCGGACGAGCGTCTGCCGTTGCCGGAGCGGCTCCTCCTCCTGCAGGACCTCATGGCGGCCGGCGACGAGCGGGCGGCCCGCGTCTACGACACGGTCGGCACCTACCTTGGCTATGCGCTGCTGGACTATCGCGAGTTCTACGACTTCGACAACGTGCTGGTGCTCGGCCGGGTGGTGAGCGGGGCCGGTGGCGATTCGATACTGGCGGGAGCGCGACGGGTGCTTGGGTCCGACGACGCTTTCGACCCTGCGATGCCCGGAAGGTCACTCGTACCGATCACGTTCCTCACCGTGTCGGAGCGCGACAAACGTCACGGCCAGGCCGCAGCCGCAGCCAGCCTCCCCGCCCTCGAGCCATGATGGACGGCCAGCGCCAGACGTTCTGCTGAGAGTGTCTGTCGACTTGGGCGCCCTTCTTCTTGAGCGGACGGCCGAGCCCGTGACGCGCAGACCAATTGGTTCAACCGGCAGCGAACAGTCCGGAGAGCCACGGTGGGACCTGAACGTCTCCCGCCGAGACAATGTGGCTGACATGCTGAAGGCCGGAAGGTCCCTAGACAGCCCCAGGGTATGCTTCGACATTGAAGGGTTGGACGCCGGTACTGGAGGAGAAACGGCAGGCACCGTGACGGTGCCGAGGCATCTCGGCTGCGGGTTGGTCGTGGATGTTCCGGGGCTGGCGCGGTTTCGATGCCGATCTGGCCGCCGGATCGGCTCGGGGAGCCAGCTGTTGGCAACGATCGAACTTGCGAACGAGCCGCGATCCGGCTGGATGATCGGTCCCGATCGCGTCCGTCACGGACCACGAGACGAGGAGGTCTGAGAACGCCATGTTGACCGCAGCGCAGGTGCAGCAGGCGCGTCATCGCGCCGCCGAGATGCTCGCCGCAGCCGGGTTGGTGATCACTCCGGCCGAACGGGCGGCGATCGAGGTGGTTGACTTCGGCCTGGGCGACCTCGAGCGTCTCGGCACCGAGATCGTCGTCTACGTCAACACGGAGCGCGTCTGCGCGAAGGAGCTGGTGCTGTTCCCGCACCAGACCTGCGCCGAGCACCGCCACCCGCCGTTCGACCGCACTCCGGGCAAGGAAGAGACGTTCCGCGTCCGGAAGGGCGTTGTGTATCTGAATGTCGAGGGCGGCGAGCCGACGCCCAATCCCAAGGCCAAACCGGCGCGCGCCGAACGCGGCGTCTACACCGCGAAGCGCGAGATTGTGCTCCATCCGGGCGAGCAGTACACGGTCCCGCCGAACACTAAGCACTGGTTCCAAGGCGGACCCGATGGCGCCGTCGTGTCGGAGTTCTCGACGAAGAGTCGCGATGAGCTTGACATCTTCACCGACCCCGAGATCAGCCGGGAGCCCGTCCAAACCGACTGATGCGAGATCCCCGCGCCCACCCCACGGTCCAGCGCGACGGGATCGATCGAGGTGCCTTGAAGAATCCGGCAGCGGCACCGCGCCCTTAGCGGAGCAGTACACCCTGCCGCGCTTGTCACATCTTGGATAGCGGAGGGCTGACGTAAGCTCCGCTCAGGCGACCCGAGGAGCGGTGCGCGGGGCCGACTCCGTGAGTGCGTCATGCTCGACGGGGTGTCCCGCTTGTGCGATGGTTCGAGCGAGGAGGCGGGTGGCCCCCTCCTATGCGGCACGCCTATCATTCGCCCCGTGCTCTTGTCTCGGAATCTCGTTCGGGTCGCTCAGCTCGACCGGCTGGACGCTGTCCTGGCGGCAGTCATCATCGTCCTGGCCTTCCTGTCCATCGCAGTCGTCTTCTGGCCGGTGCTCGGCGGCCAGCACGTCGAAGGCGGCTTGGACCTCGTCCTAGACACCTTCGCCACGGTCGTCACGCTTGGCGTGGCCGTTGTCGCCTGGGTCCGCTACCGCGAGATAGGAGCGCCCGTGGCCCTCTTCCAGGCGTCGGCCTTCCTGGTTCTGGCGATCGCCAGCGGGGCCAGCCTGCTCTGGATCGTGGGACGGCTGGACGTTGCCATTTCCGACTTTGGGCTGAACATGCCTCGCGAGGCCCAGCCGCAGATCACAACGGCGGGACACCTCATGGCTGCCACGCTTCTGGTCATCGGCGGGGTGATCTCGCTCCGCGGCATCAGGGTTCGCCAGCCTTGGCTGATCCTGCTCGGCCCCGCCGTCGCGCTTTTCGCCATCATCCAATTCGCCAATGCGTGGAGCCGCTACGTCCCCCCGCTGAGCAGCGTCTTCATCCTCTCCTATCTGCCGACTTGGCCGAGCTTCCAGCCCGTGCCGCCTTCGCCGACCCCACTCGGCGTGGGTCTGCACCTGGTCGGCGGCGGACTCTTCGCTCTTGCGGCCGAGCTGACCCGGCGGCATCACCGCCGTACCGCCGCGATTGGAGACGGCTTCCTGGCGGTCGGCCTGGTTTTCGCGGCCTTCGGTGAGTTCCACACCGCGTTCTACCCGGGCACCTATGGCGGGCTTGTAACGAGCGGCGACATCCTGACCGTAGCCTTCGCGGTCGTGTTGTTGATCGGCATCGAGGCCGAAGGACGGGCTACGCGTGCCGCACTCGCTCGGGCCAACGAGGCCCTCGGACGGCTGAAGGACGTCGACGTGCGCCGGGCCGCGCTCGAGGAGCGGACGAGGCTCTCTCGCGAGCTCCACGATGGGCTCGCCCAGGATCTCTGGCTGGCCAAGCTCAAGATCGGACGCCTGGGTGCCACACCCGACCTCGGTCCCGAGGCGAGAGCGGCCTGCGACGAACTGGCGAGGGCGATTGACGCCGGACTGGCCGATGCGCGCCAGGCGGTGATGGCGCTGCGTCTTGGGAGCGAGCCGGCGGTGTCACTACGCGAGTTGATGGCGCGCTACGTCGACGACTTCGCCGATCGATTCGGCCTGCGCGCGGAGTTCGACTGCGAAGGCGAACTGCCGCGGTTGACTCCGCGAGCCGAGGCCGAGTTGCTCAGAATCGCCCAGGAGGCTCTCAACAACATCGCCCGCCATGCAGACGCGACCGTTGTACGCGTTCGGGCCTGTGTCGTGGACTCCCACATGGACCTCGTGGTAGGCGACAATGGCATCGGGTTCGAACCGTCCGAGGTAAGGAAAGGTTGCTTCGGTCTGGCTTCGATGCGCGAGCGAGCCCTCATCATCGGAGGCGAGCTGACGATCGATTCGCGACCGCAGGACGGCACCCGGGTAACGGTGAGCGTGCCCCTGAGCACGGACGAGCTAGCCACCGTGGGGATGAAGCCATGACGGAGCCGCGCCGGCCCGCCCGCATCAGGGTGATGCTTGTGGACGACCACGCCCTCGTCCGCGCGGCGGTCACCCAGGCGATCACCGCGCCCGACATCGAGATCGTGGGCGCGGTCGCCACGGCTGAGGAGGCCCTTCAGGTGGCTCCCGGAGTTCGGCCCGACGTCCTTTTGGTCGACATCGACCTGCCCGGGATGGACGGAGTCCAGCTCGTGCGGGAGCTAGCACCGCGGCTGCCCGAGACGCGGATCGTCATGCTTACGGTCTCGACATCGGACCGGCACCTGCTCGACGCGATGCGCAATGGAGCGATCGGCTACCTGACCAAGGACATCAGCCCCGACGCTCTGCTGAGCGCTGTCCGCGGCGCGTACGAGGGCGACCTGGCGATGGATCAACGCCTCGCCGCCCACCTCATCCGCAGACTCGTGGAGAAATCCCGGCATGTCCCGGCGGCGGCCGACGACCCGGAGCTCGCCTCCCTGAGCGACCGCGAGGAGGAAGTGCTGCGCCATCTCGCCGACGGGCTGACCGACCGCGAGATCGGGACGGCGCTGACGATCTCGCCGCGCACGGTCGGGACGCATGTGAGCAGCATCCTCAACAAGCTCGGCGTCCGGAACCGGGGCGAGGCGGCCCGGCGGTATCGCGATCGGGGCTAAGTCGCCACGGCTCAGCGCCGGGCGGCGCGAGCCGCGGCGATCTCGACGCGCAGGAGGCGTGGCCAGTCCACCTTGAGAACGAGACCCACGCCATCGCACAGGACGAGGAGCAGCCGCTCGTTGGAGATGACCGCCTCGTCGACGGTCGCAAGGTCGAAGGAATGGACGTCCTGCCCCACGAGTACGAGCCGGCGCGTGGTCACGTACACGTCCACTACGCCCGGCAAAGCCGCGCCCGACTCGGGGGTTTCGGGACGGTACACCACGGCCGAACGCCGGACGGCGACCAGCTGCTCGTCGGGCTCCAGGATAGGGCCGATCCGCTCGTCCGCATCGATCCGCCCGACGCCTCGGCGGCGGTAGCGCAGGCGCGCCTCGTCCGCGGTGGCCTGGTCGGTGGCGGCGTCGTACGCTGACGCCTTATCTACGGCGGCGTCGTCCCGAGCGCCCTCCGCCCCGACGCGTTCGGTCCGCCCCATTCGACTGTGCTGCTTCGCTACGACTGGCTCGTCCACGCATGCGACTCTAGGAGCAGGTCGCCGAGAAGGCATGCGAAGAATCACCGGGTTGCATACTGGTCGCATGATGCGGCGGATACCGGCCGCGGGCGGGGCCACTACGTACTCCGGGATACGGGTCGACTACGGGACGCTACGGATGCCAGTCAGTATGGGTCTCGGTACGCTTCAGTCGGGTGCTGTGTCGGGCGGTGGGTTGTGTGCCGTCACGGCCTCCGGGCAGCTTCGAAGACGCCGCGGCCACCGGCAAAGGAGAGCAGCGTTGGGCGGAGCCCTCCGACCATCCAGGGGGGTCGTGCGGACGCGGTTCCTGTCGACGCTGTGCGCGGCTGTCCTAGCGGTCGCCGCCTCGGGTTGCACCGGCGCCGCGGCGCCCTCCTCGAGCGCGAGCCACGACCTGACCATCTACCACTGGTGGACGGCCGGCGGTGAACGCCAGGCGATGAACAAGATGGAGGAGGACTTCAACCTTGCCTACCCGGACATCACTATCCATGACAACCCGACCGCGGGCGGCGGTGGCATCACCCTGAAGACTGTCATGCAAGGCCTGCTTGCCGCCAACATCCCGCCTGATACCTTCCAGTCTCTCGCCGGCGGCGAGCTCAAGACCTACGTGGACGGCGGCTACCTAGACAACGTGGACGACATCTGGGCCGCTCAGAACCTGGACCAGAAGTATCGGGCGGTCCTCAGCAAGATGGTCACCTTCAATGGCCACAAGATGGCCATACCGGTGAGCATCCACCGGGCGAACTGGCTTTTCTACAACGTTGCAATCTTCAGGCAGTACGGCCTCGATCCCCCAAGGGACGTCGACGAGCTCATTGCCGACGCGAAGGTCCTGGCGGCCCACGGTGTCACCCCTATCGGCCTCGGGTCCCGCGACAAGTGGACCGCCGTCTTCCTCTTCGATGTGGTTCTGCTCTCGGTGGCCGGACCCGACGTCTACGAGCAGTTCTACACCGGCCTTCTCGATCCCCAGACCGATCCCCGCATCCGGACCGCTTTCCAGAAGTTTGCCGAGCTCATTCCGTACGTATACCCGGACCACGGCAGCGACAGCTGGAGCGATACGCCGACGCTGCTCGGCCGCGGCGAGGTGGCGATGATGGTCCTCGGCGACTTTGCGGCCCCGCTTCTTACAGACGCGGGCTACAGCGAAGGCTTGGACTGGGAGGCCGTTGGCTTTCCGCAGAAGCCGACCGAGGTCTTCTTGATGGTCATAGACACCTTCACGCGACCTAAGGGGATCCAGCACCCGGACGCCACGACCGATTGGCTGGATAACCTCGTTAGCGCCAAGACCCAGGCCGACTTCACCATCCTGAAGGGATCGATCGCGGCCAACCAGGACGTGCCGGATTCCACCTACCCCGATTCGCTGCACCAGCGCGCGTCCGAGGCCTTCAAGACCCTGCGGCCGGTCCCGTCGTCGATCCACGGTGCTCTATCGCCGCTCGACTTCCTCGACGAATGGCAGGACCTCCTGACGGTCTTCCTCTACAGCCCCGACGTCGGCCGGGCGCTGAGCCAGACGGCGATGCTCATGAAGAGCAACGACGTGGCCGGGAACAGCGCCTGGTACTGGGCGAAGTAGCTGCCGGCCGCATCTGACGACCGCGCCAACGCACCACGCCGTCGGACCGCACCCCGACGCGAGGGTACGTACCAGGAGTACGGAGCAGCGGATCGGTAGTCGGCTACGGATGGTTCCCGATGGCCCGCCGGACGCGCACGGCTAGCGTCTGGGCGCGACGAGGCCGGTCAAGCCTAACCAGCCCGTCGAACCGCGACGGCCGCATCGATGGGGCGCCAGCTGACCTCAACCGGAGACCGAATGGCCGATCCATTGCTACAAGCACGCGGCATCGTCAAGAGTTACGGGCACGTCGAAGCCCTGCGCGGCTGCGATTTTGAGGTCTACCCCAACGAGATAGTCGCCCTCATCGGCGACAACGGCGCCGGCAAGAGCACGCTGATCAAGATCCTCGCCGGCACCGAGCAGGCGGACGAAGGGGAGATACTCCTGGAGGGCCACAAGATCCACGTCGGCTCGCCGTTCGAGGCGATGCGGCTTGGCATCGAGACGGTCTATCAGGACCTCGCCCTCGCGCCCGACCTGGATGGGTCGGCCAACTTGTACCTCGGCCGCGAGGTCATGATGCCGGGTCTTCTCGGCAAACTCGGCTTCCTCGATAACAGGGCGATGCGGACGGGGGCTCGCAAAGCGTTCGGGGAACTGGGTGTAGATCTCCAGAACGCCCAGAGCGCCGTGGCCAACCTCTCCGGCGGTCAGCGCCAGAGCGTCGCCGTGGCTCGCTCGGTGGCCTGGGCCAGCAAGGTCGTCTTCCTCGATGAGCCGACCGCGGCTCTCGGCGTCATCCAGACCGCCCGGGTCCTCGAGACCGTCAAGAGGATCCGCGATCGCGGCGTGGCCGCCGTCCTCATCAGCCACAACATGCGCCAGGTCCTCGAGGTTGCCGACCGGATCGAAGTTCTCCGGCTCGGTCGCCGCGTGGCCCGCTTCGATGGCAAGGGCGCCACCATAGAGCAGCTTGTCTCGGCCATGACCGGCGGTCTCGCCGAGGAGGGAGCAGCATGACCGGCGTCCAGACGAGCCGAACGGAGTCTATCCGCCGCTCAATCAAGGCCCGACTGAAGCCTGTCGCCGAGCGCTGGGGGTCCTTCAGCCGGACCCGCCTCGGCTCGGTCGTCGCCCGTACCTTCTCCACTAACGCGGCCTGGATCTTCCTGCTCCTGGTCGTCCTGATGTTCATCTTCAACTTCCTGGCACCGGGCAAGTTCTTCACCGAGTTCAACGTCCGGAGCATGGCCGAGAACGTGGCCGTGCTTCTGGTGATCGCCGTCGGCGAGACATTTGTCATGGCAACTGGCGGCATCGATCTGTCAGTCGGCTACGTCTTGCTCTTCTCCGGCGTCACGTCCGCCCAGGTGATGAACTGGGGCGGTAAAGATTCGACTAACAGCGGCTGGGACGTCGTCCTTCTCGGGTTCGTCGTCGCGATCGGCTCAGGCCTCGCCTGGGGCGTCTTGAATGGTCTCGTCGTCGCCAAGGCCAAGGTGCCGGCGCTCATCGCCACGCTGGGCACTCTGGGCATGTCCTGGGGCCTGGCGGAGATCCTCAGCAATGGCCAGGACCTGCGCTATCTCCCCAAGATCATCGCCGACATGGGGGCCAGCAGGGTCATCTTCGACAAGGTCCCGCTGGTCGTCATCGTTGCCGTCCTCGTGGCCGCGATGGGTGGAGTGATCCTGAGCCTGACCAAGTTCGGGCGCTACACGCTCGCCATCGGCTCCAATCAGGAAGCCGCCCGCCGGGCCGGCATCAACGTCGATCGGCACCTCATTTCGGTCTACGCGATGAGCGGCACGCTGGCGGGTCTCGCCGGATTCATGAGCCTGGCGATCTTCACCACGACCACCATCTCGGGCCACGCGAACGACAACCTGCAGGCCATCGCCGCCGTCGTCATCGGCGGCACGAGCCTCATGGGCGGCGTTGCCACCGTCGCCGGCACGACGATCGGTGTCTGCATCCCGATGGTTCTCTTCAGCGGCTTCACGATCCTCGGCTACCAGTCCTTTTGGCGAGACGTGGCCGTCGGCGCCGTTCTCATTCTGGCCGTCTATACAGACCAGCTGCGCCGTCGCAGGCGGGAGCGGCGCTGATCCCCAATTCGTGCGCAAGCGGCACCTCGGTAGATCGGGATGCCAGCGCAACAGATCCAACGGAACTCGAACAAGGAGAGAGGCAGAGATCATGCGAATCCGCACCGTCATCATGATGGGCCTCGTGCTCATCACCGTTGCCGCCTGCTCGTCGTCGGCAACGACTCAGCCCAGCGGCGGGCCGTCTGCTGCCGCGAAGGCCTGGAACCTGACACTCATCCAGGGTGTCGCCGGCGACCCGTTCTACGTCACGATGGCCTGTGGGGCCCAGGCCGAGGCCACCAAGGAAGGCGTCAATCTGAACGTGACCGGCGGCAACAAGTGGGATGCCACGGTCCAGAAGCCCGTCATAGACTCCGTTACCGCCGCTCACCCGGACGGCGTAATGGTTGCCCCGGACGACTCCAAGGCCCTGCTCGCTCCGCTCAAGGCCATGAGCGATGCCGGGATCAAAGTCACATTCGTCGACACCAAGCTCGACGACACGTCGTTTGCGGTGTCGTCCATCGCTACCGACAACCTGGCCGGCGGAACCCTCGCGGCCAAGACTCTCGCCCAGCTGGTCGGCGACAAGGGCACCGTTCTCGTCGTGAACGTCGATCCCGGCATCTCGACGACCGACGCCCGTGTCAAGGGCTTCACCGACGAGATGAAGAACCATCCGAACATCACGGTCCTCGACGTTCAGTACACGCATGACGACCCGACGGCCGCCACTACCATCACCACCGCCACTCTAGCCGCCCATCCCGACCTGGCCGGCGTCTTCGCGACGAACGTCCAGAACGCCGAGGGCGTTGCGACTGGTCTCAAGCAGGCCAGCAACACGACTGTCAAGACCATCGCCTTCGATGCCGGCCCCAAGCAGATCGAAGACCTCAACAACGGCATCGTCCAGGGCCTCATCGCCCAGGATCCGTACGGCATCGGCGTCGCCGGTGTCCAGCAAACTGTCCTCGCGCTCAACGGCGGGAGCACGACCGCGACCATCCAGACCCAGCTGGCCGCCCTCACCAAGGACAACGTGAACGATCCGACAATGCAGAAGTACCTCTACAAGGCCTCCTGCAGCTAGATCTTTCCCTGACGATCGCACTTCGACCATCGTCTCGAGACGGCGCTGAGAGTCCACTCGGGCGATGCGCCGGTCCGACCCGAGTCCCGGGCCGAACCCGATCGCACGGCATCCCTCCTCCGCGCTCAGCCTCCTCACCCATGGGGGCTGAGCGCGTCAGGCGGCGCTCGGGCGCTGTCATGGGCGGCTGACCTCCGGCGGGTGGGCGGCGCCTCGGCGACCAGGTCCGCGAAGTTGTCGAACGCTCTTGAGTGGGGGCTTCGCGGGTGGACTTGCGTTCTGCCCGGAGTTGAGTGACGAATAGCACCTACCGGCAATCATCGTCGCGTCAGCAGTCGCTCAGGTTGGCCGCCAGGAGCGACACCCGGCTACGGTCCCCAACGACACCGTCTGCGGCGCTCAGGCCCGAGCGGGATGGCTCCGTTCGGTGGCGAAGGCGGCGATCCGTACCGGGAGACGCCGCGAGCCCCAGCGACCGGCAGGCCCGGCGAAGACGCCGGGGATCGGCTCACCGCACGCGCCGCAGTGGCCCTCGTCGGTCACCCGGTACGTGCCGATCTCGTACCCATCACGCTCGATGAGGAGCGCACCGCAGGCATGGCAGGCCGTTGACTGCCCGCTCCGGTCGTGCACGTTGCCCGTGTAGGCGTAGCGCACCCCGTTGGCCAGGGCAATTCTGCGCGCCCGCGTCAGGGTCGCCGGCGGCGTGGGCGGCACGTCGAGCAGCTTGTAGTCGGGATGGAAGGCGGTGAAGTGCAGGGGCACCTGCGGCCCGAGCTCGTCCACGACCCAGCGCGTCAGGCGGTCGAGCTCCTCGTCGGAGTCGTTGCGCCCGGGGATCAGGAGCGTCGTGATCTCGACCCACACGCCAGTCTCGTGTACGAGGTAGCGCAGCGTGTCGAGCACGGGCCCGAGATGCGCGGCGCAGAGGTCGGCGTAGAAGGCTTCCCTGAAGCCCTTGAGGTCGACGTTCGCGGCGTCCATATGGTGGTAGAAGTCGGCCCGCGGCGCGGGGTTCATGTAGCCCGCGGTCACCGCCACGGCGTTGATCCCGAGCGCGTGGCAGGCCTCGGCCACATCCATGGCGTACTCGGCGAAGATGACGGGGTCGTTGTAGGTGAAGGCAACCGAGGCGCAGCCCAGCCCCTGGGCGGCCCGGGCGATGGCCTCGGGAGCGGCCGCATCGGCGAGCGTGTCGAGCTCGCGCGACTTGGAGATGTCCCAGTTCTGGCAGAAGCGGCAGGCCAGGTTGCAGCCGGCCGTGCCGAATGACAGCACCGCGGACCCTGGCAGGAAGTGGTTGAGCGGCTTCTTCTCGATCGGATCGACGCAGAACCCCGACGAGCGACCGTAGCTCGTAAGGACTATCGCGTCGTCGCGGCGGGCGCGGACGAAACACAGGCCGCGCTGGCCCTCGTGCAGCCGGCACTCGCGCGGGCAGAGATCGCACTGCACCCGTCCGTCGTCGAGACGGTGCCAGTACCTGGTCGGGACCGTGAAGGGATCCACTAACCGAATACTAGGCCAGCTCCGCCAGGGGACACGATCAGTGTGTCGTGTCGAGTGCTCTCGGGTTACGTGCGGCCACCGTCGGGTGTCGATGACGGGCGCAGCGGAGGAGCTGGCGAGATCGTCGACCTGCGATCCGGAAGGCAGTTCATCGCTTGCTCCCCGCACGGGCGTACGATGTGGCTCCGACCCGCGGTCGCCGGGTCAATCGTCGATCGGCGCCCCGGGACGGAGGAAGAGTGTCCCGATGAAGGCGTTTGTGGTAGCAACCGAGGACCGGCCGGGCGAGCTCGCACGGATCGGCGAGGCGATGGGCACAGCCGGCGTCAACATCACCGCGCTCGCGGGATTGACGGGCGAGGGAGCCGGCCTGATTGGCTTTCTGGTCAGCGACGAGGCAGGCGCTCGCGGCGCGCTCCGCACGGCAGGGATCGAAACGAAGGAGGTCGAGGTCATCAGGATCGCCCTGGCCGACGAGCCCGGTGCGCTGGGGAAGGTCGCCCGTAAGCTCGCCACCGCCGGGGTCAACATCGAGCTGATCCTCTCGACGGGGATCTCCCACGGGATGGGAGGCGTGGCGCTGGCCGTGAGCGACCCCCGGAGGGCGCGGACGCTGCTCGGGGATCTCGTGGTGGACGCTTAGCGAAATCCTCCCCCTCCGCCTCGGTGCGCGAGGCATCGCGGAAGCCAGCAAGGATGAGGCCCGCACAGCTCCAACACTGCGTTGTGGTGTCATGCACCGTGCAGCGTGAACCCGCCGTTCCCGCATGCCGGATCGTTGTGCCGAGCGAGATCACAGATTCGCTAAGGGGCCGTCGTGGAGCAAGCCCACCGGACTACCTGGGCCCGCGACGTTCGTGGCGTCGCTGCTCCTCGACGGTCCGCTCGGCAAGGGGTTCTGCCTCGAGTCGATCATCCGGGATCGGTATCCCGCTTTCGACCGATCTGCCGTAGGTGCCCCTTGCGATGCGCTCCTCGGCGCGCCCGACGGCGACGAGCTGCTCGCGGAGGTCGGCCGTGAGGGCCACGGCAACAGACTCCGTTTCGCGAGCGCTGCCGGCCTCGGCGCGATCTCCAGGTTGCTGGCGCCCGAGGTACCCTTCGGCACGGATCTCGCCGCCCAGCTCGGCGAGCATAGCTTCAACACGCCTCCGCTCCCGGGCAACGACTTCACGAGCCCGTGGCTCGTTCACGATCACCTCCTGGCCGGATCGAATCGGCCGCACGCCTGGTCCCGGCGTAATTCTCCCCCGATTCATCTCAGCTGCTAGCCCTGGCGGCATGAGCAGCTGAACACGACCGGACAAACGAGCAGTCCGACCGCGGCCTCCAGATCGAGGTCGAGGCACTCAAAGCGGCGTCTGTCGAAAGCCGGGGAACCGCTACGAGCGGCTTTCTGCTCCCCCCCTCCGATCGAACACTATGGCATGGTGACACTGACCCTCCTGTGGTACAGATCCCTGTGTACCGCCGGGCGGGAGCGGCAAGGTGGCCGCTGTGATGTTGGGGAGAACTGACGCGGTCAACGTTCTCTTCGACGTGACCGGCTACTTCAGCAACTGAGTGGCCTAGTAGTCCATGTCCCCGCCATAACCGCCGCCGGCGGGCACGGATTGCTTCTTCTCCGGCAGGTCGGTGATCAGCGACTCCGTCGTGAGGACCATCGCCGCGATGGAGGCGGCGTTCTGGAGCGCTGAGCGCGTCACCTTGGCGGCGTCGACGATGCCCTTTGTGAACATGTCGCCGTAGTTGCCCTTGAGGGCATCGAAGCCGTGACCCGGCTTGAGGCCCTTGACCTTTTCGACCACCACCTCGCCATGCGCGCCGGCGTTGTCGGCGATCTGGCGGATGGGCGCTTCGAGCGCGCGGCGCAGGATGTCGAGGCCGACCGCCTCGTCGCCCACCAGCTCGACCAGGTCGAGCGCCGGGATGGCCTGGAGCAGGGCGACGCCGCCGCCCGCGACCAGACCCTCTTCGACCGCTGCCCGGGTGGTCGAGAGCGCGTCCTCGATGCGGTGCTTCTTCTCCTTGAGCTCGACCTCGGTCGCCGCGCCGACCTTGATCACCGCGACGCCACCGGCCAGCTTGGCCAGGCGCTCCTGGAGCTTCTCTTTGTCGTAATCGGAGGTGGTGTCCTCGATCTGGGCCTTGATCTGGCTCATCCGGGCCTTGATCAGCTCGGGCGAGCCCGCGCCGTCCACGATTGTGGTGTCGTCCTTGGTGGCCATCACGCGGCGGGCCTGGCCGAAGTCTTCGACCGCGACCGAGTCGAGCTTGCGGCCGATCTCCTCGCTGATGACGATGCCGCCGGTGAGGATCGCGATGTCGCGCAGCACCTCCTTGCGGCGATCGCCGAAGCCCGGCGCCTTCGCCGCGAAGACGGCGATGGTGCCGCGGAGCTTGTTCACGACCAGCGTGGCGAGGGCCTCGCCGTCGACGTCCTCGGCGATGATGACCAGCGGCTTGCTCCCTCCGACGGCCTTCTCGAGTGCCGGCAGGATGTCCTTGACGCTCGAGATCTTCTTGTCGGTGATCAGGATGAATGGGTTCTCAAGGACCGTCTCCATGCGATCGACATTGGTGACGAAGTAGGCCGAGAGGTAGCCGCGGTCGAACTGCATGCCCTCCGTGTACTCGGTCTCGAGGCCGAGCGTCTGGCCCTCCTCCACGGTGATGACGCCGTCCTTGCCGACCTTGTCCATCACCTCGGCGATGATCCTGCCGACCTCGGGGTCGGCGGCGCTGATCGAGGCCACGGCCGCGATCTGCTTGCGGTTGTCGACCGGGCGGGACCCGCGCTTGAGCTCGGCGACGATCGCCTCGACGCCCTTTTCGATGCCCCGCCTGACAGCGATCGGGTTGGCCCCGGCGCTGACGTTCCGGAGGCCCTCTGCGACGATCGCCTGGCCGAGGACGATGGCAGTCGTGGTGCCGTCGCCGGCGACTTCGTCGGTCTTGGTGGCGACTTCCTTCAGAAGCTGGGCGCCCATGTTCTCGAAGGGGTCTTCGAGTTCGATGTCGCGGGCGATCGTGACGCCGTCGTTGGTGATCGTCGGCGCACCGTACTTCTTGTCGAGGACGACGTTGCGGCCCTTGGGGCCGAGCGTGACGCGGACGGCGTCGGCCATCCGGTCGATGCCGTGCATGAGGCTCCGGCGCGCCATCTCATCGAAGAGGAGTTGCTTGGCCATGGCCTGTGCCGTCCTTTCAGCGTGTACGGGAGGCTCGCCGGCAGTCGCCGGGGAGCAGGAGTCGAAGCCTGGCTAAGGTCAGCTCTCGACCACCGCGAGGATGTCCTTGTGGCTGATGATCAGCAGGTCCTCGCCGTCAAGCTTGAATTCAGTGCCGCCGTACTTCGAATAGAGGACCTTGTCGCCCGGCTTGAGGTCCATTTGCTCGCGCTTGCCGTCGTCGAGGAAACGACCCGGGCCGACAGCGAGGATCGTCCCCTCCTGGGGCTTCTCCTTTACGGTGTCCGGGATCACGATCCCGCTCTTCGTCATCTCTTCGCCGGGAGTCGGCTGAACAACCACGCGGTCGCCCAGCGGGCGGAGCTTCTTCGTGATTGGCGTGGCGACGGCGTGCGTGGCCGACTTCGAGGGATAGGCGGGCTTGGCTTTGGTCGCGGTAGCCACGGATGGTTCCTCCTGAAGGTCCGCTTGTCGGACAGGGTTCCCGGCCTGTGGCAGCCCGGATTCCTTCCGAGCGGGCAGAGAACCCCATCAACTTGGATAGGTCATCTCTGCGGAACCGTCTCATCAGTATGGTATCGTCTGGACCAATGTCAATCGATACGGAAGCCGCGCCGCCCGCCCACTTGACCTCGACGTCGTACCTCGTGCTGGGCCTGATCGAGCGAGAAGGTCCATCCACGCCCTACGAGCTCAAACGTCATGTGGCGGCGACCATCGGCCATTTCTGGTCGTTCCCCCACGCCCTTCTGTACAAGGAGCCGGCGCGCCTTGTCGAATTGGGTCTGTTGACGGAGGAGCGCGAGGCGGACGGGCGGCGGCGGCGGCTCTTCACGATCACCGGCCGCGGCCGCGCCGCGATCCAGGCATGGCTCGCCACGCCCTCGCAGCAACCGACCGAGCTGCGCGATGCCGGCCTGCTCCAGTTGTTCTTCGCTGATCTGGGGTCAACTGACCACCGCCGGGCTCTTGCGCTTGCTCAGCTTACGATCCATCGCGCTGCCCTCGCCCGCTACGAGGACGACCGGAGCGGCGAGCGCGGGCGCAACGGCTCGGACTCAGCGGCGCGCACCGTCGAGCATTGGCGAGGGGTGACTCTGCCCATGGGCCTCCTCTACGAGCGGGCGGCTGTGGAGTTCTGGGAGGGCGTCGCCGCTGGCGCTCGCGTCGATGACGCTGCAGCGGACAGATCGCGGGCGGAGGACGACGGCGCGCGCCTCGCCTCGAACGAGGCCTGGCGAGACGTGGGCGGCGGAAGGTAGGCAGGCCTGCGAGTTCGGGCCACCCAGCCTCGCTGCGCGTGAGCTTGTGTGTCGCCATCTGAGGGCCAGCGAACGATCAGGTCGTAGTGTGGGCGCCTGAGCCCCCCCGAAGCGACGGCACTGACTGCGCCTGTCGACCGGCGCTAGAGCGTGGAAGCATCCGGCAGCGCCATGGGTTCGAGCACAAACACCGGGATCTCCCGGTCCGTCTTGGCCTGGTACGTCGCGTAATCGGGCCAGGCTTCGACCGCGCGCTCCCACCAGCGGGCCTTCTCGCTGCCCATGATCTCGCGCGCCATGTAGTCGCGCTTGATAGCGCGATCCTGGAGCACGACTTGCGGGTTCTTCTTCAGGTTGTAGTACCAGACGGGATGCCTGGGAGCGCCTCCGAGCGACGCCACCACGGCGTAGACGCCCTCATGCTCAACGCGCATGAGGGCGGTCTTGCGGAGCCGGCCGGTCTTCGCGCCGACCGAGGTCAAGACGATGATTGGCCGTCCGCGCAGCTCGCCGCCCTGCTCGCCGTTCGTCGCTTCGTAGAGCTCGGCCTGCCGCCGGGCCCATGCGGCTGTGCTCGGTTCGTATTGTCCTGAGAGTGGCACGGCTCAATTCTACGGCCGGCCCGCCTTCGGCGCGGGACTTGGCTTGCCCCTTCCGGGCCTTGGCTAGTTCGTCGGAGGACAGCCACGGACACTACGCAGCCATAGCGTCGGGGCAGCCAGGACGCTGGAAAGTCGCTCACAGCCGCTCGAGGCCCTCGACTGACCAGCCTTGAGCGCTTTCAGCGTTCTCCTGGTCCATAATCGCAACCATGGGGGGCGTGACGGTGGACCGTGTAGCGGCGTTCGATTGGCGGCGGGCGCTCCGGCTGGCGGCCCAGCTAGGGTTGGCTACGTGGTTTGCCTACTGGAGCTGGCAGACCATCCGTCCCTACTTCGAGAGCTTCCCATACCACCTGGATATGCTCGGGTTCGATGCCCGCATCTACCTGCACGCAGCACAAACCTGGCTGGCTGGTGGCGATCCCTGGACCGCCTACGCCGCCCAGCATTCGTGGACGGCAGGCGCCCCGGACGTTCGCTACTACTTCACCGGCCCGCCGCCGACCGTCCTGGCATTCGTCCCGTTTGCCTGGCTACCCGACAGCACGTATACCGTTGGGTGGATGGCGCTCACCGTCGCGGCGGCGTTCTACACGCTGCGACGGCTGCATCTGCCGGCCTGGTGGGTCATGTTTCCACCGATGACTCAGGCCGTGTTCGTGGGCAACCCTCACGTTGTCTGTCTGGCGTTGATCCTTAGCGGATCGAGCGTTCTGCGGGCCCTCGCCCCAGCCGCCAAGGCGTACGCCGTTCTGCCGATGATTGGCGAGCGTCAGTGGCGAGCCCTGGCGGTATTCGCGATCGCTGGCTCGCTCTCCCTCGTTATCCTTTGGCCCCTGTGGGCCCGGTACGCGGCCGACTACGCCCACGTTCAGGCCTGGATCACGACCGCGACGTGGGGCGGGTTCTCTGCCACTCGCGATCCGCGTCTGTTCGTAGTCGTGGCAGGAGCCCTTGGAGCCCTCTGGCTCGTCGATCGGCGCGCGGCCGGCTGGCTCGCGGTCCCGGCGCTGTGGCCGGCGGCCGAGTACTTCTACGCCACGTTTGCACTGCCGCTGCGCTCGCCCTGGCTTGTGGCAGTCTTGGCCGTTCCGGGGACTCAGGCGGCTGCCTTTGTGCCTTGGACCATCGCCGCGTACGCTGTCGTGCGACTAGCGCAGGCCCTGGGCACCCATGACGCGCCCGAGGCTGGCCTCGCTCCACTACCAGATGAAGTCGGGGGGCCGGAACCGGAGAGTGCTGGTCATCGAGGCATGGACGTCCCGGGTCCAGCCTAGCCCGCTGTCCCTGAGCCACGTGCGACATATAGCGTTGAGCCGCATTGTCGCGTCGACCCGTCTCTATTCAGCCATCGTGAATGTCGCGGTGCCCATCGAGCCGCGGGCGAGACGAACAGGCGCCGCTCTACCGGCGGCTGGGCCTCACGCCGACCGGATGTCGCGCCGCTCGAAGGCGAGAGCGCCGAGGACCGCGAGCAGCACGGCCGGGCCGCCGAGGAGTAGGTAGCGCCAGATCTCGGCTCCGTTTACGAGCGGGTCACCGCCGAGCGCCCAGCCCCACGGCGCGATCTCGCGCCAGGGGGCTAGCAGCGAGCTGAGCGGGAAGAGCGCGAGGATCAAGTAGCTGATGTAGGCCACGCTGAACCCAGCTGACTGAACGAGCTGCGGTCGGGCCACGAGACCGGCCACGGCGAGCGACAGGCCGGCCACGAACGCGCCCAACAACCCGCACAACACGACCGTGGCCGTCACGGGTCCGGCGCCGATCGGCACGCCGAAGATCTGATCTGAGGCCAGCTGTGCAGCCAGCGCAACGAGGGTGAGCACGGCCAGCCAGGCGAAGACGGCGACGCAGCGCCCGGCGAAGAAGGCGGCGCGCGAGATCGGCTGGGAGAGGAATAGCTCCAGGCGCCCGGCATCCTCCTCGCCAGCGGTCGCGCTGTTGGCGAACAGGACCCCGGCCACGGCGAACACGAGCGGGATCACCAGCTCGTACAGGCCACCCCTCAGGTAGCCGGCCGGCGTCCCGAATCCCTCCAGCCCGAAGGCCCCTAGCAGCGGGGCGGGCAGCTGATCGATCGCCTGCGTGATGCCCGAGGCGCCCCGGAAGGCGGGCCAGAAGGCCACCGTGCTCACGATCAGCACAACGAGGGCGATGCTCCAGCCGAGGCCCGCGCGCCACGATGCACGGAAGGGACCGCCGATGAGCTCGGCCCACCGGCTCCTCATGACGCGGCCTCGTAGAGGTCCAGGAAAGCCTCCTCCAGATCGGGCTCCTCCACCAGCAGACTCACCACACGCTGGCGGACCAGGACCGCGAGGAGCGGCTCGATCGACCCGGCCAGCAACGCCGTGAACCGATGGTCCTCGGTGTGTTGGTTTATTAGCTCCGGCAGCGCCGCCAGTTCATCGGTTGGGGCTGGGCCGTCGAACCACACCTCAATCCGCTGACGCGCTCGCCGCCGCAGCTCGTCCACGCCACCGACCGCAATCAAGGCGCCCCCGCGCAGCACGGCGACGCGGTCGGCGGCCCTTTGCACCTCACTCAGCACATGCGAGGAGAGGAAGACGGTCTTGCCCTGCTCTTTGGCCTCCCGCACGAGGGCCAGAAACTCACGCTGCATCAACGGGTCGAGCCCGTTTGTCGGCTCGTCGAGAACGAGCAGCTCCGCGTCGTGAACGAAAGCCAGCAGCAGCGCGACCTTGCGCCGATTGCCGCTCGAGAGCTCCCGCAGGCGCCGTGAGAGATCTAGGTCAAGACGCTCCGCCAGGGAGTCACGACGTCGCGTGTCAAGGCCACCGCGCAGGCGGCCAATGGCCGCGACCAATCCCGCGCCCGTCATTCGCTCCGGCAGACGAAGCTCCCCGGGCATATAGGCCACCTGGCTGCGAATGGCAAGGCTGTCCTGTCGCGGGTCGAGGCCCAGGACCTCGAGGCGTCCCGCGGTCGGCCGGAGCAGGTCGAGCAGGCAGCGGATCGTGGTCGTCTTGCCGGCGCCGTTTGGCCCAAGGAAACCGAAGACCTCGCCGCGATGCACGTCGAGACTGATCCCCCGAACCGCGTGCACCACCCCGTAGTCCTTGACGAGCCCGTCGATGTGGATCGCCGGGCCGTCAGGTGCGCCGGTCGCTCTGCTGGCCTTCACGTCCATGCGAGAAGTCTAGGTGAACCACGACGGAGTCATAGTGGCGGACCTTAGCCGCGGGATTCGGCACCGGCGTTCACTTCGGCCTCCGCCTCCGCGTGTGGCCCAGCGTGGTTGAGGGGTAGGCCACAGCGAGCGATCGATGGGATCGAAGTTCGGGAGAGCTGGCCGCACCGCTCGCTCTGCACTGGCTGTCGTTGCCCCGGCCGCTCCGCCTCGGCCTCTGCGGCGAGCCGCATGTGGAGGGTGATGATCCCAGGCTCTTGGCCGAGACGGCAGGCTGCTCGGAAAGCTGGGACTGGGTAAACCAGGACGCGGGGCGTTGATCCTTTGCGAGGGGATTTGCTCCTGGCGAACCGACTGGCGCCAGGCATCTGTCTGTGGCGTCGCAAGGCCGCCGACATGGCGGTCGGTCCGGCGTTTCAGGCCGCCAACTGTCGATTGTTCGTGCCCACGCGACTGCGAGAGCATAGAGTTGCCAGAGACGAATCCCTTCACGAAACGAATCGGCCCTAAGACAGCGCCAGAGGAGGCAGAACGTGTTCCATCGCCGGGGTCTTTCGATTGGTGGGATGTCCATTGCGCTCGCCATGTGCGCGGGCCTGCTCGCACCGGCCGCCGCGCTCGCAACGCCCCTGTACAGCCCGCCGGCCATCGCCGCCGCCTTCGCCGCACCCTCGATGAGCGTGGGCTGGGCCGTCGCTCTCACGTTCACGATCACCAATGCCGCAGGTAACGGGCCGGTGACCGGTGTCGGCTTCAGCGACACGCTCCCGACCGGGTTGACCGTCACGAGTGGTACGACCAGCGTCTGCGGGACAGGCACGTTCACGCGCACCTCACCGTCCACCATCGTCCTGTCAGGCGCCTCGATAGCCGACGGCTCCACATGCGTGGTCTCGGCCATGGTCACCGGAGTCACGGCGGGCAGCTACTCGACTACCACCGGAACCGTGTCCTCGACCGAGGGCGGCCCGGGCAACACCGCCACCGCAGCGATCGACGTGAACGACTATCCCTCGATAGGCGCGGTCTTCGCTCCGAGCTCGGTGGGTGTGGGTGCGACCACGCAGCTCACCTTCACGATCACGAACCCGGCGGGCAATCCCGACGCGCTCAAGTTCATCGGCCTCACCGACACTCTACCGACTGGCCTCACTGTGGCGAGCGCAGCCGCGACCACGACATGCGGCGTAGGCAGCCTGACAGTGACCGCGCCTAACAGCATCGTGCTATCCGCAGCCACGGTCGCGGTCGGCTCGCCGTGCCAGTTCTCGGTGAGCGTCACCGCGGGCGCGGCAGGAGCCTACACCAATACCGTGACCGCGACTCTCGGTGGCTTCACCTACGCCGGCAACACCGCCACCGCGGCCCTGGGCGTGGCGGCTCCGGCTCCCACGAGTACGCTTCCGCCCACAAGTACGGCCGGCGGCGGTACCGGTGGCCAGGCCCCGGCATCGCTCCTGTTCGCGCTGATGGCGCTGGTGGGGCTGGCAGCCGCTGGCCTGACCCTGCGCTCACGGACCGGAGTCCGCCGCTAGCTCGGCTCCGCCTCGTGCGGACCGTCCGGGGGCTGTCTGGCTGCCTGCGGCGCGCAGGCAGCCCCCTCGAATGCCCCGAAATGGCCAGGCCACGACCCGATAGGTGGACACGCTTTGCTCGGGCCTCTGAGCAGGGTGAAGTCGCCACGCGCACGATCGTTCCATTGTGTCGGCCGAACGGAGGCTGTCGAACCTCAGCCCGGCGCCACTGGCGCGTGGCCGGCTCGACCTACATGTGAACCGGCGCCCCGTGGCCTGTGCAGAGCAGCTTGATCGGGAGGGCCTTGATCCGCTCCGCGGAAGCCTGCGCCTGAGCTGGATTGACCGCGAGACGCGGCCTGGGCGGGCGGACCTGCCCATCGTTGTTGCTGATGAGCGCGTCTCCGGAGAACACCACGCCGTCCCGGTGGATCAGGACGATGCTCCCGGCGGTGTGGCCGGGCACGTGCATGACCGTCAGGCCCCCGACAACATCGCCATCCTTGAGAAGAACGTCCGGCACCACGTGCCGAACTCTGAACAGCCGACCGAACACCGCGACCAGAGGCCCTGCGATCGTCATGCTGACGGTCAGCGAGGATGAGGCCGACCTCTTCCGCGCCATCAAGGCCGGCGCCCAGGGCTACCTGCTCAAGAACCTCGAAGCGCCACAGCTACGCTCCATGCTCGAAGGTGTGGCTCGTGGCGAGCCGGCTATCACGCCGGCGACGGCCGCCCGGATCATCGACGAGCTCCTGCGCACACCTGGGCCCAGCCAGCAGGCGGGCCAGACTCTGACCGATCGCGAACTGGAAGTCCTCAAGCTCGTCACCGCCGGGCTGCGCAACCGCGAGATCGGGACCGAGCTTGGCATCACCGAGAACACCGTCAAGTTCCACCTGAAGAACATCGTCGGCAAGCTGCACGCCCTGAACCGGGCGGATCTTGCTGCCCGCGCCGTGCGCGAGGGACTGGTGCCGGATCCGCCTCGCGACATGCTCTCGCACGAGCGACGGCGCCGCGATTAGCTGCCCCGGAACCGCTGAACGCGGGACGCCTCTACGCCGCCGGACCACGCAGTGCCTCGGCACGATGGAATGTCATGAAAGGGAGCCCCACCGGTGACAAGGTTGGGTTGTCAAAGCAACCAGTACCGGGAGGCTCCACGCCATGTTGTACGCCGGATTGGACCTGTCGCGCCAGAGGCTCGATGTGCACGTGCTCGATGAAGAAGGGCGAACGGTCGAGGTCATGGCCGTTCACCCAGACGCGGACGCCCTGCGTACGCTCGCCCATAGGGTTCTGTGCCACGGCCAGGAGGTCAGCGCGGTCATCGAGTC
>JBEKKR010000023.1:0-47301 GCA_050010635.1 Candidatus Limnocylindrales bacterium
CCCTGCCAGCCCTTCAGGCCTGGCCCGCCCCACCAGCCGAACGCCTTCTGTGCCCCGTGAGCCGCGAAGGTGACACCCACTCCGAGACGGATCAGCAGAATAGCCAGATCGAACGAGTGCACTGGAGCCTCCTCCAAGGGTCCGCTGCGGGCAAGGCTGGCGCGACGCTCCTGACCTGCCTACCCGAGCCGAATGAGCCGAATGAGCCGAACCGCTCGACCATACGCCGGCCCGATCAGGCAGGCAATAGGCACTGGAAGTCCCAACGGCACGATCCGCGCATATGGTCGGTCCGGCTTCGGTCGAGCGTGCGGGGGCAAGCACCCGCCACGCGTTCGGTCGCCTCTTGGGTGGGAGATTGCTCCGTGCTCCCCTTCCTCGACGACGACCTCCGTCAATCACTCTCGCCCGGGCGCTGCCTCGCTCGCGCCGACGTCTCCAGCCTTCTCGGCGCTACCGTCATTGAGGCTCGCGGAGTGGCAGGCTATGACGTTGGAAACTCAGTTCCCAACACACTGATGCTCACAACATAGCGTGACAAATTGAGTTCGGCCAAGGCTTCTGCATGCTGCTGGACTGCCTCGATATTCGGGAATTGCTCGACCCCGAAGACGGGCCACTGCTCCGAAGACCAGCTTGAATTGCATGAAACAATCCGCTTACCGCCAGCGTTCTGGAGAGCCGCATCTATCTTGCCCAGGAGGTCATTCCGCTCGTTCTGGGGCAGCTGATAGTAGGCCTCGCTATTCCTGAACATGAACAGCTTGTAGATTGGTTGCGCCATTGGAAATCTCCTTGCCTGACCAGGTTGCGATTCGCGTCAAGTTGTGTTCACCACGAGAGTGGGACGCTGTGAGGCTAGACGGGTCCTCTTGTCATAAGGACTCTCCTTTCGCCGCTTGAGACGCTCCGCCCGCGTCCGCACCGGCGCTGTGGTGGGCGCGTCCTCAAATGCTAGCCTGGTTTCGAGTCGTCCTGGGCCCCGGCCTACCCCCATGGCCCAGCTGGCAGCCGCCGCGCATCACCGGGCCCTGCGTCTCATCGGCTTGACCCAATTCGGCGCCGGCAACACCACGATGTGGTCATAGAGTTGCTTCCTGCCAGTCGCGCGGCGAGCGGGACGGCGAGCAGACCAGTCCGCCGCCTCACGCCCTAAGCCAACGAACTGGCGCCTCGGATTGTGTCGTCGATCGATTGCCCCACCAGGCATCTTGCGCAGCCCTAAGCTTTTCGCCCCGGTTCCGCGTCTATTGGTTGTGATGCCAGCGCAGCTTTCGCCCGAGGCCGAGGTTATGGAGCCGGCCGCAAAGGACTCCGAGCGGCTGGTCGTGTCCCTGCATGGTCGACGAGGCCAGGATCTGTATGGCTTCGCGGTTGGCCTCGGACTCTCCGACGCCGATGCGGCCGATGCCGTTCAGGAGGCGATGCTGAGGCTCTGGCGCGAGCTCGGCTCCGGCAGCGAGTTGCGCGATCTCGACGCTTGGGCCTTTCGGACGACCTACCGTGTGGTCATGGATCATCACCGCATCCGCAACAGACTCGCCGGCCTGTTGGGTCGGCTCGCAGAGCGTGGCGACAGATACGCCTCGGACCCAGCCGACTCATCGGATGCCGCAGCACTCTGGCATGCGGTCGACTCCCTGCCGGTTAGGCAGCGCGCGGTCCTCTATCTCCGCTACCGTGCCGATCTGCCATTCGATCAAATCGGCGCCGTTCTGGGCATCACCTCCAACGCGGCGCGCAGCCACAGCACAATCGCGCTGTCAACCCTGCGCCGGCGTCTCGGCCAGGAGGATTCGTGATGGACATCGATCGTATCGAAGCTCTACTCCGCACCAGGTCGCCTCGTGAACGGACCTACGCACGTCAATTGCCGGCACTAACGGGAACCACGCCCCCGGGCAGGGTCACCGTTCGAGTTCGTGGCGCATCGTCGACGGGCCGGAGCACGCAAGCGCTCGCCCTCCTGGTCGTGCTGGTAATCGTTTCGGGCTCGGCGGCGTTCGGAGTCTGGCACTTCGTTCAGACAACCGGCTCTTGGGGTCCGGCAGCGTCGGCCAGCGAGGGGCCTGGCATCTTCTCCGCAACCGGGTCAATGACGACGCCGCGGGTCGACGCGGCGGCCGCGCTCCTCGCCGACGGCCGCGTCCTCATCGCCGGGGGCTTCCCGTTCACGGGCGGCGCCCTTGCCTCCGCCGAGCTGTATGACCCGGCCACGGGCAGGTTCGAGGCGACCGGGTCGATGTCCACGCCGCGGTGGGATATGACCACAACCCGGTTGTCCGATGGCCGCATCCTCATTGCCGGCGGTTTTGATTCGTCGTCGCAGGTTCTTTCTTCGGCGGAGATCTACGATCCGACGACCCGCACCTTCGTGCCGACTGGCTCAATGGGCTCCGCACGAACCGGTCAGATGGCCACGCTGCTGGCCGATGGACGCGTGCTGATCGCAGGGGGCGAGGATGAGGCCACCGGCAGTTCCGCTCTTGCTCCCCTTGCTACGGCGGAGTTGTTCGACCCAACCACCGGGAAGTTCAGTCCCACCGGCTCGATGGAGGCCGCTCGCAGCGGCTCGGTTGCCACACTCCTGCTGGACGGCCGGGTGTTGATCGCCGGAGGCTACAGCGGTGTCGTGGATCAGGCGTTGTCATCGGCCGAGTTGTACGACCCAGCCACGGGACGGTTCAGTCCGACTGGGAATCTGACGGAGGAGCGCGCAGGCGCCACCGCAACGTTGCTCACCGACGGGCGGGTCCTGGTCGCCGGGGGCCAGGGAGGGCAAGGCCCGACGTCTTCTGCCGACCTATATGACCCAGCCACCGGCACCTTCCGCCCGACCGGATCGATGGCTCCGGCATCTCCGCGAGACGGCGCCTCTGCGATTCGTCTGAACGATGGACGGGTCCTCATCCTAGGCGGTGGTCAGCTGACCAACTCCGCGGAGCTGTACGACCCAGCAACGGAGTCGTTCACAGCCGCCGCATCGATGGCATCCGCGCGCAGCAGCTTCACGGCTACTCTGTTGCCCGATGGCCGGGTCCTCATCGCGGGAGGCGCGGGACTCGTTGCCGGCAACGCCGTCGGCCTGGCCTCGGCGGAGTTATACGAGCCGTGAGCGGCAAGCATCACGACGAAGCCCAGGGCAGGTTTCCTGGCGACTTGAGGGCTCGCAACTCAGCTGATGCCGCCAGGAATGGTCCCGGTGCGTACGAACCTTGACCTCGGTCGACGCGATCAAGCCATCGTGCGGTTCAATCGCGAGGCAGCAGCGCAAGACGCTCTTGCCGCTCGGCAATTCCGAGAGCCTTCCGCTTCCGCCGATCTCGTTCAGATGAGTCGTGGCCTGCGCTAGGCGCAGTCGGGATTTGGCTTGCCGCTC
This sequence comes from Candidatus Limnocylindrales bacterium, assembly GCA_050010635.1. GTDB lineage: Bacteria > Chloroflexota > Limnocylindria > Limnocylindrales > CSP1-4 > Fen-1039. The sequence goes on from JBEKKR010000023.1 coordinate 3,380, forward strand.
TTGCCGTCGGGCCTACAAAGTCTGTGCGTACGCCACGACAATGTCCAGCGCAAGCTCGCAACACTGGCAAGGGCCCAGCGCCTCCCAACCTCTTTCGACCAGTTGCCCCTTCGCGTTACCGGGATCCACGTGGCGACCCAACTGTGTGCTCCAGAACAGGAGGAGGAGCGCATCCGGGTCAGCTCCGAGCAATGGGGCTGCCTTCTTCCAATCGGAGGCAGACGTGCGACTCCCGCCTTCGGCGCCGAGGACATGGGTCACAAGCCCCTCCACCGATAGGTAGGCGAGACCCAATGACGCGCCCGGTTGGTCTGCCGCGAGAAGCGTGGAGCCGCGATAGGCCTCAATGGCGGCCCTCAATTCGCCGTGAGCCTCGATTAGTGCGGCGTCCTTCGCATAGGTCGAGAGCGGCCGCTTAGGATCGCGGGCCTTCACGACACGGACGGAATCCCAAGCTTCGACGTGCCGTCCTGTTTCACCAGGAGCTTGGTAGTTGGCGCCGACCCATTCAACCTCCAGCGCGACACCCGTCCGGAGACAGAACGCTGCGAGGAACGGCTCCACAGCATCTACCATCTGCTTCTTGATCGCGCCGGACCACGAGACATCGCCTCGTGAGACGACTTCAATCCAAATGTCCCCCGTCGCCTCGCGGACGTTGATCGCCAGCCCGGAGACTGTGAACGTGTCGGCGATGCTCGCGCCGACCCCACCTCTATCGGTCCGAATCTTGCCCTGCAGGCCAGCGCCCGGCCCTGCAAAGGCCATCACCCGCGCGGTTGCACCCATCGCTGACCCGTCTCCAACTGCGTCCGTCGCCACAGACTAGTCCACCCACATCGAGATCGTCGGCGGCCCAAGAGGCGCCCCGGGGGTCGAATGGCACGAGCGTGCGAGGTATCAGGATGCACGACACTCCCCCCGGCTCACGATTCCGCCACGACCGGGTGTTAGTGCCGGACCAAAAAGCCCTCGTTGCGGGGGAACCGAGACCCCGGGCCATGCCCAGCCAGCTCGCCTCAGATCTCGGCCGTGGCCGCCTCGTTCGGTTCGAGGGCCGCCTGCCGCTGGAACTGGGTGCGGTACAGCTCGGCGTACACGCCGCCCGCGGCGAGGAGTTCGGTGTGGGTACCCCGTTCCACGATCCGCCCCTCGACGACCACGAGGATCTGATCGGCTTCGCGGACAGTAGAGAGGCGATGGGCGATGACGACGGAGGTGCGGCCGGTCAGCGCCGTCCGGAGCGCTAGCTGCACCGCCAGCTCCGACTCCGAGTCGAGGTGGGCCGTTGCCTCATCGAGCACAACGACCTTGGGTGCCTTCAGAAGTAGTCGTGCAATCGCGATCCGCTGCTTCTCGCCGCCCGACAGCCGGTAGCCGCGATCACCCACCACTGTGTCGAGGCCTGCCGGCAGCGATTCGACGAGTGGCATGATCTGGGCGGCCCGCAGCGCCTTGTCTATCTCTTCGTCGGTGGCGTCGGGCTTCGCGTAGAGCAGGTTGGCCCGGATCGTGTCGTGGAAGAGATGGGCGTCCTGAGTGACCACTCCGACCTCGCGGCGGATCGAGTCCAGAGTCGCATCGCGCAGGTCCACTCCGTTGATCCGGATGGCGCCCGAGCGCACGTCATAGAGGCGCGGGATGAGATGACTGATCGTGGTCTTGCCGCCGCCGGATGGGCCGACGAGGGCCACCAACTCGCCCGGCCGGGCCGTGAACGACACGTCGAAGAGAACCTGTTGGGATGGAGCCTGGTCGAGGACGGCGACCGACTCGAGCGAAGCCAGCGAGACTTCTTCGGCCTTGGGGTAGCTGAAGTCGACGTTCTCGAACTCGATAGTCGCACGACCATCTGGGATGGCGACGGCGCCCGGCTTCTCGGCGATCATAGGCTCGAGGTCGAGCACCTCGAACACGCGGTCGAAGCTCACGAGCGCGGTCATGATGTCGACCTGCACGTTCGAGAGGGCCGTCAACGGAGCGTACAGGCGGTTCAGGTATGCCGTGAGCGCGACGACCGTGCCGACCTGTAGGGCGCCCGAGGCGGCCAGCACCCCTCCCCAGCCGTAGACGAGGGCCGTGGCAAGCGAGGCGGTGAGCAGGATCGCGGCCATGAACACCCGCGTGTACATGGCCTGCGTGACCCCGATGTCGCGCACCCGGCCCGCCTTTTCCTCGAAGCTCCGGATCTCGCGCATGGGTTCGCCGAACAGCTTCACCAGGAGTGCCCCGGCCACGTTGAAGCGCTCGGTCATCATCGAGATCATCTTGGCGTTGAGGTTGTAGCTCTCACGGGTGAGGGCCTGGATGCGCCGGCCCACCCAGCGAGCCGGCAGCAGGATGATCGGCAGAAGGGCGAGCGCCACGAGCGTGATCTGCCACGACAGCAGCAGCATGGCGGCGAGGGTGATGGCCACGCCGATGACGTTGCCGACCACCGAAGAGAACGTGTCGGTGAACGCCTGCTGCGCGTCCAGCACGTCGTTGTTGAGCCGGCTCACCAGGGCGCCGGTCTGGGTCCTCGTGAAGAAGGCGATCGGCATGCGCTGGAAGTGCGCGAAAACCTGGGTGCGCATATCGAAGATCAGGCCCTCGCCGACCCGCGCGGAGATCCACCGCTGCCACAGGGATAGGGCCACGTCCGAGAGCGCCAGTACCGCGAGCAAGAGGGCCAGCTGGACCACCACGCCTGAGTTGTGAGGCAGGATCCCGTCGTCGATGATGGCCCGGTAGATGAGCGGGTTCGCGGCGCCCAGCAGCGAGTCGAGCACGATCAGCCCGAGGAACACCAGCAGCATCCGCCGGTATGGCCGCGCGAAGCGCGCGATGCGCCGCAAGATGCCCGGCGAGAGCTTCTGGGAGGTGACCGCCTCGTCACGGCGGAACGACCGCATCAGCCCCCCGCCTCCGCCGCCGCCCATGCCGCGGCGCATGCTCATCGGCTGCCCCCGGCCCACCGCTGCGCAGGCACGCCCGCCGCACATGGTTGCCCAAACCGCTCGCCGCACGCGGCGAGCGCGAGACCGGTCGAGGTCGCGGGCAATGACACGATCATCCGGGTTCCTTCTCGTACGGTCTGGCGGTCTTGAGGGGCAGGGCCTTGGAATCCTGCGGGCCGTAAGAAGGGTATCTGGTTCATGGGAGAGAGCTCTTCGGGCTGTGGCCGCTCAGCTTCCGGGGGTGGATCGTCAGCCTGTCGGTGGCCAGGCATCGCCAGGTCAGGCTGGTGGCCGAAAACGCCGGCGGGCTCGGTGCGGCACGGGAACCTCACGGACAGCCCCGAAGGAAACCAGGCATGCGTCGGTCGGAACCGAATCCGCGAGCGCGAACACGATGCCGCGATCGTGTGGCAGGAGGCTGAGCAGCAAGGGTTCGGCACTTATGCCCTTGGCGCCTAGTCATCGAACCGCTTGACGCCGGCGATTCCTCGGGCGACCCTTCGGTCATGGACTACGGGGCGATTGCGGACCCCGACGGGCCGGCGATCGAGGTTCGAGGGTGGAATCCGCTACGAGGCCGAGGGCGGCTCGTGGCCGTGTTCACCATCGCGCTCGCAGCCGACTTCGGGATGCGTTTCGCCTTCGACCGGATGATCGGCTCGCCCCCCTGGTCTTTTTGGGTCCTGACCGCCGCCGAGTGGATCGGCGGACTGGGTGCCCTGCTGATACCCGTTGCAGTCGTGGTTCGTACGCCCGACGCATGGATCTCGCGGCGTGCTCTTGTCCTCGGGGTGGTCCTCGGCGCTGCAGCCGAGTTGCTCGCGGCCGCCGGTGAGGGTGCGTTAGCCATCAACTGGTGGCTGCTGCCGAACGGCATAGGACCCGAGCTCCGGCCACTCACGCAAGGGATCTACTGGAGCGAGCGCCTGGTTGGCATCCCCGGCGCCGTGCTCATCGGGTTCGCGCTGACGCAGGCCCGAACTCGACCGGTCCCACGGCGCGCCCGGCCTTGGATCGGCGGCTGCCTCCTCGTCGCACTGGCCATCCGACTTCTCGCGCCGGGCGGCGCGGGCGTGGCCGGCCCGGCGATTCTGACGGCCGCACTCCTGGCAGTCGGGACGCTGGCCGGAACCTACCGTCTTTGGGCGGTGCTGGCAGGCTGGTTCGCCGGCGAGTCGCCGAGGCGGCCCTGGGCGCTCGCGAGTGCCGGGGCTGTTGTGTCGATCGTCGCATCGATCATGTGGCTGGCGATCATCGACTGGAATGTCGGTGGCGAGCCCGCCGTCATCGGCGTGGCTGCGATAGCGACCGCTGGGACGATCCTGACGCTGCTCGCCTTCGCCGACGGCCTGGGTGCTCAAACCTAGCTCACGCGCGGGTGGTCGGTCAGGCCGCGCAGCGGTCGCCTGCGCCGCTTGGCGGCGGCGAATCTGCCATCTACGCGGCCACCATTTGGTCATGGTGTTGCTATCCGGGCGCGCGTGAGTGAGTCATGTGGGCGACCAACTCGTACCCGAGGCGCCTACGATGACCGCTCAACCTCTCCCCGCCCTGACCAGCGGCGATCCCTCCGCCTGGGATCAGGCCCTCTACGCCTTCCTGGTCGAGAAGGGGAATCGCTCCGGCTCGCGGCGCACCGTCGAGTCCTACGGCCGGATGCTATGGCCCTTCTTCGCCGATCTAGGCAAGACGCCCGATCGGGTCAAGCCGGCTGATGTCCTGGCCTGGGTTCACGGCATCGGAAGGTCGGGAAGAACGCCATCGGCCACGACCGTCGGAGCCCGGATCGCCTGCCTGTCGTCCTTCTACCGCTTTCTCATCCGGATGGGACTCGTCGTCTCGAACCCCTGCGACGCGGTCGAACGGCCACGGACCGTCCAGTCGGTCGCCCGGGGATACGGCGCCGAAGAGGTTCGTCGACTGCTGGCTGTGGTCCCAGACACCATCGCCGGGCGGCGGGACCGAGCGATCCTGCTGACGCTCGTCCTCACCGGGAGACGCCGGTCCGAGGTGATCTCGCTTCGGGCGGGCGACCTCAGCCTAGAGGGCGAGACCTGCTACTACAGCTATCGGGGCAAGGGCAACAAGCGCGGACGGCGGGAACTCCCACACCCTGCCTATGAGGCCATCTGCGTGAGCCTCGCCGATGTCGGCAAGGAGGTGTCCGCGATGGCACCCGAGGAGTCCCTCTGGCAGGCAGGAGCGAGACCTGGAGGGGTGACGAGCGGGACGTTCTACAGTCGATTCAGGAAGTACTTGACCGCAGCTGGTCTGGCGCCGACCGGCATCCACGTCCTTCGTCACACCGCGGCGAAGCTGCGGCGAGACGCCGGGGAGTCGATCGAGGACGTCAGCGCGTTCCTAGATCACTCCAGCCTGGCCGTGACGACCGTCTACCTGCGACGCCTTGAGGGCCAAGAGGACCGAGCCTGGCCAGAGGTCGCGGCGGCGATCGGGGTCTGACGGGTCGAGCGTTCCCCACAAAGGAGTCCCCGCCGCCTGAGGGGGTAAGGCGGCGGGGGCTTAGGAGGTGACGACCACCGTGGAGGACGAAGCGACCGTCCCCTCGCAGTCTAGGGAGCATCGGTTAAGGCGCAGATAAGCGGCAGATAAGCCGCGCCTATTGGGTCGGTCCAGGTCGGACTCCCTCCATGACCGGGCCGTTACCGGACGACCGAGAGCGAGCCGGCGAGGGGGCTGCCGCCCGCATCCCGACCCGATACTGGCTGGCGGCGATGCGCTATCGGTTTCGGGCGTCCGATCGCCGGCCAATCGTCGCCGCATCAACTCATTTCGCCGCCAGGAGGGTCGACGCCGAGCGACAACCCCGGCAGTTCGCCGAGCTCGAGCGGGTCGTGGTGAACGACCGAGTTGTGGAGGGCATCCTCTGGGCGCCGACGGCAAGGCCGTTCTTCGAAAAACAGCGGGAGTACCCCCAAGCGGATTCGAACCGCTGATCTCAACCTTGAAAGGGTCGTGTCCTAGGCCTCTAGACGATGGGGGCGCGGCGCGAACGGGAGTGTAGCAGGGAGACGGTTCCGGCTCGACCCCGGACCGGGGCCGGCGACGCGGATGGGCGGTAACTGGGCCGCCCGGGCGCGGCGCGAGGCCGGCGGCGCTACGGACCTCAGCTGTTGAGCACCAGGATCAGGACCAGCGTGCCGGCGAAGGCGCCGAAGCAGACCAGCGATGCGACGCCGCCGACGACGGCCCCGAGGAAGGCCATGCCGGTCTCGCCGCTCTGGCTAGCACGCCAGGTGACGACGGAAGCGATCACCGCGTCGGCGCCGAAGATGAGCCCGGTGACTACGGCCGCGCTCAACAGCACCGCCACCGGAGTCGTGTGGCTGGTCACCGACAAGAACAGGAAGACCAGCGACCCGATCGAGCCGATCGTGAGGAGCACCGGTGCCGGCGAGAGCCGGCGCAATCGCTCGACGAAGGTCGGCGGCATCTCGTCCTCCTCGTAGTCCGAGCCGTCGTCGGCCTCGGCGTCGGCCTCGGCGTCGGTCATGGGGGTCGCCGGCGTGGCGGCGGATGGGGCCGGGGCGCGGACGGCCTGGAAGACGGGCTTGGCCGGGGCGGGAGTTACTGCCGGCGCGGGAGCCGCGACGGGCGCGGGTGGGACGGGCGGCGGCGCCGGAGTTGCGGGTCCGCCCGGGGTAGGCTCCGCCGGCGCGGCAGGCGCGGCCGGGGCCGCGAGCCTTGTCAAGCCGCTGGCGGCAGCGGGCCGATCGAACTTGCTCTGGCCCTCCCGCCGGTCTTCGCTCATGGTCAGAGGTTATCAGGCGAAGATGCGCAGGGCGGTGGCCCGTACCAGGCCGCGCGGTGAGGGTCCTCAGCCGCCTCCGGAAGTCGCCTCGACCGCCGCCGCGCCCTGGGCGGCCTGATCCGGTATCGATCGGTGGTAGATGGCGACCTGGTATTCGAGCCGCGGCCGCTTCATCCGCCCGGCCAGCTCGACACCGGCGTCACCGAAGCCCGCCGCGAGCAGCTCCCGCGCTTGCTCGATCGATCCGAAGGTCCACCAGCAGTGGATGACCCTGACCCGGAACCCCGCGCCGAGGAACGGGCCGCGGCGCTGGCTCCATAGCACGAGGCGGTCGCGACGGTCCGGCCTCAGCAACCAGACGTCGTCGCGGCCGTAGTCGTGGACGAGCATCAGCCTGCCGCCGGGCCGGAGCAGCCGTTCCGCGGCGCCGACGAGGGCCGAATCGGGCATGGCCAGCTCAGACCAGGGGATCACCACCACATCCGCTTCGGCGGCGGGCAGGCCGGCGAGGAGCGCCCGGACGGCAGCGCCGTCGCTCCGGTCCGGGAACGCCACGGACGAGACTCGGGCCCCGATCGCGGTGAGCTGCCGCTCGAGGTAGCCCCGGCCAGCGTCCAGCAGGACGACGTCGCGGCCGGCGACGGGCCCGAGGTCCTCGAGTGCCGCGATGAGCTTCCCCTCGACGTCGACCACGTGGAGAAACGCCTCTTCCAGTTCCGTCGTGGGCAGGGCGGCGGACAGGTCGGGCATGCGTCCTCCTAGAGGATCGAGGCGGTCTGGATGGCCACTCCCTCTCTGGCTTCCAGTTCGACTACGAGAGGCCCCCTCTCGAGCAACCTCGGCGCGAATGTGGTCCCCCACCCGCGTCCTGGCCAGCTTACCTGTTCGGCGAGGTGCCCTGCCAGTCCGGGGTGCTCGATGCTGAGTCGGGCCGGCTCGTCTCCGGCATTCACGGCAACAAGGATGGAGCGTCCGGGTGCGCCCTCGGCGCCGACCGTCGGGCGGCTTCCGCCCGGCGGGCTCGAATCGATTGGGCGGTCTCCCACCGATGGCCGGCCTCCGCCCGAGCTTTCGACATCGAACATGCCGTAGGCGACGGCCGAACCTTCCGCGGCAAGAAGCTCGAACCGGCCCCGCCGGAGAACCGAGTTGGCGCGACGGACCGAGATCAGGCCGGCGACGAAGTCGCGAAGGCCGCTATCCTGCCTGGCCGGATCCCAGGGATAGGCGCGGCGGCAGTCGGGATCCTCGCGCCCCTCCAGCCCGACTTCGTCGCCGTAGTAGATGCAGGGCGCGCCGGGCACCGTCATCTGAATCAACGTCGCGAGGCGCAGGGCGGCGGCATCGCCGCCCGCCAGAGAGATGAAGCGGGGCGTGTCGTGGCTGCCGAGCAGGTTGAGCTGGAGCGACGCAAGCTCCGGCGGGTACGTGGCCATGACCTCCGCCAGCTGCCGGCCGAACTCGGGCCCGTCGATGGCCCGGACGTGCCGGCCGTACTCGTGAGTCTTCGCGACCAGCTCGCGATCGAGCCGGGCGCCGCCCACGAACGAGAGGATGGACTCGGCCAGCGGGTAGTTCATCAATGCGTGGAAGCGGTCCCCGGCAAGCCATTCCGGGGCCGGGTTCCATATCTCGCCGACCAGGTACGCCTCCGGATTGACCGCCAGGACGCGGCGCCGGAACTCCTCCCAGAAGCCCGGCTCGTCGATCTCCTCGGGCACATCGAGGCGCCAGCCGTCGATGCCGAAGCGGGTCCAGCGCTCGGCCACGCCGTAGATGTACTCGCGCACGGCCGGGTTCGAGTGATTGAGCTTGGGCAGCGCCGGTAGATCCCACCAGGCCTGGTAGCCGAGTATCCACTGGGATGGCGAGCCCGCACCGGCGGCGCCTGTGGGATCGTGGCCGGGGGCCGCAGCGTCGTGGCCGGGGCCCGTGGGCTCGTGGCGGTCGTGGCCGGCCTTCAGCCGCTCGATGGCCTCCGTCTCGCGCTGGCCGGGGTACGCGTTGAGGCCGCGGCCGCCGGAGAGCACTTCGGAGTCGAGGCGGAACCAGTCCCGGTAGGGCGAGGCCGCGCCGTTCTCGAGGACGTGGTGGAACGGCCAGAAGCCGCGGCTGGCGTGGTTGAAGACGCCGTCGAGGATGACCCGGACGCCGCGGGCGTGGGCCTCGTCCAGGAGGGTGCGCAGCGCCCCGTCTCCGCCCAGCAGCGGATCGACCAGCTCGTAGTCGTACGTGTGGTAGCGGTGGTTCGACGCGGAGGCGAAGACCGGGTTCAGGTACAGCGCCGTGATGCCCAGCCCGACCAGGTCGTCGAGGTGCTCGGCGATGCCCAGGAGATCGCCGCCCTTGAAACCGGCCTGCGTCGGCGGCGCGTCCCAGCGTTCGAGGGCTCCGGGCTTGGGGACGCGGACGCTGCTCGCAAAGCGGTCGGGGAAGACCTGGTAGAAGACGGCGTCGCGAACCCAGTCCAGACCGTCGGCGGCGGGCCGGATTCCCTGTACCGGCCTGATCAAGACTGCGGCGCTCCGCGCCCGGGCTCTGCCTCGGTGCCTGCGGCCGCGCCACGGGGCGACGGCCCTGCCGGCGCGTGGGCCGTGGAGCCGCGGATGATGAGCCTCGTTTCGAGGGTCTTGTGCTCCGGCCGGGAAGCGTCCGGGTTGGCGATCATCCGCAGCAGCAGCCGGACCGACTCCTCGCCCTTCTGCCTGATCGGCTGGTGGACGGTCGTCAGGGGCGGGTTCGAATGCGGGGCGACGTCCAGGTCGTCGAAGCCGATGACGCTCAGGTCCTCGGGCACGCGCAGGCCTACCTCGCGCGCCGCCCACATGACGCCGATGGCCATCACGTCGCTCATCGCCAGGACGGCCGTGGGACGGAGACCGTCCTCCCAGACGCGGCGGAAGGCGGCGACGCCGCCGTCGAAGCTGGCCGGCCCGACGACGATGCGGTCGTCGCGGACCTTCACTCCACCCAGCTCGAGCGCCTGGCGGTAGCCGGCCAGGCGGCGCGAGGCCACGCTCTCGGTGGGCCCCGGCGAGTACTCGAAGAGGCCCGGCATGTTCGGCGGCTCGATGCCGACTATGACGAAGTCGCGATGACCGAGCGCCAGCAGGTGGCGGGCGGCCGAACGAGCGCCCACCTCGTCGTTCGAGTCGACCGAGGCGTGCTCGGGCAGGGCGGCGCCGTCGACCAGCACCATCGGCAGGCCGGCATGACGGATCTGCTCCACCTCGGGGTGGTCCTCCGAGAGCCCGACGGCCACGAACCCGTCCACGGTGGCGCGGCCGATGGCCCTCACCAGCGAGCCGTGCAGCGGCGAGACGAAGAGAAGCCCGTAGCCGGCCTGGTCCGTCTGAGCCGCGACGCCGGCGCACAGCTCGGCATAGAACGGGTTGCCGAAGACGACGCTCAGGACCTGGGGCGTCAGCAGGCCGATCGTCATGGTGTTGGCCTGGGCCTGCGCCCTCGTCACGGACAGCGGCCGGTAACCCAGGGCGTCGGCAACTTCGCGGATCTTGGCGGCGGTGGTGGAATTCAGCCGCTGCGGGCTGTTGAACGCGAACGAGACGGCCGTCTTGGAAACGCCGGCTTCGCGGGCTACATCGGCGGATCGGGCGCGTCTCCGGCCGGTCCTCGGGATGGACTCGCCGGCGTTTGCGCCGCGCGGGCCTGCCCGCCGGTCCCCGCCTGGGACGTCGCCGGGGGCCTCGCCGGGCGGCTCGTGTCGCAGGCCGATCTCAGGCGCCGGCTCGTCCGCCGAATCGGCGGTGAGGGAGCGACCCGTCCTGACCACCACGCCATCCTCCACGGTTCCCGGCCGGGGCCCGACGGCCTTCTCGTGATGTCTCCGCGCAACGCACGCTAGCCACGGTTCGGAGGGCTGTCAACGTCGGCGATCCGACTTCACCGCTGCGTGGGGCGGCCGCTCCGAAATCAGCCCCTTGCCCGGCGAGCCAGCGCGGCGGTCAGCGACGCGCTCGTCGGAGTGGGACCAAGACCCAGGCGAGCGCCGACGACGGCGGCCAGCGGCGGCTCGAGGAAAGTGGCGCGCAGTTCCGGCCAGGCCTCCTCGCCGAAGACGACCTCGGGCGTTCCGTCGAGGATCACGCGCCCGACCTTCATCACGATCACCCGCCGGAAGCATTCGGCCACGAATCTCATGTCGTGGCTGATCGCGATCACCGTCCGGCCCTCCTCCGCCGCCGAGGCCACGACCGCCCTCACCCGGGCCGACCCGCGGGCATCCTGCCCCGTCGTCGGCTCGTCCAGCACGAGGATCGGAGTCCGCATCGCCAGCACGGATGCGAGCGACAGCAGCTTGCGGCGTGAGTAGCCGAGGTCGTACGGGTTCGAGGCGGCCTCACCGCCGAGACCGACTGCCTCCAACGCCGTCCGCACGCGTTCGTCGAGCGCGGCACCTCGGATGCCCAGGTTGCGCGGCCCGAACGCGACCTCGGCCTCGACGTCGCCGGCAAACAGCTGCCTATCGGGGTTCTGGAACGCCAGCCCCACGAGCCTGGCCAGGCGGGCCACGTGATGCGTCCGAGTATCGGCGCCGCCGAGCAGCACCCGCCCCTCGGTGGGTCTCAGCAACCCGTTCAGGTGTCGAGCGAGCGTGGACTTGCCAGAACCGTTCTGGCCGACGATGGCCACTCGTTCTCCGGGCTCGATCCGAAGGCTGACCTCGTCGAGTGCCCTCGTGCCTTCCGGGTAGACGAACGAGACTCCCTCGAGCTCGATCGAAGGCGTCGCCGGTCCGGCCATGGCACCGTGCGGTCTCATGCGACCGCCTTTGCCAGGGCGGCCGACCATTCGAGCCCGGCGGCTCGAGCCTCCCTCTCCAGGCGGACCCGGGCCGGCGGCTCGACCCCCAGCTCCTCGAGTCGCGGATCCGCGAGGACCTCCGCAGCGGAGCCCACCAGCGCGACGGATCCCTGGGACAGGACCACCACCTCGTCCGCGATCCGGGCCAGCACGTCGGTCTTGTGCTCGACGATCAGGATGCCGGCGCCCGTCTCGGCCGCGACCCCGGCAAGGGCGCCGGCTACGAGGGCCGTCCCGGCCGGATCGAGCTGGCTGGTGGGTTCGTCGAGCACCAGGTAGCGAGGCCGGAGCGCGAGGACGGACGCGAGGGCCACCAGCTGCCCCTGCCCGCCGGAGAGCCGGGCCGGATCGCGGGGCGCAAGCTCGGCCCCGCCGACCGCCCCGAGCGCCCACCAGACCCGCTCGACCACCTCGGCGACCGGCAGGCCGAGGTTGCATGGCCCGAAGGCGACCTCCTCGAAGACGGTCGCCGTAGTGTTGGAGAGCTGCGTCGCCGCGTTCTGGAAGAGCAACCCGCAGTGAAGGGCCAGGGCGTGAGTCGAGATCGCCCTCGCGTCCACACCGTCGATCCGCACCGACCCGTCGAGGTGCCCTCCGACGACTCCGGGAGCGAAGCCGCTGGCCGCCAGGCAGAGCGTCGTCTTGCCGGACTCGTTGGCCCCGACGATGCCGACGACGCGGCCGGGCTCGAGGCGCAGGTCGACGGATCGAAGAGTCGGCCGCGAGGCGCCGGCATACCGGTAGCCGACCGCCAGCAGCTCGATCGCCACCGCTCAGCCCAGCCTTCCGGCGGCCCGCAGGCCGATGATCGCCACGAGGCCCAGCACGGCCGCCCAACGGAGGACGCGATCGACGACCCCATCCCGTGGCACCCGGAGCAGAGTCTGGCGGCCGGGCGCCGAGAAGGCTCGCGCCTCCAGGGCCATCGTTCGCTCTTCGACCTCGGTCAGCGCCCCGAAGACGACCGGCGCCGCGAGCGGCACGATGCCGCGGACGCGGCGCCAGAACCGGCCCTCGGTATCCAGCCCTCGGGCCCTCTGGGCGTCCACGATTTCGGAGGCCCGCTCGATGGTCCGGGGAACCAACTGGACGGCCGCCCCGACGACGAAGACCGCCCGCCGGCCGAGGCCCCGCCGTGCCAGGTCCGCGAGCAGGTCATCGATGGGGGTCGTGAGGTAGACGAGCGCGATCGCCGCCGAGAAGGCGAACAATCTGGCCACCGTCTGCAGGCCGAACCAGAGCCCGCTCCAGGTCGGAGCGAGCGGGCCGAGACGGGCGATCGGATCGGCCGCGCCGGGCAGCAGGAACACGTTGATGAGCAGGATCGAGCCGACGACAGGCGAAGCGGCGAGGCCGATCACCGCGAGACCCCGCAGGCGGCGGGCGGCCGCAGCCGTCGCCAGCACCACGACGAATACCCCCAGCACGCCCGGCCAGCCGGGGACGGCGAAGGCCGCGACGACCTCGAGAGCGGCGATAGCCAGCTTCGTCGAAGGGTTGGTCGAGCGGTAGAAGCCGCCGGGCCTGCGGACTACGTATTCCGGAAGTCCCCGGCCCGGCGCTGCCGTGGCGGCGATCAAGCCGGGTCAGCTCTCGGACGCGGCCGGCGACTCGACCTCGGGCTCCTTGCCGAGTGTCTTCTCGCCGTTGGGGAACCGGGCGATGAAGCGGTGGGAGAGGCTCCCGACGATGAAGAAGACCACGAACGCGGTGATCATCTTGTCCATCGGGTCGGACAGGAGTCCCTGCTTGAGGGTCGCCTGGTAGAGGCTGTCGCCGCCGGCGCGGAATGCCGCGACGAGCGCGTCCGTGCCGCTGCCGGTGACCCCGCCGTATACGACCGCCGCGATCGGCGCCGAAACGATTGCGGCGACGATGCCGGTCACGAGACCCGCGCCGATGGCGAAGACGGCGCCCACGTCACGGCGGAGGTAAAGAGCGGTGCCGACGAGGACCACGTAGACGACCATGACCGCCAGGAAGAAGAGACGCGACCGGTCGAAGTCGGTCGTCTGGAAACCGGTGATGCTGACGAACTGGTCCGGGCTGGCGTAGGCGCGAGCGTACGTGTACAGCGCGAGCAGGCCGACGAGCACGACCGCGACCGCTGCGGCGACGATGCTGGCCCGGCCGCCTCGACGTGGCCGGAAGAGCCCGAACTGACCCCACAGGCCGGCCAACAGACCGATAACGCCGGCGGTGATGGCAAAGGGGCCGGTGGTTGTGGAGCCGATCGGGGCCGGCAACAGGTAACCCCAGATCAGGTTCGACAGGATGCCGGTCAGGGCCCCCGGCAGTGGACCGGCGATAACGCCGACCAGGATCGTGCCTATCGAATCCAGGTAGATCGGCAGCTTCAGGGCCTGTTGGACGGTGGACCCGAGGATGATGTTGATGGCGATGGCCACCGGCATCAGCACGATGACACGGGTCGAGAACTGGCGACCCACCCAGCGCTTCAGTAGATCCATCTCTCCTGCTCTCCCTGCTAGGAACGCGGCCAGGTCGGATGTTCGGGTGCCGCGCCTTGGTAGCTTGCCAGTTATTGGGGCCGATCGCTACCTATCTCGACCCGTGGCTCGAACGGCCGCCAGGTCCCCGACCCGCTCGATGAAACGGGCCATGAAGCGGGCCGAATCCGCCTCCACGGCGACGTCCACGTTCGGCGGGCGACCCCATACGCGCCGCCAGTCCGTGACCGTCTCGCCGGTCGTCAGCCGGCCGCCCAACTCCACCTCCACGGTGAGCGGCTCGGTCCGTACGAGCGTAGGGTCCAGGGCCGCGGCCAGCGCCAGCGGATCGTGGATGAAGGCCCCGTAGAAGCCGTCGTAGCGGCTGTGGAACTCCATGTAGAAGCGGAGCGCGTCGGCCACGTAGCGGACGATCGGGTTCACGGTGCCGTTGGGGCGGCGGCCGTCCGGGGCGCAGCCGGCGCGGGCCGCCAGCGCGGCCAGGTGCTCGGGCAGCATCTTGGAGCGCTCGGTGACGTCGAGGCCCAGCGCCGTCGGGAGAGCCGCAAGGGCGCCGGCGCGTCCGGAAGTCGAGCCTGCCGCGGTGGAGCCTTCGGCCGCCCCCGGCCCGAACGCTTCGAAGACTATCCGGGCCGATTCGGGGTCCACGCTGACGTTCCATTCGGTCGTAGGGGCGGTGTTGCCGGGCGTTCGATAGCTTCCGCCCATGATCACGACGCGCCGCAGCAGACTCGGCAGCGCGGGCTCGCGCAGCACCGCGAGCGCGACGTTCGTCAGCGGCGCCAGCGTCACGAGCGTCAGCTCGCCGGGGCGGCGGCGCGCCTCCTCGACGATCACGTCGGGCCCGTAGCGCGCCGAGAGCGGCGCGGACGGCGGCGGGAGTTCGGCGTAGCCGATGCCGAGCGGCCCGTGCGTCTCCGGTGTCGTGACCAGCGGTCGCGCCAGGGGCGTTTCGCGGCCGATCGCAACCTCCACGTCCGAACGACCGGCCAGCTCCAGGACGGCCCGGGTGTTCCGAGCCACCTGCCGGGCGTCCACGTTGCCCGCGGTGCAGGTGACGGCAACGAGCTCGCACTCGGGCGACGCGGCCGCGTACAGGAGGGCCAGGCTGTCGTCGATGCCGGTATCGCAGTCGACCAGGATGGGGATGCGGGCGGCCGGTTCGCTCATGGCCGGATCGTAGCGGTCGGACCGCGATCGCGCGGGGCCGGGCTCAGGCGATCGGCGGCTGGCCGAGCTGTACCAGGAGCTTGTTGACAGCCTCGCGAGCAACGGATCGCGGGACCGCGCCCCTGAATCCGCCCGACTCGATCCCCATGTCGGTCGGGATCAGGAAGAGGGCGGAGATGCGGGCGACCAGCGTGGCGTGGATCCACGCCTCCAGGCGGACGACGGAGCCCGTCTGTCGGACGGTGAGCGGCATGGCGCCGGTGAGGAGCCCGTTGCCGCGCTGGTAGTTGCGGGTGCCGTCCGGGGAGACGCCTCGAAAGCCGTAGTGATTTGCCGTGGCCCACGCGTCCACCAGCTGGGATATGTCCGCATCGACCCGGAATTCGCGGACCGTCCTGGCCGCCATCCCGGCTCCTCCATTGCGTGCCGTCAACGCGTGACGAACCTCGGGCCGAGGAGCGCCGGTCGGCCGCCCGAGTATAGGCGAGCGATCGGGGCGAAACCGATCCGTTCGCCGTGCTAGCCGGCCCCGGTCCCGGCCTCGGGCTCAGCCCCGGGCGCGGCCCAGGACCCGAGCGCCGACCAGCGCCCGATCAGGGAGAGGATCGCACCGACGACCTCGTCCAGCCCGGCCTCGGTCGAGACCACGTCCCCTGGCTCATCGGGCTCGAGCGGCTCCAGCGCCTCCATCTGGCTGGCCAGGAGCGCCGGCGGCATGTAGTGGCCGCGCCGCCCCCGCAGCCGAATATCCAGCGCCGCGGCCGGAGCCGAGAGGTGGATGAACCGGACCGACGCATGGTCGCGCCTGAGCAGGTCGCGGTAGGACCGCTTCAGGGCGGAGCACGTAACGATCGCGTTCTCGCCGCGGCCGCCGTTGGCGGCCTCTCGCTCACCGATCCACGCCGCCAGCGAATTCAGCCACGGCCGGCGGTCATCATCGGTGAGCGGCTCCCCGGAGCGCATCTTGGCCACGTTCGCCGGGGAGTGGAGCTCGTCGGCCTCGGCGGTCGCCCAACCGAGCCGCCCGGCCAGGGCCGCCATGACGGTGCTCTTGCCCGCGCCGGCCACGCCCATCAGGACGATCGTGGTGGAGGTCACGGCCGGTACGACTCACCAGAACTGGACCGCGAATCCATGACGCTCCCGTGGTCGTTCCGGGCGGGCGGTGGGCCCGCGAGATCGGCGGCTCTCCCGGAGCCTGTCCGATTCGATTCCCGGGGTCAGCCCTGGCGAGGCGGCTCGCCGGACGGCGGCTGCTGCGGAACGGGCGCTCCCGCCGGGGCGGCCGGCTCGGCGCCGACCGGCGGCTGGACCGGGTAGGGCTGGAGGGGCGGCTGGGCGGCGGGGTATGGCTGGCCCTGCGGCGTCACCGGGTATTGCGGTTGACCCTGCGGCATGACGGGGTAGGGCTGCTGCTGTGGCGGCATGACCGGGTACTGCGGCTGGGCCTGAGGCATGACCGGGTACTGCGGCTGGACCGGGTACTGCGGCTGGACCGGGTAGCCCTGCTGCGGGTAGACCGGCTGCTGAGCGGGCGGGTACTGGGCCGGCGGGTACTGGGCCGGCGGCTGGATCGGCTGCGCGGGCGAGACAGGCGGCTGCGCGGCCTGGTTGTTCTCGTTGCCGTCCATGGCGTCCTTGAAGCCCCGCAAGGCTCTACCGATGGCAGCCCCCGTGTCGGGCAGCTTGCCCGGTCCCACGACGATCAAGACGATTACCAGGATGATGATCAGATGGGCTGGAGTCAGGCCCCACGGCATAGCTGCATCTCCTTGTGGGTCGACTGAACCTAACGCCGCGTCTGAATGGCGGTCGATGTTCGAGTACCACCGCGTCAACAATACTCCTCGACGGCGGCTTGGTCACACGCACGACCACCCCGAAACCCACCCGAGGCCCGGATTCCTGCTAGAAATCCGTGATCCGCACGGCCCTGTCCAAGTACTTCGCCCTGAACTGGGCGTTCAGACGCTGGACCTCGCTCTCCGGCCCCACGAAGGAGCAGCGCAGGCAGTAGTACTCGCCTTTGCCTGCGTCGAAGAGCATGTCCATGTCTATCTCGCGCATAAGGCAGCGCGGGCAACGGTAGTTCAGCTTGCCTTTTCGACCTTGAGCCACGTCCGCAACTCCCCGATTCCGTTGACCGTCTTCTTGATGCCGAGCGTGTACATCGGCGAGAAAGCCATCCCCTCGCGCAGGTAGCCGGTCGCGTCGTCCGAGCCCGAGCGCATCGAGAGCCTGGTATCGACCTGGGGTACCAGCGCCTCCGCCTGCTCCACGCCTTCGACGACGGCT
Organism: Candidatus Limnocylindrales bacterium; assembly: GCA_050010635.1. Classification (GTDB taxonomy): domain Bacteria; phylum Chloroflexota; class Limnocylindria; order Limnocylindrales; family CSP1-4; genus Fen-1039. The sequence continues at coordinate 20,851 of JBEKKR010000023.1, forward strand.
TCGCGGCATCGATAAGCATAGTCGATCGACTCGGTCCCCGACCTGCCCGTCAACGTGAGCCTCACCCCGGTCAGGTCCTCGGGGTATTCGGTCGTGCCGTAGCAGGCCGTCGCGTACTCGTCGATGGAAACCTGGGCCGCAGGATCGGTCGTGCTCACGATCCTGCGAACGATCTCCACCTCGCCCGTCCCTTCGGTGAGCCGGAAGATCGACTGCACCTGGATCGTGAACTTATCGAACTCGATCTCCACGGGGTCCAGGGTTACCACCCGGACGTCGCCCTCCTCCGAGAAGGAGGCGTGCGTGCGACACGTGCACAGGTCCACCTCCTCGCCGGCATGGCCCAGCTTGCAGCTCTTCACGGCCCCTTCGCCCGCGTAGTGTGTGAAGTACCCGGCGCGATACATCGACTGGATGATGAACGGATACGACGCATCCTGAATGTGAGCCGTGCCCACGCCGCAGGGCCGGATGAGCTTGGCGGCATATGGACGCAGGTCGATCATCGCGCCGCCGAGGTTCATATCCAGGCAGAACCGCATCCAGGGATCCGCGAACCAGAACTGCTGCCGCTTTGAACCGTAGAGCACATCCTTCCAGAGCGTGCACTCCGGCCGCGTGTATGGACGGCCGGCCCGGTAGGCATCGGCGAACTCACTCATCGTTAGGTCTACGGCGAGGCCCTCCTTCTTGAGCCGGCCGTAGTAGGCCATGCCGTCCTCGTAGCTCTTCAGAAGGAAGTCGTAAACCGCCTCCCACCGGCCGGTCTTGCTCATCCAGCCCGGGCCCACGAACATCATGTTGTACGCATAGCCGCGGTTGTACTTCGACATCGCCCGATACTGATCGACGAGATTCATGAAGTACGGGATCTCGCGATCTTCGTAGACCATGCCCCTCAGGATGTTCTGCGGATGCGTGCCGTAATACGATCCGGGACCGTCGAAGACGGCCATCAGGTCGCGGGACAGATGCGGGATGGCAACGATGCCGATGTCGTCGGCTTCGTCCGAGGCCGGGCAGTGGATGTTGCGCTTCGACGGGATCCAGGGATTCCACGGACCGCCGTCGAGGAGCGTGTACCAGGAGTTGTTGGCGTTGTGATAGGCCTTCGGGCCCTCCTCCCAGCACGTTGCCACGGCGGCCTTCACCTGCGGATAGCGCTCTTTGATGTAGTTGACCAGCTCCGCGTCCATGTAGTAGGAGCCGGTCGTTGTGGGGAAGAACCCGAAGACCTCCTCGAACTTGCCGAAGACCTCGTCTACGATTCGGCGCTTGTCTTCCATCGAGAACAGCCAGATCGCCAGCTCCTTCGAGTGGAACTTGTCGCGGAACTGGGCGCACTGGATTCCCAGGAACGTGGATCCGACCTCATCGCCGTATGTGACGTGATGCTCCTTGGCCAGGGCCACGGCCTCTTCGTTGAAGAGGCTGGCATATGTCATCTGGATCGTCGTTCGAATGCCATTGTCGTGCGCGATCCGTTGCTGGGTGCGGAAGATATCGAGAGATTCTCTTATGACGTCGCTTCGGCCGATATCTTCGGCCTTTCCCTCCTCGGCCTCCTTCTGCAAATACTCTGGCACCATCTCGGGACGATGGATCACGGTCAGGTAGAAGGTCGTCATCGTGAATCCCTTGTATGTGCGGAGGCGACGCTCGGGCGATTCCGTTCCTTTACGAGCCGGGCGGCCATGGGCCGAACTTGTAGATGGGCGATGGCACGACCGCCCAGGGGCTAGACTGTCTCTCGATATGAGATGGGCGATCGTTCTGGGTGCAATCGCGACAGCCGCGATCGCGCTGCAGATACTCATCTGGGAGCGGCCAGCCGGCCGCCGCCGGCCGTCCACGGTCGGCCTGATCGCGCTGGCCGTGCTGGCCGTGGTGCTGGTTGGCGCGGCCGTCTACTCGGCCCACCTGCTGGGGATCTTCTCGATCCCTCTCGTCGTTCTTGCCTTCGTGCCGGTGGGGGTCACGGTCCGGTGGCTGATCCTGGCCACTCGAGAGTCGCGGCAGCTGGCGGCCCAGGCCTTCGCCGCCTCGGCGCCGCCGGTTACGTGGCGCACCCGGCTGCTCCGGGCGGCGTCGGTGCCGATCTTCGTCCTGATGGTCGTGGCCGTGGTGCTGCTCGCACTCGTCGTGGGCACGCTCGTCGGGCCTCACTGAGGCCGAGCCGGCCGGCCCGAGTGGACCAGGACGGGGCGAGAGGTACAACGCCGGTCAGGCCTTCTTCTCGACGAGCGGCCTGACGTCCTTCGCCAGCCTCTCGATCGTCTCGCGGTCGTAGGGTGCCGGGATCTCCACGAGCGCCGTGGTGAACCCGACGTCGCAGTACTCGAGGAGGCGCTCGGCGATCGTCTCGGGCGTTCCGAACACCGGCCGCGAGGGCTCGAGAGTTCGCTCGACCGGCGTGCGGTTTCGCTCCATGTAGGCCGCCCAGTCGCGCCGGGCAATGGCCTCCGAGTCGCGGACCACGAACCAGAGGCAGCTGGACCGCTCGATCTCACGGTGGTCGCGGCCGACCGCCTCGCAATGCTGCCGGAGCACGGCGTCGTGGTCGCGGACTTCGGACGGCAGCCCGCTGGCGTTCCAGATGTCGGCGTACTTCGCGACGGTCCGCAGGGTCTTGGTCCGGCCGGTTCCACCGATCATGATCGGGAGCCGCTTCTGGACCGGCAGCGGATTGATCGTGGCGCCGTGGAAGGAGTAGTGGCCGCCCGCCGGGGACGTGACCTTCTCGCCGGAGGTGAGGACCCTGATGGCGCCGACCGCCTCGTCCAGCCAGTCGAGGCGCTGGCCGAAGCCGCTGCCGAAGTCGATGCCGAACTCGCGGTGCTCCAGCTCGAACCAGGCGCCGCCGAGCCCCAGGATCGCCCGGCCTCCCGACGCGTGGTCGAGAGTGGTCGCGATCTTCGCCACGAGGCCGGGATTGCGGAACGTGTTGGCCCCCACCATCAGGCCTACCTTGACGTTGCGGGTGGCCATGGCCCAGGCCGTGATCGTCGTCCAGCCCTCGTGGATCGGCTGGTGCGGGTCGCCGAATATGGCCTTGACGTGATCCCAGGCCCAGAGGTGCTCGTAGCCCAGCCGGTCGACCAGCTGGGCGGCGTCGAGCATCTCCTGCCACGAGCCTGCCTGTGTCCACAGGTTGATGCCCATCTTGAAGTCATCCATTGGGGCCTCCAGGGATGCGCGAGACGCCGCCGCCTCGCGAAGCCACGATTACGTATTGGTGCGGGTTCCGAGCGGGGCGATGAGCCACGACCACGTATACGTCCCGGGTCCCACACGATACTCGGGCAGCGTGTCCGGACCGCAGCTGGCGGTGCCCAGGCCGCGATGCGCGACGTCCATGTGGACGATCGTCTCCGGCCGCGGCACGAGCTCCACGTCGTGCTTCGCGGCGGCCAGGTCGGCGGCGCGGAAGTGGGTCGCGGAGACCTGGCACGGCCGATCGAAGGCCAGCCTGAACCCGCGGCCGCCCGCGTCCGAAAGCTCGATCCAGTGGACCGCGTTGCGACCGCCGTTCTCCTGCGGCCGGACGTACGGGACATACATCTCGGTAACCGTGGCGCGATACCTGGCGATGGCGCCGGCACGGCGGCGGTCGGGGTAAGTCTCGACGGGACCGCGGCCGAACCATTCGACCTGCTCCAGCCCCGAGACGGTCTCCAGGACGATCCCGACGCGGGCCAGGTCGGTCAGCTCGTCGGGAATCCGCACCGTCTCCGTCACCAGCACTCCGCCGCCGCGCGCCGCCCGGAATCTCTGCTCGTGGCCGACGACGATCCCCGCGGAGGTGCGCTCGTCTGCGGTCACGACTACGGCGTCCGCCTCGCGACGGACGGTGACCGCCTCGCGCGTCAGATCCGCCACTCCCCAGTCGCGCCACTGCGCGCCCAGGCCGGCGATCCGGTCGTTGTCCGTGGGGGCGCGCCAGAGGCTCAGGCGGGGTGGGGTGGCCAGCAACGAATGGACGAGATCGCCGCCGGCGTCCACGTCCACCGCGCCCCCGGCGGCTCCGGCAAGCGGCGCCGCGTACGGCCGCGACAGCTCCGGAATCCCGGGATGGACCGGCAGCTGCGCCCAGCAGATCTCGAACCCGGCCGGGGCCCAGACCAGCTCGGCGGCAGTCCGGAGCCGGACGATCACCGAGAGGGCGCGGCCGTCCGGAAGCGGGGGCACCCAGCCCTGCAGGACTATCGTGGCGCTCTGACCCGGCCCCAGGTCCGGCACGCCCAGATCTCCCCTCCGGATCGTCTCGCCGTCGGCAGTGAGCTCCCAGGCGGCGCTCAGCCAGCCCAGGCCGGTGAAGTACTGCCGGTTACTGACCCGGACCTCACCTCGGGCCAGCTCCTCGGGGCCGGCCGAGACGCGGACGGGCGCGGCGATCTGGCGGTGCTCCCACAGGGCCGGCTTGGGGGTCCGGTCCGGCCATACCAGGCCGTCCAGGCAGAAGTTGCCGTCGTTGGGCCGGTCGCCGAAGTCGCCGCCGTACGCCCAGCGGGTCGTGCCGTCCGGCAGCCTCTGGACGAGGCCGTGGTCCCACCACTCCCAGATGAAACCGCCCTGGAGACCGTCGGTGGACTCGATCGCGTCCCAGTACTCGGCCAGCGTGCCGTTGCTGTTGCCCATCGCGTGCGAGTATTCGCACATGATCAGCGGGTGCAGCTGCCGGCCGGACCGGGCGTGCTCGACGAGCGCCGAGATCGGCGGGTACATCGGGCAGGTGAGGTCGCTCACCTTCTGATCGCTCGACCAGTCCCAGCGGATGCAGCCCTCGTAGTGGAGCGGCCGGCTGGGGTCGTAGCGGCGGATGTAGCCGGCCTCGGCGTCGTGGTTCGGCCCGTGGCCGGACTCGTTGCCGAGAGACCACAGGATCACGGAGGCGTGGTTCTTGTCGCGCCGGACCATCCGGGCGGCCCGATCGACCCAGGCTGAGAGGTAGCGCGGGTCGCTGGACAACTCGTCGATGAACGCATGCGACTCGATGTCCGCCTCGCCGATCACGTACATACCGAGTTCGTCGGTGAGATCGAGGAAGACCGGGTCGTTGGGATAGTGCGACGTTCGAACGGCGTTGAAGCCGAACTGCTTCATCTGGATCAGGTCCGCCCGCATCGACTCGGCCGACACGACCCGGCCGGTGTGCTGGTCGAAGTCATGGCGGTTCACGCCCCGCAGCAGCACGACCGCGCCGTTGATGAGCAGGTGGAGGCCCTCGATCTCGATCCGCCGGAAACCGACCCGCAGGTCGGCCTCCTCGACCGCCTCGCCGCCAGGCGACCGCAGCGTCACGTGGAGCGGGTAGAGACGCGGCTGCTCCGCGGACCATTTCCGGACGTCGGGGAGTTCCATCCGCAGCGTGGCTCGCCCGTCGAGAGGCGGCCGGAGCTGAGGCGCCAGGCGGTCCCATTCTTCCTTGTCCGCTCCCTGCAGCCCCACCGACACGAGCTTGCCGACCAAGTCGAAGCGATGGCGGCTCAGCGGCTCGGAGTCCGCCCGGCTGACCCGCGGGCCGGGGCCGACGTTGGCGACCGGAACCGGGGCGACGAGCGGCGCGGACTCTCCCAACCGCGCCTCGACGGACCAGCCACCCTCGGCCGGGCCGTCGTCGAAGGCCACGTCGGCGAGCAGCTCCAAGGTGCCGGTCGTGAGGTCGTCGGCCAGCCCGGCGTTTACGCGCAGGTCGGAGAAGTGGACCCTGGGCGTGGCGTACAAGTAAACAGACCGGGTCACCCCGCCATGCCACCACTGGTCCTGATCCTCCACGTACGTCGCGTCGGACCACTTCACGACCTTGAGCCGCAGCGTGTTGGCCCCGGGATTGACGAGGCCCGTCACGTCGAACTCGGCGGCCAGGTGCGAGTCCTTGCTGACGCCGAGCTCATGGCCGTTGAGGGTCGGGATCAGGACGCTCTCCGCGGCGCCGACGTGCAGCACGATCCGGCGGTCCGCCAGCCAGCCGGCCGGCAGGTCGAAGTCGCGCTCGTAGATGCCGGTCGGGTTCATGTCCGGCAGCTTCGGGGAGCGGCCGGGAAACGGCATCTGGACGTTGGTGTAGTGGGGCAGGTCGAATGTGCCCTGCATCGTCCAGCAACCCGGGACCGCGACCTCGCCCCAGCTCGACCCCGGCTCCTCGTCGGGTGTGTGCAGGAGCTGGAAACGCCACAGTCCGTCGAGTTCTCGGCGGTCGAGGTGGGGCACGCTATGCATCGGCAGCCGACCGATCGCGGTCAACTCGGGCGTCGTCCAGGGTCGGAAGATCACGGCGCACCTCCAGGGGAGCGCATCTGACTAGATGGACTCCAGCACGTATACGCGGGCGCGGAAGTCGCCCTGGGTTGAGGACATCCGCACGCCCTCGAGAACGAGACCGGCGGCCATCAGGACGTCGCCGCCGAGCACGATCGAGGTCGGGGGGTCCTCCCGATCCCCGGCCGCGGCCGCGGCCGTCCAGATCGAGACGCGATAGGACGCTGCCGGATCCAGGCCGCGCAGCTTCAGCCGGCGCGGACCCGAGTTCGGGCGGTTCAGGATGCTGTAGTGGCCGACCACCGCGGTTCGGGCGTCGTCCGCCACGCTCATCCAGGCCGCCTCGTCCCGGTCGTCCTCGAATGGGCTGATCAGCCGGTGGAAACGACCGCGCTGCAATACGTCGCGCCATTGCTTGTAGAAGGCTACCTGGGCCCGGACCTCTGCCTTGTCCTCGTCCGATAGTTTCGTCGGGTCCAGCTCATAGCCGAAGACGCCGAAGAAGGCCACCGCGGCCCTCGTCTCGAGCGGCGTGAGCCGCCCGACCTGGTGGTTCGGCACGGCCGACACGTGGGCCGCCATCGAGCTCAGCGGGTACGCCATCGAGGTTCCCCACTGGATCTTGATGCGCTCGATCGCGTCGGTGTCGTCGCTCGTCCAGGCCTGCGGTGCGAAAGCCAGCATTCCGGCGTCGAAGCGGGCTCCGCCGCTGGCGCAGGATTCGAACAGGATGCCGGGGAACGCCTTCGTCAACCGGTCGTAGAGCGAGTAGACGCCCAGGATGTAGCGGTGGAAGAACTCACCCTGGCGCCAGGCCGGCAGAGTGGGGCTGAACGGCTCCGTGATGTTGCGGTTCATGTCCCACTTGACGTACGAGATCGGCGCGCTGCCGAGAATCGCCGACAGGGCGTCGAAGAGGTAGTCGACGACTTCGGGCCGTGACATATCCAGGACGTACTGGTTGCGGCTCTCGGTCCGAGGTCGCGACGGAATGCCGATGGTCCAGTCGGGATGCTCGGCGAAGAGGTCGCTGCGGCGGCTGACCATCTCCGGCTCGATCCAGATCCCGAAGCGCATGCCCAGCGCCTCGACCTTGCGAGCGACCGAATCGAGGCCGCCGGGCAGCTTCGAGGTGTTGACCTTCCAATCGCCCAGGGAACTCGAGTCGTCGTCACGGCGGCCGAACCAGCCGTCGTCGAGGACGAACATCTCGATGCCCATCTCCTTCGCTGCCGTGGCGATGGCCAGCAGTCTGGGCTCGTCGAAGTCGAAGTAGGTGGCCTCCCAGTTGTTGATCACGATCGGTCGCGGCTTGTCGCGCCATAAGCCGCGAGCCATCCGCTCGCGGAAGAGGTCGTGGTAGGCCTGGCTCAGCTCGTCCAGGCCGGCCGGCGAGTACGCCAGGATCGCCTCGGGCGTGGCGAATCCAGCGCCCGGCTCGAGCAGCCACGAGAAGCCCTCGGGATTGATGCCGGCCCGCACCCTGGCCGTCCCGAAGGACTCGACCTCGACCTCGGCCAGGAAGTTGCCGGAGTACGCCAGGCACACGCCGATTGCCTCGCCTGCGTCTTCGGTAGTGGTGGCGCGCGCCAGGGCGACGAACGGGTTGTGCTGCGCGCTGGAGGCGCCGCGAAGGCTGGAGACCGATTGCCGGCCGGGCCGGATGCCCTGCCGCGTCACGTGGCGCTCGCGGCCCCAATCTCCGCTCAGCGCGATGAGCTGCCACGCCGAGTCCGGCAGATCCAGGGAGGCACTCATGGCGCACCGCATGATGAGCGGAGCCGTTCCGGTGTTGAAGATGCGCGCGCCTCGAATGACGACGGGGCGATCGCGGAAGAGCGTGTAGAGCAGCTTGACCTCGATCTGCGCCAGGGCGTCGGCCAGCGTGACCTCGAGCGTCTCCGCCTCGCCGCCGACCTCGACGTACGTCGACGGCAGGCCCGGGATCGCGGGCTTGCCCGGCAGCGTGCGGTGGCTCGCGTAGCGCAGGTCCAGGACGCTCGAACCGTCGGGCAGCTCGATGGCTACCGCCGGCATGCGAAAGTCGCCCGAACCGCTGCTGGGATACTCGAGCGGCACGGGCTCGCCGACACGGTTGTCGAAACCCGAGAACTCGCCGGGAACCAGGTGCGCGTACGACCGGCCTTCAGTCAGCGGCGAGCCGAAATACAGATGACCAAGCCAGCCGTTCTCGAGGACGCGCAGGACGTAACTGACTCGGTCGTTCCGCAGGTGGAACTCCCGGGACTCCTGGTTCCACTCGATGGGCATTCAGATCTCCGGTGGCGGCGACGTCCGGCGGCCGCGGCCCCGGATGGCCGGCCCGGTCAACCCTTGGCGGAACCGAGCGTGAGGCCGCTGACGAAGTATCGCTGCAGAAGCAGGTAGACGACGACCGTCGGTATGGCCGCCATTATCGAGGCTGCCGCTACCACCGTTGGATCGGTGAAGAACTGGCCCGACAGGTTGTTGAGGGCCGCGGTGATCGGCCGCTTGTCGCCCGACTTGAAGAGCATCAGGGCCCAGAAGAAGTCGTTGTAGATCCAGACGAAAAGCAGCGTGCTGAGGGCCGCCAGGGCCGGCGTGCACAGGGGCAGAATTACCTTCCGGTAGACCGTGAAGACGCCGGCACCGTCCACCGTGGCGGCCTCTACGAGCTCCTTGGAGAGCGTCTTCATGTAGTTGCTCAGCACGAACGTGCAGAAGCCGGTCTGGAAGGTCGTGTGGATCAGGATCAGTCCGATGAACTGGTCGTATATCCGGCCGTTGTCGCTGAGTTGGGAGAGGAGAGGGATGGCAGGGAGACCGCCGAACGTGAGGTTGTACAGGCGGTAGAGCGGCACGATGATGACCTGCGGAGGCAGCAGGTTGCCGGCCGTGAAGATCATCAGGACCAGGAGGTTGAACCGCCAGCTGTACTTCGAGATGGCGAAGGCCACCATCGAGGAGATCCACAGCGTCAGGATCACGGCGGGAATGGTTATGACGGCCGTGTTCCAGTAGTAGCCGAGGAACGGGTACGAGTTCCAGACAAAGGTGTAGTTGTCCAGGCTCAGCGAGCTCGGCAGCGAGAAGGGACCGTTCGGGTTGGCGACGATATCGCCGTATCGCCGGAGCGACATGTAGAGGGCGTACAGCAGCGGCCAGGCGAAGATGAAGGCCAGCACGGACAGGAAGATGTGCAGGCCCACGCGCGATAGGCGGCGGCGAGCGCGGTTGTGGGTGGTCCGCTGACCGGCCATCACGGTGACGCTCACGACTCCTCCGATCTCATGACGCGCGTCAAGTACACCCCGATCGGCACGAGGGAGATCACCAGCAGGACGACCGCGATCGCAGACCCGAAGCCCAGGAGGCTGGCCTCACTGATGCTGTTGTTGGTGATCAGCGTCGACAGCAACTCGAGGCCGTTCTTGCCGTGGTTGATGATGTAGGCGATGTCGAAGGCCCGCAGGGATTCGATCACCGTCACGACCACGATCACGACGTTGATCGGCGCCATCACGGGGAAGACGACCTGGAAGAAGGTCTGGCGCTCGTTCGCCCCGTCGATCGCGGCCGCCTCACGCAGCGAGGGATCGACGCTCTTCAGGCCGGCCAGGTACAGGACCATGATGTAGCCGATGTGGCGCCAGCTTGCGGCGATCAGCACCGCCCAGATGTTGATGGACGAGTCCCCCAGCCAGTCCGGCGCATTGGCCGGGCTCACGATGCCCAGGCTGACCAGCGCGCTGTCGATGAAACCGTTGCCGGCCAGGGGCGAGTACTGAAGCTCCCAGATGAAGCCGACGAGCGCGAGGCTGAGCACTACCGGCGTGAAGAAGATGGTCTGGTAGATGCTCGTTCCCCTCATCTGCCGGTCCAGGCAGACGGCCAGAAGGATCCCCATCGGCGTGGCGAAGAAGACGAAGACGAGGAGCCACAGCACGTTGTGCGACAGAGCCGGCCAGAAGAACGGGTACGTGGTGAAGAGCTGGGTGAAGTTGTCCAGGCCGACGAACTGGATCGGCTGCACGCCGTCCCAGTTGGTGAAGGCCAGGACGACCGAGACGAGGGCCATCCCCCAGATCAGCACCAGGAAGATGGCGAGCGGAATGGCAACCATGCAGAAGAGCAGGATCTTGTCGCGGCGGTTCAGGAGGCTATAGCGCCGCCGCTTCCTGGGCCTTGCAGCTCCCGCCCCGACGACGGTCGCCGGGGCGGGAGTGAGAGCCTGAGGCTCTAGCTTCGACATCGGAAGGGATTGTAACTACTTGGGGTTAGTGAGCCTAGCCCTTGTAGGCCGGCAGCTTGTCCCAGAAGTCCTGGATGCCCTTCTGGAAGGCGGCCAGGTCCTGCGTCGGGGTCTTGAGGAAGTTCAGCAGGAAGCTCTGCATGCTGTTCGCGCCGGCGAAGTCCGGGCGAGTGTCGCGGTCGAGGAACTGGGTGATCCTCTGGGCGCCGCTGACGATCTGAACGGCCTTCTGGGTCAGGACGTCCAGCTTGGTCGTGTCGGCGTCGGAGGCGCAGGGGATGAACCCGTTGTTGGCCTGGTACATGAACATCTGGGTAGAACCCTTGGCCCAGAAGCTCATGTAAGCCTTGGCGTTCACGAGGTCGGCCGCAAGGTTCGGCGACTTCGCGCTGATCATCATGATGTCGATGGGGGCGTCGAGCGCCTTCTCGGCATCGTAGGTGTTGCCGAAGAACGGCCACGGGAAGAAGTCGAGGTCGGCCACGGCCGTCTTGTCGACTGTGGCAACTTCACCGGTCAGGAAGAGGCCGAGGAAGTACATGCCGGCGGTCTTGCGGACGAGCGTGTCGCAAGCCTGCTGCCACGTAAGGCCAGCATAGCCCGTCGTGTAGAACGGAAGGAGCTTCGCCCACGTCTGGAAGACGGTGGTGACCTTCGGGTCGGTCCACTTCTGGGCGCCGGTCATGAGGCCGACGTGGAAGTCGTAGCCGTTCAGGCGAAGGTTGAGGATGTCGAAGGTGCCCATCGCCGGCCAGCCGTCCTTGTCGGCAAAGGCCATAGGCGTAAGGCCGTCGGTCTTCATCTTGGCGCAGAGGGCGAGGAAGTCCGTCCAGGTGGCCGGGATCGTGTAGCCCTTGGCCGTGAAGAGGCTCTTCCGATAGAAGATGCACCACGGGTAGTAGTCGACCGGGACGCCGTAGACCTTCTTGTCGTTGCCGACGACGGCGTTCGCGAAGCCGGCCGTGAAGTTGGCCGAGACCGTGGCCCAAATATCGTCGATCGGGGTGGCGAGGCCCTTGTCCGCGAAGAACCGCATGCGGTAGCCGGAGAACCAGCAGAACACGTCGTCCGGGGTGGCGCCCAGGTAGTTGTTGATCTGATCCTGGAACGTGTTGTGGTCGACGGTGTTCATCGTCGGATCGAGGCCCGTAGCCGCCTTGAATGCGGCGTTGACGGCCTTCATGCCGATGACGTCAGAGGCGTCGGAGTGGTTGCTGCCCAACGTGAGCTTGCCGGTGAGCTGAGCCGTAGCCGGGGTGGCCGAAGCCGGGGCAGCCGTAACCGGGGCAGCCGTAACCGGGGCAGCCGTGACCGGCGCCGCGGTGGCCGTAGCGGCGGCCGAGCTGCAGGCGGCGACAACCGCGGGCAGTACGGTCAATCCGGCGGCGCCAACGAGTCCCTTCTTGAGGACTTCACGCCGACTGACTTGTCCTCCGCTGAGGAGGCCGGGTTTCTGAAGATCATCCATGCGATGCCATCTCCTCCCTGTGCGGCCGATTGAGCCGACCGTGGTTCTCAAACAGGAACCAACAGGACCGCCCGATTGTCAGGCCAGCGAGGTCCGGGTGTCAAGGGGTCCGTATCCACATTCCGTGTGATTTTGTCGGAATACGTTGACTTGACTGTTCGAGTGCGGCAGGATTGAGAAGGACCACCCGGGGGTGGTCGGCCGCGAGCGAGGAGACAAGGGAGACATGCGTTCCAACAGGGCCGAAGGCGCTACGGACGATGCACGGGTCGTGGACTCGACCGTCCGGCGGCCGGCCCTTGCGCGCCAGCGGCAGGCGTTGATCCTCGAGCAGGTGCGCGAGCACGGCGCGGTTCGCGTCGCGGATCTGGTGACGACGCTGGGCGTGTCGGACATGACCATCCGACGCGACCTGGAGCTGCTGCACGAGCGTGGCCTCCTCGAAAAGGTGCACGGCGGGGCCGCCGCGATCGAAGGCAGCTCGCTCTTCGAGCCCGGGTTCACCGTCAAGTCCTCGCTGATGCAGACCGAGAAGGCCGCGATCGCCGCGGCCGCGGCCTCGCTGGTGGCGCCTGGGACCGCGATCGCGATCTCGGCCGGCACCACGACCTACGCCCTCGGCCGCGGGCTGGTCGACATTCCGGGTCTGACGGTTCTCACCAACTCAGTTCCTGTCGCGGACGCCCTCTATCGGGAAGGCCGGCCGGATCAGACGGTCATCCTGAGCGGGGGCGTCCGCACCCCATCCGACGCGCTGGTCGGTCCGTTCGCCGTGGAGGTGATCCGGTCGCTGCACGTCGACATGGTGTTCATGGGCACGCACGGCATAGACCCTCGGTCGGGCTTCACGACGCCGAACATCCTCGAGGCCGAGACCAACAGGGCGCTCATCGAGGCCGGACGACGCCTGGTGGTCTTGGCGGACCATACGAAGTGGGGCATCGTCGGCATCAGCTCGGTGGCGCGCCTGGAAGAGGCAGAAACGATCATCACCGACTGCGGCCTCGAGCCCTCCGCTCAGAGCCAGCTGGCGGCCGCGGTCCGACGTCTGATCCTCGTGGACGTGTCGACCGGCCAGCGGCGGACGATCCTCGACGGAACGGAGGACGGCAGTCCTCTCAGTGAAATGACTTCAGGAGGCCACGGATGACGGCGGATTCATCCGGCGTCGCGCTCCTGACGCAGCCACACCGGCGCTACAACCCCCTGTGCGACGAGTGGCTGCTGGTTTCGGCGGAGCGCACGGGACGGCCGTGGCTCGGCCGCGAGGAGACTCCCCCGGCGCGGAACCTGCCGGCCTATGATCCGGGCTGCTACCTATGCCCTGGCAATACGAGGGCGAACGGAGAGCGCAACCCGGCCTACGACTCCACCTTCGTCTTCACGAACGACTTCGCCGCCCTGCGGCCGGACTCGCCGGTGGCCACTTATGAGGACGGCTTGCTCCGAGCCGAGACCGAGCGCGGCACGTGCCGGGTCATCTGCTTCACGCCTCGCCACGACGTGACCTTGGGCCAGATGAGCGCCACGCAGATCCGGAGCATCATCGACCTGTGGGCCGCCGAATCGGCCTCGCTCGGCGAGCGCTTCGAATGGGTCCAGGTCTTCGAGAACAGGGGATCGGCCATGGGGGCGTCGAACCGCCACCCCCACGGGCAGATCTGGGCGGGCAATGCGCTTCCGGTCGAGGGGGCCAAGGAAGACCGCACGCAGCGCCGCCATTTCGAGGCGACCGGGCGTCCTCTCCTGCTCGACTACGCCGCCCAGGAGAGCGGCGGGCCGCGCGAGCTGGTCAGCGACGACGAGTGGCTGATAGTCGTCCCGTTCTGGGCCGCCTGGCCGTTCGAGACGCTGATCATTCCGCGCCGTCCGGTGGCGCGCCTGCCGGAGCTGGATGGGCGCCAGCGTGGGGCGCTGTCGGAACGATTGATAGAGTTGGTGCGAGGGTACGACGGCCTATTCGAGATTCCGTTCCCGTACTCGATGGGCTGGCATCAGGCGCCCTTCGTCTCCGGCTCCCAATCCCACTGGCAGCTTCACGCCCACTTCTACCCACCGCTTCTCCAGGCGACCATGCGCAAGTTCATGGTCGGCTATGAGTTGCTTTCGGAACCTCAGCGCGACATCACCGCCGAGGCCGCTGCGGAGCGCCTGCGGGCCTCCATCCTCGGCTCGAACTCGACAAGCCGCCGACCCGGTGGCTGAACGGAAGGAAGGAAACCCATAATGTTCGGACTATCGCCCGCCCACCTGGTGATCATCCTGGTGATCGCCCTGGTCGTGATCGGACCCGGCAAGCTGCCAGAGGTCGGAGCCGCGATCGGGAAGAGCATCCGGGAGTTCCAGAAGGCAGCGGGCCAGATTCAGGAGCCTGCACAGCCGACCCAGGCTGCGGCGCCCATGCAGCCGATGCAGCCGATGCAGCCCATGCAGCCGATGCCGCCGATGCCGCCGGGCCAGTCCTACTACGCCGCCCAGCCTGCCTGCGGCGCCCCGGCCTACCCGCCGCAGCAGCCGCAGTACGCAGCCCCGGCATACCCTGTGCAGCCTCAATACGGCGCGCCGGCATACCCGGCCCAGCCCGCTCCGATGGATCCGGCCGGGTTCGCTCCCGTCGCGCCGCAGCCCGCACCCGCAACAACCGAACTACCGCCCGCGGGCCCAAGGAACGACTGAGAGGCCCCGGCCAGAACCTGCCTTCCCTTCCCTCCGCCTTGTGCCACGGCTCCCACGCTCGGTCGGGAGCCGTGGCACGGGTCTTGGGAATCTGAGCGCCGGATGACGCCGGCGCAATCCGAGAGGTCAGGGCGATGAACGACGCCTCCACCAGAGCACACGACCGGGCCGCCGCACTCCTCGCCCGGCTTGGTCCGCGACCGGGCGCGCCAACGAAACCGGCGACCGGCCTAGAAGGGCGGCCCCGGCTGGTCCGCGCCCCCGGGCGGGTCAACCTCATCGGCGAGTACACGGACTTCAACCTCGGATTCGTTCTTCCGGTCGCCATCGACCGCGAGGTGTGGATCGCGTACGAGCCCTGGGACCGCCCCGAGGTGGAGCTGACCTCGGTCGAGCTGGGCGAGACGCGCTCGTTCGCGTTCGACGGCCTGGCCCCGAGGACGACCCGGACGGGGTCCTGGATCGACTACGTTGCCGGCACGGCCTGGGCAATGCTCGGGGCCGGCCTGCCCGTCCGCGGCTTCCGCGGGGTGCTCGATTCCACCGTCCCCGTCGGCGCGGGTCTCAGCTCGTCGGCGGCCCTCGAGATGGCCTCGAGCTGGGCCCTGGCGGTTCCCGACTCGCCGCGACCGGGAGCCGACAAGATGGCCGCGATCGCGCAGCGCGCCGAGAACGGCTACGTCGGCGTCAACTGCGGAATCATGGATCAGTTCGCCAGCGCGGCCGGCCGCAAAGGCCACGCGCTCCTGATCGACTGCCAGAGCAACACGGCGACGGCGTCGCCGCTGCCGCCGGCCCTGTCGATCGTCGTGTGCGACACGGGAGCGCCGCGCCGCCTGGACTCCTCCGCGTATAACGAGCGGCGCTCGGAGTGCGAAGAGGGCGTGCGCCTGATCGCGGAGCGCGAACCCGGCGTCGAGTCGCTGCGCGACGTCGACGGGCCCATGCTGGCGCGCAACTTCGATCGCCTGCCCGAGGTCGTGGGGCGCCGTTGCGAGCACATCGTCCGAGAAAACGAACGCGTGATGGCAACCGTCGCCGCTCTCAGAGACAGCGACCTGGAGGCGCTGGGTCGCCTGTTCGCGGCCTCCCACGCTTCGCTCCGGAACCTCTTCGAGGTCAGCTCGGCGGAGCTCGACACGATGGTCGAGGTCGCCGTGGCCGTACCGGGAGTCGTGGCCAGCCGGATGACCGGCGCCGGATTCGGCGGTTGTACCGTCAGCCTCGTCGAGCGCGGCGCCGAGGATGCCCTGCGTGACAGGGTCCTCGACGAATACCCGAAGCAAACCGGCCTGACGGCCCGTGTCTTCCCCGTGGCCGCCGTGGACGGCGCCGGAGAGATCGACCTTCCGTGAGGCGCGGGCCGATTGCCGGCGGGCCCTCCAGTCGGGCCGGCCATGGCGCCGCCGCCACCTCCAGGCCCCGCCCGCGCATACTTGTCCCTGCGCTTGAGTCGAGGCGCGGCTCGTAATGGGACTAGCAATGGACCCTGACGCCAGCATGCAGAGTGTCGCCACGCCGACCGCCGGCTCGATGCCGCGCCGCGGCCGGCGAAGCCGGATTCGACTGCCGTTCCGGCGACGCCGAGACGAATCGCCCAAGCTCAATCGCGCCGAGATGTCGCTGACGGGCCATCTCGTAGAGCTGCGCAACAGGCTCTACATCTCCGCGATGTCGCTCGTGCCGGGCACGATCCTGGGCTTCGTCTTCTCGGGCCACATCATCCACTTCCTCGTGGCGCCGCTCCCGAAGGGTCATCTGGTGGCCTTCGGCCTTACCGAGCCCTTCATGATCGACCTGCAGGTCGCCCTGACGACCGGCGTCATCTTCGCGATGCCGGTGCTCCTGTACCAGTTCTGGCGGTTCATCTCGCCCGGGTTGACCGACAGCGAGCGGCGGACCGCCCGGCCGTGGGTGCCGCTGGCGCTGGCCTTCTTCGTCCTCGGCGTCGGCATCGCCTACTTCATCCTGCCGTACGCGGCGGGCTTCCTCTTCACCTTCCAGACCGAAGACATCCAGCTGATGCTGTCGGCGGAGTCGTACTTCGGGTTTGTCACGATCCTCTTCCTGGCCTTCGGCATCGTAATGGAGTTCCCGATCGTCCTGGTCCTGCTCTCGAAGGTGGGAATCGTCACCTCCAAGCGGCTGAGCAGCTCGCGCCGGATGGCGTTGCTCGGGATCGTGATCTTCTCGGCGGTGATTACGCCGGGCGCGGACCTGGTGAGCCCGATCGTCATGGCCGTGACGATGTACTGCCTGTACGAGATCTCGATCATCATGATCCGGCTGGGCGGCCGCTAGCCCTGAGCCGGGGGCCACGCCCCGGACCGCGGTCCGGAGACGCATAATCGGCCCATCCGCACGCTGGAGAGACGCCATGGCCGAACACGAGACGGGGGCGCGAGTCGGGATCGTCTGCGGCAGCCGCTCCGACTTTCCGGTCATGGAGAAGGCCGTGGAGATGCTGGGCCGGCTCGAGGTGCAGTGCGAGCTCCATGCCATCTCGGCCCATCGGGCGCCGGAGCTGCTCGTCCGCTTCGTTGCCGGCGCCGAGGAGCGCGGCATTCGCGTCTTCATCGGGGGCGCCGGCGGCGCGGCCCACCTGCCGGGCGTGATGGCCGCCAAGACGCTGCTGCCGGTCATCGGCGTGCCGATCCCGACGGAGGTCGGCGGCGGCCTCGACTCGCTCCTGTCGATAGTCCAGATGCCCAAGGGCATCCCGGTGGCGACCGTCGCCATCGGCGGTGCGGAAAACGCGGCCCTTCTCGCGGCCGAAATCTTGGCCCTCTCGGACCCGGCCCTCCGGGCCAGGCTGGCGGCCTTCCGCGAGGCTCAGACGCAGGGCATCGAGGACGACGCCTCCAACGCGGACCTGCGCGGCGCGCCCTGACGGCCGGCGGCCGGGGACGCAGCGGCACGAGCGGCGGCAAGAGAGCGGCAACGTGGAGAAGGTCCGGATGAGCGAAGTGAGGTTCGGCCAGGGAGGCATGCCCGACTGGCTCGAACCGATGGTCCGGTTCTGCTCCCGCTGCGGCACGGAGCTGATGTTCGGCCCGATCGAGGGCGAGGAACGGGACCGGCTCGCCTGCCCCAGCTGCGGTTTCGTCTTCTACGTCAATCCGCGGCTGGTTGTCACGACTCTCCCGGTCACCGACCGCGGCGAGGTCATGCTGATCCGCCGCGGCATCGCCCCGGGCTACGACCGGTGGGCTCAGCCGGGCGGCTTCCTGGAGATAGACGAGACGGTCGGCGACGCGGCGATCCGCGAGACGCTCGAGGAGACGGGGCTGCTGGTCGAGCCGGTCGGTATCGTGGGCTTGTATTCGCGGGTGCAGGCGGCGGTCGTGGTCTTGGCCTACGAGGCTCGCATAGTCGGCGGCGAACCGCGCGTGACCCACGAGTCGCTGGAGACGCGGGCCTTCGCGCCGGAAGCGATTCCATGGCCGGATATCGCCTTCGAGACGAGCATCCGGGCGCTCTGCGACTGGGTGGCGAGGGTCCGGCCGGATTTGCCCCTGCCCGATCCTTCGACGATCCATCGCGACTTCGGCGCCTGAGGGGCTCTCGTCGGACGGGGCTCCGGCGGCCTGCGGGTCACGCTCTCGGGATGGCAAACTACGCGACGATGGACCCCGCGACGATCGCCCTGATCATCATCCCGCTCGTTCTGCTCGAGCTCGGGCTGATGCTGTACGCGCTGTACGACCTCTTCCAGGAGGATCGCCGGGTCCGGGGCGACAGCAAGATCATCTGGGCCCTGATCATCGCCTTCGCCAACGGCATCGGCCCGCTGATCTACTTCTTCGTCGGCCGTGACGAATCACGCGGCGCCGCCACCGGCTCGGTCCTGGCCACGCCCAGCGATTCCATCGCCCGGATCCTGGCGACGTGGCCGGTGCGGGCCGCCACGGCGGAGGCGGCCGTTTCCACCACGGGCCTGACCAAGCGCTACGGCGGCGGCGTAGTTGCGCTCGAGAACCTGAACCTGACCGTCCCGAGCGGCAGCATCTTCGGTTTCCTGGGGCCCAACGGCGCCGGCAAGACGACCACCCTGCGCCTGCTCACGGGCCTCGCCACGGCCACGGCGGGGACGGGTTCGGTGGCCGGCGTGAAGATCGGCGGCACCGGCGGTGAGCTGGCCCGCAACATCGGTTACCTCGATCAAGACCCCCGTTTCTATCCCTGGATGCGCGGCCGCGAGCTGATGAACATGGTCGGCCAGCTCCACGGGCTGCGCGGGGCCGCGCTGAAGCAGCGTGTCGGCGAGGTGCTCGAGATCGTCGGCCTCACCGACGCCGCGCACCGGCGGATCGGCGGCTACTCCGGCGGGATGCGCCAGCGCCTCGGCATCGGTCAGGCGCTCATCAACCAGCCCCGCGTCCTCTTCCTGGACGAGCCGGTCAGCTCGCTCGACCCGGAGGGGCGCCGCGACGTCCTCGAGATCATCTCGCGGCTTCGCGGCACGGCCACGGTCTTCATGAGCACCCACATCCTCAACGACGTCGAGCGCGTCTGCGACCGCGTGGCCATCCTCAACCTCGGTCACCTGGTCGTGGAGGGCCCTATCGACGAGCTGCTGGACCGCTACGCCCAGCCGATCTACGAGATCGAGCCGGAGCCGCAGCAGCCCGGCTCGATCGACCGGCTCGCGGCCGTATTGCGCGGCCAGGCCTGGGCCCGCGAGGTCAGGACGACGCCCGACACGGTCCGAGTCTTCGTCGACGACCCGAAGGTGGCCGGGCCGGCGATCCTGCCGCTGGTCGCGTCGAGCGGCGTCAACGTCGTCCGCTACGAGCGCGTCCGGCCCAGCCTGGAGGACGTCTTCCTCCGCCTGGTGGCCGAGAGCGGCCCGGCGATAGCGCCCGCGGTGACCGTCCCGGTCTGGGGTCTCGACGGGAGGGGCCGGCGATGATGGGTCTCCGGGTCCTGCTGGCCAAGGAGTTGCGCGAGCAGCTGCGCACCAACCGGCTGCTCGCCGTCGCCGCCGTCTTCGTCCTGTTCGGCATCATCAGCCCGCTCACCGACCGGTACATGAAGCAGCTCTTCGACGCCATCGGCAGCGAGAGCGCGGGGATGTCGTTCGTCGTGCCGCCGCCCAGCCTCCAGGGCGCGGCCACGCAGATCCTCAAGAACCTCTCGCAGTTCGGCATCATCTGCGCCCTCCTGCTGTCGATGGGGTCCGTGGCGTGGGAGAAAGACCGCGGCACGGCCGGCATGATCCTGACCAAGCCAGCCTCGCGAGCCGCCTTCCTGGCCGCCAAGCTGATCGCCATCTCGATCACCCTCGGCCTGGCGACGCTGCTCGGCTGCGGCTTCGCCTACGGCTACGTCACACTCCTCTACCCCACCACCTTCGCCCTCGGCGGCTACGTCGCCATGGCCCTGCTGCTGTGGTGGATGCTGGTCGGCTTCGCCGCGATAACGGTCCTCGGCAGCTCGCTGACGAAATCGGCCATCGCGGCCGCGGGCATCGGCCTGGTCGCGCTCCTCGTCCTGGGGATCCTGGCCCAGCTGCCGGTCGTGGGCGACTACATGCCGACCTCGCTAGGGACGATCGCTTCCAACCTTGTCCTTGGCAAGGACCCCGGCTTCGTCCTCGGCCCGATCCTCTTTAACATCGCCCTGGTACCGATCCTCTTCGGGATCACCTGGCTGACCTTCCGCCGCCAGGAGCTCTAGCTGGGCTCCGAGCCGGCCTGACCAGCCATTCGAGCCGGTCGTCTCCCTGGGTGCACCGCGTGCCTGCTTTTGGGCCGTTGGGCGCGCCTGCCGATGCACCGCGGCTCGGCTGGGGCATGATGCGCCTACCCACTTCAGCAGGAGGGAACAATGAGCATCAACTTCAAGCACGTCCCTCATCCTCACATCGCCAATCGCAAGAAGTCGGGGCCGCCCAAGACCACCGACGAGCACGTCGGGTTCAACGGCAAGGTCGCCCTGATCCTGACCACGGTCGTGGGGACGATGTGGTGCGCCTACGCCTTCGCTCTCCTCGCCCTCGTCGCGCTGCCGTCGGCGACGGGCAGCCCGCTGCTGCTGATCCAGTGGGTAAGCCAGACCTTCATCCAGTTGGTCATGCTGTCGGTCATCATGGTCGGCCAGAACATCCTCTCCCGGGCCTCCGACAAGCGCGCCGACATGACCTACAAGGACGCCGACGCGACCTTCCACGAGTCCGAGCAGATCCAGGCCCACCTGCTCGAGCAGGACGCCGCGATCAACACGCTGCTCGACAAGATCCTGAAGATCGAGGCGGGGCTGGGGGCCAAGGGCTAAGGGCGCGCCTTCACCCGCGCGCCACAACCCTCGCCTCCCCGGTGATCGCGTCCACGTACACAATCGCCGCGCCCGACGAGGCGCCGGCGCGCTCATGGAACTGGACCGACCACACCATTCGCCCAGGCCAGAACGGGCGGCCATCAGCCAGTAACTCGACCGTGCCGAGCAGCGGATCGGCGTAGCCGCTCGCGACCGTCGCCAGTTCTATCGCCTCTTCTCGTCCGATTGCGGGCGACGAAACCGGGCCGTAGGGCGCCCTCGTGTCTGTGAAGCTGAAGACCGCACCGTTGGACGGATCCAACTTCACGATGCGAGTGTCCGGGACGGTGGCTCCGTTCACGTAGCGCTGCCATGTGACCACATAGAACTTGCAGCAGCCGTGGTCCTCGATCGTCACGGCCGGCGTCAGCCCGTCAAACGGGATCGAATGGGCCGTCAGGAACGCGGCGGCCGCGGCCTGAGCCTCGCCGGAATCCAACGCCATCCTGGTCGTGGCGGGGACGGGCATCATCAGGAGCGATGTAACCCTGCCCGTCGAGGCGTCGACCCAGGCGTCGACTCCAGCCGGCCCGGCTTCCGTTACCTGAAGCCACAAACCGCTCGCCATGACCGTGGGCTCGCCGACCTCGGCTTGGACCAGCTCGCGGCCGATGAACCTCTCGACGGCCGCGATCGCTTCGGCCCTGGTTATGCCCGGCTGGCCGGCGCACGGGCTGCCGGATGCGTCCGAGGCCGTGAAGGGAGCGCCTGAACTCGATACCGGACCGGGGCTGGTGCACGCTGACGCCGCTCCGGCCGGGGACCTGCTCGGCGCGCCTGAGAGTGCCCCTCCCATGCTCACAAAGAGAGCTCCGACAACGAGCAGGACGGCCGTTGCCGCTGCCAATCCGGCCGCCCCCTGCAGCCCGAATCGGGCGCGGCGCCCCTGCGGCGCCCGGTCGACGGCATGGGCCACGCCGGCGATCAGATCGCGCGAGGAATCGATCGGCATCGTCCGGTAGTGCTCGCGAAGCTGCCTTTCGAGCTCGCGCCCGCCGATCTCGCTCATCCCGCTGACTCCTCGAGCCGTCGTCCGGCTTCGATCACGGCGCGCAGATGCTCCAATGCCGAATGGAGCCTGGACTTGACGGTGCCTTCCCGGGTGCCGCTCGCGGCCGCGATCGCCGGGACCGTCAGGTCACGCCCGAACCGGAGAGCCAGCAGCAATTGCTCTTCCGGCGCCAGGCTGCGGATCGCCCGCGTCAGTTCGTCGCGGTCGGCCACGCCGTAGCTGCCGTCTGCGGTCGGGGCGATATCCCTGACCAGCGGCCTGCGGGCGCGGCGCCTCAACTCGCCGCGGCAGACGTTGACCAGGATCCGGTTGAACCACGCCTCTCCGGACGTCGGGTCGCGCAGACTGCTGCGGCGGTCCCAGGCCAGCAGGGCGGCTTCCTGGACGGCGTCCTCGGCGGCAACCGGATCGTGGAGGATCCAGCTGGCCAGCCTGAGGCCATCCGGCAGGCGGGCGAGAATCACGGCTCGGATCTCATCGTCCGACGTGGCGCCCACCTCAATTGCCATGTCGAGCATTGTCGCCTCGCTACCCACCGGCCGGCTGGCCTGGACGCACACTCCAGCCTCGCGTCGCTATGAATAGATGCGTGAGCGGGCCGAATCGTTCGAAATCGACCGGCCCGGGCCGACCGGCCGGCTGGTGCGCCGGTCGAAACCGGGCTGTCGACCGGGTTCGAATCAGCGCAAAGTCTGACCCTCGGACGAAATCTCGAGGAGTCGACCTATGCTCACCGATTTCGCGATCTACCCGACAATCCCAGCGATCGATCTGGAGCGGGCGCGCCGCTTCTACGAAGAGACGCTCGGCTTCGAGCCCGAGCAGGTCACGCCGGCAGGCGTCATCTACCGGCTTCAGAACTCGACGATGTTCCTCTTCCCGTCGTCCTACGCGGGCACGAACAAGGCCACCGCAGCCGGCTTCCGAGTCACGGACCTGCCCGCCACCGTAGCCGAGCTGCGGGCTCGCGGCGTGCGCTTCGAGGAATACGACATGGGCGAGCTCAAGACGGTGAACGGCATCCTGAAGTCGCCAATGGGCCGCTCGGCGTGGTTCAAGGACACCGAGGGCAACGTCATCGGCCTGTTCCAGCCCGACTAATCGGGCGGCGCGTCCGCCCTGGGCCAGTCCGCTAGGCCTGCTTCTGGCCCCTCACCAGCTTGGCCGGCTCGAGAGCGGTGCGGCGGCCGCGGTTGGCCATGGCCTTCGCCAGCGCGATTTCGTGGGCGCGGGCCTCCAACTCGTCGTTGAGAGGCGCAAGGACGACCTTGGCCGGCTCGACCCCTTCGGCTCTGCCGACGGCGATCCTGATGAGCTGGTCCGTCAGCCACGGGTTCTTGGGCAGGCACGGGCCGTGGAGGTACGTGGCGAAGACGTTCTGCGACCGCGCCCCCTCCAGCCCGTCGCGGCCGTTGTTCCCGGCGCCAGCGATCACCTTGCCGAAGGCCTCGCAGCCGGGGCCGAGGGTCGTCAGCCCCGAGTGGTTCTCGAAGCCGACGACCGTCTCGGTGACGCCGTCGATGGTGACTTCGCACGCGGCGTGCTGCATGAAGCGCTGCGAACCGCCGCGCGTCTCCAGGTCCAGGATCCCGGCACCGACCATTTCCTCCCCGGCGTTGGAGACGTAGCGGTGGCCGAGGAGCTGCAGCCCGGCACAGACCGCGAAGACGACGACTCCCTCATAGACGGCTTCGCGTAGGGACGGCGCCTTGCGCTCGAAGTCTTCGGCGGCCACGGCCATCTCGACGTCCTGCCCGCCGTGGAAGAGGACGATGTCGAACTTGCCGAAGTCCGGCGTCTCGGCCTTCTCGACGGCGACGATCTCGACGGGGATGCCCCGCCACTGAGCCCGGCGCTGGATGGCGATGAGATTGCCGCCGTCCCCGGCCACGTTCAGCAGCGACGGGTACAGGTGGGCGATCCGGAGCGGCCTGTGGTCGCGCGAGTGGATCGATTTCGGCGAGTGGACGGGCGCGGTCTTCGGGGCGGGAGCCGTCGAATCGACCGGGGCGCTCGACTCGGCCTCGGGAGCCGGCGCTTCCCCGGCTGCCTTGGGCTGCTTGGTCGGACGCGGCGAGGCGGGCCTGGCGGCTCGCGGCGGCTTTACGGCGAGTGCCGGAGCAGGGGGAATCAGCGGGAACGGGTCTGCCGGATCCTTCTGGTAGTGGGTCGGGGCGGGCCTGGCGGCCACGGTCCTCGGCGACGGCTTGTGCGGTGTCGGCGGCTTGACGGCCTTGCGTTCGGTCATACGGCCCAGTATCTCCCCGTCCAGCCGCGCCGCCGCATCTCGTCCCGCAGCTCGATCAGGGGCGTGTAGCCGGACAACACGATGAGCCGCCCGCCGGGCGGCAGCAGGGCCAGCGCTTCGGTCAGCGCGAGGGCCCGATCTACCACGACCCGCACCTTGCCGGAGGCCACGCCGGCGTAGTGGAGCCGGTTGGCCAGCTCGTCGGCGCGAGTGCCCGAGACTACCACCCGTTCGATCTTCGGCGCCATCGATTCGAAGTCGACGTCCCACAGCCAGCCGAAGTCTTCGCCGTCGACGAGGGTGTTGGAGGCCGCGATCAGGAGCTGGCGTGGCTCGCCTTCGGTGGCCAACGCGCGGAGCGTCGTGTTGTACGAAGTCGGGTTCTTGGCGAAGGCCAGGATGACGGTCTTGCCGCCGGCGTCGATCTTCTCGAGCCGCCCGAAAGCCGGTCCGACCGAGGCCATCGATTCGGCCGCGTGCTCGAGCGAAAGCCCGAGTCCAACCATGATCGCGATCGCGCCGGCCGCGTCGTAGGCGATGTGGACGCCCGATTGCGGGATCTCCAGGGTGATCCGGCCCGTCGGCGTCCGGATGTCACAGCGGGTTCGATCGAGGCCGACGACATCCAGTGCCGTCACCGCCACGTCCAGCTTCGGCCGGGTGAAGCCGCATGCCGGGCAGCTGTAGTCACCCATGTGCGAGAGGTAGACGAAGCGGTACTTGAGGTCGGCCCGGCAGCGCGGGCACCGGATGGTGTCGGCTGCTCGCGTGATCTGGTCCGTGGACCGCTTGATGTTCAGCCCGAAGGTGACCCGCCGGCCCTGCCGCTTCTCGGCCATCGTCGCGACCATCGGATCGTCCGCATTCAAGACCAGGACGGCCTCCGGGGGAAGCGCTGCCGCCACCGATTCGATCGCGTCGGCCACAGCGTAGATCTCGCCGAAACGGTCCAGCTGGTCGCGGAAGAGGTCGGTCACCAGGAGCGCCCGGGGCAACGTCTCCGGAGCCACGCGTGGCAGTGCGCCCTCGTCGACCTCGACCACGAGCACGCCGTCCGGGAGCCGGCCCCGCAGGTCCGCGTAGCTGACCGCGAGGCTCGTGACACCCTGCACCAGGTTCGCACCGGCCGAGTTGTGGCAGACGGTAACGCCTTCGCCGCGGAGCAGGGCGGCGGTGAATCGGGCGGTCGTCGTCTTGCCGTTGCTGCCTGTGATGGCCACGACGGGCACGCCGGGGACCCGCACCAGCTTGTCGAGGATGCGCGGATCCACCTTCCGGGCGATCATGCCGGTGATCGCTGTTCCGCCGCCGCGACCCACGAGGCGGGTGGCGCGGGCGGCGGTCTTGCCGGCGGCCAAAGCGAGGACCGTTCGGAACGATGGGGAGTGCTTCGCGGCAGCGGGACGCCGGCTGATCTGGCTGGTCATGCCCGGCGAGTGTAGCGGACGCGCGGCCCCGCCCGCTCCGGAGCGGGGCGTCCTGGCAACGGCAGCGGCCGGGTCAGTGGACGATCGAGTCGATCCTGGCGACGAGCTCGTCGATCGCGACGGGCTTCTGGGCGAAGGCGGTCGGGCACGAAAGGCCCTTCAGCTCGAGGGCCGCGTCGGGATGGCCCGAGACCATCAGGACCGGCAGGCTGGAGTGGCGCATGCGGAGCTCCGGGCCAGGGCGACCCCCGTGACCTGAGACATCTCGTGATCGGCTACGTCCAGGTGAAACTGATGGTCGTGGACGACTCGGCCGCCCCGTCGCAGGTCGCCGTGATGTTGTAGGTGCCGGCCTGCGCGTTCTGGCCCCACGCGATCGATGGTGACCAGCCGTCTGAGCCGACGGTGAAGGCAACCGACGTGACGGGGCTCTTCGGCGTGGGCGACGGTCCGGGCGTGGCACCCGGGATGTAGGTCCTGGTCAGAGTGCATTTCGACGCCGGGATGAACTGCACGCGGAACGTCGCGTTGGTGCCGGCGGGGAGCACGGGCGGATTCTGCGCGACGGTCACGACCGGCCTGGTGGGGATCACCGTCGACGTGGGGCTCGCGACGGTCGAGCCGGTGGACGAAGCGCCCGAGCCCGGAACGACCGGCCCGGACGGAGCCGCCCCGGCCGACCCTGATGCAGCGGGCCCGCGCCTGGGCAGAGACACGCCGGTGAACATGAGGGTCGCCCCAGCCACCAGCGCGACGACGACCCAGAAGCCGGCGAACCAGAGCCAGAACGGTGCACTCCGACCCTCGCGG
>JBEKKR010000024.1:0-46920 GCA_050010635.1 Candidatus Limnocylindrales bacterium
GATCCGCTGGCACGTCGAGCTTCGACAGGATCCGCGACGGGGCGGTCGATGAGGAAGCGGGTACCGCAGCGGGGACTGGATCGAGGACCAGCTCGGGAACGCCGCTCGCCGTCGCTCGCCGCCGCATGACCGGGGCATAGCGCGCCACTGCCGCAAGACTCGCAATCGCGGCCGCGGCGAGGGCGCTCAGGACGAATGTCGGGTCCACGCTACTCATTCCCCGGTAGAAGCTCTGGGAAGTCTAGGGGGGTCTGGGGCCGTCGGACACTGGTACAAGAGTCTGGTACAAGAGTCATGGCGCGGCAGCCGGTCCCGGCCACGGGCAGGCTGCGTCGGCCGGGCGTGAGCCCGTGTGGCAGACTGCGGCGATGAGCCGCCCGCCCAGATCCTCCGCCGACAACCCCATGACGGAGGAGCAGATACGCGCCGCGTGGGTCGTCGAGCGGCCGCGACTGGACTGGCCCATCACGCTCGCCGAGTACGATCCCGCCTGGCCCGGTCTATTCGAACGGGAGGCAGCGCGCATTCGAGCGGCCCTGGGCGACCGGGTGGTGATGCTCGAACACACGGGCTCGACGTCGGTGCCGGGGCTGGCGGCCAAGCCGATCATCGACATGATCCTGGTCGTCGCGGATCCCGCCGATGAGCCCGCCTACATGCCGGACCTGCAAGCCGCGGGCTACACGCTCGCGATCCGGGAGCCCGACTGGAATCAGCACCGGATGTTCAAAGGGCCCGACACGGACGTCAACCTGCACGTCCATGGGCCGGCCAGCCCGGAGATCGGGCGCCAGCTGGCCTTTCGCGACTGGCTGCGGAGCCACGATGATGCCCGCGAGCTGTACGAGCGAACCAAGCGCGAGCTCGCGGCTCGCCACTGGGACTACGTCCAGAACTACGCCGACGCGAAGGGAGCCGTAATCGAGCCGATCATCGAGCGGGCGCTGGCGGCTCGGCGGAGCTGACGACGGTCGATCAGGCGCTGATCGCCGCCGACTGCGCGAGAAAGCCGCCGGAGGCATCGAGGGCCTTGACGGCGACCAGGCGGGGCCGAGCCGGAACTACGATTGCGGTCTCGAAGCCCGAGCGGGGCTGCGACCCAAGCGGCACGAACGCATCCGAAGAATCGCCCCCGAGGACGACCCACGACCCCACGTCAGTGGCCCCGTTCCAGCTGGCGTAGACCGTCGTGGCGCCGGAATCGCTTCGCTCCGCGGCAATTGCCGGATGGCTGGTGGGCCGGCCCCGCCACGGGAATCGGAGGGCGCGATACGAGGTAGAACCGTCCGGCAGGCGCGCGTCCAGGACGACGCTCCCGTCCGCGGCAAACTCCGTGAACGCCGGTTGATCGCCCCACCCGATCAGGACGTTGCCGCCCGGTAGCGTTTGCATGCTGCCCTGGCTGGTCGCGAGGATGCCGCTGAAATGGCTGTATGCCTGGCGCAACGTCGCACGACGGGCGGACTCGTTCACGTCGAGGACCAGGCCGCGCGAGCGATCCTCATTCGGCGGCTTCGAGCCGTTGCTGCCGTCGTCGAAGAGCGTTATCGAGCCGTCCGGCTGCCGCCTGGCGTCGTGCTGCCAGGAGAACTGCGTGCCGGGGCCCATCTCGAAGTCGCTCAGCTTCCCGCCGAGCCGCCAGATCACCGCGCCGCTCTGCCTGTCGATCTTGTACACGGCGCACGTATGGCGCGCCGAGACGAGGAGGTTTCCGTCCGTGTCGACGTCGATCGAGTTGACATGGAAGTAGTCGAACGGGTGACCGGCTGACGGCCCAAGATACGATTCGCTCGTGCTGACGTGGTCCGAGCTGCGCCATTCGAAGAGCAGGCGGCCCGATGCGATGTCCACCTCCTGCACGACCGAATCGAGCAGTGGAGAGGCTCCCGACGACTGAGGCGACCCTGACAGTTCCACGGGCGGGACCTGTTGGGCATATGCGGTGAAGAGCGCGGTTCCCTCGGGCGTCGTGATGAACTCGTGGAGATCGCCCTGGAGGCCATTGGCCGCGCGGACGCGGGCGACCTCGGCGTATGACTCGTCCATGAGCACGTATTCGCCCTGCCCCGTCCCATTGGCGATGGCGCCTTCCCACCACGTCAGAACCGGAGCCCCCCTGTACGTCCCGACTCGCAGGTTGAACGCTCGTTTCCCCGACACGGGATGGATCCACATGGACGACCCCGCGTTGTCGACGACGACGGGCCCCGGTCCGGTGGCGGGTGTCAGGAACACCGGGCCGGCCTCAGCGCGTAGCCCTGGCGTGGTCACCGATATGAGTGGGCTCGAGAGGTCCGGCCGCGAGCGGTAGCTGCGCGAACCCGGCGCAGTCGACGGCGGCGGCGCGCCCTGCTCCGAGGCGGCAAGCAGCGTCCTGGACGCGACGCCCCAGTATCCAAGAGAGCCAACGCCGACCGCGACGCCGGTCGCCAGCGCGCCGCGTATGAAACCTCGGCGGCTGAGGAGGGGTCCGCTGTCCGTCGTGGTTTCCACGACAGGACCCGGCCGTGGCCGGCCATCGCGCGCTTCTCCGAGGTCTACAACGCTGACGTCGTCGCTCATTCATCGGCTCCTCTTCGATGGAATTGGGACCCCGATGCCTGAACGAATCCTGAAATCCAACGGCCCATCCCGGCGGGTGGGCCTTCCCGAAACCTCGGCGCTATTTGCGTGTGCGCCTCTCTAAGGCGGGCGACTGGTACGGGCCGGCGTCAGTTGCTGGGCTCGTCCGTCTTGTCGACTATCTCCGCCTTCGCGGCCTCGCGCTGCACCGTGGCGATCGAGTCGAGGCACGACTGCTTGCGCTCCATCATCTGGGAGGCAGCCATGATCTCGTTGTTGTTGCCCACGGCCCTCCACCAGAACTTGCCGCCTTCGTTGCGAAGGATCACGAATCTCATGCGGGAGCTCCTCGTCTGCGACCAGAGATCGAACTGCGGGTAGTGTCGCACCGCCCGGCAAGATGGAATGGAGCGATTGTTCAGCCGGGCCGACGGCGTGCCGTTGGTCGGGCCGGCCCGGGCTCTCGTGGGACGGCGAATGGGTGCCGATCCGCCTCGACTTCAGGTTGGCCGAGGGTTGTCATCCTCACGGCTGGCGGCCATGCGGGTCAGGCTCTAGGCGGGTCCAATCCGATTCCGGCCATGTCGGTCGAGCGGGCCGGGTCTCAATGGAGGATTTAGTGACCGAGATAATTCGGATATGTGCTGCAGTGTTCGCGTTTCTAGTGCTCAGTGTCACTGGGGCAAGCGCTCCGCTCGCGACTGGCCCGGCAGCTGTGGATCTTGGAACAGCGGGCAACTACGTGGTTCTCTCGAAAGCGGGAATCTCGACCACCGGAGCCACCAAGATCACTGGGGATATCGGAGTGAGCCCAATCGCGGCGAGTGCCATAACCGGATTCGGGTTGGTGTTGGACAGCTCGGGTTCATTCTCGAGATCAGCTGTTGTGGTTGGCAAAGTCTACGCAGCCAACTATGCCGTCCCCACGCCGTCCAAGCTGACCACTGCCATAGGCGCCATGCAGACCGCGTACACGAACGCTGCAGGGCGGACGGCTGGTGTCACTGAACTGGGCGCCGGAAACATCGGGGGGCTCACACTTGCCCCTGGCGTCTACAAATGGACTACCGGCGTCATCATCCCAACAGACGTCACTCTCTCCGGCAACAAGAAGGCTGTTTGGATCTTCCAGATCGCGGGGACTCTCAACATCAGCTCTGCCAAGAAGGTCATCCTCAAGGGCGGCGCACAGGCCCAGAACATCTTCTGGCAAGTCGCTGGGGCAACCACTCTTGGAACGAACTCAACGTTCAACGGAAACATCCTCGACAAGACCAACATTGCGGTGCAGACCGGCGCAGTACTGAATGGTCGTGCACTAGCACAGACCGCAGTCACGCTCGATTCCAATACCGTTAGGTAGGAACCTGATCCGCTGTTGCGGACACCCTATTGCGATTCATGGCGGGGCTGCGGCGCGCGGAACGCTAGCGACTGCTACACGGACCCGTGCAGCTCGTAGTGTCGCTGCTCCTCTATGGTTCGCTCGGCAAGCGGTTCCGCTTCGAGTCGCTCGTCCGGGATCGGTATCCCGCTCTCCACCGATCTGCCGTAAGTGCCCTGTGCGATACGCTCCTCGGCACGCTCGACGGCGGCGAGCTGATCGCGGAGGTCGGTAGCGAGGGCCACGCTGATCGACTCCGTTTCGCGAGCACTGCTGGCGTCGGCGTCATCTCCGGGCTGGTGGCGCCCCCCTTCGGCGCGGATGTCGCCGCCCAGCTCGGCCAGCATGGATTCGACGCGCGCCCGCTCGCGGGCAACGAGTTCACGGGCCCGTGGCTCATTCACGATCACCTCCTGGCCGGGTCGACCGGGCTGCTCGCCTGGTGCCCGCGCAATTCTCCCGCTGGCTAGCCAGCCCCAGGGCCGTCTGGTCCGAGAAAGGCTTCCAGCTCGGCGACTGCGCCTCGGAGCGCATCGTTGGCGCGACTCCACGCCCGCCAGTCGGCGCCGGCTCGCTCAGACCACCCGCCGATATTCCCCGGAGCCAGGTCGAACGCCTTGAGAAAGGCGCGCGTTTCCACGTTTCGGGTCGCGACGACCCGAACACTGAGACGCTGGAATTCGGCGACATCCATGAGGCCTCCCGCAGCGGATCGAACCGGCTGCGCACCCACTGTACTCCGGTCCCGGCGGTTCTCGGCTCCGCAGGGCCGCCTGGTGACAATCGCAGCACCACGAGCCCGTTCGCATCTTCCGACCGATGTGGGCCTTATTCGCGCCAGGGCAGTCGAACGCCGGCCGGGTTCGCGAGGTACGACTCGAACCTGTCGGCGTACATCTTCATCACGGGGTCGCCCGTGATCGAATACAGGAAGCGGAGCTGCCGGATGTGCAGCGCGTGGTACGACGACGAGGCCTTGGGTCCGGGATTGAAGCCTACGAATGCGCTCAGGCTGTACAAGCTCCAGGCTCCGGTGTCGTAGTAAGGGAGCAGCGCTCGAAGGGCAGGCAGGCCGCGGTCGGCGGCGACCAGGTCGTACAGGGCGATCGGGTCACCCGTGTATCGCGCATCCTCGTACAGGCCGGCGAGCGCGAAGATCCAGCCGTTGAGGACGTTGGCCTCGTAACCCGGCAGGTACTCCTGGTAGACGATCAGCTGCCTGCCCGCAACCGTGACGTCGCTGTCAACGCCCAGGTCCGCGATCGCACGGTCGAATGTGGATCGCGCGCTCTCCATAGCAGTGAGGTAGGTCTTCTCGCCTGTCACCGAATAGGCCCGGAGCATGGCGCTCATGCCCTGGCCTTCTGCCATGGCGGACCACCACGGCACGGGCTGCGTGCCCCACTGGAACGTGTAGAGCCAGCGCCCATCGGGCTGCTGGTTTGCGACGAGCCAGTTGACCTGGGCAAAGAACGCAGTCCGGTCGACTCCGGCTTCGGCAGGCGTGTCCTTGCCCGAATGCCAGCGATCGAAGTACGCGATGGCGGCTTGCGAGATATTGACGGCGTTGTACTGGAGCCCGATCGGAGAGCCGTATTGAGTCAGGACGACGCCATTGGAGTCTCGCGGGCCGGAGTCGAACGGACCGAAAGCATCAAAATAGGCGGCCGTCGGCGTAAGGCAGGGAGCGTCGGGCGCGAAATAGCCGGTGAGGTCGAAGATGATGTCGGCGGTGTCGCTCGGGCGACCCGTGTCGAACGCTGCCCACAGCATCCCGTCTGCGCTTAGCGAGGCCGTCACGGTCGTGGCGCGGGAATCGGTCGCCGTGAAGTCCAGTGATGAGACGGCGGTTGCCGTCTCCGAGGGCCGAGCCGGCGTCAGGGCAACGTCGCCCGGGTGGGTCGGATTGGCGACGGTCAGAGTCCCGGTGATCGCCGTAGCGCCGACCGGGATTCCGTACAACCCGACGATCATCAAGGACCGGGGGGCTCCGGACGAGAGCCGAGACGAGACGCCGACACCCGATCGGGAATCGATCAAGCGGAGCGGCCCAAGACGATGGAAGGTCGAACCCGTCATGTCCGGTGTGAAATAGCCGCTGAGATCGAAGACCAGCTGGGCCGTGTCGCCAGCCTTGCCGGTTTCGTAGGTCGCCCAGAACCGGCCGTTTGGGTCGAGCGTCGCCGTGACCCCCGTCGCCCGTGGGTCCGTAGTCTCCAAGGTAAGCATAGAGGTGGTTGGTAAGGCGCCCTGGGCAGGCGCAGGTGTCAGAGCAACGCGGCCGGGACGCGACGGGTTGGCGATCGTCAGGGTCCCTGTGACGGAGGTGGCGCCCACCGGAATGCCGGACTCTCCGGCCAGCTGGAACGGCTCCGGCACACCGGACGTCAACGGGGCAGCCCCACCGATGGCACTTCTCGAGTCGAAGATGCGGGCCGGCCCGACCGCATGGTAGGTCGCTCCGGTATCGTCGGGGCCGTAGTAACCCTCGACGTCGAGGGACATCTGAACGGTCTCGCCTTCGACGCCCGCTTCGTACAGGGCCCAGAGCCTGCCGTCATCGCCGAGCGTCGCCGTGACCCCGGCTGAGCAGGGGTCATCGGCAGTGAAGTTGATCGTCGAAGTGGCGACCGAGGCCGGCGAAGTCGAGACGGCGGTCAGGGCCACGTATCCGCCGTGGGACGGGCTGCTGATGGAGAGAGTACCGGCGAGTGCCGTGGCCCCGTCCGGGATGCCGAAGGCTCCCGCCAGCTGGAAGGACCTGGGCGTCTCGGAAGCCAGAGGCGTTGCTCCGCCCGTACCGGTGGAGGAGTCGAGCACTCGGACCGGCGCCAGGGCGTGATACGTGGACGCGTGAACAACGGTGAATGCCGCCTGGGCGACGGACGGACGCCCCGCGCTCAGACTCCCATCTCCGATCACCGCGGTCGACAGCACCGCGATGACACCCACGCGCAGAGCCGCTCCCAGTGTGCGGCCACTCAGAAAGAACCGGTTCAGACTCCCCAATACGCACGAGATGGGAGTTAGCACCCCGGGCCTGCTCCGTTCTGGTGGCCAGACGCTGCGCCCCTCCGCGGGGCGAACGATATCAGCCCCTGCGCGTCAGGCGGTGCAACGTCGCGGTCACACTGGGGGAACGCCAGCTGCAGAGCCAGCCCATCTCCGTGGCGGCGACCACGACCCCTCCGTCCCAGTGGAAGGCGCTCAGGCTGCCCGGGCAGCCGTTCAGGGTCGAACGGCGGACGCCACCCGCGGCGATCATTGAAAGGCCGTCGGCTGCCGAGACCAACAGCACGCTTCCGTCGACCGCCATGGGGGGACCGACTGGGCGCGTAGCAGCGCGGATACTCGTCACTCCGCCCGTTTCCGCCACCCAGGTCGCCGTGACGTTGCCCGCTGTGTCGGCAGCGAGAGAGCCTTGACCGGCGAAGGACACTTGTACCCACCTTCACATGATGTGAGCGTCTGGCGGCCATGGGCCGTCGCTCGGGCCCCCGCGAGGAGACGTTGCCGGAGGCGGAACGAGAGGAGCACCGATGACATCGACCGTGGAGCCGGCCGCCGCGACTCGGGCGACGTTCGGGGTGCACTCGGAGGTGGGGAAGCTCCGTCGGGTGATGATCCACCGGCCGGATCTCGAGCTCAAGCGCCTGACGCCCGCGAACCACGACGAGCTCTTGTTCGATGACGTGCTCTGGGTGAAGCGCGCAAGTCAGCAGCACGACGCGTTCGCGGATCTGCTCCGCAGCCGCGGAGTCGAGGTCCTGTACCTCGAGGAACTCCTCACCCAGACGCTTGCGCTGCCCGACGCCCGGCGGTGGGTCCTCGAGCGCACGGTCACTCCCTTCACTCTCGGCGCTGGGATGGCCGACGAGGTCCGAGCCTACCTCGACGACGTCGAGCCGGCCGTCCTAGCGGACCATCTCATCGGCGGGCTTACCAAGCGCGAGGCCGTGAAGGTCCTGAGTGGACGCGCCGGCCGTGACGTCGCACGCGGGGCCGTCGGGCGTGGGTCGGTGGTCGTCTCGGCCATGACCCAGGACGACTTCGTCCTCCGCCCGCTGCCGAACAGCTACTTCACCCGGGATTCCTCGGCCTGGATCTACGGCGGCGTCGTGGTGAACCCGATGTATTGGCCCGCCCGCCGGCTCGAGGCGCTCAACGTGGAGGCCATCTACCGCTTCCACCCGCTCTTCCGCAACGCCGGGTTTCAGTTCTGGTACTCGCGTGAGCAGGAGGGCGAGTCGTTCGGACGCGTCAGCTCCGAGGGCGGCGACATCATGCCGATCGGCAACCGCACCGTGCTAATAGGGATGAGCGAGCGCACCACCGGGCAGATGATCGAGAAGATCGCGCTCTCCCTGTTTGCCGCCGCCGCGGCGGACCGGGTCATCGTGGCGGGGATGTCCCGGGATCGCGCGCACATGCATCTCGACACAGTTTTCACGTTCCTGGACGGAGACTGCGTGACGCTGTTCCCGTCCGTAGTCGACTCGATCACGGCGTACTCGGTCCGTCCGGCCGACCGGGCCGGCGAGCTGGACGTCCGCCGCGAGGCCTCCTTTCTCGACGCGGTCGGTGACGCACTTGGGATCAAGGGCCTCCGTGTGATCGGGACCGGCGGCGACAGCTGGGAGGCTGAGCGCGAACAGTGGGACGACGGCAACAACGTGGTCGCGCTCGAGCCGGGGGTCGTGGTTGCCTACGAACGCAACGAGTCCACCAACGCGCTGATGCGGAAGGCCGGGATCGAGGTCATCACCCTCGACGGTTCCGAGCTCGGCCGCGGCCGTGGCGGCGGCCACTGCATGACCTGCCCGCTCCTCCGCGATCCCGTCTGAGGCACGCCGAGGACGAGGAGGATTCGCTCCGCGTGATCCGCTCAGCAACGCCGTCTGTCGAGCCGACCGAGGAGGGGAGCGCCCGCGGATTGCCCGAGGCGTTTGGGCCCGATGAGATGGTTACGGTCGGGGCGAGACGTTTGACCCGACGATTCCCATATGCCGGATCGTGGTGCCGAGCTGGATCGCTGATGCCTCGGCGGAGGCCTTCTGAGGCAGGGGCGAGGGGCTAACCACGGGCCTCAGCACTGCGCGGCCGCGGTCCAGCCAGCGTTGACCATGTAGCCGGGTGCGCGGAGTCGCGGCCGTCATCCAGGCCCGGATGTGGGCGCAGGCACGGTCGACGCTTCATGGCTCGATCACGGCACGGCCGGGATGTAGCGAAGAGCCTCGGGCAGGGCCCGCCGGCAGTCGCCGCCTCCGACCGCGCCGTCGTTCGAGGGCTCTCCTTCGCGCCCGGCGGGTCCCATTCCTACGCCAACGGCGGCACTCCCCGGGGACGCGGGCCTCGTACACGGTTGACCCTGCGCGGGGTCGCGTCAACTTACCCGGCGACGGTGGCCCACCTGGTGGATCGAGTAGGTCGTGGGTAGGAAACGGCGCCCTTGCGTGCGCGTCTTCTGATAGCCGGGTTCGCTCCTGCCGCCGCCGATGCGATCTAGTCGTCCTGCCTCCTCACGACGTAGGATGCCCTTGCGCGAACGATCAGCGTCCGGGGACTTAGGCAAGGCGCCGGCCGGTCGGTTCGGTCTTCTGTCGCATGAGCGTCCAAAGTGGCGAGCGCGGCCCAAGCCCTGTCATCTAAGGGGGCGATATGGCCACAGTCATATGGTTCTTCGATCAGCTGTACGTGCCCAACGAGCTCAGGTTCGATGACTTCGCCATTCTTCCGGTTCGAGCCGAAGACTGCGCAATGCACGAGGCCGCGAAGTCGTTCGCGACTCGTTTCGGTTTCGAGTTCGCGTTCGCGAGCTGGCAGACGCCCACCGTCGACATGGTGGCTATGGTCAATGGCGGAGTCCAGGCGGCGACGATCGAGGAAGCGATGTCGTCGACGGCCCCCAGAGTCATGGCGGCCGCGTCAGCTCTCGTGTACAGCCAGTTCGGGCGTGGCAGGCCGCTGGGGGCGTTCGTCGACCTGGGAAACGGGGAGTTCGAAGCGAGGTACGTTCGCGCGGACTACCGGAAGATCACGGATGTGCCCATCGTCTCGGAGCAAACGGAGTTGCTCAGGATGATCGGCTCCTTCACCGACCACCCGCAGGCGAAGGTGCTCGCCGACCTCTTCTCCGAAGCGTGCCGTGACCCGAACCCGTCCGCCGCCGTCGCGCGCCTGTGGGCGGTTCTCGAGGCGCTCGCGGAGCGCTTCCCCGGGCGAAAGGTCCAAAAGGTGGAGAGGGCCCTGTCGCATCTGGGAATCGTCAATCCCGTGGCGCGGGGCGGCACGCTGACTCAGCGGGCCTACCGGGCCAGGAGCAAGCTGATGCATCGGGGAAAGCTCGGTGCCTCACGCCCGGCCACGAAACTGAAAGCGGAACTCGCGGACCTGGTGTGGTTGGCGCTACGCCGAGCGGACTTGCGTGAGGTCGATCCGACTGGAACCTACGTGCCCTGAGAGTGCCCAGGGGGCATGGCCGGGCGCGATCCAGGGTGGTCCAAGGCTCGGTCGCCGCCACGATTGGCTCCGCACAAAGTACGGCGACCACAGCCCGATGCCGATGCCGAAGGCCGTATGGCCGAGCAGCATGATCCGGTTGGGCCGAGCCGCTTCGCCGGATCGGAGACCGAAACAGCCGTAGCCCAGCGAGGGGTAGAGGACCAGGAGAGGCAGTGCGGCCGTGGCAATGCCGAATCCCGTTGCCCCGAGGAAGCTCGGCCGCCCGTTCCC
This sequence comes from Candidatus Limnocylindrales bacterium, assembly GCA_050010635.1. GTDB lineage: Bacteria > Chloroflexota > Limnocylindria > Limnocylindrales > CSP1-4 > Fen-1039. The sequence goes on from JBEKKR010000024.1 coordinate 10,679, forward strand.
GCGGCGGGGCAGCACAAGGAACGCCTGCGTCAGGACGATTCCCGTGGCGTAGTGGGTCAGGATGCCCAGGGCGAGCTCTCCCGGGTAGGCCGGCTCGCTCCCGATGTCACGATGGCGCCATCGGCCGCGCAACAGGCCCCCGGCCCAGCGGCCGATCACGTCCGGGCCGAGGCGGTCGGAAGTGAAGACGCCCCTACCGTAGCGGGCGGCGGCGACCATGGCCAGGTCCATGGTTAGCGTCGCGAGCGCGCCCGCAGGGACGGCGACCGGAATGCGCAGTGCCCGTGTGCGCTGGCGGTTGATTGCCTCGCCATTATCAATCGCCATCTGCGGCACAACAGGCTCATACCCAATGAGAGGGGCGAGTCAGTGTGGACGGCAATGCAGTCGCGAGATCGCCGCGGGCCGACTCGAGCTGGGATTGCAGCAGGAATAGGGCACTCCCGAGGTCGGCGCCGGCAAGATTGGCGCCCCGGAGATCGACTCCTGTCAGGTCGGCCAGCGCAAGGCTTGCGCCGCGGAGGTCGGCGCCGATCAGATTCGCGCCGCGGAGATCGGAGCCGCGGAGGTCGATGGCTCGGAGGTCTGCGCCGATGAGGTCTGCGCCACGCCGATCGAGAGCAGGGCCCGCGGAGGCTTCGCGGGCAAGAGCGCTAGCCTTCCTCAGCAGGTCGTTCACGCGCAGTCGATTGCCTGCCAGATCCAGCGCGCTCAACGCCTCCGCTCCGCTACGAGCGAGATCGTGGGTCTCGGCGCTGGCCGCCTGTAGCTTGGCGTGGAGCGGACGCGTCGCAGAAAGTGCGAGCGCCTCGGTCAGATACCAGAGCAATTCGTGGAGCTGGCGTACGACGAAGAAGACCGCGAACATCCGCGGCGCGATCTCGGGATTGGTCCGCCAGTTGGCCCCGGCGAGTATCTCCTGGGTCACTCGTTGTCCGGCGCCGAAGCAATCGTAGGCGACGCATCCCGGGAACCCGAGATCCCGCAGTCTGGAATGGATGCCGCACCGGAAGTCCGGCTGAAGGTTTGTACATGGCCGCCCGGCGGCCTTGTCGATTGCGAAGTCCGCGGAGGCGAGAAACGCGGGCGCGACGCAACACAGCCCGCAGCACTCCTCACAAGCCGGACGCAGGACCGAGCGGTGAGCGTCTCCGGGTGGCGCATGGCCGGCAGGGGCATCTGCCAAGGTGCGACTCTTCTGCGTGTCTCGGACGACCAGGGGCTACTGGAGATCGCCAGCTTAGCCTACGGTCGGCGGCACGATGCTCTTACGAGGGCGCCTGGTTACCCTCAGGAGCAACCGAATCCTTCTCGCCGATGATGGGCACCGCCGTCGGGGCCGCGGACCGGAGGAACTGGCGATGACGGTCGAGGTTCATCCGATCCTCGGCGACGCGCATGGCGTCGGCAAGGCACCCGCCCGCGATCGGCTGCGCCCAGCCGACGGCCAGGCGGACGCTGACCCCGCCGGCCTCAAGCCACAGGTCGCAAGCTGAGCACACCCGTTCGGCGTAGTTGATTGCGGCCACCTCGTCCGTTTCGGGTAGCAACGCGACGAAGCGTGCATGCCCGGTGCGCGCGAGGAAATCTGAGATGCGGGCGCTACGTCGCATCGCTGCGGCGACGGGCGGGATGAGTCGGTCCGCGGCGTCCTGGCCCAGTATGGAGGCGAGCGCATCGAGACCATCCAGCTCGACGACGATGAGCGTCACCGAGCCGCCGTAGCGGGCGAAGCGGTGCTCCTCGTGGTTGAAGACCTCGTTCCACGCCCGACGGGTGGCGAAGCCGGTCACCGGATCGACGCGCGGCTCGTCCATCCCGTCGCGGTCCGCCTCGGGTTCGCCGTCACGTTGGACGAGCGGGTGGATCGTCGGCTCGGCCGTCGGATCTTGGCCGGATGGGACCGTCCAAGGCCCAGAAGGCCCGGAGGGAAACCGGGAGGTGGATGGAGCGCGGTCGCTCCTGGGAGCGACCGCAGGGAAGCTGGGCGCAGAGGTCGGAGCGAGTGGGCCCGACGCAGCCGTCATGGGAGCCGCCGCCCCGTCGAGGTTCGGCACGAAACCGATAGTCGAGGGGCGTGTCGACGAAGATGCGGCCATGGCAGCGACGAGGCCACCTGCGGTCGGAAGGCGATCGGCTCGGCCCCTGCCACGACGCCGGACGGCCACCGCCGCGAGCGCGATGACCGCGATGCTCGCGATGACCGCGACGACGATAAGGCTGTACAGGACGAGCATCTGATCCAAACGACGTACCCTCGGCGGGAGAACCAGTGAGCAGTCTAGGGAGGTCCGAAGCCGTTCGACGCCGGTACAAGAGTCATAGGCAGTCCCGGCCCCGACGTGCTTCCGCGAGCAGAGGCATCGGTCGGTCCGGCGGACCGCGACCGGGTCGCGCTCGACCGGCGGGGGTGCTTCCCAGCCGAGGTGCGATTACCCGTATATGGTCGGGGCGAGAGGATTTGAACCTCCGACCTCATCGTCCCGAACGATGCGCGCTGCCAAGCTGCGCCACGCCCCGACCGTGATGCCCTCTGAGGGCTACGGAATGATATAGCAAGGGAACCGTCCGCGGCGAATGGGACCGCGAAGAAGCGTCCGGTCGCGGTCCAGCCGGTCCGGCCGCCGGCGCCCGAGGACTGCCACAGAGCAGCCGAACGCCGCCGGGCCGAGAATAGCGTCAACGTCACCGGAGACCGCGATGCGAGCTCCCGAGGCGCTCGGACTCCGGGTCCAACTGCGCGACTACGCCGTTCCAGACGCGAGGAGTGCGAAATGAACGAGCCGTATACCTTCGATCGGTATCTGGCGCTTCCGCGACTCTCCGCCCTGAAGCTTTCCCCGGACGGCAAGCGCCTGGTCGTGGCGGTCAGTCGGCCCGGGCCCGAAGGCAAGGAGATGAAGACCGCGCTCTGGCAGGTCGATCCGGCCGGCCGGGCGAAGCCGCGGCGGATCACGAGGTCGGCGGCGGGGGAGTCGGTCGGGTGCTTCCTGCGCGACGGTTCGCTGCTGTTCACGTCGGCCCGGCCCGACCCGGACGTGAAGGCCGACCCGGACAAGAAGATCAACGCCCTGTGGCAGCTGCCGGCCGAGGGCGGGGAGGCCCGGCTGCTTCTGGCTCCTGACGGCGGTATTGACGGAGTTGCCGCAGCCCGCGAAGCCGACGCGATCGTCTTCGGGGCGGGGGTGCATCCCGAGGCAAAGGATCTGGCCGATGACGCCGAGCGAGCCAAGGCCCGCAAGGAGGCCGGCGTCGGCGCGCTCCTCTTCGACAGCTATCCCATTCGCTGGTGGGATGCGTGGCTCGCTCCCCGCAGCCGCCGGCTCTTCGCCGCGACGCCGCCCGCTGCCGACGCCGATCCCGAGGCCAAGGTCGAACCACGCGATCTGACCGGGGATGCCGGGCCGATCGCGCTGGTCGAGTCGGGGATCGACATCTCGCCGGACGGCAAGACGCTTTACACCCGCTGGGTTGACTACTCGAAGTCGCCGCTGATCACCGAGGACCTGGTGGCGATCGACGTCGAGACGGGCGAGCGCCGCTTCCTGACCCACGCCGATGGCTGGTACATGGAGCCGCAGGTCTCTCCGGACGGCCGCCACCTGGCCTGCCTGCGCGGCACCTTCGGCTCGCCCGAGGAGGCGGACGAGGTCACGCTCTGGCTCATCGACCTGGCCACCGGCGAGGGTCGCGACCTGGCGCCCACGCTTGACCTCTGGCCGGAGAAGATCGTCTGGGCGCCCGATTCCTCAGCCGTCTTCGTGTCCGCCGATCGCGACGGCGGCGTGGCGGCCATCCGCGTCGATCTGGCGGATGGCGCCGTTACGGATCTTGTCGCCGACGGCGCCCTCAGCGATCTGTGCCCCTCGCCCGACGGCGCCTTCGTGTATGCGCTTCAATCCACGGTCTCGAGCCCGCCCCGAATCGTTCGCTTCGATTCGCACACGGCCGACCAATCGGCCGTCGAGCTCCCCAACGGTATCGACGAGGGCGGCGTAGCCGCCGGATCTTCGGTTGAGCGGCTGACTGCGATGGCTGCCGACGGGACGCCCATTAAGTCGTGGCTCGTACTCCCGCCGGACGCCTCGCCCGAGAAGCCGGTGCCGCTCGTGGTCTTCGTCCACGGCGGTCCGCTGGGGTCGTGGGCCGGCTGGCACTGGCGCTGGAATCCGCACATCATCGCCGCGCGCGGCTACGCCATCCTGATGCCCGATCCGGCCATATCGCTCGGCTACGGACAGCGCATGATCCAGCGCGGCTGGGGCGATTGGGGAGGCGCACCGTACACGGACGTGATGGCCGCCGCCGACGCGGCCCTGAAGCGGCCGGACCTGGACTCCTCGCGGACCGCGCTCATGGGCGGCAGCTTCGGCGGCTACATGGCCAACTGGGTCGCCGGCCAGACGAACCGCTTCCGCTGCATCGTCACCCACGCCTCGCTGTGGGATCTGCGGCCGTTCCACGGCACCACGGACTCGGGCGTCGCGTGGGAGCGCGAGATCGGCGACCCGTACCGCGAGCCGGAGCGGTACGACCGCCAGTCGCCGGCCACGAACATCGCCGCCATCAAGACGCCGATGCTTGTGATCCACGGCGAGCAGGATTTCCGCGTCCCGGTCAGCGAGGCGCTCAAGCTCTGGACGGACCTGCATCGCCACGGCGTGGAGGCGAAGTTCCTGTACTTCCCCGATGAGAGCCACTGGGTCCTCAAGCCGCAGAACTCGCGTGTCTGGTACGCGACCGTCCTGGCGTTCCTGGACCAGTACGTCCTCGGCAAGGACTGGGAGCGGCCGGCACTGCTGTAGCGGGCGGCCGGCGCGCGGTGTCGATGCGGGCGCTTGCCGATTCGACGCTGCCCGAACCGGCCGAGCGTGAACGGTTGCAATTCCGAATCATTTGAGTTCCGCTCGGGCCGAAAGCTTGGCCCTGCCCACTCGGTCCGGTAGCGTCTATTTCGATCCTTGGATGAGGTTCCCGGGCTGCTGTGGGGAATCTGGGAAGAGGCAAGACCATTCGAACTAGTCGACAGGAGTCCCCATGACCGCTCGTCAGAAAGCGATCGAGGCAATTGCGAGCCACAAGGTCGCCTCCACCCAGAAGTACCTCGAGCACGCCGGACAGGACATCTACGGCGAGTACGTCTTCGGGGAGGACTCGCAGCGCCAGTACCTGGCCAAGCCGGTCTTCAAGAAGCTGCGCCGGACGATCGAAGGCCTGGAGCCGTTCGATCCGGCGATCGCCGACGCCGTCGCCCAGGGCGTGAAGGAATGGGCCATGGCGCACGGTGCCACCCACTACACCCACTGGTTCGTGCCGATGACCGGCGGCAGCGCCGAGAAGCACGACTCGTTCCTCAGCCCCACCGGCCAGGACCAGACCATCGCCGAGTTCTCCGGCAAGGGCCTGGTCCAGGGCGAGCCGGACGCCAGCTCGTTCCCGTCGGGCGGCATCCGCTCCACCTTCGAGGCCCGCGGCTACACCGCCTGGGACGTCACCAGCCCGATCTTCCTGCAGGTTGAGCCCAACGGCGTGACCCTGACCATCCCCTCCGGATTCGTCTCCTACACCGGCGAGGCTCTGGACCACAAGATCCCGCTGCTGCGCTCGCAGGAGGCCCTGGGCAAGCAGGCCCTGCGCATTCTCAAGTGGTTCGGCAACGCCACCGCCAGTCGCGTCTTCACCAACATCGGACCCGAGCAGGAGTACTTCCTGGTCGACCGCCGCCTGGCCGAGCAGCGCCCGGACCTGATCCTCACCGGTCGAACCCTCTACGGCGCTCCCTCGCCGAAGGGCCAGGAGCTCGAGGACCAGTACTTCGGCTCGATTCGCGAGCGAATCCTGGCCTTCATGATGGACCTGGACCGCGAGCTATGGCGCCTCGGCATCCCGTCCAAGACCCGCCACAACGAAGTGGCGCCGGGCCAGTTCGAGATGGCCCCGGTCTACGAACCGACCTCCGTCGGTTCGGACCACAACATGGTCGTGATGAGCACGATGCGGCGCCTCGCGCCCAAGCATGACCTCATGTTCCTGGTCCACGAGAAGCCGTTCGCCGGCATCAACGGGTCGGGCAAGCACAACAACTGGTCCATGGGCACGGACGAGGGCGAGAACCTTCTGGACCCCGGCCACAACCCGCACGACAACGCCCAGTTCCTGGCCTTCCTGGCCGCCGTCATTCGCGGCGTCAACACTCACGCGGATCTGCTCCGCGCCGGTGTCGCGGATGCTGCCAACGACCATCGCCTGGGCGCGAACGAAGCCCCGCCGGCCATCGTCTCGATCTTCCTGGGCGCTCAGCTCGAGGACGTGGTCGAGCAGCTGGAGAAGGGCGCCGCCTCCACCTCCAAGACCGGCGGGTCGATGGAGCTGGGAGTGAACACTCTGCCCGTTCTGCCGAAGGATGCGACGGATCGCAACCGGACCTCGCCGTTCGCCTTCACCGGCAACAAGTTCGAGTTCCGCGCGGTCGGCTCGTCCGCTCCCATCTACTGGCCCCAGACCGTGCTCAACACGGCCGTTGCCGATTCACTCGAGCAACTCGCCAACGAGCTCGACAAGCTCGAGGAGTGCGACTTCGCCGGCCTGACCAAGATCCTCTCGGGGATCGTCAAGGCCAACAAGCAGGTCCTCTTCGAGGGCAACAACTACTCCGAGGAATGGCACGCCGAGGCTGCCAAGCGCGGACTGCCGAACAACCGGAGCACGGTCGACGCTCTTCCGGCCCTCGAGACGGCGAAGGCCAAGAAGGTCTTCTCGCACTTCGGCGTCCTCTCCGAGCGCGAGCTCGCCGCCCGCGTGGAGATCAACTGGGAGCGCTACGTCAAGGTCTCGAACATCGAGGCCAACTGCGCCGTGGACATCGCCAAGACGATGATCCTGCCGGCCGCCGTCAAGTACCTAGGCCAGCTCGCCGACGCGGGCAAATCCAAGGGCGCGGCCATGGTCGCCGACAAGATCGTGTCCCTGACCGACCAGCTCGTGGATGCCATCCATGCGCTGGAGCACGCTCAGCACGCCGCCCATGAAGCGGCCTCCGTTCACGCCGAGGCAAAGGCGTTCCACGACGTGGTGATCCCCGCTCAGGCGGCCCTCCGCGCCGTGGCCGACGAGCTCGAAACCCTGGTCTCCGACGAGCTCTGGCCGCTGCCGAAGTACCGCGAGCTCCTGTTCCAGTACTGAGCCCCAATACTCAGAAGCCTCCCCAAGCCGTTTCGGCCGGGGAGGCTCCGTGATATCCGGGGCCGAGCGCCTAGACTGCCGCGGTCGCGGCCCGCGCCGCCGCCAGCCCCAGCTCGAAGTCCTCGCGCAGGTCCTCGACATCCTCCAGGCCCACGGAGCAGCGCAGCAGCCCGGGGGCGATGCCGCCGGCCTTGAGGGCGGCCGCGTCCAGCTGGCGGTGAGTCGTGGACGGCGGGTGGGTCGTGATGGTCCGGACCGCTCCGAGTGATGCGGTCCGCTCGGCCACCCGCATCGCGTCGAGGAAGGCACGGCCGGCCTCGCGACCGCCGCTCAGCTCGAAGGCGAGCATGCCGCCGAAGACGTCGAACTGACGGACCGCGATCTCGTGGCCGGGATCGGCCGGCAGGCCCGGGTAGTGGACGCGGTCCACGCCCTCCTGGCCCTGCAGCCAGGCCGCCAGCTCGAGGGCCGTCTGGCTGTGGCGCTCCATCCGGAGGGCGAGGGTCGGCAGGCCGCGCAGGACGAGGAAGGCGGCCAGCGGCGCCAGCGCGCCGCCGACGTCCACCAGGATCGGGCGTATGGCGTCCACCCGCTCGCGGCTCCCGACGACGACTCCTGCCAGCACGTCGGCGTGGCCGGAGAGGTACTTCGTGGCCGAGTGGATGACCAGGTCCGCGCCGTGCTCGATCGGCCGGCACGCGTATGGAGAGGCGAACGTGTTGTCGACGAGCAGCAGCGCCCCACGCTTGTGGGCGATCTTCGCGAGGGCGGCGATGTCGGTAACGACGATGGTCGGATTGGAGACGGTCTCTACGTACAGCACCGGCGCCCCGGTCCGAGCCAGTGCGGCGTCCACGGCGGCGGGGTCCCTCATGTCAAGGAACTCCGTCGCGACACCCAGCCCGGCCAGCACCCTGACCATCAGGTCGCGGGTGGTGCCGTACACGGCCTGTGGCGCCACGATCGTCTGCCCCGCGTGGACGACCGAAACGATCGCGGCGTGGATCGCGGCCATGCCGGTGGCGAAGGTGAGCCCCGCCTCGGCCCCCTCGAGGTCGGCCACGGCCGAGGCCAGCGCCGACGTGGTGGGGTTGTCGATCCGGCTGTAGGCGTAGCCGGGCGTGGCGCCGGTCAGGACGTCACCCAGCTCCGCGGCGTCGCCGGTGGAGAAGGCGGCCGACTGGTAGATCGGGATTGCGGACGGGATCTGGTTGACTTCCGGCGATCGGGTCGCCGCCAGGATCGCGCGAGTGGAGAAGCGGCGGGTCATTGGCGAATCCTACCGGATCAAGCCACGGGTTGGTCGCCGGGTCCGGATGGCGCGATGCCGAAGGGCGCCGTGGGGCCGCAGGGCCGACGCCGCGCCCGGCCGGCACGGCGGCCGCGGCACTTAGCGGCGTTCCCCGTTGTGAGGCCCCCAGCCCTCGCCCTCGCGCTGCAGCGGCCGGAAGCCCGGCGTCGAGACCGGAGACCGGTACGGCGCGGCCGGCGGGTCGGAAGACTCGCCCGTCGAGGTGTAGCCCACGACGCGGTTCTTGCCCAGGCGCTTGGAGGAGTACATGGCCTCGTCCGCGGCGATCATCAGCTCGTCCGCGGTCTGGCCGTCCTCCGGGTAGGAGACGACGCCGATCGACAGAGACGTCGAGATCTGGTGGCCGCCCGCCTCCACGACCATTTCGGCGGCCGTCTGGCGGATCTTCTCGGCCACGACGTAGGCCCCGTCCTGATCCGTCTCCGGCAGCATGGCCACGAATTCGTCGCCTCCGTAGCGGGCGGCGATGTCGTTCCCGCGCAGCCCGGCCCGGATCAGTTGGGCCACGCCGCAGAGGACCACGTCGCCCTCGTAGTGGCCGTAGCGGTCGTTGATCGACTTGAGGCCGTCGAGGTCCATCATCAGCAGGCAGAAACCGCGCCGATAGCGCTTGGCGCGCTGGATCTCGTGGTCGACCGCGTTGAAGAAGAAGGCCCGGTTGTAGAGGTCGGTCAGCGAGTCGACCGTAGAGAGCCGGATGGCGGCCTCACGAGTTCGGCTCTGGACTCGCGACACGACCACTCCCGAGTAGGCCAGCAGCAGGAGCGCCGTCAGGTTGATGGCCACGCGGGTGAGCGCGTCCTCGTAGCCCGTTGAGTCCATCGGGCCGGAGACGGCCGCGATCGTGTACGCCACGGCGGTCTCGAGGGTGAGGATCACCGTGATCTTGGGCGGGGCGATCAGCGCCGCGCCGCCGATGAGCAGCGGGTAGAGGAAGAAGAACGGGCTCAGCGAGTGACCGGTGAGCAGAACCAGCATCGTCAGGAAGATGATGGCGGCGCTGCCCTCCATGACGATGCGACCGGTTCCCAGGCTGCCCGGCGGCAGGAGCTCGTGGACGACGAGGACGAAGGCGCCCGCCAGAATGAGCGTGACGAAGATCTGCGGCTCGACCGGCCGCCAGAGCTGGCTGACGGCGACGATCAGCAGGACGACGAGGATGAACGACCAGGCGACGACCCGAACGGCCCTGTTGTACGTGTCGATCGCGAAGGTGCCGCGCAGGACTTCGTTGAGCTCGTCTTCGGAGGGCCGCAGGCCTCGTCGCGCCAGCGCGTCCGCTCGGGCGCCAGGCAGGCGGTCGCGGACGAGCAGTCGCGTGCCGGTCTGTACGGCGACGGCCGTGAGGGGCGCCCGCACTTCCGGGGGGCCGTCGTCGTCCTCGATTTGAGGTCCTTTGGGCGTCCGGTCGATCTCGAGGAATCGGCCGTACAGCGGTCCGCGGCCCATCAGGGCGGCCGTCAGCAGGGCGGCCAGGGCGATCAGAAGAACGATGGCCGCCGCGAGGATCCCCAGTACCGGCTCTACCCCGAACATGGCCCCAGTTCTGGGCGCGGCTCGCGCCCCACACGCTTGTTAGCGCCGTAAACAAGGGCTCAATCTTAATGCCCCGGGCAGCGCGGATCGAGCCTCGCGGCGATCGTGTTGCGTCTTTGCAACGCTTGTGGTGTGCGCTCTTGATGACTGCGGAGCGGTCTTGTGCGGTGGTGTGACCTGGACCCGGCTACCCGAAGGTACTACGCCGGGGTGGGCTGCCCCTCCGACGCCGCAGCGGCGGGGGCGCTAGCATCTGGCGATGGCTCTGAAGGCATTGGGTCGCCTCCGAATCGCGAATCTGACGGCCGCACTCGAGGCCGAATACGGTCCCGAGACCGGCCCGGCCGGAGACTCGAGCCCGGTCGAGATCGTCCGGGCTCCCGGCACGGTCAACCTCATCGGCGACAAGACGGATTTCAACGAAGGCTTCGTCCTGTCCGCCGCGATCGAGCTGGAGACCTGGATCGCCTTCCGCCGGCGCCGCGACGGTCGCGTGAGAGTGGCGTCCCGGGCCTCGCGTGAGCCCGGTTCGTTCTGGATCGACGACCTGACGCCCGCCCCGGAGCGGCGTGCCACCGGCCGCGCCGCCGGCGCCGCCACCGGCCGCGCGCCGGGGCCTGCCCGGACCTGGAGCGACTACGTCGCCGCCACGGCCTGGTCGCTGCGAGAGGCCGCCCTGGCGATCCGTGGCTTCGACGGCTTCGTGGACACGACCATTCCTACCGGCAGCGGCTTCTCTCCGGCCGCGGCCCTTGAGCTCGCCTCGGCCGTGGCCTTGCTGGGGGGCGGCGTAACCACGGCGCCTGAGCTGGCGGCTCTGGCCCAGCGCGCCGAGCGCGACTACCTCGGTCTCAACTCCGGCATCGTGGAACAATTCACGAGCGCCGCCGGGCGTGAGGGCAAGGCCCTGTCGCTGGATTGCCGCTCCCTCGATGCCCGCTACCTGCCGCTGCCGTTCGGGATCCGGCTCGTGATCTGCGACACCGGGTCGGACGGAAAGGCGAGCCGCGCGGCCTACGAGGCGCGCCGCGCCGAGTGCGCCCGGGCGGTGGCGCTGCTGGCCGAGCGCATCCCCGGGCTCTGCTCGATGCGGGACCTTGACGCGGCGGCGCTGCGCCGCCATCGTGCCGTGCTGCCGGAGAGGACGGCCAGGCGCGTCGAGCACGTGATCTCAGAGAACGGCCGCGTCGTGGCGACGGCGGCCGCCCTCGAGGCGGGCGACCTGGACGACCTGGGCCGCATCTTCGCCGAGTCGCATGCGTCTCTTCGCGATCGCTACGAGATCAGTACTCCGGCCCTGGACGCGATGGTGGAAGTCGCTGCGGCGACCCCCGGTGTCGTAGCCGCCCGCATGAGCGGCGACGGCCTCGGCAGCTGCACCGTGAACCTGGTGCTGGCGGATGCGGTTCCCGCCCTCGAGGCTGCCGTGAGCCGCGAGTACGGCCGCCGGACGGGCCTGACCGGCCAGGTCTACCCGGTGGCGATCGTGAACGGCGCGGGGCCGGTCAACCTGGCGGCCGGTTGACTCCCGCGAAGCCGGCCAGGATCGAAGCGAGGCGCTCGTACTGGCCCAAGTAGTTGTAGACGTGGGCCGAGATCCGCCGATCTCAGACCGGGACCACTCGAGCAGGTCCTCGAGGTCGCGGCCGAGCATTCGGACCGGGTTCATCTCGAGCTTGTCCCGCCAGCCTCGCTGGACCTCCAGGATGGCCCGCAGACACGCCCCGAACGAGCCGTGGTTGAGGAAGGTCACGGTCGGGTCGAGGCCCCATTCGGTTATCGGCGAGGCCGATCGGCTGGGCTGTGGCGGGCTTTCCATCGCTGTGAAGATAGCTCCTTGTGCGGTCCGCAGCCCGGTCGAGTTGCCGCGCGGGGCGCGCGATTCCGGGGTCGCCGTATCGCATCGGAGTCATCGGCAGATGCGGCGAAATCCACGAGTCGAGGCGCTAACTCTTGTCCCATCAGGTGCCATCCGATCAGGTATTGCAATGCCCCGGAACCGGGCGTAGGGTGGGGGAGTCTCATTCCGCGCCAGGGGTTCTCTGGAGGCGATATGCGGGCGGCGGCCACAGGTTCGCGACTTTCTCGCGGCGTTGACGGGGCCCTCCCGTATACGGCCGATCCTGCTCGCGGTGCGTTCAACCTCGAATGGAGACCCCGCGCCGGAAACCTCAGCGGTGACACTCGCGCTGGCAAGTCCGCGCGGTAGGGGCCCGAGCCACTGCCGCGGAACACGTTGCCAGGACCGGCGCCCAATCGCGCCGGTCTTGTGCTTTCCGGGAGCCGAGAGCGGGCCGAGCCGGCGCAAGCGGCGCGCCCGCGCGCGGCGGCCTAGGTGTCCGAGACCCTCAGCCGGTTCGTCCGGGCGATCTCGCCGAGGAAGCTCGCCGAAGGCTTGAGCTTGCGCTCCTGCGTCGTCCGATCGACGGCGATCAGCCCGAACTCCATGGCGTAGCCGAGGGCCCACTCGAAGTTATCGAAGGCGCTCCAGTGGATGTAGCCGAGCAGAGGGATGTCCTCGCTGATGAGCGGGTGGAGTGCCTTGAGACCCTCGGTGATGAACTCGATCCGCTCCGCGTCGTCGGCGGCGGCGACGCCATGCTCGGCCACGACGATCGGCTTGCCCGGCAGCAGCTCCGCCACTCTCCGAACCGTGGCGGCCACGGCGGTTGGGCGGTACTCGTAGCCCATCTGCGTGCGGCGGATTCCCTTCCGCGGGTCGTTCGTGAAGCCGCCGCTTACCTGACGGCTCACCATGGCCGAGACCGCCAGCCGCTCGATCGGGCCCACTGACAGGGCCGCCCTGGTCAGCCACCCGATCGGTCGGGGCAGTTCGAGCACCGTCCGGGTATACGTGTCGATGCCGACGAAATCGTCGTCTCGGGCGGCTTCGAGGTAGATGTCCTCGCTCTGGCGGCGGGCGTACTCCATCGCCGGCCGGCCGCCGGCGTTCGACTCCCACTCCTGCATCGAGTGAGTCATACCGACCCGCGCGCCCGGCCGGAGCTCCTTGATCGCGGCGCGGGCTCGCCGGTGGGCGTCGATGAGCCGCGAGGACGCCCCTCTCCAGTTGGCGACGCCGTGCTTCCCCGGCGGAAAGCCCAGCCCGCCCATGTAGCCGCCGAAGGCTACGACGCCCGGCTCGTTGATGGTGCAGTACCACTCGACCGATTCGCCGAAGGCCTCGACAACCCGCCGGACGTAGCGCTCGAAGAGGACCGGGGTCGCGTCGGCCAGCCAGGCGCCCTTCGCGGCCACCCAGACCGGCAACGCGAAGTGGTTCAGGGTGACGACGGGGATGAGCTTGCTGGCCCGAACCGCCGCCACCATGGCGCGGTAGTGATCGAGCTCAGCCTGATCGAAGGTTCCCTCGGTCGGCTCGATCCGGGCCCACTCCACCGAGAAGCGATAGGTGTTGAAGCCGAGTCCGGCGAGCAGGGCGACGTCCTGCGGGTAGCGGTTGTAGTGGTCGATCGCCGCTCCGCTGGGCTCCCGGCAGGGACTGCCCGGCTTGAGTTCCCACGCCCACCAATCGCTGTTCGAGTTGCCGCCTTCGACCTGGTGGGCGGAGGTGGCGGTGCCCCACAGGAATCCGTCTGGAAACACGAGTTCGGTCATTGGCCGAGCATACCCGTTCGGGTCGGCACGATGCGCGTCCACGGGGCTCTCCCGGTTTGCATGGCCCGAGGGCGTGCCTCTTCGGGCCCTCAGACCCTTGGCCTTGCGTTCGCCTCGGCCCACACTGTCTGTCGAGGCACAGGTGGAGGTGGCACATGAAACGGATCCTTCTGGCCTACGACGGGAGCGACCCGTCGAAGCGCGCCCTCGAACAGGTGGCCGAGCTGGCGATCGCCCTGAAGGCGGAGGTCTCGGTCGTGAGCGTAATTCCGGCACGGCCCGGGCCCGTGCCGCTCGATCCGTGGGACGACAGGGCCGTCCACGATCAGGCCCTCGGCGAGGCTCGAAAGCTGCTGACCGAACGCGGCATCGAGCCGCACCTGCTCGAGCCGGCCGGCGACCCGGCCAGGACCATCGAGCACGTGGCGGACGAGGGCAACTTCGACATGGTCGTGATCGGGTCGCGCGGGCTCGGGATGCTGGGCCGGCTGATGCAGGGCAGCGTCTCGGAGCACGTCGCGACGCACGCCCACCAGTCCGTGATCGTCGTCCACTGAGCCGAGGGCGTCAGGCCTTCGCCGCCAGATCGCGCAGGGCTCGCCGGAACGCCTCGAACGTGTCGGGGCCGTACAGCACGAAGACGGCGCGCTGGGCGGTGTGCGCCCGGGCCAGGCCGTCGCGGACGGCAGCGAGCGCGATCGAAGCCGCCTGATCGACCGGATAGCCGTAAACGCCCGCACTGATCGCCGCGAAGGCGACCGACCGCGCCCCGGCCTGATCGGCCAGGTGGAGTGATTTCTCGTACGCCGACCGCAGCAACTCCGCCTCGCCTAGGCCGCCGCCGCGCCAGATCGGCCCGACGGCATGGATGATCCACCTGACGCCGTGTTCCTCGAGCCGTCCCGCGCCGGTGATGACCGCGCTCCCCGTCGGACAGCCGCGGTATCGCTCCCGCAGCTCCGCTTTGAGCTCCGGACCGGCGGCGCGATGGACCGCCCCATCCACGCCTCCGCCCCCGGCCAGCGCCTGGTTGGCGGCGTTCACGATCGCATCGACGCGGATCGTGATGATGTCGCCCTGCTCCAGCTCGATCCACGCCGGCGTCCCGGCGAGCCTGGTGACTTCGAGGCGGTCGCGGCTCTCCACGAGGACAGAGTAGTAGCCGCGGCCCACTCTGCGCGGCAAATCTGCGCCGTGCGCCCGATACTGCGGGCCATGGACGATAAGCCCCGGATCGAGCTCTCGAGCCGGGCCGAGTGGCGGGCCTCGTCTCGTGGAAGCGGCGGACCGGCCGCCCGACCGTCGCCTACGGGAGGAGGCGGTCGAAGAGGCGCTCTGCTTCGGCTGGATCGATGGCGTGCTCGGCCGCGTCGACTACGACCGCTCGATGCAGTGGTTCGCGCCGCGGCGGCCCAAGAGCACCTGGGCGCGAACGAACAAGGAGCGCGTCGCGCGCCTCGAGGCGGCAGGGCTGATGACCGAAGCCAGCCGCGAGGCCGTGGCCATCGCCCGCGCCAACGGTTCGTGGGAGTCGCTCGATGTCATTGATGCCCTGGTCGTGCCCGACGACCTGGCCGCGGCCCTGGCCGCCAGCCCCGGGGCACGTGAACGCTTCGACGGCAGCTCGGCCTCCGTCCGGCGGATGGCCCTCGCCTGGGTCTATCAGGCGAAGCGGCCGGCGACCCGAGTCGCCCGCGTCGAGCAGGTGGCGGCCATCGCGGCCCGCGGCGAACCTATCTCCAACCTGTGGCAGCGCCGCGACTGACCAGGTCGGCCCCGCGGCGGGCGCGCGCCGCGAGCAGCTCGTGCGCCGGACTAGATGGCCCGCATCCTGTTGTTCTTCGGGTTGTGCCCGACTTCGGCCAGGCCGAGGATCTCCATCAGCGGCGGCACGTACATGCCGAACCTGCCGCGCAGGCCCTTTTTCAGGCCGTACCAGCCGCCGACCGGGTTGTCGGCCGAGCGCGCCCAGGCTTCGACCGTTCCCTCGGCCGCGGCCTTCTGCTCATCGGCGCTGCCGAGGGGCATCCAATCGCCGTGCTTCTTCAGCATTGCGTGGAGATCGCCGAGGCAGCGCAGCCGGTAGCGCAGGACCGTCGAGCCGACGGTGCAGACCAGCGCCGGGGGATCGGCCGCCTCGTCGCGATACATCTGGTAATCCGACGTGCCGCTGGGTGTCTTGAGTTGCCAGGGCCGCTCGCGGGTTCCGAGCCCGCTGGCATCGATTGCCGCCATCTCGCCTCCGTTGCCGTCCCGGACCGTCCGGGGTCATCCCGGCGCGCCGCATCGACCCTACAGCGCCGTCCGCGGCGTCGGGCTGAGCGCTACCGGCCTACCGCGTGGCGGGACGAACGGCGTCGGCGCCGTCATGGCGGTCAAGTGGTCGATCGCCTGGCTCTCGTCCCTGCGGCGCTAGGCGAGACCGCGGCTCCCCCGTTGCGGAAGAGGAATGGTCGGGGCGGTGGGACTCGAACCCACGATCTCGTGCTCCCAAAGCACGTGCCTTGCCGCTAGGCCACACCCCGAGCAAGGCAATGATAGCCGCCATCGATCCCGGGCTGGATACATGGGGACCTCCGTCGATCTGGCGCCGCGGGCGTGCGGCCGCTGAAATCGACGAAGCTTGGGCGACCCGATCCATGGCCCGGCACAAGGCACGCCCGGGCTCGGCAGGCGTATCCCAGCCGGGTCGCGGCTATCAGTAGTGCCGTAGTATCCGGTTCGGGCCGCCGCTATTGGATGATCGATTGCACGCACTCGCGCGATTTCGAGGGGAGCTGAGCCTGGCGAACCTGGCCGCCCTGCGCGGCCTGGACCTGGTGCGCGTGGTGGCCGCCGGTGCCGCCTTCCTGTGCGTGTTCGGGATCACGGCGATCTGGCAGCACGCGCCCTACGACATCGAGGCTGGGCCCGTGGCGCGGTTGGTTGCCGGGCTGGCGCCGCTGCTGATGGCTTCGGTGGCCGCGGCTGCCGTCCTGCGGCCCTGGCCGGCCTTCGTGGCGGTCCTGTTTCTCACGCCGGTCTTCGACGTGCCGCAGGTCTCGTGGTACGTCGGCCCAGTGCAGGTGATCTCGCAGACGATCTTCGCGGCCGCGCTCGGGGTCGGCGTGGCGCTTCGGCCGCGGACAAGCGGTTCGGAGTTCGCGCCGGCCGCCTGGCTGGCCCGGCTGCGGCCGCGCAGGACCCCCGACCACGTGGCTGCGGCGTCGATCGCCGCGTTCCTCGCCCTGGCAGCGCTGTCCACTATCGCCTCGCCGGATCGCGGCACCAGCGCGACGATCCTCCTGCACGGCCTTCTCGAGCCGGCGGCCATGGCCTTCGTGCTGCTGGCACTGCGCCCGACCCGGCGCCAGCTGACCGTCCTGCTGATCGCCCTCGGCGTCTCCGTCGCTCTCGGCGGGCTCCTCAACATGGCCCAGAGCATCCCGGCCATGAAGACCCTGGCGGTCATGCAGGAGGACAGGCTCTACTTCTCGCGCATCACCTATTTCAACGTCGGTCTCTTCGGCGAGATGCTGGCCATGGCGCTGCCGCTGCTGATCGTCGCCCTCCTGGCCCGGCGCCGGCTCAACCTGGGCCGGGCCGCGGTGGGGCTGCTCGTCGCCGTGATCCTGGTCTGCCTGGTCAGCCTCTTCCTGACCTTCTCCAAGAGCGCCTACCTGGCGACCTTCGGCGGCTGCCTCGTCCTGGTCCTGCTGGTCGTCCATACCTGGCGCCGCCGGGTCGCGATCGTGCTGGCCACGTGCCTGGTTTCGGCCGTGGTGATCCCGTGGCCGGCCTTCTTCCTCCAGGTCGCGCCGCCGCTCGAGCAGGCCTACCGCAATGCGATGGTCTCGTTCATGGGCGAGAGCCGCTACGACTCATGGAACCCGTCCACGCTCGCCGGCCAGGGATCGCTGCTGGAGCGCTGGTACGCGGCCAGGGCCGGTGTGGAGATGGCCATCGACCACCCGCTCCTGGGCGTTGGCCTGGACCAGTTCAAGGGGCTGTACATCGGCCACTACCGGCCGCCCGAGGCGAAGGACGACCTCGACTGGGCCCACTCGATGTATCCCGAGGCCGCCGCGGAGCTGGGCCTCCCGGCACTGGCCCTGGAGCTGATCATCTACGCCGCCGCGCTGCTGGCCCTGTGGCGGGTCTACCGGGCCCCGCCGGACCAGCTGGCGCGGCTCCTGGCGGCCGGACTGCTGGCGGCGCTGGTCTCGTGGCAGATCGTCGGGCTCGCCTTCGCCGGGGACATGTACCGGCCGTGGCGAAACATGGCCTCGGACTACGTGATGGTGACGGTCCTGGTTGCCGCCTCATTCGCCCTCTATCGGATCGCGCGGCGCGGGGCCGGCGAGCCGGCCGCAACGGCGGGGACCGACTAGAAGCCCAGCCTCGTCAGTACGCGGTGCATCCGCCGGGCGGCCTTGCCGCGGTGGGAGATGCGGTTCTTGGCCTCGGCCGTCCACTGGCCGAGGGTTCGGCCGCCGGGAGGTTCGGTGTACGGCTCGAAGATAGGGTCGTAGCCGAAGCCGCCGCTGCCCTTGGGAGCGACCGCGATCCGGCCTTCGAGCGTGCCGTGAGCGAGGCTGACCGGCATCCCGCCCCGCGGGCCGGCCGTCTCGGGCAGTGCCAGCGCCAGGATGCAGCGGTAGCGCGCGCCGCGCCGCTCGGCCGCAAGCCCGTCGAGCGCGTCGATCAGCTTGACGTTGTTCCGCTCGTCGGTCGCGTCCTCGCCGGCGTAGCGCTTCGTCCGAACCCCCGGGCCGCCGCCGAGCGCGTCCACCTCCAGGCCGGAGTCGTCGGCGAGGGTCGGCAGGCCGGAGAGCGCGGCATAGAAGCGAGCCTTCTTCGACGCGTTGGCCTGGAAGGTTTCGCCGTCCTCGACGGCCTCCTCGATGATCCCCACGTCGTCCAGGTCGATGAGCTGCGCACGGACCCCCAGAAGCTCGCGCAGCTCCCGGAGCTTGTGGGTCGAGCGGGTGGCGACGAGCAGGCGCGATCGATCGGGCCGCCCCGCCCGGGCCCTTACCGCCACCTGGCCGCGCCCGCTAGCGCTTGACCGAGGCGATCGCCTCGGCCTGGGCGGCGAAGAGCTTCTCCAGGCCGCCGGCCGCGAGATCGAGCATGCGGTCCACGTCCGCCCGCTCGAACGGCTTGCCCTCGGCCGTGCCCTGCAGCTCGACGTACCGGCCCGCGTCCGTGGACACGACGTTGAAATCGACCTCGGCCTTGGAGTCTTCCGAATAGTCGAGGTCCAGGCAAGTGACGCCGTTGACAATGCCGACGCTCACGGCCGCGACTCGCCCGATGAGGCAGCGCTCCATGCCGTAGGTCCGCATCGCCGCGGCCAGGGCCACCCAGCCGCCGGTTATGGACGCGGTTCGGGTGCCGCCGTCGGCGTTAATCACGTCGCAGTCCACAGTGATCGTCCGCTCGCCGAGCTTCGTCATGTCCACGACGCCGCGGAGCGACCGCCCGACGAGGCGCTGGATCTCGTACGTCCGCCCGCCGAGCTTGCCCTTGGCGGCCTCGCGGATACTCCGTTCGCTGGTCGCCCGCGGCAGCATGCTGTACTCGGCCGTCACCCAGCCGGTGCCCTTGCCGCGGAGGTGGGGCGGAACCTTGTCCTCGATCGTCGCGGCGCACAGGACCTCGGTGCCGCCGACCTTGATCAGTCACGAGCCCTCGGCCCATTTCTGGACGCCGAGAGTGAGAGTCACGGGCCGCAGGTCGCCGGGGAGGCGGCCGTCCGCTCGCTGGATCGACTGGGCCCCGATGGTCATGGCGCTGTCTCCTCGGACGAAGGATGGCGCGCCGCCGACGGGCGGTTGGCGGCTTCGGCTCGCGCCTCGGCCTTAGCAGCATCCCACAACTCGTCCAGTTCGGCGAAGGAAAGGTCACGCAGCTGGACGCCCCTCTCGCGGGCCATCCGCTCGACGCGCCTGAAACGGCCCCGGAACTTATCGGCGGCGGCCCTCAGAGCCCCCTCCGCCTCCACGCCGTGGTGCCTGGCCAGGTTGGTCACGACCAGCAGCAGGTCGCCGACTTCCTCGCGCCGCTCCTCATCGGTCGTAGCGGCGGCCAGCTCGGCCAGCTCCTCGTGGACCTTGTCGATGACGCCGACGATCTCCGGCCAGTCGTAGCCGAGGTGGGCCGCTCGCTCTTGCATCTCCTGGGTCGCGGCGAGCGCAGGCATGGAGCGGGAGATTCCGTCGAGGGCGCTTCGGACCTCCGCGTCGGCGCCCGCGGCTCCCCCACCCGCCGCTTCGTCCTCGCGCTCGACCCGCTTGATCTGCTCCCACTGGCGGTTCACGTCCGAGGCCGTCTCGACGTGAGCATCGCCGAACACGTGCGGGTGGCGGCGGACGATCTTGCGGCTGATCGCCTCGTGGACGTCGGTCATGTCGAAGACGCCGGCCTCGGCGGCCAGCTGGGCATGGAGAACGATCTGCAGGTAGAGGTCGCCCAGCTCGCCGGCCAGGTCGGGCGTCGCCCCGGCATCCAGGGCGTCGTAGACCTCGTAGGCCTCTTCAAGCAGATGCTTCTTGAGCGAGGCGTGGGTCTGCTCGCGGTCCCACGGGCAGCCGTCCGGCTGGCGCAGCCGGTGGGCGATCCAGGGCAGGGCCCATGGGCTCGCCACGGCGAGCTCCGGGGCCACTGGCGGCAGGTAGAGCGGCGCCGCCAGGGCGCGCTCGTCAAGCTCGCCGACGGTCGTGGCCGTCGCGACGCCCAGGCGGCCGACGACGTGATCCGCCGGGTAGAGACGTCGCAACACGGCCGCGGCGCCACCATCGGCGGACGCGTGCCGGCCGGGCAGCGGCGTGGCCGCGGCCTCAGCCGGCTCACCGGCCCGAAGAAGCGCCAGCGGCACGAGCAGCAGCGGCCGGGAGGGCTCGACGGGCGTGCCGGTCAGCTTCTCGGGCGCAGCTACCTGAAGTCCCGCCGCGGGGTCCAGTCCCCAGCGGATCCTTGCCTCGGCGACGAATGCGTCGAGCACCGGTCCCGCGACTAGGGCGTCGCTGAGGGGTTCAACGCGGCCAGGGCCGTTGCATCCTGCCAGACGAGTGCGTTGCCCTGGAACTCCGTCAGCCATCGCTGGAAGACGACGTTCTTGAGCTTGGCCTGCTGATCGGCGTCGGAGGTCCTGGTCTGCTCTTCGACGACCTTGTAGACGAAGTAGCCGCTGCTCGAAACCATGTTGCTGACCTGGCCCACAGGAGTCGAGTCGATCGCCTGTTCCTGGACGGAGGTGAGCTGGTAGGGCGAGACCCAGCCGAGGTCGCCGCCCGTGGGGGCGTCCACGGCCTCCGAGCTGGACTTGGCCAGATCCGCGAAATCGGCCCCGCTGTTGAGGTTGAACTGGTCGATCGCGATGCGCAGGTCCGGCGCGGGGCGGCGGCCCTGGAACTGGACGACGATGTAGCCCTGCGACGTCTCCTGGATGGGGTCCAGGATCGTTCCGGGCGTCAGGCCGTCCTTGAAGACGGCGGCCTGCACGTTGTTCAGGCCCAGGCCGCCCTGCTGGGTGCTCGTCGTTGCGTTGAAGAGGTCCGACGGGATCCACGGGATCTCCCCGCCGTCGGTGTTCCAGTACTTGTCGTCGTTGACGGTCGTGTCGGCGGCCATCGTCGCGAACTGGGACGGATCCTGCTTCAGCTTGGCCAACGCCGCGTCCGCGCGGCTCTTGGCGTCGGCCCAGGCCGGATCGGTCGAGGCGACGCTGGCGGCGTTGACCTGGTCGTGGGACGGGGAGAAGACCAGGATGCGGATCTTGACCTCGTCGCCGTCGCCGGGCTGGCCGTAGCCGGCCGGAACCGCGATCTCGAGGACGTGGCGCTGGACGGTGGGGCCGCTGATGTACTTCGCTTCGATGGCTTCCCGGACCGCCTTCTTGGTGGCTTCCTCCCGGGCCATCGCTCGGTAGAGGTCGCCGCTCGAGGCGGACGCGATGGACGTCTGCCAGTCGGCGTCGGTGAAGGCCGGGACGATCTTCGTCACCGTGGCGAAGCGCCAGACGCCGTCCGAGCCCTTGATGATCGGGGTGATGTCGTTCACGTTCTTCAGGGCGAAGGTGGCGTTGGCCAGATCCGGCTCGACGCCGATGTCGTCTCTCGTCGTCAGGCCGAGGTCGCCGACGCTGCCGCCGGTATTCGCGCTGTCCGAGCTGGCTTCCTTGGCGACGTCGTCCCACGCCTTGCCGCCCTGAATCTCCTTCAAGTAGCCCTGGGCTTTGGCCTGGGCCGAATCGATGTCGGCCTGCGTGGGAGTGCTGGACGGGGGAGTCGCCTTCACGGCCACGGCGATGACCTTCACGTGGCGCATCTCGGCGATGGTCGCGTCGGTCTGGATCTGGGCCGCGATCTGCTGGTCCGTGACGACGATGTTGTTTTGGACCGCGTACTGCCGGAGCTGAGTCTCGTTGATGAGCTGCGTCAGGGCGTCGCTGTAAATGGTCGACGAGGTCTCGGTGGTCTGGATATTGCCCACAATGGTGTTGTATTCGTCCGTCGCGAGCTTGCCCTGGTTCCGCATCGTGGTGTAGTTGGCGATCTGCCGCTGGTAGATCGCGTCGTTCAGGCCCACCCGGTCTCGCACGGCGTCTTTGCTTATGGCTTCGCCGTTGACGCCGGCGATGGCGGCCCCGTGGTCCACGTAGTAGCTGGCGAGAAAGACGCCGCCCATCAACGCCAGCGCCGAAGCGATGGCCAGCGTGAAGCTGAGCGTGAGGTAGACATTGCGGCGGCTGTCGCTGCGGCGGACTCGGCGGCGTGTGGGCTTGGGGGCCGTTCTGGTGCGGAAGGTCATCTGGACTTCCTGGTGCGAGCGGGGCCCGGCGAGGAACGCCGGGGTAACGGAGCCGTATGCTACCGCATTCCGCTTTCTGAAACGGCGGGAGACGCAGCAAGAATCGGGCCCGGCTTCGGCGCGGGTCCGTCAGGCACCCTGTTCGCGGGCCCCTCGTCTGGGTTCGGAAGCCTCGGTGAGCCGGACCACGACCGCTTTGAAGGCCTCGGCCTGACGCGTCCAGCTCAATTCGTCGACGCGGCGGCCCGTCCGATCGATGCGCGCGAGGCGGTCGGCGGGGTGGTCCACCAGGGCAAGGATCGACGCCGCCAGGGATTCGGGATCCCCGGGCTCGTAGACCGCCAGCGTGTCCGGAGCGAAGTACCGCTCGACGGTCGGCAGCCGCGACGCCACGACGGCCTTGCCCATCGCCGCGTATTCGAGCACCTTCGTCGAGAGGCTCATGCCGGTGAATGGGTCGAGACGGGTGGGCGCGATGCCGATGTCGCCGCCGGCCACCGCCGCCGGCACGTCCTCGATGGCAATGCGTCCCGGGAACTCGATGCGATCCGCGATGCCGAGTTCGGCGGCCAGTGCCTCGAGCGCCGGCAGGGCGTCGCCACGGCCATAGAGAGTGGCGTTCAGGGGAAGCTTCGGACGGGACCGTGCGATCGAGGCGATCGCGCGCAGGAGAACGTCCAACTCGTAGGTCGGCGTCAGCGCGCCGGTGTAGACGATGCGGAGCGTGCCGTCGGCCATGAACTCTCGTCGGGGGTGAGCGGCCGGATCGAAAAGACCCAGGTCAGGGCTGTTGAGGACGACCGTGAGCCGGTCCGGCTTGACGCCGATTCCCCGGAGGCGTTCGGCCAGCGGCTCGTTGACGGTCATGACCTCGTTCGCCAGGCCGATAGATAGCCTCTCCTGGAGCCGCAGCAGCCGGTAGCTGATCGGATTGGCAGCCTTGGGAAAGCGGCTGCGGAAGAACTCCGGCATGGCCTCATGGAGATCGAGCAGCACCGGCACGCCGGCCAGCTTCATCGGCAGGGCGGCGAAGACCAGGTAGTCCGGCAGCGAATGGACCTCGACGAGCCCGTACCTCCGCCACCGGTGGGCCCGGGTGGCCGCCCAGAGAGCCCTAAACAAGAAGGCGCCGTACTCGACCAGGTAGACAGGCAGGCCCGCGCCCTGGTGGCGCCCGACGGGCAGCCGGTGCAGGTTCACGCCGGCGACGACGGCCGCCGACTCCTCGCCCAAACGCCTCAGGCCGAAGACGTCGACTTCCCAGCCGGCCGCGACGAGAGTCTCGGCCTCGCGCCGGACTCGCGGGTCCTCTTCGTAGTAGGCGTGGACGATCATGCAGACCGGCCGGCGCGGCGCCGCGGCGGTCATCGTGCCCCCGCCAGCGCGGCGGTGATCCGTTCGGCGGCGCCGGAGCCCGCCAGATGAAGCCCGGCGGCGCGCTCGGCGGCCGCCTCGGCGGTCCGCGACTGGGGCGCTCGTGTCTCCAGCTCGCGCAGCGCCAGCTCCCGATCCAGCCCGACGAGCACGGCCGAGCTGCCGGCGCTCCCGACGGTCTCGACCCACTCTGTCGTCGTCCGCAGGACCAGGCACGGCACGCCCAGCCAGGCCGATTCGCGCTGGATTCCGCCCGAATCGGTCAGCACGGCCGCGGCGTGGAGCTGGAGCGCGAGCGCGGTTCGATAGCCCTGCGGTTCGACGACGATCACGCCGGCAGGCAGGGCAAGCCCCGCAGCCTCGAGCGCCGCGCGGGTGCCCGGGTGGAGGGCCAGGACCACCGGTCGATCCGGCGCGGCGACGGCGCCCAGCAGGGCCGACCAGCGGGCCATCGCCTCCGGATCGCGGTTCTCGGCCCGATGGACCGTGGCGAAGAGGAAGCGACCGGGTGCGAGCGGCAGGCCGAGTCGTTCGGCGATCGGCCGCAGCACCGCGGGATCGCGCAGCTCGGCGGAGACCCGGGCGGCCAGGTCCTGCATCAGGTCGCCGACTTCGAGCACGCCCGACGTGATCCCCTCGGTGGCAAGGTTGGCGACCGCGGCCGGGGTGGGGGCGAAGAGCCAGCGCGAAACGTGATCTACCACGACGCGGTTCAGCTCCTCGGGCATGCGCCGGTCGAAGCTTCGCAGCCCGGCCTCCACGTGGGCCACCGGGATGTCCAGCTTGGCGGCCGTCAGCGCCCCTGCCAGGGTCGAGTTGGTGTCGCCGTAGACCAGGACCGCGTCCGGCGCCGCGTCGCGCAGGAGCGGCTCCAGGGCGATCAGCATGCGGCCGGTCTGACCGCCGTGGCCGCCGTCGCCGATGCCGAGGGCGTGGTCGGGTCGGGCCAGCCCCAGCTCGACGAAGAAGTTGCCGGCCATGGCGTCGTCGTAGTGCTGTCCAGTGTCCACGAAGAGGTCCTTGTGATCGCGGCGCAGGACCGGCTGAAGAGCGGCGGCCTTGATCAGCTGCGGCCGCGTACCGACGACGCTGACGATCCGCATCGCCGGCCGCCTCTACCGAGACGCGGCGGGGTTTGCCGCCGGTCGGCCCGCCTGGCCGCTCGCGGCCCGGCGCCTGGTCTCGGCCTGAACGCCTATGCCCGCGTACCGGACGCCCGCCGGCAGGTCGATGCCGCGCAGGCTGTTCCGCCCGTCGAGGATGACCTCGAGCTCCGGGAAGAGCGAGAAATCGATCGCGGTCCACAGCTTGTCCGCGGTCTGGGTGACGATCGCGCGGAACGGCGCCTGCTCGCCCCAGTGGTACGGCGCCGCGCAGCAGCGGTCTATGTCTTCGTCCTCGAGGAGCGGGTCGTAAGCCCACACCTGGGCGCCGTGGAACGAGAGCCGCTCGATCAGCGGCAGGGCTCGAGAATAGGCCAGCTCCTTGACGCCGTCGCGATAGGTCAGGCCCAGGACGAGGATCGGGACGTCGTCGAGACCGCCGAGCATCGTCTCCAACGACTTGATGGCGATACCGACCTGGGCGTCGTTGGTGCGGCGCGAGACGGCCACGACCTCGAGATCCGGGGCGCGGCTGAGGAGCAGGTGGGGATAGACGGGGATGCAGTGGCCGCCGACGCCGATGCCGGGCTGGTGGATGTGCGAGTACGGCTGGCTGTTGGCCCCGTCGATGACTTCCTGGATGTCCACGCCGACGCGGTCGGCGTACCGGGCGAAGTCGTTGGCCAGGGCGATGTTGACGTCGCGGTAGGTCGTGTCGGCGATCTTGCTGAACTCGGCCGCCTCGGCGCAGCTCATGGCCACGATCTCGACGTCCAGCACGGAGTCGTAGAAGTTGGCCGCCCGCCGGCCGGACTCGGGCCCGATGCCGCCGACGAGCTTGGGATAGGTCGCCAGGTTGGCGAAGACGGCGCCCGAGTAGAGGCGCTCGGGCGAGAAGGCGACGAAGAAGTCCGTCTCGGCTTTCAGCCCGCTCGCCGCCTCGATCCGCGGCGCGAACCGGCCGCGCGTATCCCCAACGGGGAGCGTGGTCTCGAAGATCACCGTCAGGCCGAGATGGACGCCGGCGGCGATCGAATCCACGGCCGAATCCATGTACCGGTAGTCCGGCTGCTGGGCGTCGTCGAGCATGACAGGCACGATCAGCACGACCACGTCCGCGGCGCGAGTGGCCGCCGCGGCGTCCGTGGTGGCGCTCAGGCGGCCCGCGGCGTGGACTTCCGCTACTCCCTCGGCCAGCCCCGGCTCCTCGGCCACGTGGGACCGGCCCTGGTTGATCGCGGCAACGACCTCGCGATTGACGTCGACGGCGGTGACGTGCCAGCCGTGGCTGGCAAACTGCACGGCCAGCGGCAAGCCCATCTTGCCCGCGCCGACGACGACGGCCCGGCCGGCCGTGCCAGGCTCGCCGGTCCACGGCGTGACCGTTCGGGGAGCGGTGTGGGTACAGGGATTGACCGGCGGGTTGATTGAGCCACCCAGGAAGCTGACGACGCGGGAGGGACGAGAGACGACGCTCATTCGGCTGATAGCCTCGAGGGAAGGTCCGACAGGTCGATCGGTCGCCGCTCGGCGGCGGCGGTTAGCAGGGCGTTGGCCATGGCGACGGCCCACAGGCCGTCCTCGCCGTCCACGTACGGCCGCTCGCCGGTTCGCAGGACGCGTACGAACTCGTCGAGCTGGGCACGCAGCGGCTCGACGTTCTGGATCGGGATCTCGGCCACGTCGCCGCTGAACGTGGTGGCGTAGCCGCCGATCATTTGGGGCCGCTCCACGTTGGAGCGCGTGAAAGTGAGCTTCTGGGTCAGGTAGTCCAGCTCGAACATCCCCTCCTCGCCGACGGCCACCAGGCTGCGCCGCTTGACCGGAGTGAGCCAGTCGACGTCGAGAAACCCCGTGGCACCGGAGGGGAAGTGGAGCAGGCCGAATGTCAGATCCTCGTGGCTGGCGTGAAGCCGCTGGGCCGTCTCCGCGTAGACGCGGACCGGCCGCTCGCCGGCGATCCACGACAGCATGTCCACGTCGTGAGTGCCCAGGTCCACGGTCACGCCCACGTCTCGGATGCGGGCGGGGAATGGGCCGGCCCGGCGGCTCGTGATGGCGTAGATCGTTGACAGCCAACCCGCGCGCAGCAGACGCCCCATCTCCAGCACGGCCGGGTTGTACCGCTCGACGTGGCCAACCTGGACGCGGACGCCCCGCTTTCGGGCGGTGGCCACGATCGTCAGCCCCTCCTCGACTGTGGCGGCGAGCGGCTTCTCGACCAGGAGAGTGAGGCCCCTGTCGATGGCTGCCAGGGCAAGCGCGACGTGAGCCGTGGTCGGCGCGGCGATCACCACGCCGTCCAGATCCGCCTCGGCGATCATCGCAAGAGGATCCGCGAAGCCCTTCGCCCCGGTCTGGGCCACGGCGGCGTCCAGGGCGGCGGGATCCGTGTCCGCGATGGCGGTGAGGCTCGTCTCCGGGTGGTTGGAGATCACGCGCAGGTGGTTGCGGCCCATCGAGCCCAGCCCGGCCAGGCCGAGCCGCAGGGGCGTCGTCACCGGCTCTCGCCTGTTGCGACGGCGTGGCGAAGGACGGAGGCCCGCAGCGCCTCTACGACCTGGGCCTGCTCGGCCTCGGTCAGCCCGGGGTACATCGGCAGGGACATGCTGCCGGCCGCGGCGGCGTCGGTGTTCGGCAGGTCGCCGTCGATCCCCAGCTCCATCACGTACGCCTGGCGATGGCACGGGATTGGGTAGTAGATGCCGCAGATGACGCCGGCGTCCTTCATTTCGGCCACGATCTGGTCGCGGGCCGACCCCACACCCAGGGTGTACTGGTGGAAGACGTGGGTCCGGCCCTCCGGCCAGGTCGGTAGCTGGATCGGCAGATCGGCAAAGGCTTCGTCATAGCGCTTTGCGATCGCCTGGCGGCGGGCCGTGTTCCGCTCCAGTTTCTCGAACTGGACCAGGCCGATCGCCGCGGCGATGTCCGTCAAGCGAAAGTTGTAGCCGAGGATCTCGTGGTGGTAGCGCTCCCGCATACCCTGGTTGCGGTAGAGCCTGATCCAGTCGGCCAGCCTGTCGTCGTTGGTGTTGACGAAGCCGCCCTCGCCCGTGGTCATGTTCTTGGTGCCGTACAGGCTGAAGGCCGCGTAGCCGAAGCTGCCGGCGCGACGCCCGCGATACAACGCCCCGTGGGCCTGGCAGGCGTCCTCCACGACGGTCAGCCCGTGGCGATCGGCGATGGCCTGGATCGCGTCCATGTCGGCGATGATGCCGAAGAGGCTGACCGGGCAGATCGCCCGGGTCCGCGGCGTGATCGCCGCCTCGATCCGGCCGGCGTCCATGAGGTATGTGTCCGGCTCGATGTCCACGAAGACGGGCGACGCTCCCGTGTAGAGGATCGAGCTGACGGTGGCGTTGAAGGTGTGGGAGACGGTGATGACCTCGTCGCCCGGTCCGAGTCCAAGGCCGGCGAAGATCGACATCAGCGCCACGGTGCCGTTGGACAGGGCGATGGCGTGCTTGACGCCGCAGAAGGCGGCCCACCGCTCTTCCAGCTCCGCGACTTTCCGGCCCCCAACGATCATGCCGCTGTTGAGGACTTCGGTAACGGCGGCAACCTCCTCTGGGCCGAGATCGGGGCGCGCGGGCGGGATCATGCAGTGACTCCTGTGCTGGTTGCGGGCCGCTCCGCGAGCGAACCGCTTTCGGTGTTGAAGACGAATACGCGTCCGCATCGACCGCAGGCGAGGGAGGCGTTGGGAGAGGGATCCGGTGCGGCGTTGGCGCCCGAGGCATCCGTAAGCCGCGTTCCACAGGCGCACACCCAGCCCAGGCGGCGGGCCGGATTGCCCGCCACCAGGGCGTGGTCGGGCACGTCTCGGGTGACGACCGCCCCGGCGCCGACGGTCGCAAATCGGCCGACCGTGGTGCCGGCGACAACAACCGCGCCGGCGCCGATCGAGCAGCCTTCCAGAAGCTCTATCGGGCTGACCGTCCAGTCCTCGCCGCGGGCCAGCTCGCCGGTGGCGGTGATTGCCCGCGGATAGCGATCGTTGGTCAGGATCGCGCCGGGCCCGATGAAGACGCCGTTTCCGACCGTGACCCCGTGGTAGACGAGCGCCCCGTTCTGAACCTTGACCCTGTCTCCGAGCGTGACGCCTTCGTCTATGAAGGCATCGCGACCGATGATGCATTCGGCCCCGAGCGTCGCGCCGTTGCGGAGCACCGCCCGGTTCCAGATGCTGGTCAGGGGGCCGACGCTGACGCCGGCTTCGAGCTCTGCGGACGCGTGAACCCTCGCAGTAGGGTCGATCACGAGGAACTCCTGTGGCGGATCGGAGATGGCGGAGGGATCCTCGGGACGCCGCTCAGCCGGCTCCAAAGTATAGCGGCCTCGCTCGGCCAGCCGGCCGACGCCTTCGTCAGCGCCTCCGCGCCTTGCTCAGGCACGTTCAAATGCGCTCGCAGCGTCGCCAGGCTTGCCTGGCTCGTGCTCGGCGGCGCCTCGGCCCAGAGCCGGGCTTGCCTGGCTCGCCGTCGGGCCGACCGAGGGATCCATCGCGGTCAGCCGCGTTTGCGCCTGCCCAGAAGGCCGACGACGATGCCGAGGGCGGCGCCGGCGGCGAGCGCTCCTCGCCAGTCGAGGACGGTTCGCACGTCGCCCTCGACCTTGCGGGCCATCACCAGGAACGCCCCGGTCTGCTTCTCGAGGGTGACGTTTGCGGCGACGACGGAGCCGGCCATGCCCTGCCTGATGTGCACCTCCTGGGCGAGGACGGTCCTCGCGTAACCCTGCGTCACCGTGACGTTTCGGCCGACGGCGAAGCCGATGGCACCCAGCTCGGTGGAGATCCGCTCCCCCCGAGCCACGCCCACCGCGCCCATGCGGACGGCGATGTCGTCGGCCTGGGCCATGCCGATTCCGCCCATGGCGACGCTGATGTCCTCGGCCGAAGCGGCTCCGATGCCGCCCTGGTGGACACTGATCGACTCCGCTTCCACCTCACCCGCGCCGCCCTGGTTGATGGTCACGGTGTTGGCCACGACGCGGGACTCGGCCGAACCGGCCGAGCCGAGCGGGGCCGGAGGGATCCTGTCGCGTCGCGGCGTGGGGACGCTCGGCGCAGGCGCCGGTTTCGCGGCCGCCGGCGCAGGAGGCGGCGTGGCCCCGGTGGCCGCCCGCTTCGTGGCCTGGGTGGTGGCCGACGGCTTGGACTTTGCCGCCGCCCCGGGCTTCGCGGCCGCGGGCGCGGCCTTCGCCGGGGCGGGCGCGGGCTTCGCTGCCGCGGGCGCGGGTCTTGCTGGCTCCGGCTCGAGTCTCGCGGCCGTCGCCTGGCGGGCTCCTGCCCTCGTCCGCGCGCCCGATCCCTCTTCCGGCTGCTTCGGTGGTTTGCCGCCCGGCTCCTCACTCATTTCGTCCATCTCCGCTTCTGCGAGTCGACCGGCCCGGGCCGCGGCCGGCCACGACTTGCTCGTGCCAGCCTACAGCGAGCGGGCCCGCCAGCGGTAGTGGCCGGTGGATCCGGAAATCGCGCCGCCGCGTCTACTCGAAGCCGGGCAGCAACTTCGCGTATTCCTGCAGCGCTTCGCGCCAGTCCCGGAGCGGCCCGCCGGGGAGCGGCGTCGGCTCCAGCACTCCCCACGCCGGCGGCGTGGAGGGGCGCGGCCACGTGGCCATCGGAACATCTTCGGTCGGCACGTTCATTCCGGCGATGCGCAGCACTTCGCGGGCCCACTCCGCCCTGGAGGCCCGGCCGGCGTTGACGACGTGGTGGATCCCTCCGAAACCCTGCCCGCGCGCGAGTCCGGCCTCTCCCACCAGCGCCACGATCGCCGCCGCCAGGTCGGTCGCGTAGGTGGGGCAGCCGATCTCGTCGGAGACCAGCTTCAGGGTCGTGCCTTCGACGCGCGCCCTGGCGGCCGCGGCCAGGATCTTCTGAGGGAAGTCGGAGCCTGGGAGGCCGAAGAGCCAGGCCGTCCGAACGATGGCCAGGGCCGGCACGGTTGAGTCGCGCGCGGGCGACCGGTCGAGCGCCGCCGCGGCGAATTCGTCACCGTTGGCCCAGAAGGCGGTTCGGGCCGCGCGCTCGCCCGCCAGCTTCGCCTCGCCGTACGGATTCATCGGATGCGGCGTGTCGGTCGGCCGGTAGGGCAGCCCGTCGGTGCGCAGGCCGTCGAAGACCTCGTTGGTGGAGACCATGACGAGCGCCGCGCCCGAGCTCACGCATGCCTCGGCCATCTCGCCGACGGCGGTGCCGTTGCGGCGCATGGCCAGGGCCGGGTCCCTGGCGCAGCCGTCGACGTCCGTCCAGGCGGCCGCGTGGACCACGGCGTCCGGCCGGTACATCGATACCAGGTGCTGAGCCGACGCGGGGTCGTCGAGATCGTGCCCGGGCAGGTCCCAGGCCAGAACCTGACGCACGAACGGCGCCACGGAGAGTTGCTTAACCAGGACGCTGCCCAGCCGTCCGCCCGCTCCCGTGACGGCGACTCGCATCAGCCCGGCGACCTCATCGCCCCGCCTCGCGGGAGCCGGCCAGGCGGGCGCCGTACTGGCGTTGGTAGTAGTCGGCCCACTCACCGGACTTGATCGAGCGCCACCAGTCCTGGTTGTCTCGATACCAGGCCACGGTCGCCGCCAGGCCCTTCTCGAATGGCATCTTGTTGGTCCAGCCGAGGGCCGCGAGCTTGGTGCCGTCCATCGCGTAGCGGCGGTCGTGGCCGGGGCGGTCCTCCACCTGCCGGACCAGCGACCACGGCTTGCCGAGGTCGTCCAGGAGGGCCGCGACCACCTCTCGGTTGCTGCGCTCGTTGTCGCCCGGGACGTTGTACGTCTCGCCGGCGACCCCGTGCTCCAGGACGTGGCCGATGGCCCCGGCATGGTCGGCCACGTACAACCAGTCGCGGCGCTGCAGGCCGTCGCCGTAGAGCGGCAGCTGCTGGTCGTCGATGGCGTTGGTGATGAAGAGCGGGATCAGCTTCTCGGGGTGGTGATAAGGCCCGTACGTGTTCGACCCGCGCGTGACCACGACGTCCAGCCCGTAGGTCACGAAATAGGAGCGGACCAGCAGCTCACCGGCGGCCTTCGCCGCCGAGTAGGGCGAGCGCGGCTCGAGCCGGTCCCCCTCGCGGCTCGCGCCCGTCTCAACCGAGCCGTAAACCTCGTCCGTGGAGACCTGCAGGAACCGGGGGGCGGCGGGGCGCGCTCCCTTCGAGGCACGTTCAGCTTCGGCCCGACAGGCCTCGAGCAGAACGTGGACTCCCATCACGTCGGTCCGCAGGAAGGCCTCCGGGTCGAGGATCGAGCGATCCACGTGCGATTCCGCGGCGAAGTTGACGACGGCGTCGGCCTCCGCCACGAGCGGCGCGACGGCCGACGCGTCGGCTATGTCCCCCACGACGAAGCCCAGCCGTGCGGCCTGCTCGGGATCGGCTTCGCACGGCGCCAGGTTCGCGCGGTTGCCCGCGTAGGTCAGCTTGTCGAGCACCGTGACCTGCGTCCCGTCCTTGCGGGCGAGCACGTCGCGGACGAAGCCGGAACCGATGAAGCCGGCGCCGCCCGTCGCCAGGATCCGGGGGAAGCGCGGCGCCCGATCCTCGCTCACGCCGTCGGCCTGGCCGGAGGACCGCCCAGGCGGCCGGAGCGCGACTCTTGCTCGGCCAGCTCAGCGGCTCGTATGAGCGAAGTCACGGTCCCGGCGTCGGTCCAGAGGCCCTCGAAGCGGGGGGCGTACAGGCTTCCGGGCAGGTAGTGGTTCAGAAGGTCCGTGATCTCGAGTTCGCCGCGTCGAGACGGCACCAGCTGGCCGACGACGTCGAATGCGCTGGGCCGCAGGAAGTAGACCCCGATCGGGATCAGGTTGCTCTTCGGATGGGCCGGCTTCTCTTCGAAGGCCACGACGTTGCCGGCGGCGTCGAGCTCGGCGACCCCGAACCGCTCCGGATCGGCCACCTCGTACAGCAGGGTTCCGGCGCCCCACGGACCGGCCTCGAACTCGCGAGCGGCGGCTTCCAGCGGGGGTCCCAGGAGGACGTTGTCGCCGAGGACGCAGCAGAAGGCCTCATCGCCCACGAAGTCGCGGGCGAGACCGATGGCGTGGGCGATCCCGAGGGCTCCGCGCTGGTAGCGGTATGTAAGGTCCAGCCCGAAATGCTCGCCGTCGGCCAGGAGCTCTACGACGTCGCCGACGCTCTTGCCCCCGACGATGACCATGACCTCGCGGACCCCCATCGAGGCAAGCGTGGCGATGGGGTAGTAGATCATCGGCCGGTCGTAGATCGGCAGAAGATGCTTGTTCGTGACGATGGTGAGCGGGAAGAGGCGCGTGGCCGTACCTCCCGCAAGGACGAGACCCTTCACGCTGGCTCCCTCGGCATCAGGACCTGAGCGTAGCAGGTTTGATGTGGCCCTTCCGTCGCCCGCCGGGCCCGGCGCCGGGGCGAAGTGAGTGCCGGCCGGGCCTGCTCAGACGGCTAGGGCGCTGCCGTCGGCCCGGCTGACGGCCGGATCGAGGGCGAAGCGGAGCTGCTCGAGGCGCGCGGGCTCGCCGCGCCGGGCGACCCGCTCGGCAGCGCGGACGCGCCCGGGCTGGCGGTAGGACAGCCCTCTACCAGAGCCCCTGCGAACCCACCGTGGTAGTCCATGACCACGAGCAGGAAGGTGGCGTCGGTCAGATGGGCGGCGGGGATGATGGTCGCACTCTGGACGACCACGTTCGGGTCGTTCGAAACGGCGGTGATGGTGCCGATGAGAAGCCCGGGCGGGTAGGGCGAGATGTCGCAGGTGCCGGGCAGCGATTCGCCGGCCGTGACCACGGGTTTCCCCTTCATCGTGGCGGCGACGTCCGCGGAGACGTCCACGATCGACATCTGGAGCTTCGAGCTGATCGAGCCCCGAACCGTACCGGCGGCCCCGGACTTGGCTTCCAGGCCCACCACGACCGACGTTGGGTCGCTGATCAGCAGGATCGTCGAGACCGTGGCCTCGACCTTCTGGATCCGGCCGACGAGCGCACCCCCCGCGTCGACCACGACCTGTCCCGGGACGAGGCCGTCGCTGCTGCCCTTGTTGACGATGAGGGTTTGCTGGCCCACGTTCGAGAGGTCCCGGACGATCACGCGAACCGGCGTGGTCTGGTAGGGCACGCTCTGGGCCGAAGCGGTGATCTTCGTCCAGTCGTCGTTGAGCTTGGAGATGGCGCCCATCCGATCCAGCTCTTCCTGGAGCGTCAGGTTGTCCTGCTTGAGCTGCTCGTTCTGGGTCCTCAGCCGGTCGATCTGCGTCAGCGCGGACCAGTAGGAGCCGGCCGTGTCGGCGGCGTTGTTGATGGCCGTCATGGCCGGCATGGCAACGAAGTTGACGGCGGACTGCAGGTCGTGGGCGGTGCTCGTGTCGGAGATCCCCATCAGACCGACGCTGATTATCAGGAGCGTGCCGAACGCCGTCCACTCACGTCGGACGGTCGCCCGAGTGGCCGAGATCGCGTTCATGCGGCCGCCGTTGCCCGGCTCCGGGTCAGCGTGCCGGGCGGGCGTACGTGTCCGCCACCAGCACTTCTTCCATCAGGTCCAGTTCCTCGAGGACCACGCCGGTGCCGCGTACCACGCAGGTGAGCGGGTCGTTGGCGACGTGGACCGCCATCTGGGTCGCCTCGGCGATGCGGCGGTCGAAGCCGGACAACAGGGCGCCGCCTCCGGCCAGGACGATGCCCTGGTCCATGATGTCGGCGACGAGTTCCGGCGGCGTCTCCTCGATCGTGTCCTTGATCGTATCCACGATCAAGGCCAACGACGGATCGAGGGCCTCGCGGATCTGCTCGCCGCCCACCTCGACGCTGCGGGGCAGACCGGTCAGCAGGTCTCGGCCGCGGAGAGTGACGCGTTGGGAGTCCCACTCGCCCGGGCTCGCCGATCCGATGGCGATCTTGATGTCCTCGGCCGTGCGCTCGCCCAGGAACAGGTTGTACTCGCGGCGGGCGTAGGAAACGATGTCGGCGTCCATCTCGTCGCCGCCGATGCGGATGCTCCGGGAGACGACGATGCCGCCGAGGCTGATGACCGCGACTTCGGTGGTGCCGCCGCCGATGTCGATGATCATGCTGCCCGTCGGTTCGTTGATCGGCAGCCCGGCGCCGATCGCGGCGGCCATTGGCTCTTCGATCAGGCCGGCCCAGCGCGCGCCGGCGTTCATGGCTGCGTCGCGGACGGCCCGCTTCTCGACCTCTGTCACGCCCGAGGGAATGCCGAGAAGCATGCGCGGCCGCGGCACCATTCCGATCCGGTCGTGAACCTTGCGGACGAAGTAGGCGATCATCTGCTGGGTCACGTCGAAGTCGCTGATGACTCCGTCGCGGAGAGGTCTGACGGCGATGATGCTGGCCGGAGTCCGGCCGACCATGCGCTTGGCCTCGGCTCCAACGGCCAGGACCTTCCGCGTCTTCGCCTCAAGGGCCACGACGCTCGGCTCGCTGATGACGATGCCGCGGTCGCGAACCCAGACCAACGTGTTGGCCGTGCCAAGGTCGATCCCGACGTCGCGCGAGAAGAGGCCGAGTATGGATTGCAGGCCGAACATGATGCGAGGCTGTTCCTTTTGTCGTGGTGCTGGCCGCCCCCCGATGGTGGGGACAGGATTGCCAGCCTGAGGACCCGGTGATCGAGTGGCTCAGAGGCCTCGGATTGTGACGGGGAGCCTCAATCCATCTTGCGGGACGTCCACTCGACCCGCCTCGATCCTGGAAAGCGCGAGAAGTATACCCTCCGATCCCGTCCGGGCTCTTCTATCGGTCGAGTGGGCCGGCAGGCTGCGGCAGTTTACCGCTCCTGCGCAAGCAATGGCGCGGCGCCCGCGACCACCGGCCGGCGCCGGCTCGACGCTATGAGGCGCGGTCGAAAGCCACACCGCGGTCGCGCAGCGACGTGAAGCCATCGCCGGCGACGATCAGATGGTCCAGCAGCTGGATGTCCAGGAGCCGGCCCGCGGCGAGCGCTTCGGCGGTCAGTCGCAGGTCGTCCGGGCTCGGCGTCGCGTCGCCGGAGGGGTGATTGTGGACCAGGATCACACCCGTGGCGCTCAGCCGCACGGCATCGCGGAAAAGCTCGCCGATACGCACCAGGCTGGAGGACACGTTGCCCTGGTAGACGGTGACCTGGCGCAGGACGACGTTGCGGGTGTTCAGGAGCACGACGCGAAGCTCCTCTCGTTCCAGGTAGCCCATTTGTGGCACCAGCCGCTCTCCTACATCGCGTGGGGCTCGGACGGTCCAGCGGCCCTGGGGCCAGTCGGTCACGACTCGGCGCCCCAGCTCGAACGCGGCACTGAGCTGGGCAGCCCGCACCGGCCCGACGCCCGGCACCGCTTCGAGCTCGACGCCGGCG
>JBEKKR010000025.1:0-44886 GCA_050010635.1 Candidatus Limnocylindrales bacterium
CGCGAGCCGGTCATCGACTCGATGACCGCGCTGACCTCCTGGCCGTGGCGCAGAACCCTATGGGCGAGGGTGCGCAGGGCGTCCGCGTCTGGGTGAACGGCTAGGACGTCGACCGTTCGCCCTTCTTCATCGAGCACGTGCACATCGAGCCTCTGGCGCGACAGGTCCAATCCGGCGTACAACATGGCTGGAGCCTCCCGGTGCTGGTTGCTTTGACAACCCAACCTTGTCACCGATGGGGCTCCCTTTCATGACCATTCGATGGTGACTTCCACGAGCGGGCTGTGGGCGACCATGAGGTCCACGTCGGTGCGGTTCCAGTTCCGGGCGACGTGCTGGAGGACGGCCCGCCGTTCGGCTTCATCTGTGATGACGCGCGCGGTGGCGGGCAGGTCGGCCGTGACGCCCCGCTTCAGATGGAAGGTGAGCTTCGGCTCGGACTCGAGGTTCCACAGCCAGCCTCGCTTGCGTTCGGCTCGCGGCATGCCGCTGATGTAGATGCGGCCGCCGATCACGTGATAGACGATCTCGATGCGGCGCGGCCGGCCCGTCTTCCGCCCCGTTGTCGTGATGTCGATGACTCCGTTGCGCGCCAGGGCGTTTCGGATGACTTGGTCCATTTGTCAGGATTCCGGACTGCGAGTAGTTGACGCCACAACCGATTCTACGGTCGATCGAACAGGCGGCGCCGCCGGGCGCCGTCGCTGATCCGCAGGGCGCGCACCGCTTCTACTCCTCGGGGAACTCCTCGGGGTGGAACGCGTAGGCCCACATCGAGGCGGGCACGATCCGGAAGAACGTGACGTCCGGCCCCAGTTCGTACGGATCCGAGCCGTAGATTCGCCGCCACGCGGCGACCAGTTCGTCGTCAGGATGGCCGCGCTCGATCCATTCCGCGTGACCGTTGACGACGACGGCGATCCTGTCGCCGTCCATGTGTGCGGCCGAGCACGCCGGGTTGGCGTGGAGGTGGCGCAGCCGTGCCGCCTCGCCGCCGGTCCCCATGACGAAGCGGCCGTGGATGAAGAGTGCGTCGAGCGGCGCGACACGGGGCTCGCCCCTGGGGGTCACGGTGGCCAGGGCGACGTGCTTCGTGTCCTGCAGGTATGCCACGACCTGCCGGGCCGACAGCCGCCGCTCCGGCGTGACGATGCTCAGCATATGGGCGTTGGCGCGGCTCAGCGTCGCGTCGAACAGGCGCTGCAGCTCGGCGATCTCCTCGGTCGTCTCGAACATGAGCGCAGGTTGGCGCGACGGCGGCGACGGGCCCGGCCCGCGGCTTCCCTACTCGGCGACGATGCGGTAGCCCACTCCAGGCTCGGCGACGATGAGCTTGGCCGCGACCCCGGACGAATCCGCGGCGGCCAGCTTGCGGCGCAGTCGCGAGACGTAGACGTGGAGATAGTGGGCCTCGTCCGAGTAGGCCGTGCCCCAGACCGCGCGGAGCAGCCGGCCCGCCGTCACGACCCGGCCCGGCTGCGAGAGAAGCACCTTGAGCAGCTCGAACTCGCGCGGGGTCAGTTCCACGGGTACCTCGCCGACACTGACCTCGTGGCGCGGCACGTCCAGCACAACCGGGCCCAGCCGGAGGCGGCCCTCCGTGTCCGCCTCGGGGCCGGCCGCGCGGCGCAGCACGGCGCGCATCCGAGCGTGCAACTCGGACAGCCCGAACGGCTTGGTCAGGTAGTCGTCGGCCCCGGCATCGAGAGCCGCCACGCGATCCTCCTCGCGGCCGCGCGCCGAGACGACGATGATCGGAGTGGTTGCCTCCCGGCGGACGCGCCGGATGACGGCCTGGCCGTCGAAGTCGGGCAATCCCAGGTCCAGCAGGATCAGGTCCGGGCGGCGGGCGTCCCACAGCCTGAGCGCGGCGCGGGCGTCGCCGGCTTCGTCCACCTCGTGGCCGCGGGCGCGCAGGTTGCCGGCGATCGCCGTCCGGGCCGGCTCATCGTCCTCGACGATCAGGACGACCGCTGCGCCTTCGCTCATTGGGGCTCGGCCGGAATCTCGGCCGCCGAAAGCCCAGCCGCCGGCTCGACTTCGGGTTCGACTACAGGCCCGACGGCCGCCGCCGGCTCTACTTGGGGCTCGACCGCCGGCTCGGGCGCCCCTTCGGCTGCCGGTTCGACCGCGCCTTCGGCCGACGCCTCGACCGCCGGCTCGGGCGGGGGCTCGATCACCTTCGGCTCGTATTCGACCGGCAATCGGACGATCACCTCCAGGCCGCCGAGCGTGCTCGGCCGGGCGAGAGCGGAGCCGCCCATCGCCTCGGCCAGACCCTTCACGACGGCCAGCCCGATCCCCGAACCGCCCTCCGACCGCGACCCCTGGCGCCGCGGTCCGCGGTAGAACCGCTCGAAGAGGAGCGGCATGACCGTCGGCGGAACGCCGGGGCCGGCGTCCTCGACGACGAGCCAGACCTGGCCCGCCACGACCTTCGCGGAGACGACGATCTTCTTGCCGGCTGCATAGCGCGCCTCGTTCTCGAGCAGGTTGGTGAGGATCTGGTCCACGAAGATGGCGTCCACCTGGACCGCTGGCAGGTCCTCGCCGATCCGAACCTCCAGCTGCTCCGGCGCCAGCATGGGTCGGATGCGCTCGACGACTGGGTCCACCAGGTCGGCCAGGTCGTACAGCTCGAGCGAGGGATGGAGAGCCCCGCCCTGGATCCGGCCCAGGTCCAGCATGTTGCGAACCAGCCGGCTCAGGCGCTGCGCCTCCGTGTCGATCGACCGGGCCACGGTTCGCGCGTCCTCGGGCGCCAGCGCCACGTCCGGATCCATCAGGTTTCCGGCCGCGGCGCGGATCGCGGCGAGTGGCGTTCGGAGATCGTGCGACACCGAGTCGAGCAGCGCGGACTTGAGGGCGTCGCCCTGGCGTGCCACCTCGACGGCCGTCGCCTCGGCGGCGAGCCGATCCCGCACCACAGATTGACCGAGCTGGTCGGCCGCGGCCGCGATCAGGCGCGAGTGGGACCGGCCGGGGAAGGGGGCGCCACGCGGCCGCGTGGCCCAGAGCGAGCCGATCGCCTCGCCTGCGGCCCCGATCGGGACGCGAAAGATCGTCGCCGCGTCGTCGTCGTGCGGGCGCAAGTGTGCCTCCCGCAGTCGCTCCTCCCGTCCCCCGGCCCCACCGTCGCGCCGGAGCACCGTCAGCTCGCGTACGTTCGCCCAGCTCGGCTGGCCGTCGGCGGTCGTCGAGTGGAGGGTCCAGCGCGACATATGCGACGGCCGGGGCTCGCCGTGGGCGGTGTCGGCGACCACGCGCTCCTCGGGGATCGTCGCGCCGAGGCCGATCCAGACGCGAGCCATCTCGGCCTCGCGGGCCAGGCGTGCGGCCAGAAGCGGCGCGGCCTCCAGCGCGCTCGCGGAGGTGGCGATGTCGCGGCTCATCGCGAACATGGCGCGGGCCTCGGAGCTGCGCAGCTCTGCCTCTCGCCGCCGCTGCAGCTGCAGAGCGCTCAGCCGCCCGATGACGATCGCCACGAAGAGGAAGAGGAGCAGATCCAGCCACTCCTCCGGCGCGGCGATCGAGAAGGTGTAGAGCGGCTGGACGAAGAAGAAGTCGTAGAGCAGGAACGAGGCTACGGCGGTGGCGACCGCCATCCAGCTGCCGTAGCCCATCCCGACGGCCACGACGGCCAGGAGGTAGACGATCGCGGCGTCCGACACGCCGAGCTGACCGTGGACCACCGCGGCGAGGGCGGTCGCGAGAGCCAGGCTGGCGACCGCCACCGCCAGACCCGCAACGGTAGGCCGGTGCGGACGAAGGAACGCCAGGCGCGATCGGATCGGCACGGGCCAATGGTAGGCCGGTCGAGGCCCGGCCGAGGCGCGGCCGGGGCGGGCCGAGGCCCGGGCGGAACGCGCGGCCCGGGCTCTCACTAGAATCGCCGGGTGATCCACGTTGCCGGCGCGACAGAGGAGCTGCTCACGAAGCTGGCCGCCGTCCGGGAACGGCTAGCGGATCTGGCCGGCCTGCGCTGGGCGCGCCTCGGCGGCGTCGACCTGGTCGTTCCGGCGGCCATCGCCCTGGTGATCTGGGCCTCCCTGGACCAGCTCGGCCGGTCTATCGGGGGCGTTCCCTTCGGTCTCCTGTGGCCGGTCCTGACGGTGGCCTGTGTCGTCGCGCTGCGGGTCCGGCCTTTCGGGCGACGGTCGGGCCTGCTCGGGTCGGCGCTGCTGGCCGGGATCGGGGTCTCCTGGGTCCTGTTCGACATCCTCCTATGGAGCGGGACGAACCACCTGTACGACCTCGACGTCTACCTCGGATCGGCGGGCCGCTGGGTGGACGGAGGACTCTCCTATCTGACCGCCCCCGTCACGAGCTGGCCCTCGAGCGCGCGGAACGACTTCTTCCTCTACCCGCCGCCGCTGCTGCCGTTCTTCGG
Organism: Candidatus Limnocylindrales bacterium; assembly: GCA_050010635.1. Taxonomy (GTDB): domain Bacteria; phylum Chloroflexota; class Limnocylindria; order Limnocylindrales; family CSP1-4; genus Fen-1039. Next base: position 4,391 of record JBEKKR010000025.1, read on the forward strand.
CCTGCTGTCGCGGCTGCCCGAAGCCCCGGTCGCGGCCGGCTGGACCCTCGCCATGGTCGTCTGCTCCTACAAGGCCTACCGGTTGCTCGGGCTGTCGCGGACCGTGAGCGCGGTCCTGCTCGCTTTCCCGCCGGTCATGATCGGGTTCGAATCGGGGAACATCGCCAGCCTGACCTTCCTGCTGTTCGCCGCCGCGATCAGATCGGGCGGCGCCCTCGTCGTCGGTTGCCTGATCAAGGTCCAGACCGGCCTGCCGGCGTTGTGGCTCATCCGGCAGCGGCGCTGGCGTGGAATCCTGGCCGGGTCGGCGATCGTCGGGGCAATCGTCGTGGTCACGTTGCCCATCGTCGGTCTGGACTCATGGCGGGCCTGGTGGGACGGCCTCGGTTATCGGGCGGCGTCGGAGGCGGCCGTGCCGTCGCTCTTCGGCTACTCCTACGCGCAGATGCTGCCCGGCGCCGTTTTCACGGTCGTCGCCATCGCCCTCGTAGGTCTGGCCCTACTGCCGCGCGGCCGCCCGGGCCTAGCGGTCATGGGCCTGGCCTCGATCTTCGCCTCGCCTGCCCTCTGGCCGCACGGGTTCGTCTTCGCCCTGCCGGCGGTTCTGATGCTCGAGAACGGGGCGGCGGTCTGGATGCTTCTCGGGGCGGGCGCCTTCGGCTCGAACATGTGGCTTCTCTTCTACGGCGGCTGGCTTTCGGTCGCGGCCGGCCGGCGGCTGCCGTCCGGCCTGCTCCACCCGCTGGCCGGCACCGATGGGCCCTGGCCGAGCCCGCTCGTGCCGGCCCGGAGGACGGGGGCGCCGGGTCCGATCGTCAAGGTGGGCGCCGGCAGCCCGGCGGACTAGAGGCCTGGAAAGGCCTCGAGCATCAAGAATCCGTCGGCGCCAAAGACAGCGGCTGATCGAGCCGCGCACGCCGGCGGCCGATCACTCAGAATTGCAGCGGCTCTGCCGGCGCCCCCGGCTGTGCCGGCGCCCCGTCCGTCGCGCCACCGGGCCGACGAGCCCGTGAATCGCACCACCTCAGAGGGAGCAGATGGACCGGAAGACCGCGAAGCCGGCTACAAAGCCCGAGCCGAAGCCCGAGCCGAGGACCGCCGCGACGCCGCCCATGAAGGTGGCCGCGAAGCCGGGCCCCAAGCCGGGCTCCAAGACCGAGGCCGCCGCGCCCCGGCCCGGAATCGCCGCGTCGGAGTCGCGCGCCGGCGACCTGGCCGCGAGGACGGCGGGCCCGCTACTGGGCCGCATGAACGCGCTTCGCCAGCCCCCCGCCAACCCGCACGAGACACGAGGCGCGAGCGTCGTTCGGCCGATCGTCTTCGGCGCCACGGATGGCCTGGTCTGCAACCTATCGCTCATCATGGGCGTGGCCGGGGCCGCCGGCGAGGACCCCCACTCGCTCGTGATCGCCGGCGTCGCGGGTCTGCTGGCAGGCGGCTTCTCGATGGCCGTGGGCGAGTACGTCTCGGTCCGTTCGCAGCGCGAGCTGCTCGAGTACCAGATCGAGCTCCAGCGACACCAGCTCCACCACACGCCGGAGCAGGAGCGCGACATCCTGCGCGAGATCTACGAGGCCAAGGGCCTCTCACGGCCCGAGGCGAACCTCATCGTCGATCGGATCATGAAGAACCCGGAGAGGGCGATCGACACCTTCGTGCGCGAGGAGATCGGACTCTCCGCCGAGACGATGGGCTCGCCGGTAGCGGCGGGCCTCGGGTCGCTCGGCGCGTTCTCGATGGGCGCGCTGGTGCCGCTCGTCCCGTTCCTGATCCTCGCCGGGGGCGCGGCTTTCGCCCTGAGCATCTCCGCCTCCGGCGTCGCGCTCTTCGCCATCGGCATGGCCGTGAGCAGGTTGACGCATCGCAACGCGCTCTGGGCGGGTCTTCGGCAGGCCGCCCTGGGAGGTCTCGCCGCGGCCGTGACCTTCGGCATCGGATCGCTCCTGGGTACCGCGGTCCACTAGCTCGCGGCCGGGATTCCGGCCCCGTTACTCGATTCGCCGTACCGACCTCAGACACCGTCGGCCAGTCGGTCGAATCGATCGCGGCGGTCAGCCAGGAGAACTCCGTCTCGGCGGAGTAAGTCTCCGCGGCCACGGAGCAGATGTCCGCTCAGGCCGAGGAAGTGGTAGCCTCCGCTGTCACGCTCGCAGAGATGGCCCAGGGCCTGGACGAGCTGGTCGCCCGCTTCCGCCTCCGAGCGAATGCGCCGGAGGCCCCGGCCAACGTGATCCCGCGCAGACGCGCCAGCGACTGGGCGGCACCCGACTCGAGCCAGGTCCGATCGGCCTGAGTCCTCATGGCAGGGTCGCTTCCCCCCAAGCGGCCCTGCCACCATCCTGACGGCGCAGCCCCGGGGCCGGCGCGCCGCGACCCCGCCCCGCCCGCCCCGCCCCTGGCGGCGCTCCCCCCGCCTGCGGCGCGCACCGGCCCGGCCGGCTTCTGCCAACCGGCGAGCAGGCGCTATTCTGGTTCCCATGCCAGAGCGACCTGCACCCGCCACCGTGCCCCTCGTCGTCGTCGCCGTAGCCGACCCGGCCCGCTCCAAGGACCCCGCCCTCACCGCCCGCAAGAACGAGCTGTACGCGGACGGCATCCGGCGCCACGGCGGCAACCCGGTCTTCGTCTCCGCGGCCACGCCCGCCGCCGAGCGCGACCGCCTCCTCGCCGAGATGGCCGGGCTGATGCTGACCGGAGGCGCGGACCTGGACCCCGCCCTGTACCACGAGCCCGTCGCCGGCGCGACCGATCTGGACCCCGCGCGCGACGCCGCGGAGCTGGCATGCTGGCGAGAGGCGGAGCACCGCTCCGTGCCGGTCCTCGGCATCTGCCGCGGCCTCCAGGCGATCAACGTCTTCTCGGGCGGGAGCCTGGTGCAGGACGTGCCGAGCCACGCCGGGACTCCATACGGACGAGTCCCGGCCCACGTCCACAACATGGAGATCGACCCGGACAGCCGCCTGGCACGGGCGCTTGCCGAAGGCTCGCCCGAAGGCCTGGCCACCACCGATTCCGACGACGACACGGTCGAGTTGGTCGTCAACACGTATCACCACCAGGCCGTGAACCACAACCGGCTGGCCCCGGGTCTGCGGGCCGTCGGCTGGGCCGCCAGCGAGGACGGCCGCCTGGTCGAGGCCCTCGAGAGCAGCGACGACCGCTGGGTCGTTGCGGTCCAGTGCCACCCCGAGCGGACCGACTCCACGCCGGACGAGTTCGAGGGTCTGTGGGAGGCCTTCGTCTGGGCCGCCCGCGAAGCAGCCGCAGAGCCGATCGGCTGAGGCTCGGGGCGCCGCCTACGGCGCCACTCCCCGGCGCCCCCCCCCGCGCCCCCCCCGCGCCCCGGCGCGCCCACTTCTCGCGGACGCCCCGGTGACGCTATCGTTGCCCGATATGGGGGGCGTTCCGGCTTCGGCCGCGGGCGAGCAACCGGCGGGCCGCCGCCACGCGGCGCGCCGTTCGAGTGCCCGGCCAGTCACGCCCCGGGGAGACAGGCGGAGGAGGTCTTCGGTGTTCGTTCCCCTCTCGGTCCTGGAGTTTCGCGATCGCGCCGAGACGTACTACGGCGACAAGATCGGCGTCGTCGACGGCGAGAAGAGCTTCACCTACCGCCAGTTCGGCGAGCGGACCCACCGGCTCGCGAACGCGCTCAAGGAGCTGGGCGTCAAGCCGGGCGATCGGGTCAGCTTCATCACCTACAACACCCACCAGCTGCTCGAGGCCTACTACGGCGTCCTCGAGGCCGGCGCGGTCCTGAACCCGATCAACATCCGGCTCACGCCAAAGGAGATCGCGTACATCCTCGGCCATGCCGAATCGAAGGTCGTCTTCTTCCACAAGGACTTCAAGCCGCTCGTCGAAGCGCTGATCCCGGAGCTGCCGCACAAGCCGCGGTTCGTGATCATGGAGGGCGCGCCCGACGGCGTCGCCCACGACGAGTACGAGGCCCTGCTCTCGGGCGGCTCCCGGGAACCGCTGACGCCCGAGATCGACGAGAACGCCGTCGCCGAGCTCTTCTACACGAGCGGCACGACCGGCTTCCCCAAGGGCGTGGCTATCACCCACCGGGCGCTGTACCTTCACTGCCTCTACGCGGAGATCGGCCTCCAGTTCACCGAGGACGACGTCGTCCTGCACGTGGTCCCGCTCTTCCATGTCAACGGCTGGGGCACGCCCCACTTCGTGACGATGATCGGCGGCCGCCACGTCATGCTCCGCAAGTTCGAGCCGCTGGCCCTCATCCAGGCCATCGAGAAGTACAGGATCACGCGCGTCCTGGCCGTGCCGGCGATCTTCAACGCCGTCCTCCACCACGGCGAACGCGCAAAGCACGACCTGTCGAGCCTGAAGCAGGCGATCATCGGCGGCGCTCCATCGTCCCCCACCCTGATTGCCGGCCTCGAAGAGGCACTCGGCTGCCAGGCGTTCGCGGGCTACGGCCTGACCGAAACCTCGCCGATCCTCACGCTGGCCACGCCTCGAACCTTTCTGACCGAGTCCGAACCGGCCGAAAAGCGCCAGGCCCGGCAGTCCTGGACGGGCTGGCCGATCCCCGGCATCGGGCTGCGTGTCGTCCACTCGGACGGCCGCGATGTCAGGCCCGACGGTGAGCAGATCGGCGAGATCGTCGTCCGCTCGAACACGGTCATGAGCGGCTACTACAGGGACCCCGAGGCCACGGAGGAGACGATCCGCGACGGCTGGCTCTACACCGGCGACATGGCCGTCATCGACGAGGAAGGCTACGTCCTGATCAAGGACCGCTCCAAGGACATCATCATCCGCGGCGGCGAGAACATCTCCTCGGTCGAGGTCGAGATCGCGATTGCGTCGCACCCCTCCGTGCTCGAATGCGCGGTCGTCGCCGCTCCGGACAAAGCCCTCGGCGAGGCTCCGGTCGCGATCGTCGTCCTCAAGCCGGGGATGACCGCCACGCCGAAGGAAATCCGCGACCATTGCAAGGAGCGGCTGGCCCGCTTCAAGGTCCCGCGCGACGTCCACTTCCGTGAAGCCCTGCCGAAGGGCGGGACCGGCAAGATCCTCAAGGCCGAATTGCGCGAGCCGTTCTGGAAAGGCCACGACGCTCGCGTCCAGTGATCCGCGCCGGCGCCGCCGGCGCCGACCGGGCCGGCCGCGGGCGCCGGCCGGGCCGCGGACACTGCCTACCCGCGGGCGTCTACTACGCAGAAGCGATTGCCTTCCGGGTCGGCCATGATGACGTAGTCGGCGTCGGGCGGTCGCCTGTCCCAGTGGACCTCGGTGGCACCGAGCGCCTTGAGGCGCGTCACTTCGGCGGCCTGATCTTCGGCGTATAGATCGAGGTGGATGCGCGGCGGCACCTGCAGCGCCGAGCGAACCCGGTCGAGCGAGAGGTTCGGCCCGGCGCCGTTCCGCGGTCGCAGCAGCGCGAAATCGTCGTCATCCCCCGCCCGCGGCACGTAGTCCAGCGCCGCCGACCAGAACTCGGTCTGGCGCTCGAGGTCGTCGACGCGCAGCACGATCGATCCGACTCGAATCATCCGTACCAATGTAGCGCAGCGCTCGCGCATCTGGGCCGCGCCGCCTCCCGCGATGGCGACCCCGCCCTAAGATTGAACGACACGGCCGGCCCATTCGACGGACGCGCAACGCGGCGCAAACCAGGAGGAATCAACGGTGCTCTACGATCTGTCGCTCGCCGAGCTGCGTGTCTACAAGCCCGAGCGCGATGAACCGGCCGACTTCGACGCCTTCTGGGCAAACACGCTGGCCGACGCCCGCTCGCACCCCATCGCCGCCACCTTCGTGCCCTACGACGCCGGCCTCATGACCATCGACGTCTGGGACGTCACGTTCGCAGGCTTCGGCGGGCAGCCGATCAAGGGCTGGCTCCTCGCCCCGCACGATCCGGCCTCCTCCCCGTTCGCCAGGAACGGCAAGCTGCCGTGCGTGGTCGAGTACATCGGCTACGGCGGGGGCCGCGGCCGGCCCATCGACTGGCTCCTCCCGCCAAGTGCCGGCTACGCCCATCTCGTGATGGACACCCGCGGCCAGGGCAGCACGTGGCGCGCCGGCGACACTTCCGATCCGGACGCCGGCGCGGCGACCGGCCACTTCCCCGGCTACGCCACCCGCGGCATCGCCGACCCGGAGACCTACTACTACCGCCGCCTCATCACTGACGCGGTTCGGGCCGTCGAGGCCGCCCGCGCCAATCCCCTGGTCGACCCCAAACGCGTCGCGGTCAACGGCGGCAGCCAGGGCGGCGGCCTCGCCCTCGCCGCGGCCGGTCTCGTGCCGGACCTGCTCCTGACCCTGACGGACGTGCCGTTCATGTGCCACTGGCGCCGTGCCACGGAGATCATCGACACGGACCCGTATCACGAGGTCGTGCGCTACTGCAAGATTCACCGCGAACTGACGGACCGGGTCTTCCGAACGCTCTCGTACCACGACGGCGTCAACTTCGCGGCCCGGGCCAAGTCCCCGGCGCTCTTCTCCGTGGCCCTGATGGACGACATCTGCCCGCCGTCCACGGTCTTCGCCGCGTACAACCACTACGCCGGTCCCAAGGAGATCGAGGTCTACCCGTTCAACGGCCACGAGAACGGCGAGTCGATCCAGGCCGAGCTGAAGATGCGTCGTCTTGCCGTTGCCGCCCGAGGCTGAGGCCGGTGCGAGGGTGAGGTTCATCGGCGATCGGCGAGCCTGGCTGGCATTCGGCGCGCTGGTCGCGATCGTCGCGGCCGCGGTCCTGCTCCGGTTCCTGGATCTGGCAACTAACCCCGGCGGCCTCTACGGCGACGAGGCGGCCGAGGGGCTCGATGCGGCGCGCCTGCTCCACCAGCCCGGCTTCCACCCCGACTTCGGCGTCTGGTTCCAGAGCGACGGCGGGCGTGAGGCGCTCTTCGCCTACACCGTCGCCGCTGTCTTCAACTTCGCCGGCGTCACGGTTATCGCTCTCCGAGCCACGGCGGCGGCATTCGGGGTCGCGGGCGTGCTCGGGATCTGGGTGCTGGGCCGGCGCTTCGGGACGTGGGTCGGCCTGGCGGCCGCGGCCTGGGCGGCGGGTTCGCTCTGGCTCGTGTGCATCAGCCGCGACGGCATGCGCAACACGATCGTGCCGTTGTTCGGGGCGTTGGCGCTGATCGCGCTCCTCCACTGGGCGGCCCGGCCCGGGCGCTACTCCGCGCTCCTCGCCGGCGCGGTCACCTCCCTGGCGGCTCTCTACACCTACCAGCCTCTCAAGCTCCTGCCGGTCCTGGCGATCGCCTGGCTGATCTGGCTCCGCCACGCCGACCGCGACCGCTACGACCGGATGCGGGCCGGCTTCATCCCCTTCGCCGCGGCATTCGTGGCCGTCGGCGCGCCGATGATCGCCGTGGCGGTCACGAACCCGATCAGCTACTTCGGGCGAGCGACGGCGGTCAGCGCCTTCAACCCTGCCGTCGACGCGGACAGCAGCATCCCTGTCCACATCCTCCGCACGATCGGCATGTTCGGCTTCACCGGTGACGGCAACGGCCGCCACGACGTGGCCGTCTTGCCGCTTCTGCCGCTGCCGCTGGTGGCGCTGGCGGCGCTCGGGGTCTGGCGGCTGTGGCACGCCCGGCGCGACGCCGCGCACTCGCTGATCCTGCTGAGCTTGCCCATCTTCTTGCTGCCACCGCTGATCGCGACCGAAGGCTACTCGCCGCACTTCCTGCGGGCCCTCGGGCTGGCCGCTCCGCTGGGCGTGACGATCGGCCTGGGCGCGGTCGAACTCGTGGAGCAGCTCCGGCGGCGCCGGGGCCGCGCGGCCGGAGGCCTGGCCGTTGCCGCCGTCGCGCTGACGCTTGCGGCCGTTGCGGCATGGAGCGGGTTCGTCTATCTGAACCGATCGGTCGCGGACCGCTACGAGCCGTACCGTCTCGACATCGCCGCCGCCGGCCAGTACGCCGTGGACCACCCCAATTCGGCCGTGATCATCGACTCCTACTCCGCGATGGAGATCCAGTTCCTCTACTGGGCCGACCCTCCGGCCATCGTCGACCCGATGGCCAGGATCGCCGATCCGTCGGCCTACAAGACGATCGTGGCCTTGAAACCGGCTGACCTGGCGACCGCGCTCGGGCCCGAACTCGCCGCCCGTGCCGCGCCCGTCGCCTGGGATCCTTCGGGCAAGCCGGTCGTCTGGGCCGTGACGCCGTGATCGGCGTCGGCATTCGAACTCCGGCGTATGGGCGCGGACTCGCGCTCATCACCGCCGCCGGAGCGCTACTTCGAGTGCTGCTCGCGGCCCGCCAGGGGATCGGCTTCGACGAGGACTTCATGGCCGTGGCCGTCTCGCACCCGATCGGCGAGATGCTCCGGATCGTGAGCCGTGACAGCGCCCCGCCTCTCTTCTACCTCCTCGAGCACCTCGCTGCCGGGTTCGGAGACGAGCCCTGGAACCTGCGGCTGGTCCCGATTGCGGCGGGGATCGCGCTGATCCCGCTGCTCGCGGCCCTCGGCCGGCGGGTGGCTGGCGACGCCGCCGGCCTGTGGACGGCCGCGTTCGTGGCCGCCCTACCGGCCCCTCTCTTCACCTCCGTCAACGCCCGAATGTACGGCCTCGCCGGCACGCTGATCGTGGGGGCCGCGCTCCTGCTCTGGCGGGCGATCGAGCGGCCGGGGGCGCGGCGCTGGATCGCCTTTGTCGCCGTCGCCGGCGCCGCCGTCTGGACGGACTACTTCTCGGTCCTCGCGCTGGCAGGGGTTTTCGTCGCGGCTGCCTGGCTCCGGCCGTCGCGTCGGATGTACGCCATCGCCTGCCTCGGCTTCGCCGCCGCTCTTGCCAGCCTGCTGCCCTGGCTCGTCTATGCCGGCGATCAGCTGAACCACGCCGGGCAGGGCTTCTGGGTTCCGCCCCTGAGCCTCACCGGCCTGGCCGGAACCGCCGGCCAGCTGTTCGCAGGCCCCGAGTCGAAGTCCGAACTTCCTCTTCGGAACCTTCTGCTGGCTCTCCAGGTCGCCGCCGCGATCGCCGGCTGGCTTGCCCTGGCCTGGCTGGTCGTCCGCCGCCGGCAGCTCTCCGAGGAGGCGAGCCGTGCCGCCGCCTTCTGCCTGATTGGATGCGGCGGAGTCGTCGCGCTTGCCGCGGTCAGCCTGTGGCGACCCCTTCTGGAGGCTCGCTATGCCGGGGTCATGTGCCTGCCGCTCTTCGCCCTGGCCGGAGCCGGCCTCGCCCTACTCCCGCGACGGGCAGCCGCGGTCCTGCTGGTCGCCGTCGCCGGGCCCGGTCTGGCCCTGAGCGTCGCGGTCACCGATCCGGGCACGACAGGCCTGCTGCCCGAGATCGAGGCGCGGGTGGGAGCCCAGGACCTGGTGGCCGCCGACCCGGACCACTACCTGCTGGTTCTCGCCGAGGGGACCCCAAGCGTAGTTGCCCGACTCCACGTCCTGGCCGTGGCCGATCCGCCCTGGTACTTCGGCACCGCGGCCTACCCGCCGGACGCGGTCATCCAAGCCGTGCCGGACGACGTGGTCGCGAACGGCGGCCTGATCTTCTACGTGGGCGATCCGGGCTCGACGCCGGCGCTACTCCCGCCGGCCTACCGCGAGCAGGCGCGGCAGTGCGTCACCGACACGTGCCTGGTGGTCTACGGCAGGTAGAAGTTCGCGGCACCAGCTCGGCTATTGAACGACGAGTGTGCCGTCCGAGGGAGTTACGGAGTAGTTGGTTGCGTCGGCGGTTGCGCCCGAGATCGAGATCGGTATCGTCTCGGTCGTGTCAGTTGTCTGGTAAGTCGAGGTGCAGCCCGGCGGGACGAGCCACGTATCGCTGCCGTAGAAGCTGCCGCTGGTGATCTGGTATCCGTACGAAGGCACTGGATCGCCAGCCGTAACCGGATTCGGAGTCGCAGTGCATGTCACATGGATCGTTCGCCTGGCGACACCGACCGAACCGGCAACGTAGCTGATCGTGTAGTTCGGGTCGGAGGCACCGGAGCAGGAGGTGATGTAGCTGCCCTCGGCAGCAGCTCCCGGGCTGTAGCTCGGCACGTCGCAGGTTGGTACAAGGGAAGGCACGACGTTCGGGCCATAGAAAGGAGTGATCCCTGGCGTTGCATCGCCATAGGTGATCGAGGGGCTCGAGGCGGTGATTGTCATCAACGCCGGATCCACGGTCACCAGGCCGGTCACGTAGCTGATGATGTACTTGGAATCGACCGCGCCCGTGCAACTCGAGGTGTACGGGCCGCCACTAACGCTCGAGGAGCTTGTGGCGACCGTCGAACACGTCGGCGGTGTGGTCGGGGCCGTATCGCCGCCGGTCAGGCCGGCGTACTGCGGGTCGATGGTGGGGACGGTCCCGCCGTACGTCATCGAGCCGCTCGAAGCGGTGATGATCAGGTGTCCCGGGGCCGGTGTCGGCGCCGGCGTCGGGTGCGGGGTCGGGCCGGGGTTTCCGGTCGAACCGGGGCGGCGCGTGGTTCCCGGATGCGGCGTCTCTCCGGGCGCGAGCGTTCCGGTTGGGTTGTCCGTCGCGTACGGGCCGCTCGATGAGCTGGCGCTTACGCCGCCCGGGGTATTCGGGGGCGGCGTCACGATCCACTGGCGGAGAGCCGAGCTGCCGGGCGTCAGCGAGTGGTTCTGGGTCTGACCAGCCGAGACGTCGCTGGGTCCGCTGGTGGCGTTGAGGAGCAGGACACCGCCCTCGATCGAGATCAGCACGATCGCGAGCGCCAGGCCGACGAGCCCGAAGTCCCGGCGGGTGCGGCCTCTCCGCTGCGGTGCCCTCGTGACGATCGGGCGAGGAATGTCCGGGACGGCCGCGGCCGCGGTCACGATCGGCTTGATCCGCGCCGGGCTGGTCGTCGCCTTCGCGGCGCATGTCAGGCAGGTGCCCCGCGACTTGCTCCAGCAGTCGTTGCAGACGAACTGGCGGCATTCATGGCAGAAGCGGAAGCTCAGGACGAACGCCTGGTAGGCATCGTCGTCCATCTTGGACATGAACTCTCGGCGCGCGGCCCCGAAGCCAACGCCCAGGCCCTGGTGGGTCTTGAGAGACCGGCCGATCCCCATGAAGAAGGCGCGGAGCATGCCCGTGACGCCCAGCCTCTGGCTCGACGGAGGGAGCACGAACCGCGTCTTGCATCGCTCACACGAGTACTGGATCAACTCGGGAGCTTCCGGTGAGGTAGTCATCTAAGGCGCCTTGACTCGTGTAGCGCCACCGCTCCGGTGGCGTTGGGGACGACTCGACCGATACCGAAGAAGGTGGTTTGTAGGCCGGCACGCTGCAATGGGACAGTGGTACGCCGCCTAACGCCTTGTGGGCTGGCGGGGGTAGTACTTTAGGCTCGCGCCATACAACGAAATGGTCCGGCTGACGGGCGCGGGTTCCGTTGGCCGCACTCCTCGCCGGCGAAATGGGTCGCAATGAACCGGATCGGGTGAATTGGTTCCGGTTCACGCGGCGAAACTCCCCACGAAAGGGTGATTATCGGCATGGCGCGCCATGTAGGCTGGCGCCCGCTGGGGACACCATGGCGGGCCGCCCGACCGCCGATACCCGAGGAGATCGGATGAGAAGAAGGCCGGTCCTCTATGTCGCCGCCGCCCTGCTGGCCGCCTTCACCTACGACGCCGTGCTCCGTTCGGCCCTGTCCGGACTGGTCACGCTGCCGTCGATTCCGGGCGGCCTCAAGGTTCTGACCGCGATCCTGGCTCTCTTCAGCGTGACCCACGCCTGGTATTCGATCGGCGGGCGGCTCACCCTCGCCTTCTTCGCCCTCAGCGCGGCTATCTCGTGGGCCTACGAACAGGCGGGCATCTCGACCGGCCTGGTGTTCGGGGCCTACCACTACACCGACTACCTGGGGTCCCGGCTGGGCGACGTGCCGGTCCTGATCCCGCTGGCCTGGTTCATGATGATCTACCCGAGCTACGTGATCGCCAACCTGCTGGTGGAGGGGCGGCCGATCGGGACGCCGGGCGGCGTGGGCCGGCTGGTGCGGCTCGCCGCGGCCAGCGCCGTCGTGATGACGGCGTGGGACCTGGTCGTCGACCCGATCCTGTCCGGGCCTTCGGTCAAGGCCTGGATCTGGGAGACCGGCGGGCCATACTTCGGGATCCCGCTCCACAACTACGCCGGCTGGCTGCTGACGACCTTCACGGTCTACCTGGCCTACCGCGCGCTCGAGCGTCGATGGACCGGCGATGAGCTCGCGGCCGAGGGCGGCGCGGACTCACCCGCTCGCGGCGGGGCCTCATCCCCGGGCGGCGCAACGTTCCAGCTCCGTCCGGCGGCCGCGGCCCTGCCCGTCGCCGCCTACGGCCTGATGCTCGTCGCCGACCTGCTCTCCGGCGTGGCCCCGGCCGGGCTGGTCGCGGTCGGGCCGGTCGTCATGGGCGTGCCGTTCGCGGCCGCCGTCTGGCGGCTTGGGCGGCTGCCGGACCTCGGCCGCCGCGGTCGCTCGAGTCCCGGCCGAGTAGCGCGAGTTCTGCGCGGCCGGGCCGCCTGGCTCAGACTTGGCGAGTGATTGCCATCCTCGGGGGCTTCGGCGCCGCCATCCTGTGGGCCAGCGCAAACCTGGCCTCGTCGCGTTCCAGCCGCCTGATCGGCGCCTCATCCACGGTCGGCTGGATGATGCTCGTCGGGCTGGCCATAGCGCTGCCCTTTGCCGCCGTCTCCGGGCCCGTCCCACCGATCACCCCGACGCTGGCCGTCTGGCTGGCCGCCTCGGGCTTCGGCAGCGTGATCGGCCTGCTCCTCGTGTATCGCGGCCTGCGGATCGGCAAAATCGGCGTGGTCCTGGCGCTCGCCTCGACCGAAGGTGCCATCGCCGCCGTCCTTTCCATCATCGCGGGCGAGAGCCTGAGCCTCCCGGTGGTGCTGGTTCTCGGGCTGATCGCCGTCGGCATCGCGACGGTGGCCCTGGCCGGAGAGAATGCGGCCGCGCCGGTCGATCAGAACGGGGCCGCTCTTCCTTCGATCGGCCTCAATGTCGACCAGCGGTCCGCCCTGTTCGGTGCCGCCGCCGCGATCGCCTTCGGGTTCAGCATCTACGGGACGGCCCAGGCCGGGATCAGCCTGCCCGTCTTCATGGCCGTTCTGCCGGCCCGCGTGGTGGGCGTCGGCTGCGTCTTCGTCCCGATGGCCCTGGCCGGCCACCTCCACCTGACGCGCCGGGCGGTGCCGCTGATACTCGTCGTGGCCGCGGGCGAGGTCTTCGGCAACGTGAGCTACGTCTTCGGCGCCCGCGAGAGCATCGCCATCGCCTCGGTCCTGGCCAGCCAGTTCGCGGCCGTGGCCGCCATCGCCGCCTTCTTCCTCTTCCGCGAGCGGCTCACTCCCCGCCAGCGCTCGGGGTTCGTGGCCATCGCGGTGGGGCTGGCTATTCTGACGGCGGTTCGGGGCTGACGGCTTCGGGCCGATCGGTAGGGCGGCGCCTGCGCCCGAGCAGACACCAGGCGACCGCGATCGCCGCGGCCACGACGCCCGCCAGCAGGCCCACGCCGGCATCCCACGGCACCAGCGCCTGCTCGATGACGTGCGACCCTGCCGGCACGCGAATCAGCGTCCCCGCCATGGCCTGGTAGGTGGGCACGGCCTGGCCGTCGATCGTCGTGCGCCAGGAGGGATACCAGGCCCTGTCCAGCCAGACCCAGCCGTCCACGGGCTGGTCGATGGTGAAGCTGGCCCCGGTGGTGTCCCAGCGCGTCACGTGCGCGCTCACGGCAGAGGCGACGGCCGCGGCAGGATCCACCGTGGCATCGGCGGGCCGGGTCGCAAGCCAGCTCACGCCGGAGCTGTCGACGGTGACGGCCGAGTCGGCAAGCCAGTACGGCGGATGAGTGGCCGCGGTGTCGCGGCATACCTCGGATGAGGGGCTGTCGATATGGGTGATCGCAGTTCCGGGGCACGGCTTGCCGAACGTCACGATCGTGTCGATGCCGACGGCCTGCCGGAGAGCGGTCGTGTCGGTGCCGTTGTGCAGTTGGTCGAGCAGCTGGTCGCTCGCCAGCAGATCCAGCGAGCTGAACATCCGGATGTCCGGGACCCCGGCGGTGGCCAGCTCATCCGGCATGCCCTGGTACCAGCCCGGTTCGCCGTCGGTCAGGAGCCGGTGCGCACCGGCCTTCTGGAGGGCCTGCGTGAACGCCGACGCCTCCCCGGTGAAGGAGTCGCGCGGGCCGGTGGTGTTGGCCTGTGGGATGAAGGCCACCAGCGGAGCGACCGCCCAACACAGGGTCGCGAACGCAACCCATCGGGCCGCCTGGCGCGTCGAGGGCCGGGCGCGCATCGCCAGGGCCGCCGTGGCCAGTCCCAGCAGCACCTCGGGCACTAGCGGGAAGGTGCTCGTCAGGGCCGGTTTCGCGAGCGCTGCGCTCTGGGCCGGCGAGTTGAATATCGAGAACGGCTTGAGCAGGCCGGCCAGGGTATCCGGGGAATAAACGGCCAGGAGCGTGACGAGGGCGTAGCCGCCGAGCAGCACTGCCAGCACCGCGGCGATCCGGCCGCGCGCCCCCTTCTGCCGGCCGAGCCGCGCCACGCCGACGGCGGCGAAGAGCGCGATCAGGAGATCCACCACCACGTAGGTGCGGACGGGCGACCGGAGGGCGTCGAGTATCGGCACCTCCTGCCAGAACCACGGGCGGAAGGCCGCGACGACGGGGATCGCGGCCATGACCAGGGCGACGATCAGGAAAGGCCGGAGCCGCTTGACCGTCACGGCGATCGCGGCCAACACGAGGACCGGCAGCCCGACGTAGGCCGTGGCCTCGAGCAGGGCGAAGGGGCCGTTGGGATACCAGGTGGACGAGAGGTTCCACGACTGCGAGTTCGACTGCACGAAGATGTTCGCGAACGCGAACCCGAGCGGGTCGAGCGGCGTCGTCGAGCTGGCGAAGAGATCGTTCGCCGAGAGTCCGAGGCTGCGAACCGAGAGAGGGGTAAGGAGGAGCGTAGGCAGCAACTGGACGGCCCCCACGGCGCCGCCCAGGGCCGCAAAGCCCGCCATCCTGGCCAGCGTCACCAGCCGCGGGTACGTGGCGATCATCAGGGTTCCGGCGGCAATTCCCGTGAAGAGCCACAGGTTCGGGTGGCCGGCGAGGGCCTGGATCCCCCAGGCCATGCCGGCGGCGACCAGCCCGGCTCGCGTGGGGCCCGTCCGCCGCATGAGCGGCAGCAGGACCCACGGCAGCCAGCCGTACGCCACCAGGAAGTTGGTCCACTCGAGCTTGGAGACGATGCCGCCCGAGAGAACCACGGCCACGGCCGCGAGGACCGCCCCGAAGCGCCCGCTTCCGAGGCGGATCGCGATCAGGCCGGCGCCGGTGCCGGCCAAGGCGAGGTGGAGGACGCGCGTGACGTCGAGGGCCTCGAGCGGGGGCAGCTGGTAGATCAGCCAGTTGGGCGGGTAGAACGCCCCGATCTGACCCTCGGCGTAGAGCGGGTATCCGAGTCCGAGCTGGTCGTTCCAGAGCGGGAGGCGGCCCTGCGTGAGCGCGTCGTGGAAGAAGCTCGCCAGCGGGTAGTCGATCTTGGGCATGTCGAGGTTCCACAGCCACGGGCCGTTCGGGCCGGTGATGCGGGCCGCGACCAGCGCGGCGACGAAGCTGGCGATCGCCAGGAGGGCCACCGTGACGGCACTCCGCCGCGACCTCGGCCGGGGCGGAGGCGCGGGCCGGGTCGACCACGGAACCCGCGGTTTGGCCGGCTCGGCCGGCTCGGCCGCGGCGGATGGTTCGGCCGCGGGCACGGCGGGCGGTTCGGCCGCGGGCACGGCGGGCGGTTCGGCGGCCGGCTCGGCCGAGGGCACGGCGGCCTCCTCCTCCCTATCGCCGGTGGTTGCCTCCACGACCCCGAGACTCCCGCCGCGCAGCACCCGGACGCCCAGGAATGCCAGCCACGCCATGGCCACAGCGGTGACCGCCGAGATGACATAGATCCCGGGTGCCGAGAAGAGCGTGTCGTTCAGCAGCCCGTCCCGGCTCAGGCCCTGGTTGCCGATCGGCAGTGTGTAGACCCAGAACAGGTCCAGGAACAGGACCGCCGAGAGGGCGATGTACACGCGCCGATGCGAAGACCCCAGGACGGCGAGCGGCGCTCCGAGCGCCAGTGCCGGGTAGAGGTACCGCTCGTGGACCCGGGTCGGGAATGTGTAGAACGCCACCCCGATGAGCAGCGCCGCGAATATGACGGCGGGCCCGTCGTCGCGGCGGGCTACGACCAACAGGGCCAGGGCCACAACGGCAAGGAAGAGCAGGTTGCCAACCATCTGCCAGGTGACGGCCAGTCCGCCCATGCTGAAGATGACCACCGTGTCGTCCACGACATGGCCCTCCGTCAGCCCCGATCGGCCGGTCTGGATGATGTTGGCCAGCGGGTTCATCCACAGGTTGAAGGCGTTTTGGGTCAGCCCGGGGAAGGCTTGACCCGCCGCCACGAATCGGGCCCAGACGCTGTGCGACTTGTCCCCGGACGAGTAGAGCGCCAGGCCGAACGGCCAGCACAGGGCGGCAAAGGTGCCGAGGGCGGCCACCAGCGACATCTCGACCCGGAAGAGGTCGCGCTGAGGTTTGACGGCCGGGTCAGACGAGCGTCCAAAGAGGTGCCGCCGGATCGCAACGACGGCCACGATCGGGATGATGAAGGCGAACTGGAACTTGACCAGGGCGGCGACCACCGCCAGCGCGCTGGCCCACTCGGTCCGGCCGCGCAGCAGCATGTACACGCTCAAAATCACGAACATCAGGCCGACCGAGTCGTTCTGGCCCCAGATGGTCGAGTCGAAGATAACGGCCGGGTTGAAGAGGAAGAGCGCCGCCGCGATGAGGCCGAGTCTGTGGCGGCCCAACTCCCGGCCGACGCCGTAGACCGCCGCTGCGGTGCCGATGTCCGCGAGGATGAAGGGCGCCTTGAGGAAGCTGGCCGTCATGTCGGGGCCGCCGGCGAGCGAGTTCAGGACCCGGGCGGCTTCGGCGATACTCCACAGCGCGTACAGGTAGACGGGCGGGTAGTCGTTGAAGTACGGGGCATTCGGCCGGTAGAACTGGCCCGGGCCTGCGTCGGCGAGCCGGTGGGCCCAGTCGGCCCACAGGACCATGTCCGAATGGAAGCCGCTCTGCGGCAGGAGCACGACGGCGAGCAGGACCCGCAGCGCGAACCCGGCCGCCAGGAGGACCCCGAGCTGGACCGCCGGCCGAGCGCTCGCGTAGACATCGACCCAGCGGCGCACCGCCGCCGGCAGATTGATCAAGCGAGCCATCCGGTCATGACCGCGTACATGCCCCAGATGTTGACGATGAAGCACAGGGCCATGGCGGCCCAGCGCTCGGCGTTCATACGGCCGCGCATGCCGTGGATCATCAGCAGGAATGCGAACGGGTAGAAGTCGATGGCGTAGCGGTATCCGAACTCGGCCCCACCTGGGTCGGCGTGCAGGATGATCGGCACGATGATCGCCAGGATCGAGACCCACGCCCCAACCATGAACCACGACGGGCGGTGGGCTCGGAAGACCCATAGGAAAGCCGGCGTCGTCAGGAAGATGCTCAGCCCGCCCAGGTTTCGGGGCTGGACGAACGGGAACGAATCGATCTGCTTGGGCACGTTCAGCAGCATCGCGAACAGGTTGCGGCCGACGCTCTGGATCGCCAGGAAGCCGTATCTGTACTGGTATTCCTGGAGCAGGCCCGGGATGAGGCTGTAGCCCTCCTGGAGCGGCGCCCCGAAGCGGGCCTCGTTGTATATGAAGTAGACAAGGATCGGGATCGCCAGCGCGAACCCGAACGAGAGGACGTCCAGGATCAGCTGGCGCCAATCGAGCCTCGAGGAGAGGATCGTGCCGTCCTTGCCACCGAGCGCCCCGAAGGTAGTTCCGGCCGGCCCGACGCGCCGCTGCCGGTCCGCCGCCCAGGCGAAGTAGGCCAGGAAGAAGAAGATGCCCAGGGCGGTCGGCAGCCGCGACAGGACCGCGCAACCGAGGAGCAACCCGATCCGCCACGGCGGGCCGTTGTGCTGGACGTCGATGATCGCCAGCAGAAGGAAGGCCGTGGCGCAGACGTGGGCGAAGTGCCACGAGTTCCCGGACGCCACCTCGTACCAGAGGGTGGACCCGAAGCCGAACATGATGGCGAACAGGACCCAGATCCAGCGCCCCGGCCCCACTACGCGGTAGGCCACCGCGGCGGCAAGGGCCACGTCGATGGCCCCCAGGGCGATAGAGGCGCGGGCCTGGTCGAAGGTGGGCCCGAAGACAGCCACCAGCGGCATCAGCAGCACGGCCGGGAGCGGCGGGTAGACCACGTAGTAGTGGCCGCCGTATGGCACGAGCTCGTTGAGATAGGACGGGTGGTCGATCACGTACAGCCGTCCGTGCAGGAACGCGTCGGCCAGCGGAACGTAGTAGTCGAGGCTGGCGTGGTGGCCCTGGTTGATGAAGCTGTACCAGATGAAAGCCACGGCCACGAGGCCGGCGAGCAGCGGGATGGGAGCGTCCGGCCCGACCGGCGGGCGCAAGCGGGTCCGGATGATCGCCCAGCCCTCCGAGTTGCGCAGGTTCGACAGGTTCGGAAGCAGCGATCGGCGGGCAGCAGGCGCGACATCTTGGGCGCGCTGGGCCGGAGCGGGGGCCGGTTGGGCGATCTTGGGGCCGGGCCGTGCCGCCGGAACCGGCTGGGCCGCGGGCACTTCCGGCGGACGCGCGGGCCGAACCTGGGGTTTGGCCGAGCCGGCGAACTGCGGCCGGCGGAGAGACGGCGTCCAGACCCTGGCGATTGGCAGCGGTGACGCGGCCGCGGGCTTCCCCTCGGCAGCCGGTTCCGTGGGGGCAGGCTGGGTCGTCTGAGGCTCGGGGGCGCCCTTCCCCCGCGAGGCCGCCTTGCGCCGATCCCCCTCAGCCATTCGTGCCCTCTCCTGCGGTGAACCTGCTCGGATGATAAGTCCCGCCGCGGGGCGTCGTCACGGTCGCCGAGGCCATGGAGCGGCAGGCAGGCCGGAGCCGTTTGGCGACCACTTCCGCGGCCCTGGCGCATGACGCGAAGAGGCCGATTGAACGGGCGACCCACTGGGCCGGCGCAGAGGCCGCGGCGCCTGCGGAACCCCTGTCGGGTAGTCGATACCTACCCATTCCCTCCATGTACCTACCCGTCACGTCGCACGTAGACCCACCGGGTAGGGCAGGCCAAAGGGGGCCGTACGCCGCTAGCACGGAGCCCGGGTGCCACCCGAAAGTGGTGTCTGGCCGTAGCCGCGCGCGGGGGAGGCGGTGCCATGGTCGTGAACGCGGCGCAGTTCGCCGCCGACCCGAAGTCGGACCGAGGTGATTCCCGTTGGATGCCCCAGCTACCTACCTGAGTTGGAACTTCATCCTGATCTCCATCCCGAACGTGCTGATGATCATCGGGATGATCGCGGTCTTCGTCGTCGCCCTGGTCGCGCCGTTCCCGAGCCACAGCGAGGCCGTCGAGCCGGAGGAGAGCCACGATGCGTGAAGTCAGCCAGTCGCCTCAGGCCGAGCCGTCCAGCTGGACGCTTTCGCTCAGGCGCTTGATCCAGCGCACCCTGCCGCTGACGAACCTCCTGCCGGACCGCCAGCCGGTCTTCGTCGGCTCGTGGGTCTACATCTTCGGCGTCGTTTCGATTGCCGGGCTCATCTGGGTGGTCGCGAGCGGGGTCGTCCTGGCCCTCTTCGGGCCGCAGTGGTGGCATCAGTCCGGCATCGGCCGCTTCGTGAACAGCCTGCATCTCTGGTCGGTCCAGGTCTTCTTCGTCTTCATGGTGCTTCACCTGTGGGGCCAGTACTTCATGGCGGGCTGGCGTGACGGACGGGCCAAGACCTGGATGATCGGCGTCGTCATCTTCGCCTTCAGCATCGTCACGGCGTTCACCGGCTTCATCTCGCAGCAGAACTTCGACGGTCAGTGGATCGCGGTCAATGCGAAGGACGCCACCAACGCCGCCGGGATCGGGTCGTTCTTCAACGTCCTCAACTTCGGCCAGATGTACGGCCTCCACATCGTCCTTCTACCGCTGCTGGTCGGGACGCTCGTCGGCGTTCACGTCTTGCTCGTGCGCATCAAGGGAGTCGTCCGGCCGATCGAGAAGAAGCAGCCGGCCCAGCCGTCGAGCGAGGAGAGCGCGTCGTGACGACCATGGACGATCCCCAGGCTCGCTACTACGCCGGCATCAAGATGATCCGGTTCGACCTGGTCAAGGAATTCGTGCTCGCGCTCCTGGCCGTCTCGCTCGTCGTGATCGGCCTCGCGGGGGTCTTCTCATCCCCCGACGACCCGGCCGTGACGATTCAAACCTGGGCCACCAAGGACCCGGTCGACTTCGTCACGACCGCGACATCCGAGCTGGCCTACCAGAGCGGCACCGCCCAGTACGGGCCGCCATACTCGAACACCGCGGACGCGGGGCAGGCGGTCGGACCGATCGCTCCGCAGTCGTGGGCAGGCGTGGGCACCCCGATCGACACGGCCAAGGACTTCGTCCTGCAGCCGCTCGGCTACGCGGCCGTCGGCAATCCGACGCTGACGAAGGCGCTCCAGACGTACGGAGCGGCCACCTCGGACCAGCAGCAGACCTGGCTGACCAACTACACGACTGCGCTGGCGAACGCGACCGTCACTAACGACGAGGTCACCGTCGCATCGGGCGACTACGGTCCGGTGCCGGATCTGATGACCGGTATGCTCGGGCTCGCCCGCACGGGCGCCCTCGACGGATTGCTCCTGAACAGCGGCAACCTCTACCAGACCGACTTCACGAAGCCACTGCTCTTCATGGGCGACGGCAACTACCTATCCGGACTCGCGGCAGACCAGCACCTCACCGGCGACCAGTGGGGAATGATGAACGAGACCGGTCAGTATCCGGGCCAGACCTGGCTGTGGCTCTTCTCGTTCTGGTATCAGTTCCCGCCCTTCAACGGCCCGGCCTCGATCATGGGTCAGCAAGTCGACTGGTCGGCGAACACCGACCTCGTCGTCATCCTCCTGATGATCGTGCTGACGGCGCTCCTGGCCCTGGTTCCATTCATACCGATCCTTCGCGACATACCGCGCTGGGTCCCGGTCTACCGAATCATCTGGAGGCGCTACTACCGCGGTAGGTAACGAAGGATCAGCGGCACCTACCTCAGGGGATTCTCCGGCCGGGCTGCTTCGCCGCAGCCCGGCCGGAGCTGATTCTGGGACCGCAACTCCTCGGCCTGAGCGCGCGGCTACCGGCCGCGCGCTCAACCTGTCGCTGATCGGACGGGCCACGTGTCCCGAGCTTGCTGGACACAGCGTCGGCCGCCGAGTACACCTGTCCTCATACGGGGAGCTTTGAGGCGCGGCCCGAACACACAGGCCGCCGGGGCCGCGCGGAGCCACTGGCGAGACCGACCCGCGCGCAGGCAGTGGAGGCTACGGCCGTGACCAGCTCGACCGGCTTGCCCGCCGCCGGGGCCACCGAATCTGAGTCCACCGAGGGAAGAGGGACCGCTGTAGGCCGGAGGCGAGGACGCCGGATCGGCCGTCTCATGATCGGCCTGGTCGCGGCCCTCGCTCTCGTCGCCGGGGTCGGCTACACCGCGTATGTCGGCGCGGTCGGGTCGGACCAGCTGATCCATCCAACCGGCAATTCGGACTGCCGGACTCCACTCGTCCGGTACGGCTGGACGTACGAGCCGATCAACTACGACATCACCGACGACGCCGTCCTCCGCAGCGCCAACCCGGACATGGAGAACTGTTCAAGCCAGGGCGCGGCGGCGGGCACCGAAGTCATCACCAGCGATGGGGTGCGAATCGCCGGCTGGTACGTCCCGTCGGCCGACGGCAGCGGGCCGACCGGCCCGACAGTCGTGCTCGCCCACGGCTGGGGCGCTAACAAGAGCGAGGTGCTCAAGTACGCCGTGCCGCTGCACGCCGCCTTCAACGTGGTCGCCTTCGACTTCCGCAACGGCGGTCGCAGCTCCGCGGCGGCCACGACCTTCGGACCGCGCGAGAAGCAGGATCTGGAGGCGATCATCGACTGGCTCGAGCGGACGAAGCATCCGGCTCACCTCGCCGTGATGGGCAACTCGATGGGCGGCGGCGCCGCGGTCCTTGCCGCCGCGACGGACCAGAGAATCGAGGCCCTCATCCTCGACTCGACCCACGCGCGCGTCGAGGACATCGTCAGCCGGCGCCTCGAGGTGGACGCCGGTCATCCGTCCCTTCCGGGGACGCCGGCGATCCTGTTCGGGATCTGGCTGCGTACCGGGCTCAACCTGATGGATTCAAGCCCGGTCGACTTCATCCCGGCCCTGGGTCATCGACCGCTCCTTATCCTCCACGGAACGGCCGACGTGCACGACCTGCCCGCCCGGAGCGCCGACGTGAACTACCAGGCCGCGCTGGCGGCGGGGGTGCCGGTCGAGCTGCACATGTGCGAGGGCGCCGGGCACGGGCACGTGATCGACACCTGCCCGGTGGACTGGGGGCGCTGGAGTGTCGACTTCCTGGACCGCGCCTTCGGCCCGACGGACTGAGATCCGTACCGGCCGGGGGGCCGGCGCCCGGAGCCGGACCGGCCGCAGTTAGCGGACGAGCATGGCGAGGGCGGCCAGCAGGGGCCGCCGTCCGCACCGCCGCTTGCCGGCCAGGATCGCGCCGACGATTCCACGGGGATCAGGGCGGTGCAGGCGAGCCGCATGGCCGCTCTGATCGCTGACCCAGCGCTGCGTGGCGGAGGCCGCTCGTGGAGGGATCACGCGGGTCAGCGTCACGCCCCGGCGGCCCGCTTCAAGGCCGGCCGAATACGCTTCGCACCACGTCCACAGGGCGCCCTGCGCGGCGGAGTAGTCGCCGAGCCCGGCCATGCCAAGGCGGGCATTCTGGGCCATGAAGACGCCGATCCGGCCCGAGCCGCGTTTGCCCATGGCCACGGCCACCGCCTCGATGAGCGCGGCCGGCATGAGGTAGTTGGCCCGGGCGAGCATCTCGCGGTCTCGACCCACGACGGCCGCGCACATGACCAGGAGATCCGGCACTCCGCTGCGGGCCTCGACCTCGGCCGCGGAGGCCCCGACGCCGGCCGGATCGGTCGTCTCGAGGTCGAAACGCGCGAAAGACCACGACCGCCCCAGGCGGGCTGCCTCCGCCGCGAGATCCGGCACGTCGCTCCGTCCCAGGGCCACGATGTCGAAACCGCGGGCCATCAGCTCGCCGGCTAGGGCCCGTCCCCACGTCCCCGACGCCCCGACGATCCAGGCGATCACGTCCGCACCATCGTGGCCACGCCGAAGAGCCCGTTCGGCTCCCGGTCGATGCGGACCGCCCGCCAGCCGAGCGGCTCGGCGACCGCCAGGACCTCGTCGGCCGAGCGAGTCACGGCGATCCACGGCTTGCGGTCCCAGTCGACCAGCACGTCGCGAAGCATCAGCAGGTCGGGGTGACCCTCCATCACGGTGAAGACCCAGTGTGCGCCGGGCGCGGTGGCGGCGGTCCCGGCGGCGATCAGCCTTCGGACGTCCGCGAGGTCGTCGAGTATGTCGAAGAACCCGGAGGCCACGAGGATGTCGAACCGGGGCCGCGGCCACGTCGCCGGCGCGAACGCGTCGGCCTGGACGAAATGAATGTCCGGACGAGCCTCGCGGTTCGTCCTCTCGCGTCCCCGCTCCACTTCGGCGGGGTTCATGTCGCCGGCCCACAGGTCTCCAACGGGCAGCTGGAAAAGGTATGAGCCGGGCCCCGCCGCGACGTCGAAGAGATTCCGCTTCGGATCTTCTTCGAGCAGAGCCCGGGCGTGCTTCACGAGTAGCTCGCGGCGCGCCCGCACGCCCCGCCAGACGACGTTGTTCAGCATGACCCGGTCGATCAGCATGCCCAGCGGGGTAATCCCGTGGGCCTTGTTGCGGTAGACGTAGTCGACCATCGTTCCGGAGTTGAAGCCGACCTTGTAGCCCAGCCTGATCCCGTCGGACAGCATTCCGAAGGACCGCATGAAGACCCTCAGAGTGCGGTGGTAGAGGCTGGGTCTGGGCCGGGGTCTCGGCACTCCGCCGGCTTGCGCCGGCGCGCCGGCCGGCCTGGCTTCCGTTGCATTCGTCATCGGGGTACCTCCACTCGGGCCGTTCCCACCTCGCGAACGGTCCGGAAAACTCGCAGGCAGGCTGTCACGGCCATGAGGCCCACCATCAGGACGCACACGGCCGTCCAGTTCAGGGGGATGAAGAGGGCGACGGCCGAGGCGACCATGACCACCGCTATCCGGTCCGGCTGCCCGCCCGGCCCCACCCACTGGGGCGACCCACCGGCGAGAAGCGGCAGTATCGCGAGAACGTTGACGATCCAGGCACTCGCCAGCACCAGGCCCACCCATAGCGCCTCGGCCCAGGCGAACAGGGCAAAGAAGAGCATCGCGTCGCCGATCTCCTGCGGCAGCCTGTTCACGTACGGCCCGATGCGGGTCTTCTTGCCGTATGACTCGGCGATGTGGCCGTCGAGCACGGTCAGGGCCATGCGGCCGGCGATCCCCAGCACGACCAGCGCCCACCAGCCCTGCCACAGGGCCACGGCGGCCAGGCCGCTCGGAACCAGCGAGGAGACTGAGACGGCATTCGGCTCCAGGCGCGAGATGCCCGGGATCCGATCGAGCCAGCGGCGGACGGCGTACTTGGTGGTATAGAGCCCGACATCGCGCCTGGTCATGGAAACCCTCCGAACAGGAAGCCCATGAAGTGGGCGAACGCGGGGGCGGTCACCATGAGCGAGTTGACCCGGTCGGTCATACCGCCGTGCCCCGGCAGGAGCGTGCCGAAGTCCTTGACCCCGGCGCTGCGCTTCACGTTGGCCATGGTCAGGTCGCCGACCTGGCCGCCGATCCCGACGATGATCCCGGCCGCGAGCACGCCCCAGGCCGGCACGTTCGGCATGGCTATCTGCCACTGGGCGAAGGCCAGGGCGGTCGTCGTCGCGGCCGCCATGACCGAGCCCTCGATCGTCTTGTTGGGGCTGATCGGCGTCCAGCGGTGCCGCCCGAAGAGCTTGCCGTAGATGAAGCCGAAGGCGTCGTTGAGCTGCGTGCCCAGGACCACGTACAGCAGGTAGCCCAGGCCGATCGGCGAGCGCTGCAGGTAGCTCAGATGAGCCAGGAAGTAGCCGAAGAAGATGACGCCCGCGACCGAGAGAGTGATGAACTCGAGCATCCGCTCGGTCCGGTTGATGGCGATGGGGACCAGGGTCAGGGCCAGGATCGCCCACATCGGCGTGGCCATGAAGAAGTTGTATGTCCCGAGGAACGCCCAGAGGTTCTCCGCCACGATCGCGACGTACACGACCGCGAGGAAGAGCGGGCGCTCGCGCAGGCCCGTAACCCTGGCGAACTCGGTGAAGGCCACCAGGGAGATCACCGTGACCAGGATCACCCAGGCAGCCTGGCCGATCCACAGGGCGCCGAGCACTATCGGCAGCATGACCAGCCAGGTCCGGATCGGCACCCAGACCCCCGGCAGGCGGACCAGCGCCAGCATGGCCGACACACCGACCACCGCCACCGCCGTCGCGACGGTGTAGAAACGGAGCGGGTCTTGAGTGAGCCCTTCGAGGCCGTTCAAGTGGCCGACCCCCCCTCCACTCGCTGGCGGGGGCCCCGCGCAGCGGCCGCCCGAGCGGTCTCATTGTCCCACCCGGAGGAAGTGGCGATGGGGACCGCCGGCCGCCCGATCATCGGGATCCGGGGGCCATTGCCCCGATCGCCGCCTCGAGCCTCGCCGTGAAGACCCAAGGATCCTCGCCGGGCTCCGGGCGGAGTGCCGCGCCGAAACGGACCGTGACCCGGCCGCGCCGCGGCCAGCGGCCTCCGGGGGGCAGAACGTCGTGGGCTCCTTGCAGATAGGCCGGAAGAACGATCGCCCCGAGCTGGGTCGCGATGACGCCGATGCCGGGCCGGAACGGGCCCATATTCCCGGTCCGGCTGCGCGTCCCCTCCGGGAAGAGGGCCACGTTCCAGCCCCGTCTCAGCCGGTCCTCGACACGTTCGATCGACTCCCGGGGGCGTTCGTTCCGATCGAAGGGGAAGGCAGCCGCCCCGGCAAGGACGAGGAAGCGACGCAGGCGATCGTCGAAGAAGTAGTCCGCCGCGGCGGCGACGGCGAGCCGTCGCCGCATCCGACCCGGCAGTGCCCGCTGCAGGAGCGGGATGTCGAAGTGGCTGGAATGGTTGGCGCAGACGATGACCGGCTCGCGGAGCGCGGCGGCATGCTCGGCGCCGGCGACCCGCGGGCCGCCCGTCCAGGCCCCGACCAGGGGCCCGAGCAGCACCCGCTGCAGGAGCTCTCGGACCGCGATGACGGGGCCCGCAAACGGCCAGCGGGCGACGGCCCACGGGCTGGCCGGCGAGGTCTCCTCGAGGCCGAGGTCCCGGATCGGAGCGCCCCCCGCGAGGCCGGCCTCATCGATCACGATGCCGAGCTCCTCCTCGGCTCGGAGGGCGAGCTCGACCGCTCCGAGGGAGTCGAGCCCGAGCTCGGCCGGCCGGCTGTCGGGAGTCACCTCGACGGCGATTCCGCGATCGAAGAGGATCCTCTCAACAAGGAGGGCGAGCCGGTCTGGGACCGTGTCGCCCCAGCCGCCGGAGTCTCCGGTCGCGGTGGCCGGCCGGACCTGTTTGCGACCCCGCTCGGGCGCCAGCACCCCGAGGCGCTCCGCCACGGCCTCCCGCCGGACCTTGAGTGTGTGCGTCCGCGGCAGATCGTCGTCCGGGTAGCGCACGATCCGGCCGGGCCGCTGATGCGGTGCCAGGCGAAGGCTCGCGGCGCGCCGAGCCGCCTCCAGGTCCGCATCGTCCGCGCCGGCCGCCGGCACGGCTGCAACGACGATCGCCCCGTCCAGCTCGAGCGCACAGACGGCCCGCACGGCCCCCTCATCGTGAAACGCGGCCTCGACGTCCTCCGGGTAGACCTTGAGCCCGGACGCCAGCGTTATCCGCTCGCGAGTCCGGCCGAGGATGACCAGGTTGCCGTCGTCGTCGATCTGCGCCGCGTCGCCGGTGTGCGCCCATCCGCCGGCGAACACCTCGGCATCAAGGTCGGGCCGGGCCCAGTAGCCCGCGGCCATGTTCGGTCCGTGGGCGAGGAGCTCGCCGTCCGGCGCTATCCGGATCGACGCCCCGGCAGCCGGCCGGCCGGCCGTCCCATGAGGACGGTGGCGCCGCGAGAACCCCGAGATCGGCGACATCTCCGTCGCCCCGTAGCCCTCCATGACGACGACGCCCAGATCCTCGAAGAAGCTCGCCGTGGTGGGATCGAGCCGGGCTCCGCCCGACGTGACGAGTCTCAGCGACCCGCCGAGCGGCCTGAGTACCGCCCGAAAGAGGCGCCGCCGGAGTGCGAACGGCAGCCGGCGGCCGATCCGGCGACCTCGCTCGAACTTCCGCGCCGCGCCGGTACGCCGGACCTCCGAGCGGATCCGCTCGGCCAGCAGATCGGCGAAGGCGGGCACGACCGTCAGCGCCGTGGGCCGATGGCGGGCCATAGCGGCTGTTAGTGCGCTCGGCGCAATGGCCGACGGGAAGACGAGCGTCGAGCTGGACAGCCAGCCGGAAAGCAGCGGGCCGATCTGGCCGTAGATGTGGCTGAGCGGTATGAGAGCAAGCCCGCGCTCGCTGCCGAGGCCGACGAGCTGGGTCGTCGCGGCCGCGGCGTGGACCATCGCCCGGTGAGTGAGGATCACACCCTTCGGCTCGCTCGTCGTGCCCGAGGTGAAGAGGATCTCGGCGACCGCATCAGGGGTATCTCCGCGGGGGGCCGGAGGCAGGGCCGCCGCCCCTTCCGGGAGAGACGCATCGAGAGCCAGAGCCGGCCGGACGCCGGAATCGCCGCCGGCGATCGACGGGTCGTACAAAGCCAGGCGGGCACCCGCCGATCCCGCGATGCGCGAGGCGACCTGGGAAGTCATCCGCACGTCCAGCGGCACGATCGCGGCGCCGATCCGCCAAGCCGCGAGGTAGACGGCGACGACCCACGGCCCATTGGGCGCCCAGACGAGGAGCCGGTCGCCGACCCTCAGCCCGGCCGCCGCGAGCCGGCGCGCAACGAGATCCGCATTCCGGCCCAGCTCCGCGTAGGTCCACGTCTCGCCGGCCCGGTCCGGCCTGTCGGCAATGAGCGCGGCGCGTTCCGGGTGACGGGCGATCGCCGCGTCCGCGAGCTCGGCGAGTGTCCCTCCCGCCCGACGCGCGATGGCCGGATCGAGTGGCGGGCCGGTCAGCTCCCGGGATGCGCTCACGGCTAGACCTCGACGATCCGGAGTTCCAGGCGGCAGGTCTTGATCGACATTCGGGGTCTTGCTCAGTGCGAATCACAGCCGGGGCGCAGGCGAATCGTAGCGCCGGCTCCAAGCCGCCGACCGTCGCCCACGCGACGCCGCAGCTGTCCGGAACCAGCTATACGGCGGTCCCTTTCCCGAGTAAACCAATCGTATGCGGGGGGCTTAGACACGCGGCCCGCACCCGAGGCCGCCGGGACCGCGCCGAGCCACTGGCGAGACCGACCCGCAGTTGCGTCCCGGGGAGGTCGCTGATGCGACGCGTCGTCTCGATCCTGGCAACCCTATGTTTGGTTGGGGGGGTTGCCGTTACCGCTTTAGCCAACCCTGCTGCCGTGGCCGCCTCGAACAGGCCTGCCGAGTACCTGGCCCTGGGCGACTCGATCGCCTTCGGCTTCAGCCCGCTGGCCGGTCCGACCAGCGCGGCCAACTTCGTCGGATACCCGGACAAGGTCGCTGAGGCCCTCAGGGATCACCTCACGAACGCCGGCTGCCCGGGCGAGACCAGCAGCCACTTCATCAATCTCGCGGGCAGCGACAACAACTGCGGGCTCTGGCGAGCCTACTACCCCCTCCACACGTCCTACGGCACCGCGCAACTCGCCTTCGCCGATAGGTTCCTCCGATCTCACCCCAAGACACAGGTGGTCAGCATCGACATCGGCGCCAACGACCTCCAGGTGCTGGTGAACTCGTGCGGCGGCGAGGCCAACGTCCCCTGCATCATGACCGGCATGCCCGGCATGGTGGCGACGCTTTCGACCAACCTGGACACCATCTACAGGCACATCCGCCACGCGGACGGCTACAAGCACAAGCTCGTCGCGCTGACGGTGTACTCGACCGACTACGGCAACCAGGCCTTGACATGGGCAATCTCGCAGGTGAACCAGGTCGTGGCCGCTCGTACCCTGGCCTGGGGCGGGATCGTTGCCGACGGGTTCGGCGCCTTTGCCGCCGCCTCCGCCGCCTACAACGGGGATACATGCGCGGCCGGGCTCCGCATCGTCGTCTCCTCCTCTCCTGTTGTCTGTGACAGCCACCCGTCGCCGGCCGGGCGCGATTTGCTGGCCCAAACCATCGTGAAGGCGCTCCGCGCCCACTGATCCCTGACAGGCACTCGGGTGCTGCCGCTTGCCTTCCCTGGGACGACGCAACAACGCCGTCTAGAGGGACCGAGCGGCAGCACCTCCGGGTGGGGAGGCCACGGACATGGAACTCCTATTGGCGGGTCTGCTCGGCTACGTCGCGTTCCTGTTGATCCGTGCAGCGAGAGGTCAGGTTCACGCCCGGGCGCTCGCCGTGAACACCACGCTCGCGGTTTGCGGGTTCGGCGGCAGCTTCGTGCTGGCCGTCGCCCTCCCCTTCCTGCTCTGGCCCGGCCCGTTCATCTTCACCGACGCTCCCTACATCGAGCCCTCCGCCGAAAGGATCCGCGCGGCCGAGCTCGCCTACGGCAGCCTCCTAGGGGTGTTCGGAGCGATCGTCCCGGCGAAATGGTTCCGCCTCTCCTACGCGACAGCCGCGCTCCTGGTGGCGAAGATGGACGCCGGCTACTGGACTCGCCACGACATTGGCCTTCCGCTTCTCCTGGGGATAGTCGGCTGGCTGGCCGTCGCAGGCGCGGTCAAAGCCCTGCAGGCGGCAATGAGCGCGACAAAACCGGGCCTTCTCAGGGCCAGGCTGCTGGCTCTTGCATCCGTTGCGAGCGTTGGCATCTTCGCCTGGGCCATTGCGAACGTGTCAGGCCCCGAACTCCAACGCGCGCAGCCAACGTTCACATGGCCGACGCCCACAGTCGCCCCGACCGGCTCATCCTGGTTCCTCCCGACCGGCTCTATGACCGTCCCTCGAGTCGCTCACACGGCCACGCTTCTCTCCGACGGTCGTGTCCTGATCGCCGGAGCCTCCGGCTATGGAGGCGACCTGGTCGCCTCGGCCGAGCTGTACGACCCGGCGACCGGCACGTTCACCAAGACCGGCTCGATGACGACCGGTCGCGACGACCACACCGCCACCCTGCTCTCCGACGGCCGCGTCCTGATCGTCGGCGGCGAGGGCTACGAGGCCAGCGCCTCCGCCGAACTCTACGACCCGAAGGCCGGGACCTTCACCGCGACCGGCTCCCCGATTACAGCCCGATACTCCCACACCGCCACGCTGCTCGCCGACGGCCGCGTCCTGATGGCCGGAGGCTATGGTGTCCCCGTAGGCCCCTGGCCCAGCGGTGGTCAGCCGGTTCTTGCTTCGGCCGAACTCTATGACCCTAGGACCGGCACGTTCAGCCCAACAGGCTCGATGGCTGCCGGGCGCTTCGGCCACACGGCCAATCTGCTCTCCGACGGTCGTGTTCTCATTACCGGAGGCTCCAACTCCGGTGATCTCAACGGTCCCGAAGTTGGATCGTCAGCCGAGCTGTATGACCCGAAGACCGGAACCTTCGGCCCAACGGGATCGACGACTACCGACCGCTTCCGCCACACCGCAACGCTGCTCTCCGATGGCCGAGTACTGATCGCCGGAGGCAGCTGGAGGGACGGATCAGCCGAGGTCTATGACCCGGCGACCGGTACCTTCACAAGGACCGCTCGATGACAACCGACCGCGAATTCCACACGGCTCACGCCGGGCCCGCTACAGGACGGCACTGCCCTAGCCTCACTTCCAGGCGTGACGGGTGAGCCGATCGGCGACTGGGTGCCGATGGGCGTTGCCACCAAAGGCGGGCGCTTCCGCTGGACCCAGACGCTCGACTGGGGCAACGGCTCGCCGTCGGCACGGAACTGCGTCAGTTACCTGGCCCTGGGTGAATTCGACGCGGTGAACGTGGTGTTCAGCTATCCGGTCGGGATAGACCGGCTGGCCGAGGCCGAAGCCATGATGGCCACCTTCGAAGTGCTCGAAAATCCCGTCGAGAGCCTCGCTCCAGGAGCCACGCCCAAACCTTCACCAACCCCTTACGACAAGTTCGCTTCGGTCCCGCCGATCTTGCCGACCCCGGCGACTCACTCGGATCCTGAACTCGAGGCGTTGCTGCCGGATAGCATCGGCGGCGTTGCGCTGACGAAATCGTCGATCTCCGGCGAGCAAATGGGCCTAACCGACGGGGACCCGCTCCTGAGCCGCTTCGGGAAGCACCCGGCGGATCTGGCGAGCGCGACGGCCACGGCCAGCCACCAGTTGCTGATGGTAGGGGTCGAGCGACTCCGAGGGGTGCCGGCAGACCAGCTGCTGTCGGCGATGCTCGAGGCGCTCCCCTCGGGCGGAACCGTGTCTCACACCTCGCTCGGCGGTCACCAGATGACGTACGTGGTAAGCGGGGCATGGCCCGTCTGGTACTACCCGACTGGTGAGCTGCTCTATGGATTCGTGGGGTCGGAAGACGATGTGGTCAGGGCCCTGGTCACCCTTCGGTGATGTCAGATGGCGGTGTGTCGGCCACCGGACGTCCTCGGTGTCCCCGAATCGCTTGACGTCGGGCCGGCCGCGGACTAGACCAATCGACATGCGGTGAGCTAGGACGCGCGGCCCAATGCAATGGCCGCCTCGACCGCGCCGAGCCACTGGCGAAACCGAGCCGCAGGGGGTTCGGTTTGGGGG
Organism: Candidatus Limnocylindrales bacterium; assembly: GCA_050010635.1. GTDB lineage: Bacteria > Chloroflexota > Limnocylindria > Limnocylindrales > CSP1-4 > Fen-1039. The sequence goes on from JBEKKR010000025.1 coordinate 36,242, forward strand.
AGGTCTCCGACATGGAACTCGCGCTGCTGTGCTTGATCGTAGTGATCGCGTTCGTCCTCTGGTCACGGATCGACGACCTGGACCGTCGCTGGAAAGACGGTGCGGAGGAGATCCGCGATCTCAGGGAGAGCCTCACGAAGGTCCAGGCCACCCTCGCCAACGTGCTCGCGCAGTCCTCGGGCGCCGCCGCGGCGGCGCCCGAGGCCGCTCGGCCGGAGACGGCCTCGCATGAGGTCGCGCCCGTACCCGTGGTCGCGGCTACCCCCGCGCCGGGCCGCTGGACTCCCACGCACCGCATCCCTCGCGGCGGCCTGGACGTCTGGCCGTTGCCTAACTCCCCGCAGCCTCCATTCGGCGCCCTCCCCGAGAACCTGCGCGTCGCCGTCCAGTCGTGGTCGGGCGGCTGGGCCCTGGTGATCACAGAAGCCGGCTGGCGAGGCTGGGTGAGGGGCGAGGTCCTGGTCGCCATCCCCGCTCGCGAGGGCACCGAAGCAGCTCGTCCGGCAGCCGCGTTCCGAGCATCTCTTGCGGTGCCGGCGCCCTTGACCGTGGGCGCTCGGCCCCGGCCAAGGCCCGCATCGACACCGTCCGCGGAGACTCGCCCGGAGAGGGTCTCGCCGAAACAAGTGCCCGCGCAGCCGGAGCACGGGCCTTTCGAGCAGCTCCTTCTCAGGCTCGGTTTGACACCGCCCGCGCCAGGCGAAAGCTGGTCGCGCACGGCCCTCGAGGAGTGGTTCGAGGGCCGGATGCTCGCCATAGTCGGCGGGGTTGCCCTGCTCCTGGGTGCTGCCTTCTTCCTGAGCCTGGCCTTCAGCCGCGGCTGGATCTCGCCAGAGCTGCGTGTCGCCACCGGGCTCGCGGTCGGCGCCGGCCTGCTCGTCCTCGGCGAGCTCGCCTTCTCGCGCCTGCACGGAATCGTCGGGCACGTTCTCGTCGCGGTCGGGCTGGCGACCATTTCGCTCGCTCTTTTCGCCGCGACCCCGCGCATGTTCGGCCTGATCCCGGTCGAGTTGGCCCTCCTCGGGATATTCGTTGCCGCAGTCTTTGCGGCGGCCACGGCCGTTCGCCACGACTCGGAGATCGTCGCCGCCTTCAGCCTCGTCGCCGTCCTGGCCTCGCCGCCGGTCCTCGGCGCGAGCCCGAACCTCGCCACTCTCCTGTTCATCGCCGCGGCCCTCGTCGGCACGACCGGCGTGGCGCTCTTCCGGACGTGGCCGTGGCTGCCTCCGCTCGCATTCGCCCTGGCCGCTCCGCAATTCGCCGTCTACATCACCGGCGGGCCGCGAGTGGAAGAGGGGCTGATCGCGGTCGCCGGCTTCTGGCTCGTCAACCTCGTTGCCGCGGGCGGCGAGGAGATCCGCCACGCGACGGACCGCCTGCGGACCTCCACCGTCACTCTCCTCCTGGCCGACGCGGCCGTCACGCTTTGGGCGGGCTTCACGGTCCTGAGCGGCACGTACGTGGAGTGGCGCGGGTCGTTCCTGGCGGTCCAGGCCGTGGCATATGTCGCCCTGGCGCTGGTCTACTTCATCCGGAACGGCGACCGCCACCCGTTCGGCCTGATCGTCGGAGCGACGGGCGTTGCGTCGCTGACCATGGCGATTCCGATCCAGTTTGGTGGCCCGCCCGTGCCCATCGCCTGGGCCGCCGAGGCCGTGGCGCTGACGTGGGTGGCGGTCATCCGCCGCCATCCGTACAGCGCCGGCCTCTCCGTCGTCCTCGCCGCCCTGGCCCTTGGGCATCTCGTCGCGATCGAGTACCCGCCATCCGATCTCGTCACGGCATTCTCCCCCGCTCAGGCCGTTCGCCTGCCTGATTCCATTCCGTTCTTCGGTCCGGAAGGGATGACCTTCGCATTCATGTTCGCGGCGCTTGCGGTCGCGGCTGTGATCGTTCCTATTGCCTGGGTCCGCGCCGGGCTCGCCGTCGTGGCCGGTCTCACGGCGATCTATGTCTTCCCGTTCGAACTGTCCGGGCCGGCTCTCGTCGCGGGTTGGGCGGCCCTCGCGGTCGCGGGCCTGGTCGTCTACGCCCGGGTCGTCCGGACGCGGATCGAGCCCAACTTCCACGAGAACCGCGTTCCGGCGCTCGGCCTGCCCAGGTTCATCGGTGAGCCCCTCGCCGAAGTCGTCTCGTGGCTGAGCAGCGTGGCGCGGCCGTCCTTCGCGGCGGTCGCCCTCGGCTCCGGCTGCGGCGCCATCGCCCACCTGGCCTCGTACGAGTACCCGGCGGGATTCATCATGACCGGGCGAAGCGACATTCCGTTCGTCGGACTGCCGGGCCTCGCCTTCGCGATTCTCCTCGTGGCGATCCTCACGACCGGGCTGCTCGTCCCGTTCGCTTCGGCACGCGTCGGCCTGACGGCCCTGGCCGGGCTCATCGCCCTCTACGTCTTCCCGTTCGAACTGTCCGGGCCGGCGCTGGTGGCAGCGTGGGCGGCCCTGGCAACCGCGGCGTTCGCGGCAGAGGCGCTCATCATCGAGCGGTTCGTCGGCCCGGCGTTCAGATCATCGGTCCTGACGGCGATCGTGCGCCCGGCGGTCCGGGCCGTCGGCGCCCTCACCGGACTCGCCGTGCTGGGCCACCTGGTCACGCTCGACTTCCCGATCGATCAGCTCGTCGAACGCATCCGGGTCGGAGAGATTGCCCTGTCGAATACACCCTACGCCGGGTCGGAGGGCCTTTCGCTCGCCGCTGCTCTCGCCGGCCTGGCAGCCGTGGGTCTGCTGATGGGGGCTCGCTGGCTCAGGCTCGCGGTCACCGGGATCGGCGCCGCTCTTCTGGCTTTCACGGTGACCTTCGAGGTCGATGTGTCGCTGGTAGCCGTGCCGTGGGCCATCCTCGTCCTCGCATCGATCCTGGTTGTTCGCAGGATCGCACGGGTCGACCTGGAGCCGGGCCTCAGTGACCCGGTAGTCGAGGGGGCCTCCGAGCGTCTGCCATACGCGGCGGCTGTCCTGGCGCTGCTCTTGCTCGTGGCCCGGTCGCTCTGGCTCGCCGACGTCGAGTCCTTCGGGCGCCACGTCGCCGGCAACCTGCCGCTCACCGGGACTCCGTTCCTCGATGAGCGCACATTCGTGCTCGCGATCCTCGCCGCGACGGTTCTGGTCTCCGGCTGGATCTGGCGCGGGGTAGCGCCCAGGGTGCTGGCCGCGATCGCGGCGGCCGTACCGATCGCCTGGCTGCTGCCGTTCGAAGTCCGGCCGGGGTATGCGGTCGCGGGCTGGTCCGCGCTGGCGCTCGCAGGATTCCTCTACCTGAGGATCGTTCCGGCCGCACGCGTGATACTGGGTGGGGCATCGCTGGCTCTCGCATCGTTGGGCGCCGTCGTGGCGCTCACGGTCGTCGCGCCGCCCGACCGGCTCGTCGTCAGCGAGACCACGACCGTGCTCGGCTGGACCCTCCTGACCGATGCCACGGTCGCGCTCGGCGCCCTGGCCATCGCGCTCGGGGCAGGAGCGCTGCTGCATCGACGCGATCAGCTGGCTCGACTCGTGCTCGCCGCGGCGGGTATCGCGGCGGTCTATATGCTCTCGATTGCCGTCGTCGACCAGTTCCGGCTGCAGGTCGGAACGCGGCCGCTCGAGGAGCTCCAGAAGGGCGCCCAGGTCGGCCTCAGCGTCCTGTGGTCGATCCTCGGCGCGGCCGGCTTTGCGGCAGGCCTCGTCGCTCACAGACCGCCGATCCGCCTGTTCGGCCTCGGGCTGCTCAGTCTCGCAACCGTGAAGGTCTTCCTCGTCGATCTCGCGCAGCTCGATGTCTCGTACCGGGTCCTGTCGTTCGTCGCTCTTGGCTTCCTGCTGCTGATCAGCGCGGCCGTCTACTCACGAATCCAGCATCCACCGTCCCACTCTCATCGTCCGGCGCCGGTCTGATAGGACGGCGGGGGCCGCGCCGCCGCCCGGTAGAGTAGCGGTATGGCAGCCTCACCCCGTGCCTTCGTCCTGCGCCACACCCACGTCCGCCCGGTGCCGGGTCTAGAGGAGATACGCCTCCACCTGGCCGACCAGGTGCTGCCGCTGTGGCACGCGGTCGAGGCCGAGACCGGCGAGGTGGACCCGCCACTCCCCTACTGGGCGTTCGCGTGGGCCGGCGGGCTCGCTCTCGGCCGATACCTGCGCGATCACCCCGAGGCCGTGACGGGTCGGAGGGTATTCGACCTCGCGTGCGGGTCCGGGCTGTGCGCCATCGCTGCGCTGAACGCGGGCGCGGCCGAGGCGACCGGCGCCGACATCGACCTCTACGCCGGGGCGGCGATCGAGCTCAACGCCCGGGCCAACGGCCGGAGGGTGACCGTCGTGCGACGGGACGTGCTGGACGAGGATCCGCCCGACGCGGACGTCATTCTCGCCGGCGACTGCTGGTACGACTCCGGCCTTGCCGGGCGCGTCCTGCCGTGGCTGCTCCGGGCGAGGGAACACGGCATCGACGTCCTCGTCGGCGACCCGGGCCGCCGCTACCTACCGACCGACCACTTGATCGAGCTGGCCTCATACGACGTCCGCACGACGACCGAGCTCGAGGACCTGGAGCTCAAGCAGGGTCGCGTCTACGCCCTTCGGCAAGTTCCGGCTGTTGACACGTAGTCCGCAGTCAGGCCGAGGAGTGGAACGATGCGCCAACGGCACCGGCCTCGATCGCCGGCGCTCCGCGACAACCGGAGGACCTCAAATGGCGACGCGAATCACCGGGCCTAGGAACAGGGCGACCGACGAGATCCTGATGCACCGGACGGCAGAGCTGGCCCTCGAGTACCTCGGCTCGCTCGAGGACCGCCCTGTGGCGGCGACCGCCGGGCGAGACAGGCTTCTGGCCGGCCTCGGCGGGCCTCTGCCTGAGGACGGCGTCGGTGCGCTGCGCGTCATCGAGGATCTGGCCGCTGCGGCCGGTCCCGGATTGATTGCCAGTGCAGGCCCGCGCTACTTCGGATTCGTGATCGGCGGATCGTTGCCCGCCGCCCTCGCCGCGGACTGGCTGACCTCGGCCTGGGATCAGAACACCGGCCTGTTCGCGTGCGGACCCGCCGCCTCCGTGGCCGAGGAGGTCGTGGGATCGTGGCTGATCGACCTTCTCGGATTGCCGAAGGGAACGAGCTTCGGGTTGACGACCGGCTGCCAGATGGCCCACTTCACCTGCCTGGCAGCGGCCCGGCACGCGGTTCTCGAGAGATCCGGTTGGGACGTCGAGGAACGGGGCCTGTTCGGTGCGCCCGAGATCGACGTCATCGTCGGGGCGGAGGCGCACGCCACGATCCACACCGCTCTCCAGTTCCTGGGTCTCGGACGCGCCCGGGTCATCACGGTTGAGTCGGACGACCAGGGGCGGATGCGACTCGACAGCCTCGCCCGCAATCTGCCCGAAGGCGATCACCCGGGGATCGTCTGCCTGCAGGCCGGCAACGTGAACACCGGAGCCTTCGATCCAATGGCGGCGGCGATCGAGCTCGTTCGATCTCGATGCCCCAACGCGTGGATCCACATCGACGGAGCCTTTGGATTGTGGGCGGCGGCCAGCCCGAAGCTGCGCCACATGATCACCGGCCACGAAGGCGCCGACTCCTGGGCCAGCGACGGCCACAAATGGCTGAACGTTCCCTACGACTGCGGCTACGCATTCGTGCGCGACCCGGCGGCCCATGCCGCGGCCCTTTCGCCGCAGAGCGCCGCCTACCTCGTGTACGGGACGGCCGAACGTGACAACTTCCGCTGGGTCCCCGAGTTCTCCCGCCGCGCCCGCGGCTTCGCCACCTACGCGGCCCTCCGATCGCTGGGCAGATCGGGCGTCGCCGATCTCATCGATAGGTGCTGCGCCCTGGCCGGACGGATGGCCGAGGGACTTCGTACCGCGGGCGGTGGCGTCGAGGTCCTCAACGACGTCGTGCTCGATCAGGTCCTCGTGCGATTCACCGGCGCCGCCGGCATGGACACCGACGAACACACCCGTGACGTGATCCGCCGCGTCCAGGACGACGGGACCTGCTGGCTCTCCGGCACCACCTGGCACGGCATGGCGGCGATGCGGATCTCGATCGTCAACTGGTCCACGACCGAGGAGGATGTGGACCGCTCCCTCGCCGCGATCCTGCGAGCCGCCCGCGCCTGATCGGGCCAGCTGGGCGGCGACCCGGCGCCCTCTTTGCCCCTACTTGCCCGCGGTCAGGGCGGAGCCTTCGATCGCCGACACGGGCTCTCCCTGGGAACCTGCCCGCGCCGACGCCACCTCGAGGTCGTGGATGTAGCGCCGGCCCCGCATCCAGGAGGCGGCCGCAGCGGCAAGCGAGAGCGCCACGCAGACGACGAATGCAACTCGTAGCCCGTCCATGAAGGGCCCGGACAGGAGTTGCGGGAAGAAGGACTTGCCCAGGATCGTCGCCTGCGTCGAGTTCGACAGAGTTGCCAGGACGTTGGGCGGGACGAGCGTAGCCATCGGGTTGTAGCCGAGGAACGCCGCGAACAGCGCGGCGCTCGGCGGGATACCGGACAGGCTCGACGCAAGCTGGCCGGGCACTCCGGCCGCCGTCAGGTGGCCGTACATCACGCCTGGAAGGCGCGCCGAGAGGCCCGCGATGACGAGGGTGAAGATCAGCGTCATGCTGAGACTCTGGGCAACGTTCTGGAAGGTTGCCCGCATCCCGGACGACACACCGCGATGCTCGGGCGGCACCGCGTTCATGATCGAGGCGGTGTTCGGCGCCGCGAAACTCCCCTGCCCGATGCCGAGTGCCAGGAGCAGCAGCCCAAAGGGCACGTAGTCGAAATCGGCCGGCACGGCCAGGAAGACCACGAACGCGGCCGCCGACAGGAGCATGCCGCCCGTCGAGAAGTAGCGCGCCCCGAATCGGTCGGAAAGGTGGCCGCACAGCGGTCCTGCGATCAGGAAGCCCGCGGTCATCGGCAGCATGCAGATGGCGGCCCACAGCGGCGCATCCTCGAAAGCGACCCCGTGGAGCGGCAGCCAGATGCCCTGCAGCCACACGATGAGAATGAACTGGAGTCCACCTCGCGCCAGGGAGGAGAGGAAGCCGGCGACGTTGCCTGCGGTGAACATTCGGATCCGGAAGAGCTCGAGCCGGAACATCGGGTCGGCGACGCGACCCTCGACGACGACGAAGAGGACGAGCAGCAGCGTGCCCCCGGCGAGCTCGGCGATAACCGATGGATTCCCCCAGCCCATGCTGGAGCTGCCGTACGGCTGGATCGCATAGGTGAAGCCGACGAGCACGAGGACGAGCCCAACGGCGAACAGGACGTTGCCGGGAATGTCGAGGCGCTGATGCTGTCGGATCGTTGCCGTCTCGTGAAGCACCAGGTACGCCCACACGGTCCCGATGATCCCGAACGGGACGCTGACCAGAAAGACGGCCCGCCAATCGATGGCGGCCAGGACGCCGCCGATGAGCAGCCCGGAGAACATGCCGGTCAGGATGCCGATCTGGTTCACGCCCATGGCGAGGCCGCGTTGCTCCGGCGGGAAGGCGTCGGTCAGGATGGCGGCAGAGTTCGCCATCAGGAAGGCGCCGCCGACCGCCTGGATGGCACGGAAGAAGATGATCTGAAGCGCCGCGCCGTTGCCCTGGCCCTGCACGAAGAAGCACAGGATCGAACCCAGGGTGAAGATGGCGAAGCCGGCGTTGTACAGGCGGACGCGCCCGTACATATCTGAGATTCGACCGGCCGTCACGAGCAGCGTCGCCGTAACGAGGGTGTAGCCCACGAGCATCCAGAGCATGTAATCAGATTCGCCGGGCGCCAGCGGGTCGACGCCGATGCCACGGAAGATCGCCGGCAGCGAGATCAGCAGAACGCTGCCGTTGAGCCCGGCCATGAGGATGCCGAGAGTCGTGTTGGAGAGCGCGATCCAGCGGTAGTCGATGTGGGCCAGCCGGCGCTGCTTCACGGTTCCCGTCATCGTCCGGCCTCATGCCCGGCGGCGGCGAGCACGCGCTCGGGCTCGTCGGAGGAGTCGGCGCCGTCCGGCTCCGGTCTGAGCGCAAGCATCCGCTCGAGGAGTTCCGCCAGGGCCGCCTGGTCGGCTTGTTCGAGCGCAAACAGCCGGCGAGCGACGTCGCTCTCCGGGAACCGAGCCCGCGCTTCCATCGCATCGCGGCCCGTGTCGGTCAGCCGGACCAGCGTGACGCGCCGATCGTTCGGGCTCGCGACGCGAACGACAAGCCCCGCGCGCTCGAGACGATCGACGAGATTCGTGATCGTCGAGCGGGCCACGCCGAGCTCGGCGCCGTACCGGCTCACCGGCACCTCGCCCAGGCGGGCCAGCACGCGAACCGCGTACAGGTCCCCCAGCGAAATGCCGTGGCTTGCGGCGAGCTCACTCTGGAGCGGCTCGGCCAGGGCGACGGCGCGCAGGAATGCCCGAAGCGTGCGCAGCTGAACCTGGTTCAAGACCACGAATGCACTCCCAGATCACGGATAATCCGATGTCAGGGAGTATTGTACCAAACCAGACCGGCCACCCGGATCCCGAACTCCAGTTCTTCGGGCTTCGGCCGCCGGCTACATGAACCGGTCCCGCATCAGGCGGGCTTCGACCTCATCCGCTATCGAGCCTGCCAGCCGCGTCGCGAAGCGATCGGCCAGACGGGTGAGCAGCGGACGCCGAAGCCGAAGGCCGGCACGCCGGCCAGCTCG